>JAGAMG010000020.1 GCA_017624835.1 Lachnospiraceae bacterium
GTCGAGCCAGAGGTTTGCCTACAGCTTCCTTCAGATTCCACCTCACGATGAACACCCTTGCTGTTCAGCTATATACTTCCTTGTTACCTAGGCGTATTCGGGACTTTCACCCGTTAGAGCGCGCCCATGGCGCGCAAACTGCAAAAGGCGGTTGATGTTGTGTTTTCAACCGCTTTTTTTTGTTTCAGTTTTTTGTTTACGCTTTTTATTTTGCGGAACTTTTCTTTCTCCAAAAATTTCCGACTATAATACCACAGACAGAAACAATAATTCCTACCACCATATACATAAAATTAGGAAAAATAAATGTAAAAGTTACCATGTCCATTTCCTGCACATATTCCGTGTATGGCACTGTAAGAAATGTGATTGCCGCTCCAATAACACAAAACCAGTTTCCCTTCCCCCAATAATCATTCTTTGCTACCGTTACTGTTAATACAAGTAATAAAAACGGCAATAATATCCGTCTAAAAATAATATCAAGTTCCGGTGTCATTGAGCTCGTTGTATGCCAAAAAATAAGCATCGCTACTTCCCATACAATAAAGTATGTAGAAAGTAATATAATCTTTCCCAAATTTCTTTTTGCCTTAACCGTGTTTGTACTCTCTTCCAAAAATTCCTGATAAGTCTGATTCATTGATTTGTCCTCCTTGAGCAGGTGGTCAAGACTTATAGAATAGATGTCACTCATTTTTATCACACTAATGATATCAGGATAAGACTTATTATTTTCCCAATTTGAGATAGTTTGTCTACTAACACCAAGTAACTCGGCCGCTTGTTCCTGTGTTATTCCCTTTTCGCTTCGTGCATTCTTGAGTTTACTTCCAATTTCCATATTCTATCCACCTCATTTTATTTTGCCTCCCTTGAAGCATACTCAATATACAAAATCTCTGAATGTTTTTCTATCAATTTACTTTTACATCATCAAAAATTTATGTAAAAATCCTTTTACAATACCCTAAAACAGCTATTTTTCTTCATATTGATATTGTTTCAATTTCTTACCCATGATAATACAAATCAAGCTTCCACTCACACCAAGTATAAACATCATAAGTGCAGCACCGGAACCCTTGCCCACACCAAAAAACTTTTCCAGAATGAATAAATTACCATATGTGACCATAAAAGGTTCACATACCTCATCCACCATAAAGCCACCTAAAAATAATCCTATCGGGATGGTAAAAAATTGAAAAGTATTTCTGCATGCATATACGCGTCCCTGCAGGTGTACCGGAATGGTTGTTCTGAGAATTACATCTAAATTTGCACTCATAATTGGCACAAGAATCCATCCAACAATCTGACCCATACACCACAATATCGGTTCTCTGGAAAATGCCAGCATAAAATTTTCAACACTTAGGGAAACTAACATTGTCCAATAGATAACGCTTACTCTATTCTTTGGCTTGGGTAAAACAGAAACCAGCAGACTACCCATAATCATAGCAATGCCCGCACAAGATGTCACAATCCCCAAAACAGTTGAACCACCCTTTGGATTGGGGAGCACATAACCGGGTAATACCGCATCAAAGGCAGAAGCCACTAAATTTACTCCTGACATAAATAAAATTAATGTCATAATGAGTGGATTTTCTTTCAGAAATACAAATCCTTCCTTTGCAAGCGTTAGTACTTTCTCGCGTTTTTCACACCTATTTTCAGGAATTCTAATAAAAAACAATAATGCCACAAATGCAACCACAAAACTTCCAATATCCACTCCTATTACAAGATTAAGTCCGGCCAAAGAATACAATGCAGTAGCAAGCAAAGGGTTCAATATGGATATCAAGGATCTTGACAGTGACCGAAGCCCACTTGTCTTCTGATAATATTTTTGTGGAATAATAAGTGTCATTGCCACTTCGGAGGCTGGCTGCTGTACGGTATTCATTAATCCCGAAATACCGTTCAACAGATATAAATGCCACACTGCCAAACCATTTGTCCGAAATAATACCAATACCATAATTGTACATATTACAGCAAACAAATCACAACCGAGCATTGTCTTTCTTTTATCAAGACGATCCGTCAACGCTCCGGCAAATATACTCATCAATACATAGGGCGCGTAGGAACAGATGGTAAGTGCTGCTGTACTTAAGGAAGACCCTGTCTTTTCATACAACCATAATGTCAGTGCAAACGCAGTGATACTGCTCCCAAGCTGTGATACACTCTGGGTACTCCAGAGAATCAAAAAATCCCTTAACTCACATAATTCATTATTTTTAATCTTTTCATTCTTTTTCATTTCTTTGCTCCTTTTTGTTTTTAGTTATCTCCTAAAACAGAAGCAAAGCCTGAGGATATCCGCATAAAGCAACTCCTCCATACAGTCTCCTCAAACTCTGCATGGAGCTAATGCAATACAAAGTATCATAATTATTTCCTCTCTTCTTATTACTATACCCAAGTAGGCTTTTGATCCTTATGGGTAAAATTCTTCATTTGCTGCTTAAATTCACTGAGCTTTTCATGATAATAGATTTTCTGCTTTTCTGACAATCTTCCTGCTTCCTCTAATTGAGTAAGCTGCTCCTCAAATTCCAATAAGCTCTTTTGGGCAGCATCCTTATAATTATTAGCAGCATTCACTTCAATGCTTTGCACAATTTTATCTAATTCCTTGTTTTGCGGATGTTTCTTTAGAAAACCAAACATAACCTTTCTCCTAACAATATCCCTCTTCCATAAGTATCTCCAGTATTCTGGAATCCCTCTCCAGCATTATGGAATAAACCTCATTGACCTGCTCTGCTACTATAGAAATAGAAGTCTTATTTACATCTATAGCATACTGAGGAGTAACAAACTCCAATGTAAACTTCTCCTCCGCTTCGTAATCATCCAATTCCTGCTCTTCTACATCATTCTCAGCATCACAAAAGTAATAGTAATTATCCTGAATAAACATATCCTCTTTCATTCCCTTTTGGATTCGATGAACCAAGCCATATTCTTTAACAGAATCAGGACAAACACGCAATCCTGTCTCTTCCTTTACCTCCCGAAGCAGAGTTTCCCGATGCTCCTCTCCTGCCTTAATTCCACCACCGGGGAATTTATAATAATCATATTTTAGGCTATGCACCATAGCAATTTTGCCGTCCTTAATGATGATACCTCTGACCGAAGGACGTACAAAGCTTGTACCGTTTTTGTTGTAATCTTTTTTGTCAATTTCAAATAATAATCGCATAATTTTATTCTCCCCAAACCTTCTTGCACAATTCCTGACAATACTCTAAGGAAAATGCAGAATCTTGTTTTATAATTTCATTTTCAGCAGCCAATTCTGTTGTATAGTTATCCAGAGGGTATACTTTTACACCATTTATCCCCTCCTGCAAGTGACAAACCAATGGTTCCACATCATACTCTGCAATAGCAACCTTTCCCTTTTCATCCCTTTCAATGGTTACCTTTGCCATGCCACCTACCATACGATTGGCAATCCCCGCACCGGAGCCGGAAGTCCAATTCACAAAATTGCCCAGAGAATAATAAACCAGCATTTGCTGCCCGGTTTCCTCATCCCTTACCCACTCTATAGGTTCAATCACATGAGGATGGGTTCCCAATACCAAATCCACACCATTTTCTAAAAAGATGGTTGTCCACTTCTTCTGCATGGCAGAAACACCCAGTTCATACTCAGTTCCCCAATGAGGGCAAACGATTATAAAATCCGCCAGTTCTTCTGTCCGTTGAATGTCAGACACTACTTTTTCTTTTTCCAATAAATCTACTGCATAAGCCATACCATCCGGCAAAGGAATCCCATTGGTTCCATAGGTGTAATTTAATATAGCAATTTTGATACCATCCTGCTCATAAACATAGATTTCATCCTGTGACTCCCGGCTGTCATGAATTCCCAAGACCGCCACTTCCGGATAATTTTCTTCCCAAAAATTAATACAGTTCAATAATCCTTTTCTACCTTTATCTAGTGCATGATTGGTTCCCTGACAAATCACATCAAAGCCAACCTCTACCAGCTCGTGTCCCAATTCATAGGGTGCATTAAAGGCAGGATAACCGGAAATTCCTAATTCCTCCCCACCTATAATTACCTCCTGATTGACCAATGCCAAATCCGCTTCCTCAATCAAATCCGCAGTTTCAGCAAAAATGGCAGAATAATCATAGCTACCGTCCTCCTGCAAAGCACTTTTCTCCACAGGAGTATGCATCAACATGTCTCCTACCATGATTAAGGAAATACTTGGTGTAGGCGTGGCTGTTGGTTCCGGGGTAGGGGGCGGCGACGGTAGTTCTACTGATGCAACTGTAGCGCTTGGTGTTGTTGCTTCTGACTCGTTTGCCTCAGAAGCAGGCATCTGTGTAACTGTTGGTACTTGCGCAGGCACATCCGCAATATTTTGCTCCTGTTCAGTTCTTGTCTCCTGTAAGGCACAGCCTGTTAAGATAAAGCATAAACATATTGTTTCTATTAACATACCAATTTTCATATACCTAATTCTCTCTCAATATCACATTTCGTATCCATACAAATCTGATTCCAGGATTCTATCATATTATACAGCATCTCTATCGTAATTTCTTCTGCATCATCATATAATTCTATTTCTGCATCCTTAGCTTCTAACGCCTGCAATAATTTGCAAAATAACTCATTTCTATCGATATCGTTCATTTCATCACAAATATCAGTTCCTGCTGAGATATCATGAAGAAGCAATATTTCATGCTTCTCTATTCTTTTCTTGATTTCACCCATTGATAAGTTTCTATCAAACTTTCTAATAATTGATATGTAGGTCATAATGTTACCGCTATTTTTCAATTTCAGTGCAATCACTTAAAGCCCATCCTTTCAAGCTATTTTAAAACCACTTTCCACTTATCCTCATCCACAACATACTGAAATTCACTCAAATTCTCATCCAACATTACTTGTAACAATTCAGTAAGGTCATTTACTATATTCACAGAGGACAGGTCATCCTTATCCACCCAATGCATTGCGCCCTCTTCGGAAGAAACCACTTCCCCCATAAATTCATCCGCTATAAATAAAAACACAAGATATCTGCCCTCTTGTTTCTCTCCACTGATTATAGGAAACTGTTTCAAACCGCAAAGTTTGGGATTTAAAATGGTCAATCCTGTTTCCTCCTTCATTTCACGAATGACAGCATCCACAATGGACTCTCCAGATTCCACATGCCCTCCGGGCAGGGTAAAACCCTTCCAATCTTTTTTTACCCTATCCTGTAATAAATATTCATTATTTTTATGTATTAAACATAGAACGGTTAATTCTACGTTTTCGGTTCGACTCATGAAGATTTTCTCTCCTTACTTAAATTGTACTTTAGTTGGCATCTTCTTTTATAACAACAATCCCGCAGTCTGCACTATTACTATTTTATACCCTTATGATATTTTTTCAATAGAACTTATAGGACAATTATTATTTTCTGTTTTGGGCATACAAATTTTATCCCTATCTTCTCTGCCCAATTGCATCTCGTATCCCCTCCATCACTTCCGCACAATCCCCACTTTACCCTTGCTCCTCAAACAACAATTGGGCAGTAGCAACTCCTTCTGTCTCCCCATGCCCAATAACACCTACATGTCCGCTGATTTCTGGGGCTCTTGTGGGCATCAGCGGCATATTTCTCCTTCCCATGCCCACAACACCTGCAAATCAGCTAATCTCTAAGCTTCTTGTGGGCACCAGTGACATCTTTCTCCTTCCACTGCCCAAAACATCCAAAAGCAACTCTAGTACTTGTCCAAACCTCCATTATCATTCAAAAACCACCTGCTACACATGTATCACAATAAAAAGCCATATGAACTCTCAGGTTAACATCAACCTTCAAATTCATATGGCTTTTCAATACACTCATAGAAAATCTTATTTCACAACTCTCACTCTGAACACGCCGTCAATTGCGGACAATGCAGCAACGATTTCCTCAGTTGCGGGAGCTTCAATATCCATCATGGTATATGCATACTCACCTCTGGACTTATTAGTCATGTCGGAGATGTTGATACCATTCTTACCAAACTCAGCGGTAAACTTGGTAATCATGTTTGCAATATTCTTGTGGAAGATTGCTACACGACCAACCTTGGTACATACGCCCATATCACATGCAGGATAGTTTACGCTGTTCTTGATATTACCATTCTGAAGATAATCCATAATTTCCTTAACTGCCATTACTGCACAGTTATCTTCGGACTCCTCGGTACTTGCACCAAGGTGAGGAATTACGATACAGCCGGGCTGTCCTGCGGTAGTAGGATTAGGGAAATCGGATACATAACGACGTACCTTACCACTCTTTAATGCTTCCAATACATCAGCTTCATTTGCAAGAAGGTCTCTAGCAAAGTTCAGAATTACAACACCATCCTTCATTTTTGCAATTGCCAATTTGTCAATCATACCCTTTGTGGAATCCAACAAAGGTACATGAATGGTAATGTAATCACATTCTGCATAAATTTCATCCACGCTAAGCACATGCTTTACGCTGCGGCTCAAACTCCATGCTGCATCTACAGACACATAAGGGTCATAGCCCAATACTTCCATACCAAAGTGAAGTGCGGTATTTGCAACCTTAACACCGATTGCACCAAGACCGATAACACCCAGCTTCTTACCCTGAAGCTCTGTTCCTGCAAAGTTTTTCTTTTCCTTTTCTGCAGTCTTTGCAATATTTGCATCATCCGTATTTGCCTTTACCCATTCGATACCGCCCACTACATCACGAGCAGCCATAAGCATACCGGCAATTACCAATTCCTTAACACCATTTGCATTTGCACCGGGAGTGTTGAATACTACAACACCCTTCTCAGCACATTTATCAAGAGGAATATTGTTAACACCTGCACCTTCTCTTGCCACTGCAAGAAGCTTTTCGGGTAATTCCATCTCGTGCATGGAAGCACTTCTTACCAAAATGCCATCTGCACTATTTACATCATCAGTTAATTTATAATTATCATTAAAGTTTACAAGTCCTACCTTTGCAATAGGATTCAGGCAGTTAATCTGAAACATTATGCGTTCTCCTCCTCGAATTTCTTCATGAATTCAACAAGCTTTTCTACACCTTCGATAGGCATTGCATTGTAGATACTTGCACGCATACCGCCAACGCTTCTGTGACCCTTCAGGTTCTCAAAGCCTGCAGCCTTGGATTCCTTAATGAATTTTGCATCCAATTCATCGCTTCCGGTTACAAAAGGTACATTCATCAAAGAACGGTCTTCCTTACGAACGGTACCCTTGAAGAGCTTGCTCTCATCCAGGAAATCATAAAGAACTTTTGCCTTCTTCTCATTGCGCTCCTTCATTACCTCAAGACCGCCCATCTTCTTTAACCACTTAAATACCTTACCACAGATATAGATACCATATGCAGGAGGGGTATTGTAAAGGGAATCGTTATCAGCATGGGTCTTGTAACGAAGCATGGTAGGTGTTCCGGGAAGTACATCCTCGGTAATTAAATCCTCACGGATAATCACGATTACCACACCTGCGGGTCCGATGTTCTTCTGAACACCTGCGTAAATGATGCCGTACTTGGTTACATCAACAGGCTCGGACAAAATACAGCTGGACATATCGGATACTAAAACCTTGCCCTTGGTATTAGGTAATGTCTTGAATTTGGTTCCATAAATAGTATTGTTCTCACAGATATATACATAATCTGCATCCTCGCTGATAGGAAGATCGGAACAATCAGGTATATAAGAGAAGGTCTCATCCTCAGAAGTAGCAATCTTGTTTGCCTTACCAAAGAGACTTGCCTCAGCAAATGCTCTCTTTGCCCACTGTCCGGTTACAATGTAATCAGCAACCTTATTCTTCATCAGGTTCATGGGAACCATTGCAAACTGCTGATGCGCGCCACCCTGCAGGAATAATACCTTGTAATTATCAGGAATGTTCATTAATTCTCTTAAATCAGCTTCCGCTTCTTTAATGATGGTTTCATAATCTTTGGAACGATGACTCATCTCCATAACGGACATGCCGGTTCCTTTGTAGTCAAGCATTTCCTCTGCTGCTTCTTTTAATACTTCCTCAGGTAATACTGCAGGACCTGCGGAAAAGTTATACACTCTAGCCATTTTCACGACCTCCTCAAAATTTTTCATAGGTTAATTTCTCAAGTATAATTTATAGAATATACTCTCTTTTTACTTTAGTCAAGTACATTGTTAAATTATTTTGTTAATTTTTTTTCAAACCACTTAATATACCCTATCTGCTTTAGTAATACATAACCACCGGAGTACCTATTTCTGCCAGTTCATAAATCTCCGGCATCACCTTAGAGGGCACATTAATACATCCGTGGGAACCGTCTGTTTTGTAGATATCTCCACCAAATTCAGAACGCCAATTAGCATCATGAATACCGATACCACGATTTACAGGCATCCAGAATTTTACCGGAGAAGCATATCCGGGACCACGCAAAACTCTATTTTTCTGCATATTATAAACATAATTTACGCCTTCCGGGGTACTCATACGGCGTCTTTCATTACCGGTCACCACATCTGTCTCGATTTCTATTTTCCCATCCACATAAAAATAAAGCTTCTGATTGGTCATATCCACTTCAATATAGGTGTCTCCGATATCATTTTTCCCCCGCACAGTACCCATTCTCTTATATTCAGGTATATGCGATTGCACTTTCTTAGTATGCATCTGGGGCTTCAGAAGATTTTCCATCAGGAAATCCACTTCTGCCTTCTGGTCAATAGTCGTACCATGGGTTCCTTTGGATAAAGTGATGATATCTCCTCTGGTGCTTTGAAACTCTCGTTCCTTCCCATAGGTATCATAAATTTCGCATAAATCAGCCACAAATTTTACGACTGCTTCTTCTGATATCATCAAACTTCCATTTTCATCCAAAACCGGAATTCCGTTTTCCGTTGCCAAAAAGCCTGCCATAACAGCGGGGGTAAAGGCAAGCTTATCCTGCTCATCCTCACCCATATCATAAACAAGTCCGCATTGCTGGAAAGCCTCTATTTTTTCCCAGAGCTTCACTTGTTCTTCCTGCTCTTTTGATAAAGGAATATCGTAATAGCAATCCAACGTTCCCATATCAATGCCAAACTCTTCCCTCTCAATAGCAGCTATCAGCTCCTGAAATACCATATCCGTATCCAGACGATGACTCAGGCAATCATATAACCGGTATCCGTCTGTTTTATTCTTTCCCAGCACAAATACCTTTACCTGTTGTAATTCCTGCTTAACGGGCTCTATTTCTTCAAAAAGCGCCTTTAACAATTGCTCATTATAGGAAGTCTGGGGAATAATTTCATGATTTTTTGAAAAAAATACATTTTCAATCCACATCCATGAATTTTGCTGTTTAATATATGCGTTTATAGGTGTAAGGTAATCCACCCTGTAATCAGCTTCTGCAAGGGAAATCTCATGGTTATTTCCATCACTGTCCGTTATTACAACAACGGGAGCTTCTATCTTAGATAAAAGCTCCTCACTTACCTGTTCTGCTGTTTTTCCGGTGCAATACACACCATTAATCCAAGTATTTGGGCAAAAAGCCTGTCGGTAATAAAAAGCAAGACTAATATAGCCTGCCAATAGAATAACAACAACCAGACCTGCAATTCCCAAGCCTATCTTATGTATCGTTTTCATTACTCTTGCCTTTTTAAATCGTCTCCGTCAAACACTTCATTGATAGGTGCTCCTGCCGGAACCATAGGAAATACCTTATCATCCTCAGGAATCATACACTCAATTAATACAGGAGCCTTCAGTGCTATTGCCTTCTCAATGGCAGGTGCCACCTCTTCCTTGGTAGTAACACGGATTGCAGTACATCCAAGACCTTCCGCAACCTTGCAGAAATCCACCTTATCATTTAACACCGTCTGAGAATATCTTTTTCCATAGAATAAGGTCTGCCACTGGCGTACCATACCCAATACATGATTGTTAATAACCACCTGAATAATGGGAATATTGTAACGTGATGCAGTTGCAAGCTCATTCATATTCATTCTAAAGCAGCCGTCACCTGCAATATTCACACAGATTTTATCGGGCTGTCCTACCTGAGCACCGATACATGCCCCAAGACCATAGCCCATGGTTCCCAATCCACCGGAGGAAAGGAAGGTACGGGGTTGTGTATATTTATAATACTGCGCCGCCCACATCTGATGCTGTCCTACATCAGTAGTAATTAATGCCTCGCCCTTGGTAATCCGGTCGAGTTCTTCTATTACATAAGGACAGGACAATTTCTCATCCTCATATTTCAAAGGATAAATCTCCTTCATATCCTTGATGGTATCCATCCATTCCTTATGCTCCTGGGGATCCAATTTTGCATTTAATTCAGTTAAAATAGCTTTTAAATCACCTACCAGGGAAGCGTCCACACGGATATTTTTATTAATTTCCGCCGCATCAATATCAATGTGAATAATCTTGGCATCCTCTGCAAATTTCTTAGGATTACCAATTACACGGTCTGAGAATCTTGCACCAAGCGCAACCAATAAATCACACTGACTAACTCCCAGATTAGAAGTCTTAGTACCATGCATACCAATCATACCGGTATAACGGTCACTTCTTCCGTTGAAGGCACCCTTACCCATCAGGGTATCACATACGGGAGCATCCAGCTTTTCTGCAAATTCTGCAACTTCTGTAGCAGCATCTGAAATAATGGCACCACCACCCAAATAAATATAAGGTTTCTTGGCAGCCTTTATGTATGTAAGCACCTGTTCCATGTCTGCTTCGGAATAGTTAGTTACTCGCTTCTGCTCTTTCTCAATTTCCTTTGGTGTAAACTCGCAAACAGCTGCTGTTACATCCTTTGTAATATCTACAAGCACAGGACCGGGACGACCACTTTTTGCAATGGCAAATGCCTTACGAATGGTATCTGCCAATTCTTCCACATTTTTTACAATATAACCATGTTTGGTAATAGGCATGGTAACACCGGCAATATCAATCTCCTGAAAGCTGTCCTTACCCAACATGGGAAGGGTTACGTTAGCTGTAATTGCCACCATGGGAACGGAATCCATATAGGCAGTTGCAATACCGGTTACCAGATTGGTAGCACCGGGACCGCTGGTTGCCATACAGACACCCACCTTACCGGTTGCTCTGGCATAACCGTCTGCCGCATGGGCAGCACCCTGCTCATGGGATGTCAATACATGTCTGATTTCATCACTATGCTTATAAAGTGCATCGTATATATTTAAAATTGCTCCTCCGGGATAACCAAATACGGTATCCACACCCTGCTCTTTTAAACATTCTACTACTATTTCTGAACCATTTAACTGCATTTATTATTCCTCCAAATGTATCTTTGCATTTATTGGGTTACGAAGCAACTACTACTTCTTGGAAGGTACCTCTAATACTGCACCTCTGTTACCGCTGGTAACCAGTTCACGATATCTTGACAAGTAGCCTGTTGTTACCTTAGGCTCTCTGGGCTGCCATTTTGCTTTTCTGGCTGCCATTTCTTCATCAGATACCAATACATCCAGCTTATTCTCAGGTATATTGATACGAATGGTATCTCCCTCTTCTACCAATGCGATAGGACCGCCTACTGCAGCCTCAGGGGACACATGTCCGATGGACGCACCACGGGATGCACCGGAGAAACGACCATCTGTAATCAATGCCACGCTGGAACCCAGTCCCATACCTGCAATGGCAGAGGTAGGATTCAGCATCTCACGCATACCGGGACCACCCTTAGGACCTTCATAACGGATAACTACTACATCACCTGCCACTATCTTGCCGGACTTAATGGCATCGATAGCATCCTCTTCACAATCAAATACTCTTGCAGGACCTTCATGTACCATCATTTCAGGTACCACTGCGGAACGCTTTACTACACCGCTGTCAGGTGCCAGATTACCCTTTAAGATTGCAATGCCACCTGTCTCAGAATAGGGATTCTCCACAGGACGGATTACCTCAGGATTTCTATTGAAACAATTCTTAATATTTTCACCGATGGTTGTACCATTTACAGTCATACAATCCAAATTTAACAAATTCTTCTTGGTAAGCTCATTCATTACTGCATAAACACCGCCAGCCTCATTCAAATCCTCCATGTAGGTAGGACCTGCAGGTGCCAAATGGCAAAGGTTAGGAGTCTTTGCAGACAATTCGTTAGCAATATCAAGATTCAAATCCACACCAGCTTCTCTTGCAATGGCAGGTAGATGGAGCATGGAGTTGGTGGAGCATCCTAGTGCCATATCCACAGTGAGGGCATTCATAAAGGCATCCTCGGTCATAATATCACGAGGCTTGATATCCTTCTCAACCAATTCCATAATCTTCATACCGGCATGCTTTGCCAGACGAATACGCTCAGAATAAACTGCAGGAATGGTGCCATTTCCTCTTAAGCCCATACCGATTGCCTCGGTCAGACAGTTCATGGAATTTGCAGTGTACATACCGGAGCAGGAGCCACAGGTAGGACATGCCTTCTCTTCATATTCACAAAGCTTTTCCTGAGTCATGGTACCTGCTGCTACGCTTCCTACTGCTTCAAACATGGAAGAAAGACTGGTTTTATGTCCGTCAATTCTACCTGCCAGCATGGGACCGCCTGATACAAAAATGGTAGGGATATTTAATCTTGCAGCAGCCATTAAAAGCCCGGGTACATTCTTATCACAGTTAGGGATGCATACCAATCCGTCAAAACCATGTGCCATTGCCATACATTCTGTACTGTCAGCAATCAAATCTCTGGTAACCAGAGAATACTTCATTCCGATATGTCCCATTGCAATACCGTCACAAACAGCAATTGCAGGGAATACTACAGGAGTACCACCAGCCATGGCAACACCCATTTTTACCGCCTCTGTAATCTTATCCAAATTCATATGTCCGGGTACTATTTCATTGTAAGAGCTGACAATACCAATCATGGGGCGTCTGCGCTCTTCCTCGGTATATCCAAGTGCATTAAAAAGACTTCTATGTGGTGCCTGTGCGTTACCGCATTTTACAGAATCACTTCTCATTCTTATATCCTCCGTTTATTAAAAATTCTTTTATTGTGGGATTACATCCGCATTAAATTCTTTCAGCCAAAAGACTTCCCATTTCGCTACATCCTACCTGCTTACATCCCTCAGACATAATATCAATGGTACGATATCCTTCCTTCAAGACCTGTTTCACGGCAGCTTCAATTGCATCTGCTTCTTTATCCAAATCAAAGCTGTAACGAAGCATCATAGCCGCACTTAAAATGGTTGCAATAGGATTTGCAATATTTTGTCCTGCAATATCAGGTGCAGAACCATGACTGGGTTCATAAAGACCAAATTTGCTGTCATTTAAGCTGGCACTTGCAAGCATACCGATGGAGCCGGTTACCATACTTGCCTCATCGGACAAAATATCACCAAACATATTCTCAGTCAGAATCACATCAAACTGTGCCGGATTCTTTACAAGCTGCATTGCACAGTTATCTACCAGCATATGCTCCAGAGTAACTTCAGGATAATCCTTGGCAACCTCTTCCACTACCTTTCTCCAAAGTCTTGAGGAATCCAAAACATTTGCCTTATCCACGCTGGTCACCTTCTTACCACGCTTCATGGCAATATCAAAGCCTTTAATGGCAATCCGACGGATTTCATTTTCATCATAAGTCAAGGTATCAATGGCTTTTCTGATACCGTTTTCTTCAATGGTCTTACGCTCACCAAAATATAAACCACCGGTCAATTCACGCATAATCATCATATCAAAACCGGCTTTGCTGATTTCTTCTTTTAAAGGACATGCCGCTGCAAGCTCATCATAAAGAACTGCAGGACGCAAATTAGCAAACAGATTCAAAGCCTTTCTAAGTGCCAAAAGACCTGCCTCAGGACGCTTATTGGGAGGCAACTGGTACCAAGGTGAGGTTGTGGTATTACCTCCAATGGAACCCATCAGAACCGCATCTGCAGCCTTTGCATCTGCAATTGCCTCATCGGTAAGAGGTACTCCATGCACATCAATGGATGCTCCACCCATAAGAATATCCTTATAAATCATCTTATGTCCGTATTTCAATGCCACACTATCCAAAACCTTTTTTGCCTCTGCTACAATCTCCGGTCCGATTCCGTCACCGGGAATACAGGTAATATGTAATTCCATAACAACCTCCAACTATATTTCAATTTTTTAGTTTTTAAACTTTGACGTGGTACAGTACGAAAGACCACTGATTTTAGCAAAAAGGCAATGCCTAAACGGCACTGCCTAAAAATCTTTTATCATAATTAATTCTCACCGGGCTTTTCCACACGGTTGATTGCAGATTTTTCCATAGGGATACGGCAGTTCTTATTGTTACCAAATTCTACAATAACAGTATCATCCGCAATATCAATAACAATACCATAAAAGCCTGATGTAGTCAGAACACAATCACCGATTTCCAAAGAAGAAATCATTGCAGCAACTCTCTTCTGCTCCTTCTTCTGAGGTCTCATTAAGAAAAACCACATTGCACCAAATAAAAGTGCATAAATAACGATGATTCCAATAGTACCCATGGTCTGTCCTGCCGCAGCAGCATCACTTGTACTTGTTAATAAAATACCCATTGTTCCTCCATTCCGACGTTAAACGCCTGTAAAAGCTATCTCAAATATCAATAATACACAATTTTTTACAGATGGGCAAGTCCTTTCTATAAAAAGTTTTTCTAAAAATTTTATTCCAAAGGGGTTGCCATATTCTGAAGCTTTTGCTTTTTGTATTCTGTAAATCTGCCCTCATCCAAAGCATTTCTGATTTCTTCCATCATGGTATTGTAGAAATACAGATTATGCAACACACAAAGGCGCATTCCCAGCATTTCCTTTGCCTTTAACAAATGACGGATATAGGCTCTGGAATACCTCTGACAGGCAGGACAACCACAGCCCTCCTCAATGGGTCTGTCATCCAATTCGTACTTTGCATTAAACAAATTAATCTTCCCATGATTGGTATACAAATGACCATGACGTCCGTTTCTGGTAGGATATACACAATCAAAGAAATCAATTCCTCGTTCCACGCCCTCTAAAATATTGGCAGGGGTACCCACTCCCATCAGATATGTGGGCTTATTTACCGGCAAATAAGGCACCACTTCATCCAAAATGTGATACATTTCTTCATGGGATTCTCCCACAGCAAGTCCACCCACTGCATAACCATCCAAATCAAGCTCTGAAATTCGCTTGGCATGTTCTATTCTAATGTCCGGGAAAATGGCTCCCTGATTAATTCCAAACAAAAGCTGATTTGGATTTACCGTATCCTCCAGACTGTTCAGACGCTTCATTTCTGCCTGACAACGCAAAAGCCATCTGGTAGTACGCTCTACAGAATCCTGTACATATCTTCTGTCTGCTTTACTGGGAGCACACTCATCAAAGGCCATAGCTATGGTAGAACCAAGATTGGACTGTATCTGCATACTTTCCTCCGGTCCCATAAAAATCTTCCGTCCATCAATATGGGAATTAAAATAAACCCCCTCTTCCTTAATTTTACGAAGTCCTGCCAATGAAAATACCTGAAAACCACCGGAATCCGTAAGAATGGGTTTATCCCAGGACATAAACTTATGCAAACCACCCAGTTGTTTAATCACCCTGTCGCCGGGGCGCACATGAAGGTGATAAGTATTGGAAAGCTCCACCTGAGTCTTAATCTGTTCTAAATCTGCAGTAGAAACTGCACCTTTAATCGCTGCAACAGTTCCTACATTCATAAATACAGGCGTCTGGATGACGCCGTGCACTGTATGGAATTCGCCTCTCTTGGCTCTTCCTTCCTGTTTTAAAATATTATAGGTTGCCATTAATCTACATATTCCTCCCAAAATTCTTCCAAGGTTATTTCTTCTTCCATTATAATAGTAGCAGCTTCCTCTCCTACATAACGAAAATGCCAGGGCTCATATTCAATGCCTGTGATATATTCCTTGCCTAATGGATATCTTAAAATAAATCCATACTCACAGCTATGCTCCTCCAGCCACTTGCCTGCTTCTGTCTCTCCAAAACCTGCATCCAAGGAAGTATATTCACCGCATACAATATCCAGTGCCAAACCAATCTGATGCTCACTGGCTCCCGGAACGGTAACCGTTTCACTGGACACACGATACGCCTCTATATAGGACATTCCCGTATTCATATAGCGTTTTATCTTTCGATTAAACAACATTTTCTGGCGTTCCATGTCTCGATAAGGGGAACAAATCATCAAGCCCACGCCATCTTCTCCTGCCGCCTGAATCATTCCATTTAAGTCATCCAAAACACGTTCGTCACATTTCATATTTCCCTGAATGGTTCCTAAAGTAAAGGTATAATCGTCAGGAATGGAATTTTGCTTATTAATCAAAACCAGCCGCCAATCATCCTTAGAAAATTCGGTCTGTCCATTCTCCTTCCCATCCTGCTTCTGTGCGTCACGGGTGATGGGATAAGAAAAACTACTAAAGAATAAAAAACACACCGACATAACCGTAAGTACTACAATGCGTTTTCCTATGTTCTTACAATATTTACTATAATTATTATATTCCCTGATTACCATTGTTCTTCTATTAAAATCCTTCTTTATTTTATCGTCTAAATTTTATCCGTACCTATATTATCACACTTTTTTGTAATGTGCATCATTTTCCCAAAAAAAGTTGCTATTTTCTTTTATCTTCGTTATACTACAAAAGTAATTTCTACATAAATTCACTTCTAAACATGGAGGATAAAAGATATGGCCGGTTCAACATTCGGAACAATCTTTAAAATAACAACTTGGGGAGAATCCCACGGCAAAGCCTTGGGTGTAGTAATCGACGGCTGTCCTGCCGGTTTACCTTTGAACGAAGCGGATATTCAGCGTTATCTGAATCGGCGCAAGCCCGGCACAAGCAATATTACCACTCCCAGAAAGGAAGACGACGAGGTGGAAATCTTATCCGGTGTTTTTGAAGGACGTACCACAGGGACTCCCATTTCCTTAATGGTAAAAAATACTTCACAGATTTCCAAGGATTACAGTGAAATTGCCTCCTACTATCGTCCCGGTCATGCAGATTATACCTTTGACCAAAAATATGGCTTTCGGGATTATCGGGGTGGCGGACGTTCCTCCGGTCGGGAAACCATAGGCCGAGTGGCAGCCGGTGCCGTTGCCTGCAAAATCTTGGAACAGCTTGGCGTTCAGGTAACCGCCTATACCCGTTCCATCGGTAATGTTTCTATCAATCCTGAAAACTTTGACCGAAATGCCATCTTAAACACCGTAACTGCCATGCCTGATTACGAAGCCGACAAGGCTGCCGTAGCTTTTCTGGAAAATGCACGCAAAAGCTCAGATTCCGTAGGTGGTTGTATGGAATGTATGGTGGAGGGTGTGCCCGCCGGAATCGGAGAACCGGTTTTTGAAAAACTGGACGCCAATCTCGCTAAAGCCATAATGTCCATCGGTGCAGTTAAAGCTGTGGAAATCGGTGACGGAACGGCAGTTTCTTCCCGTCTTGGCAGCAAAAATAATGATTCCTTCCGTATAAAGGATTCATCAATCGTAAAGCAAACCAATCATGCCGGCGGCATTCTTGGTGGTATCAGTGATGGCGATACAATTATTGTTCGTGCCCATGTGAAACCCACCCCTTCCATTTTTCAGACACAACAAACTGTCAATAAAAGTATGGAAGAAATTGATATCCAGATTAAAGGAAGACATGACCCCATTATTGTTCCACGAGCTGTTGTGGTTATGGAATGTATGACTGCATTAACCGTGCTGGATGCTATGCTGGTTAATACGAGCTCCACCATGGATGGATTGGAACGATTCTATAAATAATAAAAAATATGTGCCTAAGTCACACCATTAGAAAAGGACTGTCCACAATTTTGTGAACAGTCCTTCTTTTTTAATTTTTGATGCCCATCCTTATGGAAAAAGATTCCTAAGTACCGTAAAAACAAGCAATAATGCTATACATATGTATACACAAATGTTTTCTAAACGGGTCAAACGACAGACACCATTCTTAACATAGGCAATTATATTTCTGAAAAATATCCATCCCAATATGGGAAGCTGTATCAGCAACATAGGATGCCAATAGAAAGCTCCTCTTATATCCATCTGTAGCAGTGCCACACACATTCGTGTCACACCACATCCGGGACATTTCCATCCCGTTATCAAATGAAAGATGCAAGGGATTGCCAATCCGGTTGTTTTTACAAACAATCCATAAGCAACACCCAACAGAAATAACAATAATCCACCTATCAGTACCTGCTTGATACGATATCGTATCGCTACAGGCTCCGTAGCTTCCATTTTACTGTCATTGGACATTATGCAAGCTTGTTTAATTCATTCTGCATTAAAGCATAAGCAATGATACCAAGACCAAAGATGCTTAAAAGCAAATATACAATACCGCTGTTGCTGGATTCCATGCCACGGCTCTGCTTTGCTGCATCAATCTTCTCGCCCTGCTTGTATGCCCAATAGAAATAGTAAATACTACAGGTTACAATTGACAGTAAGAAAGCCACACCACCGGAAGTAGTAAAGGTATTGGATGCGGTATTTGCATCATTATTCAGGCAGATAAACCAATAAATACCATAGATACCACAGGTTACGATGCTCAGGATAATGCATACTGCAATGTTTCTTTCTTTAATCATTTTCTCTCCCTCTCTTTCAAAAAAGTTTACTACTACATATTAGCACAATCCAAGATTTTGTCTACTGCTTTCCGACATTTTTTTACAATTTTGTATAATATAATCAATTAATACCTATTTATATGTATAAAAATACCATCACAGCTACTTGGCTAATTTATGGAATAAAATTCGGTTGGGTACCTCCACCTCAATTGCCGGTCCATTCATTACCATGGTTCCTGCTTCCAAATCCACATGGAAAAAGGTCATTTCATTACTCTCATGATTTAAGGAAACAATAAATTTATTATTGGGGAAAATATCTGCATCCTTAGGATACTCTCCACTTACCGGCAAACAGAAATTCTTGGTTAACAGTCCGGTTTTCTTATCCACATTAAATACCACTACAGAATTATCTCCCGCAAGGCTTGTCAGCAGATAATTATAGTCAACGGAAAAACTGAAAGCACTGGCA
Source organism: Lachnospiraceae bacterium (assembly GCA_017624835.1). Taxonomy (GTDB): domain Bacteria; phylum Bacillota; class Clostridia; order Lachnospirales; family Lachnospiraceae; genus Acetatifactor. Next base: position 19,301 of record JAGAMG010000020.1, read on the forward strand.
CAGATTGCCAAACCTCTGATGGGCTTGATAACCTCGATGGTCTGAATCTTCTCAAAATCCGGATTTCCGTTATGATCCTCATAGGAATATACATCAATATAACATTTCAACTCATGAAGAATATAAATAAATCTGCCATCCTCGGATATCTTTATATGTCTTGGTGCGGATTCCATTTCACTGCGGATAATATCCTCCAGCTTTACCTTTCCCCGTTCCGCATCAAAACGATATACATTTACATGATCCATTCCCTGATCCGCCACCAGCAGATATTTATTATCATGAGTCATACGGGCACAATTGATATGGGGACGGAAATTTCGCTCTGCAATACTTCCCAGACCCTTATGGAAAATTTCATCCGTAATTTCACCAATGGAGCCATCCTCTTTTAATCGTAATACTGTCAGCTTGCCATCATGATAGCCTGCTACAAATAAATATTTATCCTCATAATCTGTTGACAAATAACAGCCTCTCATTCCGTTAATGGGGCCAAAGTTCAACAGCTCCAGATTACCATCCTCTAAAATAGCGTAAGCCTCCACACCAAAATCTGTTATGGAATATAGGTATTTGCCATTATGGGAAAGAGTCAGGTAAGAGGAATTGGTAATCTGTACCTTATCCTTTTCCGTAAAACGTCCTTCCTGCATGTCTACATCATAAACTCTGATTCCGTGTCCGTCTCCTCTTGTATATGTTGAAACATATGCTACATACTTTTCTTCTGCCATTCTAACAACCTCCTCAAGTCTATGCGAATATTTTAGCACAAAACCCATAAATGTAAAACACTTTTCCCCAAATTTGCGTTGACTTTCTGTCGATTTATGTATATCATTGACTTAATTTGTATTGTATTAGAATCAGGGAATCAGAAAGGGAAAAAATACATGAAAAACGCTTTGGTGAATTTAGTGAATATCACAAAATCATTTGGTGACCAGATGATTCTGGATGACCTTAATCTCTATATTCGTGAGAATGAGTTTTTGACCCTTTTAGGTCCCAGTGGCTGCGGAAAAACCACTACCTTACGCATTTTGGGTGGTTTTGAAACACCTGACAAGGGTCAGGTTATTTTTGATGGTAAGGATATTACTAATCTGCCTCCCAACAAACGCAATCTGAATACTGTTTTTCAGAAATATGCTCTCTTTACCCATATGACCATTGCGGAAAACATTGCATTCGGATTGAAAATCAAAAATAAAAGCAAGACTTATATTGATGACAAAATCAAATATGCCTTAAAGCTGGTAAATTTAGACGGCTATGAAAACCGTATGCCGGATTCCTTAAGCGGCGGACAGCAACAGCGTATCGCCATTGCCCGTGCTATTGTAAACGAACCCAAACTTCTGCTGTTGGATGAGCCTTTAGGTGCTTTGGATTTGAAGCTTCGTCAGGACATGCAGTATGAGCTGATTCGATTAAAAAATGAGCTGGGCATCACCTTTATTTATGTTACTCATGACCAGGAGGAAGCCCTTACCATGTCCGATACCATTGTGGTTATGAATCAGGGCTATATCCAGCAAATCGGTACTCCCGAAAACATTTACAATGAGCCGGAAAACGCTTTCGTTGCAGACTTTATCGGTGACAGTAATATTATTGGTGCTACCATGATTCAGGATCGTCTGGTTGAGATTTTAGGTGCCCGTTTTGCCTGTGTGGATGAGGGCTTCGGTACCAATAAACCCGTTGATGTTGTGATTCGTCCTGAGGATGTGGAATTGGTTGCTCCCGAGGAAGGTACCATTCAGGGTACTGTTACCCATTTGATTTTTAAGGGTGTTCACTATGAAATGGAAGTGGAAGCTAATGGCTATGAATGGCTTGTTCAATCCACCAGAATGTGTCCCGTTGGTACCCATGTAGGCATTAAAGTAGACCCCTTCAACATTCAGATTATGAACAAACCGGAATCCGAGGACGAGGAGGCTGTAGGCGTAAATGAATAAGAAAATGTTGTCCGCTCCTTTTCTCTTCTGGTCAGCCCTGTTTATTATCATTCCCTTATGTATGGTATTCTACTATGGTCTGACCGACAAAAACGGAGCCTTTACTCTTGAAAATGTTATGGCAATTGCAACTCCCGAGCATTCCAAGGCACTTTGGGAGGCATTAAAGCTATCGGTAATCAGCACCATTATCTGTTTACTGCTGGCTTATCCCCTTGCCATGATTCTTTGTAATTTAAATGTAAATCAAAATTCTTTTATTATTATGATTTTTGTTCTGCCCATGTGGATGAATTTCTTGCTTCGTACCCTCGCATGGCAGACCCTTTTAGAAAAAACCGGAGTTATCAACAGCGTACTTGGTTTTTTTCATTTGCCAACGTTAAATATCATTAATACTCCATCCGCTATCGTATTGGGTATGGTATATAATTTCCTGCCCTTTATGGTATTACCTCTATATAATGTGCTTGTAAAAATTGACCGAAATGTTATCAATGCTGCACGTGACCTGGGAGCCAATGAATTACAGACCTTTATGAAAATTATTTTCCCTTTAAGTCTTCCCGGGATGTTTAGCGGTATTACCATGGTATTTGTGCCGGCTCTGACCACCTTTGTTATTTCCAAAATGCTGGGTGGCAGCAAAATCTTATTAATCGGTAACATAATCGAACAGGAATTTACCCAGACCGGCAATTGGAATCTGGGAAGCGGTCTTTCCATCGTGCTGATGCTCTTTATTATCTTTAATATGGTTATCAGCACCGTAACCGATAAAGATGGCGAGGTAAATGCCTTATGATGAGAAATGCTGCAAGAAAAATCTATATTTTCCTGATATTTATCTTTTTATACGCTCCTATTATTGCCCTTATTGTGCTATCCTTTAATGCCAGCAGAACCAGAGCTAAATGGGGCGGCTTTACCTTAAAATGGTATGGTGAGCTTTTTCAAAACAAGGTAATTCTTCAAGCTCTTTGGAATACTTTGGCAATCGCACTGCTGTCCGCATTGATTGCTACCGTAATAGGAACCATAGCCTGCATTTCCATGCAGGGAATGAAGAGACGCAACCGCACCATTCTCATGGGTATTACCAATATTCCCATGCTGAATGCGGAAATCGTAACAGGTATTTCCCTGATGCTCTTATTCATCAGTTTAGGCATCAAATTTGGTTTCATGACCATATTATTGGCTCATATTACCTTCAATATTCCTTATGTAATTTTAAGTGTTATGCCCCGTATGAAGCAGTTAAATCCCAGCACCTATGAAGCAGCACTTGATCTGGGTGCCTCCCATATGCAGGCATTTTTCAAGGTGGTATTTCCGGATATTCTGCCGGGTATTTTGTCCGGTTCTTTAATGGCATTTACCATGTCATTGGATGATTTTATTATTACCCATTTTACAAAAGGTCCCGGTATTGATACTCTCTCCACCAAGATATATACGGAAGTAAAAAAAGGCATTAAACCGGAAATGTATGCCCTCTCTTCCCTTATTTTTATTACTGTTTTAATATTATTGATTTTGGTAAACTGCACCCCTAAAACAGAACCCAAAAAAGAAATTACGGAACGCTCCAAAAATTCTTCCAAAAAATGGATTGCTGCTGTTGTCTGCGTCATTCTCTGTATTGTAGCTGTGTTTGGTTTTTCTACTTTTAAGTCCAACCAGAGCAATGAGGTGTATGTTTTCAATTGGGGAGAATATATTGACCCGGAAGTACTTGTTATGTTTGAAGAAGAAACAGGCATTAAGGTTATTTACGATGAATATGAAACCAATGAAATCATGTATCCCAAGGTGGAAGCCGGAACCTCTGCATATGATGTTATCTGCCCCTCCGATTACATGATTCAAAAAATGATTGAAAATGATTTACTCCAAGAATTGGACTTTGATAATATGCCCAATGCAGTTGCCAATATCGGTGCACAATATTACGAGCAGTCCGCTGCCTTCGACCCCGGTAACAAGTATTGTGTTCCCTACTGCTGGGGAACTGTAGGTATTCTGTACAATAAGACCATGGTGGAGGAACCGGTAGACAGCTGGTCCATTCTGTGGGATGAAAAGTATGCCAATAATATCCTCATGCAGGATTCCGTCCGTGATGCATTTATGGTAGGCTTAAAGCTGAATGGCTTCTCCATGAATACCTTAAATGAAAATGAGCTGCAAATTGCAAAGGAAGCACTTATCAAGCAGAAACCCCTGGTTCAGGCATATGTGGTTGACCAGGTTCGTGATAAAATGATTGGTGGCGAAGCTGCTTTGGGCGTTATTTACTCCGGTGAAGCAATTTACACCCAACAGGAAAATGCAGATTTGGAATACGTGATTCCCAAGGAGGGCACCAATGTATGGATTGACGGCTGGGTAGTTCCCAAAAATGCTCCTAACAAGAAAAATGCTGAAATCTTCATTGATTATATGTGTCGCGAGGACATTGCCTTGATGAACTTTGAATATATTACCTACTCCACTCCCAATGAAGCAGCAAGAGCATTAATTGAGGATGAAGAAATTAGAAATTCCTCCATCGCATTCCCTGATTTATCACAGTATCAGAATCTGGAAACCTTTAATTATCTTGGCGAAGATGGGGATGAGCTTTACAACAGTCTTTGGAAGGAAGCTATGTCCTACTAACGCAATGAATTAGCTCCTATGATATAAATAGTTATATCATAGGAGCTTTTCTTAATGCTTATAAAATTATACTTTACTGCCAGATGCCTAATTTATTAACACCCACAGTCACATCCATCATTTCGTCTGTCAGACCATCCGTCCCTATCACCTCGTCTGTCGTAATTGGAATCATTATCCAGCTTACAATACTCAGATCTTAAAGGAGGCATAATTCTCTCCTGACGGTTGGATACTCTGTCGCAGGCTTCTTCACAAATTTCCTCACAAATATCTTCACATGCCTTCTGACATGCTTTTTCACATTTTTTCTCGCAACATTTCTCACAATGATTATTTCCACTGTTGTGGTTTCCACAATTGTTATTTCCACAATTATTTCCGCAACCATTATTTGCAGAATTATTATTTCCACAGCCGTTATTTTTTCCACAGCAGCACAGTAAAAGTAATATCCAGATACAGTTCATACAATACCTATCCTTTTCTTATTTACTGTATCTTATTCGCGTTTTCCCTACTGTTGCAAGTCCATCCGTTTTTAGGAAGATTTTTTGCCTTTTACTAATTCTTTCTTAATACAGCGGAAGGTCTTCTCTTCTCCTTCTTCTGCCAGCATAGTCAGCATACGAAGCAGTTTTTGTCTGGTATCTTCATGAAGAGGAGCTCTGTCCGTTCCCTTATAATAATATTTCAAGGCAGAGGCATCTGTATAAGCTGTTCCTTCATAAACCTTACTGGCAGCAATTCTGTCCATTATCATTTCTGCAATATATTTATCCGGCATGGGTACCGGTGCCATACCGCCCGGTATCGCCTGCATACTATAGTCCACCCAATATTCATAATGATGCTTATTTCTACCCTTATGGTGAAGCCATGCACTGGAGTAACCTATATCTTCTCTCTCTGCATTGTTGGGACTTCTGTCTCCCTGAAAATATTTTACCCCTACCCCAAACTCCGACGGGCTGTATTTTGACATATCATGTAGCAAGCCCTGCTTATAAAGTCCTACCTGAAAACATCCCTTTGCAACTAATATTTTGTGATAGGTTATTGTTTTAAAATGCTTCCATATCTTACTCATTTCACTTCACTCTTATAAATCATTATTGTTCTCGGTGGAATCATAGGAATCAATTTGCCATCCTCCGGCTCTCCCAATTCCTCTTCTACAATCTTTTCCTCCACCGTCTCCGTACTACATATCAACTGCCATTCTAATCCTTTCGGCAAATTGGGCAGAGCAAGCCTGTGATGCTCCCAATGCATATTCATTGCCACATAAAAGAAATCATCCTCTGTTCGGTCTGCATCCAACGCATATTTCCCACAATACATCATACCAATATGTCGAACATGACCTTCCATTCTGGGACGCCAAGCATTTTCTCCATGATAGGATAAATCCGGATAGCCACAGGAGGCATAATCCATAATCCGAAATTCCGAAGCAGGATGTAAAATAGAATGTTTCTTACGCAAAGCCACCAGTGCTTTCCAAAACTCAAAGATTTCCTTATTTTTCTCCATATCACGCCAATCCAACCAAGTAATTTTGTTATCCTGGCAATAGGGATTATTATTTCCCTGCTGAGAATTTCCAAATTCATCCCCCATAAAAATCAAAGGGGTTGATTGACTAAGCATCAACATACATATGGCATTTTTTAACTGACGAATACGCAGAGCTGCAATCTTTTTCTTGCGGGTATTTCCTTCTTCCCCACAATTCCAACTGCAATTATAATCGTTGCCGTCCCGTCCTTCTTCTCCATTTTCCTCATTATGCTTGTAATCGTAGGAAACCATATCCCTCAAGGTCATTCCGTAATAATTGGACATATAATGAATCCTGCCACATTTCTCAGGAATGTGGCGCATCTGATACATTACACCGCCCAACATATCACTGTCACCTTTTAAAAATTTACGCATAGTATAAAGATAATCATCCTGATATTCTGCTAAATTACAATATTGAGGCATCTCATTTCGTTCATAAATCTCATCCGTATTAAACTGATAATACCAGATTTTACTGTCACAAAGCATACCATCCTGTAAAATCAAATCCATGGGAATCCGTTCTCCCATCAGATGAAAACCATCCACATGATATTCCAATACCCAAAACCGCAAAATTTCCGGGATTTCTGCCAATGTCATATCCTTAGGAAAATAAAACTGCATGATGACTTCCATTCCATTTTTATGGAAATCCTTTACCATCTGTTTAAACTCTTTTTGCGGGTCTTCTCCAAAAGCATAGCCTGCCTTGGGTGTATAATAAAACCCTCTTTTGTAGCCCCAATAATTTAGCTTTTTCTCTTCCCCATCCATACCGGATATGCCAACCAACTTCCTATGTTCCTTTTGCAATTCCCTTTTACCCGGAATTTCCAAAAATTCATATGCCGGCTGTAATTCAACAGTAGTAATCCCTATTTCCTTTAAATACGAAATTTTCTCCGTAAGTCCCAAAAAGGTTCCTTTATGGGTAACATTTGACGTAGGATGCTTGGTAAAGCCTCTCACATGCATACAATAAGCAATACAATCTTTATAAGGGATTTTAGGATTTTCATCCCCCTCCCAATCAAAATCATAGGTCACAAAGGATGCCTTTAAATCCGTTTCCTTACGTTCCTTTCCATAGCTCATTGCGGAAACAAAAGCTTTGGCATAGGGGTCTGCAACAGGCTCCTCATCCTCATAAAAAAGATAGGAAACCTCCTCAGGCTTTATCCCGGTAACATATTTAAAATATATCTTTCCTTTTTTATCCTCTTTAGTAAACGGAATTTTCTTCATTTTCTTTCCGGTCTTTTTATCATACAAAATAATACCACATTTTTCCTTTGCTGATACAAAAGCAAATCGAATCCCGTCTTCTTCTAAATGTGCTCCAAGTGGGTATGGTTTCACACGCATTCTATTTTCCGTCATAATTATCCTCTCTTCCCAACCGGCTTGAAAAGTTCAGCCCGCACCAAATGTGGGGCAAACTATTACAAAATATATTATAATGTATTGCAAGAAAAATCACAAGAAGTTATAATAGGTTTGGAGTTAATCCCAAACCACAGAAATGAGGAGGTTCCCATGGCAAAAAACAAAAATTACGAAGACGAAGAAATGACTGTTGAATTAGAACTTGAAGACGGCACATTAGTGAATTGTGCCATCATTACTATTTTGGAAGTGGAAGGACAGGATTACATCGTACTTCTTCCTTTGGATGAGGACGGAGAAAACGAAGATGGCGAAGTATGGTTTTACCGCTACAGTGAAAATCCCGATGACCCTAATGAGGAACCTGAATTGGGCTTCATTGAGGATGACGAGGAATATGAAAAGGTTGCAGATGCTTTTGACGAATATTTGGACAACTGCGAATTTGATGAAATTGTAGAGGAATAATCCTTAAGCAATGGATTTAAGAATCGACTTGGCTGCCTGGGGCTCTCTTTCGTACCGGTAAGGTACAATAGCTCCAGGCTCTTTTTTGCTCTTGTCATAGCCACATAAAAAATACGTCGCTCCTCTTCTACAGATTCCTTATCCAACATACTTCCATGGGGATAAATTCTTTCATTACAATCAGGGATAATTACCCTGTCAAATTCCAATCCCTTGGAAGCATGTACCGTCATAAGCTGAATGAATGTTTTTCCTTTTACTTTACCGTTCGTATTTTCCATACTTCCGGCATATTGTTTCTGCGCCTTTATCCATTCTTTCAAGCTTCCGTATTGTTTTGCATCCTCCTTCAGAAAAGCTAATATTTCCTGATATTCCTCCCATTTTTCACAATTCATTTTCTTACATTTTTCTTCCAGATATCCCTCATACCCTATTATTTTACAGATATACTGCACCGCCAGATAGGGGCACACTGTTTTTAAGTAGTTTATCTGCTTTTCCAATAATTCAAATGCTCTTTTAGCTTTCAACTCATAGGAAGCTGCTTTTTCAACAGATATTTCATCATAATATGCCCTTATAGAGCTTAAGCTAACCTGCCCTGACGGATTCCACAATGCTTCTCGGCTAAGATTCCTCTGGGGCTTATTTAATATCTGAACAAAATATTCCCCCTTTTCTTCCCCTACAGCAATCCTTATATATGCCATAATATCCTTTGCTATAAAATGCTCATAGATATTACCACCTTTTTCTTTCATTTCATAAGAAATTCCCCGTTGATTTAATATGGCTGCAAGCGCCTGCATCTGCACATTCGTCCGAAAAAGAATGGCACAGCTTTCCTCCCCAGCAATATGTAACAGACTGCTTATTATATCTTCCTGTTCCTCCTTTTTCTCTACAAAAGTCTTAACACACACGGACTCGACAGTTTCTTCGCTTACATCCTTTAATTTAGATGTTCCTGCTCCTTCTTCTACAGACCTTAATTCCTTAAGAAACCGTTCTTTATTTTCCCTGATTACCTTTAAAGAGGCTTTTACAATTGGCGGACGACTTCTATAATTAATATCTAACAATATCCTTTCCGCACAAAACTCTTTTTCAAATGCCTTCATACAGGCAGGTCTGGAGCCTCGAAAACCATAAATGGACTGGTCATCGTCCCCCACTGCAAAAAGATTATGGGGACTACCGGACAATAGCTTTATCACTTGATACTGCATGGGGTTAATATCCTGAAATTCATCCATTAAAATATGAGAAAAACGCCTCCTCCATTCCGCTCTTGCAGAAACATTCTTCTGAAGCAGTTCTCGGCACTCATATACCATATCATCAAAATCAATACCACCTGCTTTTTTTCTCTGATTTTCATATTCTTGAAAAATCTGCGAAAAAACATCCCGATAGTCTTCATTTATTTTATTTAAGGCAGCTTCCATACTACCAATATTTTTATAAAAGCTGATAGCATTCAAAAAAGACAGACAGTTCTCCTTTGCCTGTTCCTTCTCCATATACTTTTTCATAATGGGTAAAAGTAGATTTTTCTTCTGGCTCTCTCCTAATATCTGCCTGATATGGGAGGGATTGCTTTTTCTTAGAATTTGATAGAACACTGAATGAAAGGTTCCGAAATTGACGGGTAAGCTCCGGTCTGACAGTTCCTGAAAGCGACGCTGCATGGACAAAGCAGCTTCCTTGGTAAAGGTAATTACTAAAATTTCCTCCGGCGGTACCTTCAACACTTCAATAAGATATAAAATCCGCTGGGTTATAGTGAAGGTTTTGCCGGAGCCGGGGCCTGCCAATACAAGCAATGGCCCCTCTCCATGCATCACAGCCTGTCGCTGTGGCTCATTTAAAGCCTCTAAATCCAAGGACTTATTATGCATTCTGTAAAAGTTCGATTCCTTTACGAATTCTCTTTAAGGATTCCTCTTTACCAAGTACCTCCATAATTTCAGTGGCACCGGCAGGTGTCATTTGCTTACCGGATACTGCTGTACGAATTGGCCACATTACATAACCATTCTTGCAGCCTTTCTCCTCCACATATTTTACAAGAGACTGATACAGCCCGTCATTACTGTAATCCTCCTGTGCCTCTAAAATAGGCAGAACCTCCGTAAGAACCTCAAGCGAAGTCTCTGTGTTGGTCTTCATTTTCTTATGAGTGTACATTGCCACATCATATTCAGGAAGCTCCTCAAAGAAATCAACATGCTCTGCAATATCAGGAAATACCTCAATACGGGTCTTTACCATTGCAGCAATCTTCTTCAAATCATAGGGCTTGGTAATGGCAGACTTTAAATACTCCTCTGCCATCTCATAGAAGGTATCAAAATCCATCGCCTTCAGATACTCGCCGTTCATCCAACGCAGCTTTACAATATCAAATACTGCGGGAGATTTGCTGATTCTGGTATAATCAAAGTTCTGAATCAGCTGCTCCAGACTAAATATCTCCTGATTATCCTCAGGACTCCATCCTAAAAGTGCCACATAATTTACAATAGCTTCTGTAATAAAGCCCTGCTCAATTAAATCCTCAAAGGAAGCATGTCCGCTTCTCTTAGAAAGCTTCTTGTGATTCTCATCGGTAATCAGAGGCAAATGAATATACACAGGAACCTCCCAACCAAATGCCTCATACAATCTTACATACTTAGGGGATGAGGACAAATACTCGTTACCACGTACCACATGAGTAATATTCATGGTATGGTCATCCACTACATTTGCAAAGTTGTAGGTGGGATATCCGTCTGATTTAATCAAAATCATATCGTCCAACTCGGAATTGTTTACCGTAATATCTCCATACAACTCATCATGGAAGGTGGTTGTCCCCTCATTGGGAATATTCTGACGTACAACAAAAGGCTTTCCGGCAACTAAATTTGCCTCAATTTCCTCTTTTGACAGGGACAGACAATGCTTATCATAAATCATAATGTCCTTGCCGTCCACTACCTCAGTTTTCAAAGTCGCCAATCTTTCCTTGTCACAGAAGCAGTAATATGCTTCCCCCTTCTCAATCAGCTCCTTTGCATATTTCATGTAAATGCCGGTTTTCATACGCTCACTTTGCACGTAAGGACCAAAACCACCATCCTTATCAGGACCCTCGTCATGCACCAGACCGGTTTTCTCCAGAGTGCGATAAATAATCTCAGTGGCTCCCTCTACAAATCTTTCCTGGTCAGTATCCTCGATACGAAGCATGAAATCGCCGCCATCATGCTTTGCGATCAAAAACTCATATAATGCGGAACGCAGATTGCCCACATGCATCTTACCTGTAGGGCTGGGTGCGTATCTTGTTCTAATCTTTGTCATTGTTTCCTCCGTTCTTGCAGTACTATGCAATCTTTTTCACGTCTTTCCATTTTATCCCCTTTTGCCAAAAACTGCAATCTATTTGTAGTATAATTCGAAAAATATTTCTTTCTTACTTACACCTACTCCTATGTGGTTTCTCTCCTGTCTTAACATAATAAGCTACACATTCTCCTGCAATCTCGCCACACTCATTATAGCCTTGTTGGTAATAATGAAATTCATCCTTCATTAATCCCCTTTTCAGCATATCCACAAAGGCATCCGCAACTATGACTACATCCTCGTTTCCTTCTGCAAATTCCATTTGCCATTCTCGCATATCGTCATATCTGTCGTAGCTGCCTTCTATATTACAACATCCAATGCATACCAAAAATAATTTTTCAATTCCCTGCTCTTTCATGCCAAGCCACATACTATTTAATCTTGAAAGATAGGTCTCCTTATCGGTCTGTATATCTCCATCCGACTCTCCCTGGCACCAAAGCATATATTGATGCCTGATAGAAAAATTATTCTGCTCCAAATAAGTAATCCCTGCCCTAAGCCTTTTTACAGTATCCGTAAAATAATTGCTTCCGGGAATCCACTGTTCTATAACACTGCCGCCCTTGGAAGCAGAAATACCGACTATGGGAATATTTCCGTTATTTTTGTAATATTCATTGGCAAAGGAAGTTACCATGGAACCTGTTTTCATATCACCATCATCAATTCCCTCTGCATTATTTTCCCATCGTCCAAAGGGTTCTGCAATCTCATACAGCTTTGTAGGATCCGATATCGCCCGAAACTCATATCCCGCACCGGGAATGACGGTAGGCACAGTTTCCTTCCAATCCTTACTTGTAATGCCTCTTCCTGCCATATTGGATTGTCCCATAAATAGAAATAAATCAATTATTTTCTTACTCAATTCTGCCGAAGCAGAGCCCTGAAAATGTTTTTTCAAGCCGGGACTGTTAATAAATGGATCATTGGTACTGACAACGCGCATTCCAAGGCGATTGTCCTTCCATGCAAAATCCATTCTCACATGTCCCTGCTCTTCTCCAATCATATATGCTTCCAGAAAGAAATGTCCCTGTTTCCAATAGCCCCTGCATTCACATTGGAAACCGGTATTCAAAAACAACTGCTTTTTCCATGTATCCAGCTCAAAGCTAAGGCAAAATTCTCCTTCCGGAATTTCAAAATGCATTTCTCCTTTTCCCCAATCAAAGGTAACACTTCTCCAGTCTAATTTGTTGGGTGCAAACTGATAGGTACCTGACGTAGGAAGCTGGGTACCATCAGACTGCTCCATACATTTTGTTCCTTTCGCTGCTTCTTCCGCCTGTACAAACGCCAAAGGATTCTCTTCCCTACGCTCCTGTAAATAAGGATATACAGTCTGATAAAAACAATCATAAATAAGCTGCAAACCTGCCGGGCTTCCTATGGTATCTGCCATAGTCATATAGATAAAATCCAGCTTCGGGAAGCACACTGCAAGCTGTCCGCCCATTCCATAAAATACAAAGCCTTCCTCTCTGGGCATCCAGATAAAGTATCCATAACCGGCTCTTTCATCCAGACTTGGCTGTAAATCCGTGGGCACCTGATTGGAAGTTGCCCTTCTCACATAATCCGGAGAAAGCAACTCCTTTCCATCCACCACACCATAGTGATTGCACAAATACGCCACACATGCCACATCCCGCAGGGTACTCATCATACCGCTTCCCCCCTGGGAAACTCCCACCGGGTCAGGAATCACATATGCCTCCTTGGAAAATCCAAGTTCATCCAAGATTTCCTTCCGCATAAAATCAAGCATTTTCATACCTGTCAGTTTTTCCACCAATGCCGCAAGCACATGGGATGAAGAAGTATCATAATGAAAAACCGTTCCCGGCACATGGGTGGGCTTTACATGAAAAAAGGATTCCGTCCAATCATCACTGTCATAGGCTTTATAGGTAGTACTTGCATGACAGGTGCGCATGGTCAGCATATCCTCTATGGTCATTTCCTGACACCATGGATGAACACCCTCTTTTGGAAGCTTTTCCGGAAAATAATCACAAATTTTGTCAGAAAGCTTTATCATACCCTTTTGCACCAATAGTCCCACTGCCACCGCCACAAAGCTTTTGGTCACAGAATACATTCTATGGTTTTCCTGTTTCCCGTAGGGCTCATAGTAACGTTCTGCCAGTATTTTATCGCCACCTATGAGCATATAGCCATGCATGCGGACACCTAATTTTTCATACAATTCTTCCATTTTTGCCACCGCCGATAAAGGAATACCATAATCTTCCGGCTGGGCTTTTTTTAATGTGAACATATTTTCCTCCGATGTAATATTATTATTTCTCCGGCACTCGAAGTATTTTAAGTACCCTAAAATTATATCATAGCTGAATATAAAAAAGTAGAGCTTATATTATCCAAATAGGCACAATATAATTATCCCTGTCAATTGCACTTAACCCGGGTTTCATACAAATAACAGCTCCTTTAGAACGAGGAGTAGATGATTTATCCAATAGACCAAATACCTTTATCAATTCCGTTCCCGGATTAGCGGTCTTTTTTATCTCAATGGGATTTAGAACGCCATCATGCTCCAACACAATGTCTATCTCCTTTGCATCCTTGTCCCGATAATAATACATATAAGGCTCCCTTCCGCTATTCAGATAAGTCTTCCTAATTTCAGCTACAACATAATTCTCTAAAATTGCCCCATTCATAGCACCACTTTCCAAGGTTTCTGCACTACTCCACTTGGTCAGATAACAAACAAGACCTGTATCATAAAAATATAGCTTCGGGGTTTTCACAAGGCGTTTTAGCAAATTGTTGGAATAAGGATGAAGATAAAAAATAATTCCCAACGTTTCCAGTATTCCTAACCAATCCTTTGCCTGCTTCTGATTGATATCAGCATCTTGGGCAATTTCTGCCACATTCAGCATCTGACCGCACCTGGCTGCTACTGCTGTTATAAAACGCAGAAATTTTAAAGAATCGATTGCATCTGATAATTCCCTTACATCTCTTTCAATATATGTGCTCAAGTAACTGCTATAAAAAATTTGAGCATTACTGTTTGTACCATTCACAATGGCGGGCATGGAACCTCTGTAAATTCGTTCAAAAATATTTCGGCTATCTGCTTGTGTTCTATTTTTCTCCCTATCAGCTAAGGCTTCCAAATCAATCGTGAACGGCGTCATTGTTCTCCCACTTATTTCTGCCTGAGATAATGAAGTCAATGAAAGTACTGCTACTCTTCCGGCAAGTGATTCCTGTACTCCACGCATTAATTTAAACACCTGCGAACCGGTCAGCCAAAATGCACCCGGTTCATGATTTTTATCTACATGCATTTTGATATAGGTAAATAGTTCCGGAGCATACTGAACCTCATCAATTAATATGGGCGGCTTATGCAACTGCAAAAATAATTCCGGGTCTGTTTTTGCAATACTTCTTTCATTCAAATCATCCAAAGACACATAGTTTCTCTGAGTTCCTTCCATTAGCTTCTGCAGCATGGTAGTCTTTCCCACCTGTCTCGGTCCTGTAACCAAAACAACCGGATATTCCTTTGTCGCCTGATTAACTACCACTTCCAGATTTCTTGATATATAATCCATAAAAGCACCTCTTTCGGCTATTTTGTAATCCAATTCCATTTTAGCCGAATTCATATAAAAAAGCAAGAACACTTCGGCTGATTTTTATTATAATTCCAAATCAGCCGAAATATTCTCCTCCATAAAACTTTATGCAAAACAATAGCTATCTTTACCCCAAATAAAATTTATTCCTCCGGCACCTGTACCGCAGCAGCACTCTTAAACTTAGCCACTTCTTTTGCAGCCTGTGGAATGGCAATATTAGTTCCCGCACCGGCAATACAGCCACCGGGACATGCCATACCTTCAATAAGACAGCCATTCATTTTTCCTGCCTTAGCGAGAAGCAGCACCTTTTTACATTCTGCCAGACTCTCTGCATGCTCTATGCGCACTTCTGTGCCGGGATAATACTTCTCAATACATTCCTCAATGGCACTGGCAACACCGCCTGCAACACCATAACCACGTCCTGCTCCGGTAGCATCCTGCATTTTGTCCATTGCTTCTATCTCTTCCAAAAGGATGCCCTTAGCTTCAAACATTCCTACCAATTCCTCAAATGTAATTACAAAATCCACATCGGAACGGACGGTTCTTCGACTTGCTTCCAGCTTTTTGGAGGCACAGGGTCCGATAAATACTACAGAAGCATCAGGGTGCTCTTTTTTAATAATCCGGGCAGTTGCCACCATGGGAGTCAATTCATTACTGATTTTATCAATAGTCTCAGGAAAAAGATTCTTTGCCATCACTGACCAGGAAGGACAACAGGAGGTCAGTGCAAACGTCTGATTGCCGCTTGCCACCTCCTTTACATAATGCTCTGCCTCTGCCATACAGCCAATATCTGCACCGATGGCAGTCTCATAAACATCCTCAAATCCCAGCTCTTTTAATGCTGTTTTAAACATATCAGGAGTTACCTTTGGACCAAACTGTCCCACAAAAGCTGGTGCTACCTGAGCAATTATTTTCCGCCCTGACTGCATGGCACGAATCAACTGGAAAATCTGGGACTTATCCGCAATGGCACCAAAAGGACAGCTTACCATACACTGACCACAGGATACACACATATCATTATCAATGGTTGCCCGACCCACACGGTCGGATTTTATCGCATTAACACCACAGGCAGTCTTACAGGGACGCTCCTTGTGACAGATGGCATCATAGGGACAGATTGCCTTACACTTTCCACATTTAATACATTTCTCCTGATCTATCACGGACTTCCCGTTTACCATGCTGATTGCCCCTTTGGGACAGACACTCTGGCAGGGATGTGCCAGACATCCCATACAGGAATCCGTGATTTCATATTTATTTTCAGGGCAGGCATTACAAGCAGAGGGGATTACCTGCATCAAAGGAGGCTCATAATATTTCTCATCAATATTACTCTCTTCCAGTCCCTCTGTCAGATGTCCCGGGCGCTCTCTGTTTTCGGGACGCAAACTCATTCCCATTGCCAAACGAATGCGCTCACGGATAATGGCACGTTCACGATATACGCCCTCTCCATGATTTGACTCGTCCAAATCAACCATGATATAAGGAAGAGCCTCCATATCATCCTTTAAATTGGTAGAATGATATGCCAGATTGGCAACCTCCTTAAAAACACTTCTTCTTTTTTGTCTTACAGGGGTATCAATACCTCTCATGCTACTCATTTGTAATCCTGCCTTTCACAACTTTGATATTTTTTTAACATTCTTTCTTGTTATATTTAATCATAAAGTTATAAGAAAAGCAAGGGGAATATCCAAAAAAGCCAAGGCAGATTTCTCCGCCTTGACTTCCTATCAAAAATCCATATTAAAACTTCTCCGGCAGCACATTCTTAAAGTCCATATCACTACCATAATAAAAGCTGGGATATCCGGGCTGATTATAGCAGTTATTCTGCCATGCCACGCCACAGCGGTACTGGGTATCCTGCAATAATGTAATGAGCTTATGCTCCGTCACATCCGTATTCATGAAAATACGAAGAGCACTGTTGTCCTCTGTGCGAAGAATCATTTCCTCACGGAAATCACCAAAAATATCCGCTACCAGACAGGCATTTCCCTTGGTTCCGTTATTGGTCATAACACCCTCAGGCTGCAGCATTACTCCATGAATATTGTCATTGATAACACCACGATGGTTACCGCCGACAAAATCCGCTCCATCGGTTACCTGAGTGGTTAAATCAGCAGCCCAATAAATACGCTGATTAGTTCCCAAAATACGACAATCCAATTTATTTCCCTTACAATCATAAGTATCATTTACCCAAACCTGCAAGCCGGGGATATCTTTATCAATCTTTCCAATCATGCAACGTCCTAAATCCTTGGTAGCATACTCCCCAAAGAATGCCTTTCCGGTTTCTGCATCACGAAGCGCATAACCATAGGGCACTGCTGCACCACCCTCAAATACATTAAATATCTGAAGTCCCGGTCTGTCAGGATCGATTTTTGCCACATGCATGGCATCTCCATGCCCCAGCTTTGCATAAACTCCGTCAGGACGATAATCATATGCACTGTAAAGCACGGAACCGTCATGGTCAATCACAGCAGCACCATAAATGATTTCCATACAGCCATCACCGTCCACATCGGCAGTGGAAAGACTGTGATTACCCTGTCCTGCCAAAATGCCATATACCGGGTCAGTTCCTGTAATCTCATGAATCTCTCTGTCATCAAAAGGATTGGTCATGGGTACAAATCCACTGTCGATACTGAAATATTCACGGAATTTATTTTCAAAGAAATCATATGCCACTATGGTAGTTCTGGTATAGTAACCACGGCAAATAATCAGGTAAGGTCTTTCTCCATCCAAATATGCCACGCCGGACAAAAATCTGTCCACTCGATTACAGGGCTCAATTCTGGGGAATGCATAATCTCCCCACATAAGACCATCATCCACACGTCCATACTTAAAAGGAATGGTCTGCAATTCCTCTCCGTCTCCGGCAAACATAGTCAGGTATTCAGGACCTTCATAAATAAATCCTTCAAATTCTGTCAACACATTTTTACCACTCTTCGCAGGGGCATATTCTGTTATAAAATAATCTGCCAATGCCAGCGCATCCTCATGGGACAAAGGATAGGTATATTTTACATCAATGCCAAAGCATTCCTCCAAGGTCTTAGGCCACTGTCCTCTTACTACCTCAGGATGCTCCTGCCAGCCTTCAAAGGTCTTTGCCATATGTTGACGATACCCTTCTGCATCACATACAAAATTACTTTCATGAGTAACACCCTTTGCAATATCCTCTGCAGGCATGGTTACAAAAAATTCCTTCTTTACACTACCATCCCCATTATAAATAGTCATTTTGGTGCCGGGAGCAGTCTTTACCGCCATTTCAGCCATACCGTCATTATTAAAATCATATACCATGAACTGGGTATAATGAGCACCTGAACGGATATTTACACCCATATCCAATCTCCAAAGGAGCTGACCATCCAGCTTATAACAATCCAAGAAACACTTTCCGGTATAACCTCTGTGAGATACATCATGGGAATTGGTAGGATCCCACTTTACGATATATTCGTATTCGCCATCTCCATCCACATCTCCGATACTACAATCGTTTGCGTTATAGGTAAAGGCCTCTCCCGCAGGTGTTACGCCACCCTCCGGCTGCTTTATGGGAATATCCAGATATTCTTTATCCCAGGGCTTCACGGTTTCACTAGTTTTCTGAGTAGCACTTACTTCACTACCATCCTCACTGACAGCTTCCACATAGTAAGAATCCTCCTTACCACCATCCTTATCCAGATAATTGGTGCTGTCCGTTACCAAGGCAATGGGCTGTCCGTTTCGATACACTTGAAAGTTTACTCCGGTAAGTCCGGTGGCAGAATAACCGTCTACTTCATCTACAAACAATCTCCAGCTTAAGAACACACCATTCTTAACTGCAACTGCCTGTAAACCTCTGTTTAGCTTCTCAAGCTGTCTGTGAAATACCTTTTTAACAGGGGTTTTTAACACTTCACTACTTTTTATCTCTTCTCCCGCCTTATAAGCAGCCACCTTTACATAATGAGGCACATGAGTTGCTTTCTGTAAGGTATACTCACATTCTGTGGTTTCTTTCATTTTGCGGTACTCCACCGTTTTTGTATCCACATCGGACCAAAATACAGCATAGCTGTCCGCTCCTTCTATGGATTCCCATAAAAGCTCTACATAACTATCTTCCAAATTTTTAATTGCTAAATTCATATTTTGTCCTTTCCATGCAGTCCACCTTTGTAAAACCTTCAACTGCATTAAAGCTTGTTTACCTATTGCATAAATCCATGCGCTTTACTACCATATAAGGAAATCCTTTCCTAACACCCTTAAAATACCTTCTAACAGGAAATAATCCCCATAGATAATAGGTACTTCCCTGTCGGATGCCCTGTCATATCTGGCGGAACCATGGGTTAATATACCATCCTCTTCCACATTCCAATTGCAGAATCTCTCCGTCAGTCTTTGTAATAATTTGATTGCCGCCGACACATACAGCTCCTTTTCATACTCTGTAACATGCTCCGCCAGCTCCAATAAGCCACAGGCAGCACAGGCAGCCGCTGTAGTATCATAATAAACAGGCTCCTTAGGAGCTCTGAAATCTATCACCACATCAAAATCATTCATTGCCGCATTGGCAATAAAGTAATGGGCACTGCGCTTTGCAGCATCCAAATATGCGTCTTTTCCGGTGTAACGATAGGATAATGCCATACCATAAATTGCCCAGGACTGTCCCCTTGTCCAGGAGGAACCCTTCCCATATCCCTGTCCACCGGGCTTATCAATACATTCTCCGGTTTTCGGGTCAAACACCACAATATGATTACTGGAGCCATCCGGCCGCAGGATATGTTCCATAGCAGTATCCGCATGGGTCATGGCAAGCTGTTTCCAAGAGGGATTTCCGCCTATCTCACTGCCCCAATACAACAAAGGCAAATTCATTAAACAATCAATAATGGCTACCGTCGGTCCTTGATTCCATGCTTTAAAGAAACCTCCCATTGGCTGAAAACGACTGGCAAGCAGGGCTGCCGCATGAAGCCCTCGCGCCTTGGAAACAGCATCCTGCTTCAATCGATAATCCGCAACCGCGGTGTGTAACCACATAAAGCCCAAATCATGATCCACACCCTCGTAGGCTTCCAATGCCTTATCCAAACGTTCCTCCACTTTACGGGCTGTTTCTGCATAGCGTTCTTCTTTGGTGGCATGATACATCTGCCATAAAATACCGCCCCAGAAGCCATTGGTCCACCAGGTAAGCGCCTTCTCACCCATATCCTCATACCGACCATTTACCGGTATATAAGGCATAGAAGAACCCACTCTTTTCTCTTCCTCTGAAAGCTTGGCAGACAGCTTTTCCCAAGTATCCTTAGCCCAATTCAGAACTGATTCATCCAATTGATACTTCTCCATACTCGCCTCCTACTTCTATTATTCTATGATTTTTCCACACTCTATGTAAGCCGCTTTAGACATAGCTTCCTGCTTCCACATAAGTTTCCATTTCTACTACACCGGGCTTTATTTCACAAACCCGGGCAGGTATCCTTGTCAAAGGAAAATTTAGATTGGTATTGGGGGAGGCATTTATAATCAGAGCACTTCCTTGATTATCCTGTCCCTGTAGAAAAGCAACCCTACTGAAGCCCTTTGCATCCTTTACCATTACATTTGTCATACTGCCCTTTGTCTTTTCGTCAACGTAGTTTTTCCAATCTGCCCACTCATCCACATTACTTTCCACTAAAAGCTTTGTTTCTTCCGGCTCATAGGGATAGGCAAAGCCACAATCATAGCAAATGCACTCTATATTACTTTCAATCCGATGGGTTCTGATATGTCCCTTTACAGTAGGGGAAATTTTTGTCTCCACCATAATGCCGGGATAAGGTGACCACTTGGTCCAAACCTCTTTTTCTGTAATACGATACTCCTCACACCTTCTGCGGACATATAGCATCCCCTGCACTTCAAAAGCAAGCATGGAATCCGGCGCACAGTCATTTATATTACAGTAGGAACGGGGCACGGAAAAACCATATTTAGTGGAATAAGCAAACTTTTCGTACTTTTCTGCATCATGGGTATAGGGTAAAACAGAATACTGCCCTGCGGTATAAGCAATCACATTATCCGGCTGGCTTGCTATCAGCATATCCGCCTCTGAAAGCAAGTTCAAGGACTCCTTTTTCGGCAATGGTTCCTCTTTAGCTTCCCAAAAGGGATGTTCCTTAGGAAGTGCCAAAAAAGCAAATGCCTTAAAAGCCCAATAGGGTGAGCCGGGGGCGTTATAGCCCTCGGACATCATCAAATTGGGATATTGATAGCCCACTGTCAGCACACCGCCGTGGTCAAATATGGGCTGGGACATCCAGAATCGTAAATGTCTTCCTAAAATTCCCTTTAATACCCCTAAAGAAAATCCTTCTACCTCCGTCATAATATAAGCACTCCAAAAAGCAGCCTGCCCAAAACGATAGGTCAAAGATCTTCCAAAAGGAAGTGCCCTTCCCTCTTCATCAAACCAATAGATAAAGGTTTCTGCAAACTTTCTTGCCCGCTCCCTATAAAGGATACTTCTCTCAGGGTCATTTCCCTTTTCATAATAGGCATAGAGCATACAATAATATTGAATGGCAAAGGAACTGTAATAATCCTTCTGGGGACGCTTTCCATCGGAATACCAGCCGTTTCCAAGATAAAAGCTGTCGTACTTTTCAATGGCCTCCTGCATCCTCTCAGGACTATACCTTCTACCCAGCTTTTTTAATGCCAGATTCGTCAGGGTATTAAAAAACTGCCAATTATTTTCCGCCTGGGAATACAGATTTATCTGATACAGCCAATTAGACAGATTAGTCTTTTGCTGCTCTGTCAGAGGCTCCCATAAAAGCTCCGGTATTAAAAGTAATCCATTACTGATGGCAGCCATTTCTACCATACGCTGATCCTTATTCTGTAAGTCCCCCCAATATTCTTCATGCTCCGGGTTGGTGCCATTACATAAGCCTTCTATGATAATGGGCAGTAAACTCTTATCTTCACCGCCCCCCTTCCAATAGGGTACCAACCCCCAGAGGATACGGGAAAAGCCTTCCATTCCCGCAATCCTGTGACCATATCCGGCTGCAAAGCTCCCAAGCTCCAGACGACTCTTCCCGGCACTGAAATACAGCTTTAAGGGTTCCACCATTTGCAAAAGCATGTTTTCATAATACGCCTTATTATATTCTTGAATCATACCACTATCCTCTATGCCTTACGGAAAAAAATAGGATTCATTCCTTCCACCAGTTTTTCTGCCTCTTCCATAGTAGGCGGAAGCTTATCCTTGATAAATTCAAGTACCATAATCACATTCAGACAGAACTGTGCTACAAAATTTGTGGTACTCCATGGAATTTCAACCAATGCTTCCTTATTGCCACAATTTGCTGTCTTTATCATTTGGAAGCCTTCATGGTTTCCATCCTGAATCATGGTTTGTAACAAAATTCTCCAGGTTCTCATGGCTGTTGCATCATCCTTTAAGTAAGCTGCACCATATGCCGCCACAGAGGATGCCATAAAGGGCAGTGAAAATTCTCTGTCGCCGATAAGACCGTTGGACTCTTTTAACTGCTCTTCTCTGGGAAGATAATAAAACCGTCCCAAATCAGCCACCATACGTTTCCATTCTTCATCTTCCAGCAAATCTGCCATTTCTGTCCATACGGAAGGTGCTCCCATACATACCTGTAAATGACAGCCTCCGGTGGTACGCTCTCCTATATAGCGTAAATGACAGGTAGCAGGATCAAACTCAAAATCAGGACCTGATACCAGCTTTAAGGGTGCCTTTTTCAAATCCTCGATTCCTACCATAATCTTATCCCGATACTTTGTATCGTTGAAACGCTCCCACTGAGTCATCCAGTTGGAACATAAGGAAGACCAATCAGGACCACTTCTTGCATGGCTGGGGTAAACCATATCCTTTTTATCAAAGAAATCTCCCAAAGGATCCTTATTTAAAAAGCTCATTTCATTATCCTTAAGTTCTTCAAAAATATCCTCCAGACGACGGTCTCCTGTCAGATAATAATAATATCTGTGGTGAGCAGCCATGGCAATTCGAGCTTCCTTACAAGGACATCCCCAATGACGCACATTATGTCTGGATCCCAGTCCCTTGTACTTGCCCATATGATATACATCCACCTCAGAGGTATGTCTGGAAAGCTTTTCAGCCAGCGTAAAGACATCCTCCCTACCGGTTCTCATAAAGTACAGCCATAACCAGAGAGTAGGTACCAACTCCGTATTATCCCAGGCCCAACCGCCTCTGTCATACATCCATTGGTGACGTCTTGCATCATAGGTATGCATAAAATCTCCATAATTAAACATGCCGTACCAATTTCGCTGTTCTACTTCATTTTTATAAAATTCAAAGGCCGTTTCCAGCTGTTTTTCCAGCCAAACTTCCATCTCATTTTCCCCTTTACAAGGAAGGGACCAATAACCAAAAGCCTTCATTTCATGATAAAACTCCGGTGTTCCTACATAAACACAAGGATGATTGGTCTGCTGGGTAAAGAGCTCCAATTCAGAATCCTCAGGAATACGATTTTCGAAAAAGCTGATGGTGCATTCATTGGTACAGGCAATTCCTACCGGAGTTGCCCCCTTATAATCATAGCCTTCATAACAAACCTTATTGTAACCTCTATTGGCATAATGTCTGAAATCCATAGTCTGTGCACTGGGAGACCAAAACCAGATACTACATTCTGCCATATCACCATCCAGATTCTTTACAGTATAACCGGAAGGATACTTTTCCCAGAAATCGCGAATACACACAAAGGCTCCGCCATTTTCAGAAGCCACTGCCAAACCACCCTTGGTACGATTTCCATGAAGGGATTCAATATAGCAGCAGTTATCCGGTGCCAGCTTCTTCTTAATTGCAAAATGACTGACACTGTCCTGACAAATATCATACTCACTCCAGAAAGGCATATCCTGTAGCACCTTATTTACTGTGGCAAGCTCCTCACCCTCTAAGGAAAGAAGCTCTCCCCGCATCTGCTTTTCATAAATATGTACCGGTACTCTGGGAATCCAGGAAATCAATTGCGCCATAGGCTCATGGAATACTCCATAATCCCCTGTAAGCTTAATATGGCGGTTATAAATCTCTCCTGCAAGAGGCATATCAAATACAATACCAAGTCCTTTCAAGAAATCCTTATCCTCATCCCCATCATATAAAAAGGTATGGGTAAATTCCAAATTGGGACAATTGTAGGCAAGCTTCATGCGAATGATAAAGGGCATCTTTTCTGTACCATCCTCATCCACATGAGTTCCCTCATATTTAATAATGCATTCTAACTGACCCTGCTCTTCAATTGTTACTAAGTCAATACGTCCCTGATATTTCTTTTCTACCTTTGCAGAATATTTTCCCTCTAAAACCATGGGTTCTTCCAGCATAAGCACCGGTCTGCCCTTATAAGCATGCTCCTTCCCGGACTGAACGATGGTTTCAAACAGATAATCTCCGCCCTTGGGAATTGTGACAGAAAGCAAACCGGCATCAACCATAAGGGTATTTTCGGATTCTGTTACTTTCATGCCCTCCTTTATCGGTGCAGGGTTGCCCAGCACTACCTCCATACCGGCTCCCAATAACCGGGAATCGGCCGTATGAGCCGTCCACTTTACACTGCCATCCTGCCAATAAGCAGTTACTCGGGACTGCATGGGTACCTCTTCTCCCTGCTCATTATGGCAGATATACTGTGTCGTTTCCTGACAGCTTCCCTTTTCCCACATACATCCCCAGGTAGTATATCCCGGACTTTCCGTCTTTCTCAAATTATGTAGCTTCATAAGCAATACCTCCATTATTAAAAATAGTTATTACTTTAATTATCAATTTCCTTGGTTGCCGACCTCTGTTCCTTCTCCCAGAAAATTCTGTCCGAATGCTCTGCCTCTTCCTCACATAAAAGATGTAAGCCTGCAATCTGTAACACCGCAGTCTGTGTCTGGAATCCCCTGCGCCATCCATCCTTACAGCTTTTCCATACTTCCTTGTCCACACAGCCATAGCAGGAATAAACAATAAAACGCCATTTTTTTGCTGTGATTTTTTTATCAAATTCTATCTTTTGAGAAAGGCTGGTATTTTGGAAGGCTCCCTTTGCTGCCAAACACCACTCTCCGGCTTCCCCCTGATATTCCAATGTATAATCCCTCAAAAAGCCTTCATGAGCACGGTCTCTTTGTTCCGGTAAATATAACCAGCCGGATGCTTCCACAGCTTTTTTTAAGGTAATTTCAAGGGTCACCGGAAACTGTTCTCTTTGAATCCTTGCGGACTGATTGGGATTTGCTGTAAAGATTTCCTCTTCCCTTTCCACCACTGCATCCTCATCAAAGGTACAGCCTTCTACCAATGTTTCCATCCGAAGTACCGGGAACAGCTTTTGCTCTATTAAATCTGCTGAAAGCTCTGTTTGCGGACAAAATTCCTCAGAAGCTGCATAGCCCATAATGGCCTGCTTCAATGCATAAGCTGCGGGACGATTCTCAAAATCCCCCTCCAAATCCGCTGATACAAAAAGTAATTTACCATTCTCCACCTTAGCTTCAAAAAGCAATCCCAGAGGCAGACTTCTGTTCCAATCATCAATAGGACGGACAATGGGCTGAATTCCTTCCATTCCACGCATATCCAGACCACGGGCATTCTCCAAAATATCCTCCCACTGCCAGCCTCCGGCTTTCTCGGAAGGGAAGTTCTTAAATATGGGATGACTATTTTCCACTGCCAAGCCCAAATTCCTGCTCCAGGTAGGTCCCATCTGACTGTTCCAAAATACCTGCTTTATGGATAATGCAGGGCATTCATAATTCAAATCCGAAAAATAAGGGGAATAAACTACGTTTTCTCCTGCCCTTAATGCTTCCTTAGCTTCTGACCAGGATTTGGTGTATGTAGTCTTACAAGCCGGCATGCTTTCAGAATTCTTAGCGAAAACATGGAAATCCCAATAATTTTTAGAAACTACTTCGACTTCATTACCTGCATTTATCAATGATAATATCAATCTCAATTGACAATTTTCTTTTATTCCGGAAAAATCAATACAAATATTGCCGGCAGATGTATTTTCTCCATTTTTTATCAAAGCAATCGGAATTTCTCCCTGAGCATAGGGCGCATCCCCTGACTTTACATCCTCAATAAGCCAGGATAAAATCATATTCTGCAAATCGGCATTTCCATAATGGCTTATTTCCACAGGCAGCTTGGCAGTCTGGGTATTCTTCCATACATAGGATGGACTGCGAAGTAACAGCACTGTCTCCCCACAAAAACTGCGAAATTCCTCCGGCATTGCATAGCCCTTGTTTTCCCAAAAGGCATCCAAAAAACCGATTAAGGCAGAGCCCTGACCTAAATAATCATGTAAATCAAGAAGCTCGAAGCCTTTGATTTCAGGAGTTCTGAAATTCGCCTCTAATTCTTCCTTGTATAACCGAAGCTGTCCCCGACCGGAGCAATAGGTAAGTCTGTCATTTATATCCAAAAGCCCACGTTTTCTCGCCTGTTCCCGATAAACCATATAATTACCGGGCTTCATATAACCTGTAAATTTATCTATAATCTTAAAATCAGGATAGGAACACCACTGTCCTAATTCATGACATATGGTAGGTATTTTCGCTCCTTTCAAAGAGGGACTGTAGTCCTTTCCCCGCCAACCATTGTGATTTCGAATCACGCCTCCTAAATAGGGGCCATAGGCAGAGCGATGAAAATACAGGAAATCCGTACCGGTTATCTTGCTTGGTTCCACATCATAAAACCAACCTGATTGGACAGTATAAGCTCTTCTGCCCTCATATCCTAATTCCTTATCATACTCCTTGGTTTCCGCTACCCATTCCTTCAATACCTGATACCAGTTTCCACCGGGCTCATTGGTGGAGGAAAAGAAAGCAAAGGAGGGATGATGCCCAAACTGTCGGAGAATTCTCCTACTTTCCTCCCGAAGAATTTCCAACATCTCAATTCCTTCCCGGAAGGTATTCCACATACCGCATTCCACCAACAAATAGACACCCGATTCATCCGCCGCCTCAAATGCTGCCTCCGGCGGACAATAGGAGTGACAACGGATTGCATTTAATCCCCATTCCTTTACGATTGCCATTTTTTCAAGCCACCATTTTTTTTCTGTATTTGGGTAACCTGTAAGTGGATATTCTCCGCCAAAATGCGTACCTCGAAAATATTCCGGATAACCATCCACATAAAAATTGCCATCCTTTATTTCCACTTTTCTGGGATGTTCTTTGGCATATTTTTTATAATTCTTATAACGTTCTTCTCTTTCGGAAGCAGTTTCCAGAACAATTTCTCCTACCATACCATTCCAGGTAGCACCTAAAGCATCCGATACCCCATGTCCATCCGGTCTGTAGGGATATTGCATGGAGTTGTCAACGCATACCTTTAACACATGCCTTCCCTCTTCCAACCTGCCGCAAGGTATCTCATGTGCCGTACAAAGTGAACAATCTTCTCCTATATATCTATCATCAATCCAGACAGTAGTACGCCAACGAGTCAGTTCAATTCTAAGGAACCATTCCTCTGACACATCTCGATTCCTCTCGCTACCATCCTTCCTGTTATTTTCCTCAATAATAAATTCTCTCTCATAATATGCCTTTCCAAGAAAATGTCTTGGAGGCTGTGCCAAAAAGGGAATCAGACATTCCTCTTCCTGTGCCTGTTTGTATTCCTCCTGTTCATACCAGAAGTTATCATGTAAAGAACTAATCCAAGGGGTTTCATTGGTAATAGGATTTCCATATCCCTGCCCCTGCAAAATACCCGGAAGCTGAATTACACCACTCTGCATTCCTTCATTTGTCTCTAATTCAATTCTCCATTGACCTTTTAAGTCGATACTCATATTTTTTTACCTAATATCCTGTTTTTGCTTATTGAACATAATCATTGCTAAAAAAATAACCGGCATCCGTTGCCGGATACCGGTTACTTTTCAGTATTCCATTTACGGAAACTTAATAAAACCAAACTTATTTGTTTGCCTGATACTGTGCGTTAACTTCTTCGATAATCTTATCGTAGCCCTTTGCTCTGATGTTATCGAAACCAGCCTTTAATTCATCCAGAGAAATCTCTCCACAGATATACTGGCTTCTTAATGCAGTAGCTTCAGTATCTAAGGTAGCACCATCAATACCATAGGTTTCAGAACCAACCTTGTAGGACAAAGCAGGGTCAACCTCTGCATAAGGCAGAGCTGCTGCGTATGCAGCGTCCTGAGCCATATCACGCTCGGTCTTAACTACAGGTACAGTGGTCTCCTCGGTAGAAGGAAGGAAGCAAAGTAACTGATTCAGACCCTTGTAGTTTGCAGCAAGAGTTTCATCCTCTTTATCCAACTTCACTACGTTACCATCTGCATCGTACTCATAGTTGATACCTTCCAAACCAAACTGAGTGATAACCATCATCTCTCTGTCGTTCAGCTTGTCAAGTAAGGTTAAAGCAGCTTCAATCTTCTCTTCGCTATCCAAAGTAGTAGCAGACAGAGTAAAGAATCCGTTATAACCAGCGGTAGCTAAGGTATGACCATTTACAGCACCATAAAGTACCATGGAAGCAGTTTCGTCAGGATTTACAACGGAAGGAGTCTTGGTTTCTTCTGCAACGAAGTAGTTCCAAATTCTCTTACCGGAGTCCATAACGTCGATGTACACACCATTTGCACCGGTCTTACATCCGTTAGACCAAGTATCGGTAGGAATGGAAGGCCAATCCTGAGGCATTAACTCTTCTTCATAAAGCTTCTTGATGTACTCAATTGCTTCAAAGTACTCATCCTGCATCCATACGGGAACTAACTTACCATCAACCTCTGCCCAACCGTTACCACAGCCAAACCAAGTCTGGATGATATCGAAAGGACCGGTATAAAGAGTCATTTCCATAGGATACTCGCACAGACCAGCTTCCTTGATTGCAACCAATAACTGGTAAACATCTTCGGGAGTAGCGTTAGCAGGAAGCTCCTTACCAACCTTCTCTGCCCAGTCCTGACGATAGCAGAGACCATAACGTCCTACTACACGGGTACGAGGAAGTGCAATCAGCTGACCATTAACAGTCAGGTTAGCAGCAACATCCTTGGACATCTTGGAAAGGTTAGGATACTTAGCTTCATCCCATATGTACTGATTCAAGTCAACGAATGCACCGTTCTTAGCTGCGGATACAACGTCACCGGTAACAGTACCACCCCAGGACATAATCTGAGGCATGGTCTTAGGGCTAGCCAAAGCCAGAGAGTTCTTTTCAGCCAAAGCATCGTTTGCAACCCACTGAATATCAATGTTTACACCACAATACTCCTGAATCTGCTTCATAATCTCTTCTGCATGATCACCAACATTGTTGTTACCGGCATTTAAGTCGATAACACTCCAGCTGATAGTCTGGGTCTCCTTGGGAGCCTCAGCTGCTGCATCCTTGCTCTCTGCTGCAGGTGCCTTGCTCTCTGCTGCTGCAGGTGCATTGCTTGCTGCAGGTGCATCTGTCTTTGTTTCGCTACTTCCACAAGCTGCCATACCAAGAATCATGGTAGAAGCAAGTGCTGTGGCAAGCACTTTTGTCAAAGCGTTCTTCTTCATATTATCCTCCTTTATAAATATGAAATTAAATTTATGATTACCTGCACCCACATTTGCAGATGCAGGAAAATCAACTACATTAGGTACACATTGTACTACGTTCTTTTCCTAAGGTCAAGTATTAACCCTTAACCGCACCAACCATAACACCCTTGGTAAAGTATTTCTGAACAAAAGGATATACTAACAGAATCGGCAAGGTTGCAATAACCGTACATGCCATCTTTACTGCCTTGTCAGGAGGGGTTCCTAACATATCATAATCTATGGTCGTATCCGAAATAGTTGATGTCAGCAAGATAATGGAACGTAGCTGAATCTGAATAGGATACTTCTCCGGTGTCTGGAGATAAATCATGGAACCAAAGTAGTCATTCCAGAATCCAACACCATAAAACAGGGAGATGGAAGCAATTACCGGCTTAGAAAGAGGCAATGCAACCTTGGAAAATATCTGTAAATCATTTGCCCCATCCATATAGGAAGCTTCATCCAATTCCACCGGTAATCCGGCAAAGAACTTCTTAATAATTATCATGTTAAAGGGACTAATCAAACCGGGTAAAATCAATGCCCAATAGGTATCCAGCAAGCCATATGCCTGAAAACAAATATAGGAAGGAATCATACCACCGCCAAAAAGCATGGTTACAATTACCAGATTCATCAGCCAGTTCTTTCCTCTAAAATGACTCTTGGAAAGAGGATAAGCAAACAACAGAGAGAACAGCATACACATAAAGGTTCCCAAGGCTGTCAGGAAAATGGAATTTCTCAAACCTCTCAAAATATTTGCCGTCTTAATTGCATATTTATATGCATTGGTGGACCATACTGTAGGAATAATGAAGAATGCCTTCTCCGTCAACTCCTTTTCTGTTGCAAAGGAGCCTGCAAATACATACAGGAAAGGTAACACAGTACTTAATGCAATGAGACCAAGCACAACATAAATGATTACATCTATAATACGATCACCAAGGCTCTTTTTTACTTTTACGCCATTTTTAAATTGCTTTTCTTTTGCCATGTGTTAACCTCCTTCCTAATATAATCCGCTCTCGCCAAATAATTTAGCAGCACGGTCGGATAACATTACCATAATCATACCAACGATGGATTTAAACATACCCGCTGCTGATGAGAAGGAATACTGTCCGCTTCGAATACCCTTTGTATAAATATAGGTATCAAACACTTCTGCTCTGGCAATATTCAAATCGTTTCTCATAAGGAAAATCTGCTCATATCCGGTATTTAAAATACCACCCACACGGAGAATCAACATGGTAATAATAGTACCTCTGATGGCGGGCAATGTGATATGCCACATTAATCTCCAACGACCTGCACCATCCACTCTTGCAGCCTCATACAATTCCTGATCCACACCGGAAAGTGCTGCCAAGAATACGATGGTTCCATAACCGGTTTCTTTCCAAATACTCTGTCCTACAATCAAGCCCCAGAAGGTGGATGATTTCTGTAAGATATCAAATTTTTCACCGGTAACCATACAATATAACTGATTGATAATACCATCGGACATACCGAACAACTGATATGTAAGGCTGGCTACGATAACCCAGGATACAAAGTGAGGAATATATACAAAGGTTTGTACCACTCTCTTGTATCCACTATGCTTTACTTCATTTAAGAATAAAGAAAGAATAATGGGTGCCGGGAAATACAGTAACAACTGTAATAAGCTGATGCCCAATGTATTGTACAACAGACGACCAAAGTCTGCGGTTCCAAAGAACTTTGTAAACTGGTCAAAGCCCACCCAGGGACTCGCCCAAATTCCTTTAAAAGGACTATACTCCTTGAAGGCTATTACCAAACCTCCCATGGGAACATAACGGAACATAATAAAATAGATGAGTCCGGGAAGCATCATAAAGTACAGCCATTTATGCTGAACCATGTAATCCCAGGTACTCTTGCGCTGCGGCTTGATAACACTTCCATCAGAAAGTCTCACATAGCCTTTTTTGAGTTTTTCCTTTGCCATACTCAACCGCCTTTCCATCATTTAATTAAATTGCACAAAAGAAATATTTGTTTTCGTCTTTTGTTAATACAATATTACCACCGAAAACTTGATAACGTCTATAATCATTTTATTATGTAAGCGTTTTCATTTCTCTTTTTAGTCAATTTACACAAAACAACATATCTCAAATTAGACAAATAACCCACGAAAACTTTTATTTTTCGTGGGTTATTTCTAAAATTATCATAATATTTTTACTAAAACTATCTTAATTCTATAAAATGATTATCCGTTTAATTTACGGAACTTACCGGGAGTAATTCCCATACTCTTACTGAAAAACCTGATAAAATTCTGAGCATTTGTATAATTCAATTCGGCAGCAATATCCGCCACGGACATGGAAGTATTTAACAGCAAACGCTTTGCTTCCTCCAGCTTATACTCTTCCAAATAATCACTAAAGGAACGTCCCTTATCCATTTTAAGGATTTTCCAGATATAGGTGGGATGTACCTGCAGGGCATCCGCACATTGACTTAAGGTAATATCACCTTTACTCTCAGCTATCATTTTTTCGATTTCTTCCAGCATGGAGTAGGATTTCTGATTCAGCAGTTCCCCTCTCACCTCTATTATCGGATCAATCAAATGCATCTTAATATAACGTCTTGCTCTGGCAGGTTCAAAAGCGTCCAAAAGCTCACTGTAAAGCTTTCGAATCCCTTGAGGATATAATTCCTCAAGATTTACCTTAGCCTCCATTGCGGTAAAGAGGATTGCATTGGCAAATTGAATGGTAAATACCATATTCTCATGCCGGTTAACCCCCCCATCCTTCAGGCTGGTACAAAACTCATCCGTAGCCTGATAGCATTGACTTTTATCCAATGCCTTAATGCCTGTCTGAACCTCTTTTTCAAATCTGACATCATAATCACCGGTGGCGTGTATGGTAGTATTGGCAAGATAGAAATTACAATTTGCCATATCTTTATCCTCAGCATCTCCCCATTCCTCGCGAGAAACCATGGGATAAGTTAACGCCTTGATACTCTCCCTGTATGCTGCCTGTATATGACGTCTGTCAATATGATTGGAGCTTACTCCGCATAACAGACGATAACCTGTAACAGTCTTGGCATATTCCTGCATATGTGCATAATATTCCCTGATTTTTTTAAGCAATATATCTTCATCATTTTCTGCAAAAATCGCACAAATGGTACAGGAATTATAAATAGGAGGCATCCATGTGTATTCCTTGATGAAATCCGGCATTTCCTGAACTAAAGTAAGGCATATTACATCTTCCTTTACATTACTTTGTATTTCTTCATCGCTGAGATCCAAAACCAAAACTACCGTAGCAAAATATTTCCAACTGCGAAGCTGGAAATCCTGCACATATTCCTGCCATTCATCCTCCCTGGACACTTCCCCCTTTATCAATCTAAGCTCAAACATCTCTAAAAGCTTATCTTTACTAAGATTGATTCTCTCCTGAAGAGCCTGCTTATCCCATTGCAGGCTCTTAAAGCTGCCTGCCAGATAAGCCAATTCATTTCCTACACCTTCTTTACCGGTTCCTTCCGGTACTACATCCTTCAATAACACACTAATGGGACGGTAAATCATATATGCCGCCAAAACAAACAAAGCTACCGTCATAGCAATCATGATAAATATCCACAATAAAGGCAAACGGAATCCACCATATTCCATATCCAAATCATGAAATACATAATAATTCCAATCTAAAACATTGGATGGTGCACTGGCACCCCGGTATCTTTTCCCATCCGCTTTTACCACTTTTTCCAAAATCCGGTCGCCATCCTGCTCATACAACGCCTTCAGATGGTTGTCTGTAGCATAAATCACCTGCCCCTGGGAATCTACCACCAACGCCTGATCCCCCACACCTAAATTTTGTGTAATCCAGGATTTCCAACTGTCCATATTGATATTTACCAGCAGCATTGCATGTGCCTGATATCCGTAGGGCAATCTCAGCACATAATTGATTCCCCCGGTCTCTATTATTGTCCGATAATCCTTCTGAACCACATTGGTAATAGGCTCTGTGGTATCATATGCCCAGTAATACTGTTCTCTTTTTTCTTCTAAATCATAAAAATAGGCATCCAACACTTCCCCATTATTAGCTTCACTAATGGGGAACATACCTTTATTGCTAATAATCCATCCCGTCTTATAATTAATAAAGGTATACTTACTGACACAATTATCCAGATAAGAATTTCCTGAAAAAGCATCCTGTGCTTCCATATTGTCCGTGTAATTGGAAAAATCAATGGGATTCTCAATCACAGGCTTTACCGAATCCTCCATAACTTTAGCAAGGTAATATCTTCTGATTCCCTGAAATTTCTCATTTACCTGTGTCACTACCTTTCCGGCAGTGTTAGCTGCATCCCTGACTGCCGCCTGCTCACATCCCTTATGATAATCATAATAGGTATAAGCACCAAATACACACACAAGCACAAGCATAACACCCATCAGGCACAGACAGACCATCTGCTTATAGGACAATTGTACCTTTTTCTCTTTTATCTTTTTTAACATATTCCGCTTCCATTATCTATAAATTATACTGCGTAAACCTTTAAATTGCTGTACTCAGCCACCATGGGGGCAAGTTGTCTGAAGCCAATAGCACCTCCGCCAAGCAATGGACCATAAGTTTCCCCATCATCCTCAAATTTAAATATTTCCAATTCATTGATATAAAAGGTTATACAACTTCCTTTCTTCAATACACTTACCTGATAGCTTTCTGCCACTTCATCCGCATCAGGTATGGGGTCTCCCCCCTGTGCTACCAGATGGAAGCCATAGCTTTTCCTGAGATTGCAGGTATGGAATGCCCTCTCATCCGGCTCCTTTCTGCGAAAATAAGACACATGAAACGCATTAATATCTCCATGATGATACTGCACATACTCTCCGGTACGTTCTGTAAGACTTTCTGAAAAAGCACTTTCTCCGTTAATTCCCTTTGCCGCAAAAAACAAAATTGCCAGCCCGGGCTCCTTTATGGGCTTGAAATCCCAAGTTATGTACACATCCTCCGGGAACTGCTCCGGACACCAAAGTACAAAATTAGCCTTCTGCCCCATGGCAGCATCCATTGCATTCTCCATACGAAGTGCACCCTCCGGGAAAGTAAGCTTGGCGCTTCCCTCCAAAATAAATCCTGCAATATCTTCTGCACAGGACATGGGGTTTTCATATAATAAATTTTCCTGTCTTAAATCAAGATTTAACATATTACAACACCTCCCAATATTACCCCCGCTGCTTACCAGCTCTTAATAAAAGTATTGATATAGTTATCCAGACATTTTTTGATAACCTCAATAGCCTCCTCGCGATTTCCTTTTTCATTTACCGCAGTGGTCTTATTCTCCAAAGACTTGTAAATGGTAAAGAAATGCTCCATTTCATTGATTACATGGGCGGGCAATTCAGAAATATCCTGATAGCTGTTATAATTAGGATCATCAAAAGGCACCGCAATAATCTTCTCATCATTCTTTCCATTATCCAGCATGGAAATAACTCCGATGGGATATGCTCTTACTAAGGTAAGGGGCTGTACCGGCTCTGAACAAAGAAGTAACACATCCAAAGGATCCCCATCATCACCATAAGTACGAGGGATAAAACCATAATTTGCAGGATAATGAGTGGAAGTATGTAAAATTCTGTCCAAAATTAAGAAACCTGTCTCCTTATCCAATTCATACTTATTCTTACTGCCCTTGGATATCTCAATTACACAGATAAAATCTGTGGGGGTTACCCTCTGGGTACTAATACTGTGCCAAATGCTTCCGTTAATCTCTTTCATAATCTCTCCTCTTTCTGCTTATCCACGGATTTGACCGTTTCCTCTAACTGTATATTTATAAGAAGTCAGCTCCTTCAAGCCCATAGGGCCTCTTGCATGAAGCTTTTGGGTGCTGATTCCTATTTCCGCACCAAAACCAAATTCAAAGCCATCTGTAAAACGGGTGGATGCATTCCAATAGACACAGGCTGCGTCCACTTCATTTAAAAACTGCTCCGCTGCTTCTGCATTTTCTGTCACAATACATTCGGAATGCTTGGTATTATATTTATTAATATGGGCAATTGCTTCCTCCACATTATCCACCGTCTTCATGGATAAAATGTAATCTAAATATTCCTTGCCGTAGTCTTCCTCAGTAGCAGGTACGCAATCAATAAGAATCTCTTGAATTCTCTCATCCCCCCTTAGCTCCACCTTCTTAGGCGCCAGACTTTCTGCTAATTTAGGCAAAAATGCCTCTCTCACATCCTTATGTATTACAAGGGATTCACAGGCATTACATACACCGATTCTCTGAGTCTTGGCGTTAAATATAATTTCTACCGCCATATCCAGATTGGCATCCTTATCCACATACACGTGACAGTTTCCGGTACCTGTTTCGATTACCGGAATGGTACTGTTTTCTACCACGCTGCGGATTAATCCTGCACTGCCTCTGGGAATCAATATATCCACATAAGCATTCATTTTCATAAATGCAACCGTTACACTTCTGTCCGTATCCTCAATCAGCTGCACTGCATCCTCTGTAATTCCACAGGAAGTAAGCGCTGCTTTTAAGCTCTTTACCACTGCAATATTGGAATGAATGGCATCACTGCCCCCTTTTAAAACCACGGCATTTCCGGTTTTAAAACAAAGTCCGAAGGCATCCGCCGTAACATTGGGACGGGACTCATAAATAATGCCGATAACTCCTAAGGGAACTCTTCTTTTTTCCACAAGCAAACCATTGGGACGCTCAAAGGTTTCCATGACCTCCCCAATACAATCGGGAAGCTCTGCAATCTGTCTTAATCCCTCTGCCATTGCCTCAATTCGCTCTGGGGTTAGTTTCAGACGGTCAAGCATTCCGGGATGCATGCCATTTGCTTCTCCGTTTGCCAAATCCTTTTCATTTGCCTGCAAAATCTCATCCTGCATGGCTACCAGCATTTCTGCTGCTTTTAATAAAGCATTATTTTTTTCTTCCGTGGACAGCTTTTGTAAAATATATTTTGCTGTTACCGCTCTTTCTCCCATTTCCTGTAAATGCTTCATACTCATGCTGCACTCCCTTTCTTAACATATTGTTACTCTAATCTACACTACAACTATTTCTTGTGGTTTAATATCCCATTTCTCCGCAGGCAGACTCTCTACCATCTGGCATGTATGACATATTCCAATGGTTCGAAGCTGTAATTTTTGTTTATCCCCAAGAAATCTGTCATAAAAGCCCTTTCCATAGCCCATACGATTTCTTTCCCGATCAAAAGCCACTCCGGGCACAAGCATACAAATCCTGTCAGCCTCCGCCTGAACATATTGAAAGCTCTCACTGTCTCCCTCAGGCTCCAAAATGCCCTTATAACCCTCTACCAACTCTTCCAAGGATTCAATCCGGTAAAAAAACATCACATTCCCTTCCACCTTAGGCACATAAACCTTTTTTCCCAGCTTCCATGCCTGCATCAGAATCTGTGTGGTACGGATTTCGCTTCCATAGCTTACAAAAGCAAGAAGAATATCCGCTGTGGTAAAACAGGAATGACTACAGATGCGCTCTGTTATCAGAGTTTCCGCCTTTTTTTGTTCATCCTCTGACAGCGCATCTCTCCTTGCAAGCACAGCTTTTCTAAGCTGCCTTTTAATATTGATTTCCTCTTCCTGCAATTACTTTTTCCCTTTCTTGGCAGCTTCTGCCAGACTCTCCACTGTACCATCCGGACGTTCCACTGTCACATTATCAAGCTGTGCTTTTAAATTCGCACGAACACTTGCCACATATTCTGCCCGCAGCTTTGCCTGCTCCGCTTTTTCTTCCTCAGACAGCCCCTCTGCCTGGGATTTATGATATAATTCATTAATACGTTTAATTCTTTCATCCATGTTCATTGAAGCATCACATCCTTTACTTATGCAAATTCTCTACAAAAACAGGCAAATCAAAGCTGTCATCCTTATGTGCCACAAATAAGGTTCCCTCATTCTTGCCCTGAATAATTCTATGTAATACATTTAAATCCTTGCTGTTGGCAATAATCATATCCACATCGGAACTGGTGGCAATCTTTGCAGCTATCATCTTGGTGTTCATACCTCCTGTACCCACACTGCTTCCGGTACTCGCCTTACCCATTCCCATCAGCTCATCCGTCAACTCATCCACCTGCTCGATAAACTTGGCATCGGGATTCTTTCTGGGGTCATCCGTAAACAAACCATCGATATCGGACAATAAAATTAACAAATCCGCATCAATCAGAGCTGCTACTATGGCAGAAAGAGTATCATTATCGCCAATTTCGATTTCGTAGGTTGCAACCGTATCATTTTCATTTACAACCGGAATGGCTCCCATTTTCAAAAGCTGATAAAAAGTATTATGAGCATTGTATCTGTTCAAATCGTCCACAATGGTATTTTTGGTCATCAAAATCTGGGCTGCTACATGATTATACTCTGCAAAAAGCTTTTGATATACCATCATCAGACGAGCCTGGCCGATAGCAGAACAGGCCTGCTTCATTGCCATTGCCTCAGCCTGATTTTCCGCCTGAGAAAAATCCTTTAAATTCACAGCCTTTTTTCCTGCTGCAATGGCACCTGAGGTTACCAGCACCACATCCTTACCACGATTACGAATATCACAAAGCTCTCTTACCAGTTTCTCCAGACGGGTAT
Organism: Lachnospiraceae bacterium; assembly: GCA_017624835.1. Classification (GTDB taxonomy): domain Bacteria; phylum Bacillota; class Clostridia; order Lachnospirales; family Lachnospiraceae; genus Acetatifactor. The sequence continues at coordinate 57,917 of JAGAMG010000020.1, forward strand.
AATCCAATTCCCCGGTTTCCGGATGCTGTAAGGAAGAGGAACCGATTTTTACTACAATTCTTTTTTTATCTTTAATATAATCCCTAAAATTACTCATTTTGTACCTTATTTCTGCGCTGCGTCACGCCAATTTTTTTGAACACGCCTTTTTGTTCAACAGATTTTATTCTACTCTATTTTCTTTTTTACGTCAATTCATGAAAGTTCAAAAGGCGCACATTCCAATGCAATTGCCTCTGCCACTCTCAGTCCGTCCATTGCAGCGGAGGTAATTCCACCGGCATATCCTGCTCCTTCACCGCAGGGATATATTCCTTTTATCTCCACGGATTGCAAACTCACTTCATCCCTTGGCATTCGTACCGGAGAAGAGGTCCTACTCTCCACAGCGGACAAAATAGCCTGTGGGCTGTCAAAGCCCTTTATCTGTCTTCCGAAACATTCCATGCCCTCCACAAAAGCCTGATTACACTCCTTGGGCAGAATACCTGTTAAATCCGCCCACTGATATAAGCCTTTATTTTGTGGCATAATGCCATCTTCCCTGTCAGCATTCTCTACAGCTTTCTCAGATGGCAATTCTACCTCTCCATTTGCAGCTTGTATTTTGACAGTTTCCTTAAAATCCTCATACCTTTGTACCGGGATTTTCCCATCTGCCAATTGATACGCCTTTTCCTCCAAGGAGCGTTGAAATTCCACTCCCGCCAAAGGATGCACGGAACCAAAATCCTGGGGAGTTACCGCTACAATAATGGCACTATTGGCATTCTCTCCATCTCTGCCACTATAGCTCATACCATTTACTGCAAGACGTCCCTCCTCAGAGGAAGCATTTACCACATAACCCCCGGGGCACATACAAAAAGAATAAACACCTCTGCCGCTGCTTGTTTTGGCGGTAACCTTATAGGGGGCTGCTCCCAAAGCACCTACATCCTCCCTACCATAAAGCTCTTTATTCATACTCTTTTGGGAATGTTCCACACGAAAGCCTACTGCAAAAGCCTTCTGCTCCATAGGCAGCTTTCTTTTATAAAGCATGGCAAAGGTATCCCTGGCACTATGCCCGATTGCCAGCACTAATCGCTTACAGAAAAGCTGCTCCTTGTCATTAATGACAACACCCTTTATCTCATTCTGTTCCAATAAAATATCCGTAACCTGACTTTCAAAGCATACCTTTCCACCCAAACGGATAATCTCCTTGCGCATTTTCATCACAATGTCACATAATACATCCGTGCCGATATGGGGTTTTGCTTCATATAAAATGGATTCCTTGGCACCGAATTTCACAAAGGTTTCCAGCACTGCCCGATTTCTGCCATACTTATCCTTTACCAACGTATTCAGCTTACCATCGGAAAAGGTACCTGCACCGCCTTCTCCAAACTGTACATTGGAGTTTGGCATAAGCTTTCCCCCCTGCCAAAAGCTTTCCACATCCTTCTGCCTTTGCTCCACATCCCTTCCCCGTTCCAAGATAATGGGACGATATCCATGGAGCGCAAGAAAGTATCCGCAAAAAAGACCTGCCGGTCCCATCCCCACAATCACAATGGGCAAATTTTCTTCCGAAGAATGCATCTGCACCGTCTTATTTTCAGGGAAGGCATATTTTATCTCCTCCGGTCTGGAAATGCCCGTTATTTTTTTTTCAGAAAGTTTTTTATAAATCTTATCCTCCTGCTTTACCTTTACATCCACCACATAGCTATAAAAAATCTCAGGCTTTTTTCTGGCATCAATGGATTGCCTTACGATGGTTACTTCCAAAATATCCTTCTGAGAAACGCGCAAAAGCGATGCCACCTTCTTATATAATTGTTCCTTGGAATGCTCAGTTCCAAGCTTAACCTGATTGATTCGTATCATACCAAAATCCTCTTTATCCTTTTATATCCCCGGATGCCGCTGCTCTTCCTGCCAAAGTACCACTGCTCCATGCCCATTGCAGATTATAGCCACCGCATTTTCCATCCACATCCAGCAGTTCTCCTGCCAAAAATACCCCCGGCATCTTACAAGATTCCATATCCTCTGTAAGCTCCATGGTATCCACACCTCCGGCACATACCTGAGCGTTATCATAGGGATTGCTTCCGTTAATATGCACCCTAAACTTTTTGCATAGTGCAAAGACCTGCTGCATTTTTTCTTCCTCTGCCTCGCTTATAGGTATATTTCCCTTTATCCCTGCCATTTTCAAAAATAATGCCATTATTTTTTTGTGAAGCATTCCTGTGAAAAACTCCTCCGCGGTACGGCCCTTTTGTGTGCGTCTTCTTTCCTCACAAAATTTCTTATAAGTATCCTCACTCATATCCGACAGAAAATTAATTTCCGCCAAAACCTCCGAGTTATCCCTTAATATGTAATTAGCCACCCGGCTTATCTGAAATACCGGAATGCCCGAAATGCCATATTCTGTTAACTGTAATTCTCCTCGTTCTTTGGCAACACATTTTCCTTTATCATAAATTTTGATTACTGCATCCGCCCGTACACCTGCTACTGCTTTAAAATAATCCTCCCGGCATTTCAACTGTACCAATGCCGGAACAGTGGGCACAATATGATGCCCTAATTGTTTCGCCAGCTTATATCCGCTACCATCGGAGCCGGTTTTAGGTGCTGCCTTACTTCCACAGGCAAGTACCACAGCATCATAATGATATTGTTTCACGCCATCACTAACTACTATTTTTCCTGTTTTCCCATCCTTAGCAACCGAATTGATTTTACACTCTGTAATAACTGTGACTCCAAGGGCTTGCAGCTCATATCGCAACACATCCAATACCACCGCAGCCTGTTCACAGGCTGGATAAAGATACCCATTTCTTTCCTTTATGAGCAGACCCATACTGTTAAAAAATGCTATCGTATCCTCCGTATTAAAACGCTGTAATGCCTTTTCTATAAATGCAGGATTCTCCCCATAATATTCTGAAGGAGTTAAATGATAATTTCCCAAATTACATTTTCCATTTCCCGTTACCAGAATCTTTTTTCCTATGCGGTCATTTCTCTCCAAAATAGTAACCTCAGCTCCCAATCTTGCTGCTGTAATAGCCGCTGCCATACCGGAGGCACCACCACCGATAATTCCTACCTTTTTTCTACAAGCCATTTTTTTCATGCGCTACTTCCTCACATTATTCTAACTGGAATATGTCTCCAGGAAATTGTACAAAACTTCTTCATTTTCAATATAATACATCTGTATAATCTGCATTTGTATCAGCTCCGGCAAATTCTCAAGCATAATCCCGGTGTTTATGAAAACAGTCTCCATATCCTCAAGCAGTACCACCACCTCATTATCCTGAACCACCAGATAAAAGCTTTCACTTGGCTGTACATATTCATAATTCATTTGCACCACCACACGCTTGGGAGAAAAAGAAAGAATTTCCAATCCAACAAAGCCTCGTTCCACCTCGGATAAAGGGGGATTGGTTTCATATTCCTCCATGGATTCCACAAACAATTCCCGATTCATACCGATATATTTTCCGGGAATCTTCCATACCGTTTCCACCACAGTATCCTTTAGCAAATCCCTCTCCTGCAATACATATTCCGTATCTGCATTTAAGGTTTCTTCAATGGCAGCTACATTTTGTACCGGCTCATTGATTTCTTCTTCCAGAACCTGTACCTTGGAATCCTCCGGCGATTCTGCTTCCATGGTTTCATTATGCTCAAAACTTCCCTGCCGATTCTCCTGTGAGTCCATCCTATTTTCCTGTACCATTCCGGGATAAAAAAAACGAATAGTCCACATTCCCCCCAAAAAACCTACAAGAAATATTACCATAGGATAAATAAAAAATAAACTGATACGTTTTGCAAGCTTCATGATTTCCTCTCATTTCCCAAAAATCTTCTTTGCATTCAGTATCAGTCATTTTTATGAAATTTATACAGAAATATCACTAAAACACACCTAAAAGCTGCCCGATTCCACGTAAAACTCTTCCTCCCGGGATTCCTCTAAGCTCCTGCTCAGAAAAACAGCGTAAAAATACCACCAGCATCAGGTAAAACATTCCGGACAGTGCAAAAATCACAATAAAAGATATAAAATCTCCTAAATGAGGTGTCAAAACCTTTCCCAACACAAAACATACCAAGCCTGCCACACAGGCACATCCCATGGGAATAGCCACATTTCTTATCAAATCAATATTGGTATTAAGCTGTATACAGACCTGTACGCATAATGCCACTGCCAAAAGGATTACATAAATCAATCCTGCATATACCAATGCCAAAATACCAATTCCCTTTCCAAGCATAACAGCCAACATAATAGCATAAATCATGTCTGCCACTGCAAAGGTTGCCACCAGCATATATTTATTGCCGGATAACTTCAGAATGATATAACAAAAATATGCCAACACACCAAACACAATGATACCGGAGCCTGCAGTATACATTTGAGTAAGCATCAGGGATGTGCCTTCATTGATAATTCCAGCTACCTGTTTTCCCATTACCGCCAAAAGCACTGTAGCGTACAAGGCAAAAATCAGAATTAATTTTATCCCTGTCTGAAATGCATTTCTGGCAACTCTTCTCTCCTCTTTTCGAAGCATTCCTGCCGCCTTTATTGCAAGAGGCAATAGCATGGCTGCAAAGCCAAAACTTATCATCAGACAAATTATCAGATATTTTCCCACATAAATTCCATAATTATCAACTGAGGCTAAAATATCCGCAACGCTTTTCTGATAAAAAATTAAGCCAATCCAAAAGGGCAACAGCATCAGAAATCCAAGCAACATGGACATTCCTCTATTTCCATAGAAAGCAGCTATCTGCTCTCCATAGGAATCCATGGTTCTCATTCCATCCTCATTATCTCTTTTTCTTCTTTTTTTTCCGCTTCCTTTAAAAATAAAAAATAAAAACAAGAGAATTAGTATTTCAGAGAGTAAAATTGCTATTACTACACCTACACCTCCATACATAGCTGTAAATGCATCCTGTCCCAAAAGATTACTTACAGCTATGTATGGAGGTGTAGGTGTAGTAATAGCAATTTTACTCTCTGAAATACTAATTCTCTTGTTTTTATTTTTTATTTTTAAAGGAAGCGGAAAAAAAAGAAGA
>JAGAMG010000021.1 GCA_017624835.1 Lachnospiraceae bacterium
CCCAAAAGATTACTTACCTTCTCCCCATAGCCTGCCAGCATTTTCCCAAACAAAAGACCAAATCCCAATATAAAAACAGGTCTTAAAACCCCGGCAACCACAGTGGGTAATTCACTTCCTTCTCCCTGAAAAGTCCCCAAAATCACAGCATTCACAGCAGAAAGAAATACTGCCGGAGCAAGAAGCATCATTAAAAACTTACTATGGGGTACCTGAAATACTAGTTCTGCCAAAGGCTTTGCCAATAGCAAAAAGAGTAGGCTTCCCAAAATTCCTAAAAACGCCTGAAAAAACAAAATGCTATGCCGCAGCTTTGCTGCATTTTTATATTGTCCCTTGGCATTTCTTCCCCGTAAAAGTTTCCCCATTACATCGGGTACATTTGCACACAGAATAATCCAAATAAAAGAAAATCCCTGCATTGCTGCAGTAAGATAAGTAATCCCATTATCTCCTACGCTTTTTCCTAATATCCATATTACAACCATTCCCAATGCCATAGAGTACAGTTGTATCTGTCTTCTTTTGATTTCCATCTGATTCATGTATCATTCCTCAATTATTCTCTGATAATTCCTAATGCTGTCAGTACATTCTCCTGCTTCTCTTCCATGATCTTTGCCTCATTCTCTTCCATATGATCATAACCACACAAATGAAGCATACTGTGCGCCACCAAAAAGGCAAACTCTCTTTTGGTACCGTGTCCATAGCTTTCTGCCTGCTCTTTCACCTTATCCACGGAAATAATAATATCTCCCAAAATTAATTCTCCCGTATCCGGGTCAAAATAATCCGCTTCCCGCTCCTCTTCAATCAGAAACTCTCCCGGTTTTTCAAAGTCTAAATTTGGAAAGGACAATACATCCGTCTCCCGGTCTATTCCTCGATATTCTTTATTAAAACCATGAATCCCCTCATTGTCCGTAAGTAAAACATTTATCTGAGTTTCATAGGGGCAGTCTTCCGTTTCCAATACCCTTTCGGCTACCAGCCTTACGATTTCCTCCACATCAAAGCTAAATACTTCCTCTGTTTCGTTCTCAACATAAAAAGTCATGGTAGAGCATTTCCTCCTTTGTTATCCTTTGTACTGACATGTATTTTCTATTTTCTTGTGTACCTGTCGTGCTTTCTGTTCTTTTCTCTTGTCTCATAATTTTCATATGCTTTTACAATCTTTTGTACCAAAGGATGTCTTACAACATCCTTACTGGTAAGATTACAAAAGGCAATATCATCAATCTTTCCAAGCACCTTGGTTGCCACATCCAGGCCGGACTGGGTACCCACCGGTAAATCCTTCTGGGACATATCACCGGTAATAACAACCTTAGAACCAAAACCAATTCGGGTTAAAAACATCTTCATCTGTGCCGGGGTGGTATTCTGAGCCTCATCCAGAATAATATAAGCATTATCCAGCGTACGTCCTCTCATATATGCCAAAGGAGCTACTTCTATCAGCCCTTTTTCCATATTTTTAGCAAAGCTTTCCGCTCCCATAATCTGATACAAGGCATCATATAAGGGGCGTAAATAGGGATCCACCTTGCTCTGCAAATCTCCCGGCAAAAAGCCCAGCTTTTCTCCGGCTTCAATGGCAGGTCTGGTTAGAATAATACGACTCACCTCATCATTTTTAAAAGCAGTGATTGCCATCGCCATTGCTAGATAGGTCTTGCCCGTACCGGCCGGTCCCAAGCCGAATACAATCATATTTTTCCTGATAGCATCCACATATGCCTTCTGCCCCAAGGTTTTGGGCTTAATGGGCTTACCGTTTATGGTATGGCAGATACAATCAGAATCTATCTCCGTTAACACTTCTTCCTGTTCTTCTTTTCCTAATTCAATTGCGTAATCCACACTTTGCTCCTCTATCTCATTTCCTCTTTCGGAAATTACTGTTAATTGCTTCAAAACACGGCTTGCTTTTTTTACGTTTTCTTCTTCTCCCGTAATTACCACATTGCCGTTTCTATCCACTATGATGACTCCAAAATCAGACTCCATTTTTTTGACATAGGCATCCTGCATCCCAAATATTTTTTGCATATGTTCCGCCGGCATGTCAATCTTTATTGAAATTTCACTCATTGGGTATTATTCTCTCCAACCTCTGTATTTATTTCCGGAAGCTCTTCTTTTACAATTTCCTCAGCTTTACCAACAAGCTCCCGCACCAAAAATTCTCCTGATAAAATCCACTTTCCGCCATTCGTATCTATTTTAACATTTTTTTCAATTATTTGTACCCCTTTTTCCTCTAAAGTTCTAATAAATGTATTAATTTTCTGATTTAACAGCTCCGTTGCCTGTTCCAGAGTATACTCATACTCCACATTCAGGTATTCCCGATGGGTATAACTCCCTAAAAAAACGGGCACGGAAAGCTTTTCAAAAAGCATAGGACGCTTGGTAGCTATTACACTGTCATAGAGCAAAAAAGGCTTATTCTCCGGCATTTTCCATTCCTGCTCCCCCACTCTTAAAAAGAATCGTTCCTTTGTCCTTCCCGTGTATTGCTTTTGAATATAATCAAAGGGCAATGTTGCCTGAAAGAACCTGGTATGCTCCACCAAAATATCCGCATCTGCCTGCACATATTGGTATTCCCTGACCGTGCCGTCCTCATTCATAACCGGTACTTTTCCGTCTACCAAAAGCGTGCCCTTTTCTATCACATCTCCGATAGCCACCACAGGAACTCCTTTTCTTACTATCATGGATACAATGGTTCCCTCTGTTTCTGCCACCAGATTAGCCGCCGGCTTCTCCCCTGTTTCCATAGGCATAATAGGTGCATCATTCTCTTTAATATCGATTTGCAGCTTTGTCCCCGAAAGCTTCGCAGAGGTCCATGTAATCTGGGGAAATTCTTTACGGATTTCCTTCTCCAGAGCGGCAATATCTAATTTTTCCTTAGGCATTCCTATGGTAACCTCCTGAGAATGCAAAAAAGTTACAAACACATCCTCCGTAATCTGATAATTTCCGGCAAGCTCAATATCCCATATAAAAAATGTGGACCACATCCAAAAAGATACTGCTAAAAATAGTCCAACTAAAAAAAACTTTCTTGCCCAAATTGCAGGTATTAAAAAAGGTAGTCCATACCTTTTGCATATGACTACCCTTGTTCCTGTTTTTCTTGCAATTTCCTTCAGTTGATAAAATCCCTGCAGGCTGATGCACATAGAATATGCATCCTCTTCCTTTGTAATATTCCACAATAAAATATTCTTATTACTACAAAGATTCATAAAACGTTCCGGAGAAAATCCCCAAACACGAATCATCAGATAACCTTTCAGAAACTTTAATATACCAATCATCACATTATACCTTTCCCGGATTATAAATATCGCACGCAACCAATACATCCGCTTATTTTCATATCCTCATTTGTATAATAATCGATGGATAATCTGCTTCCTTCAAAACAGACCTGACAGGTCTTTGCCTGTAATAAAATCATTTTGTCCGTATATTCCAAAATCCCCCTGTAATTCTCTATCCATGCCTCACGATTACCGGTAAGAGTCACACGCAAAGCACCCAGACATACATCCTTGGGAAGCTGAAGAGTCTCTATGAAATTTTCCTTGTTTGGAACCTGCATTTTTCTTTTCATGATTACAGTATATGATAGAGTTCCAACGCCTATGACCGGATTCTTTTATAAAATTATTCTACAATTCCTTTTATAAATAACTGTTCCTCTGTCTTCTGTGCACTTATGGTATAAGCACCTAAAAATCGTTCCTTAGCCTGTTCCATTTTTTGCCTGTCATTGGCATAGATATAGGCAAGGGGCTCCCCTGCTTTTACATAGTCTCCTACCTTCTTTTCCAATACGATGCCCACCGATAAATCGATTTCACTTTCCTTGGTCTCCCTGCCGCCGCCTAAAATCAAAGAGCAGATTCCTATCTCATCACAGGCAATTTTACTTACATAGCCTTCCTCTTTGGAAGGAATGGGTTCCACTATATTTGCCTGAGGTAGAAGTGAGGTGTCATACACGGCTTTGCTATCTCCGCCTTGTGCATCCACAAACTCCGCCAGTTTATGAAGGGCACTGCCATCCTCAATTACCGCCTGTAGCTTGTCCCTTGCTTCTTCAGTATTTTTTGCACAGCCTCCCGCAATCAGCATCTGTGCTCCCAAAGTCAGGCAAAGCTCCACAAAATCCTCCGGTCCCTGTCCTCTTAAGGTATCAATGGCTTCCTTTACCTCCAATGCATTTCCCACAGCACGTCCCAAAGGCTGATCCATATCTGAAACCACTGCGATGGTCTTTCGTCCGGCATTTTTACCAATCTGTACCATCTCCCTTGCCAAGGCAAAGGCATCTTCCTCCGTCTTCATAAAAGCACCACTTCCGGTCTTTACATCCAATACTATGGCATCCGCACCTGCCGCCAGCTTTTTGCTCATAATAGAGCTGGCAATTAAGGACATATTATCCACGGTTGCAGTTACATCACGAAGGGCATAGAGTTTCTTATCCGCAGGAGCCAAATCCGCTGTCTGCCCCATAATGGCAATGCCAATGGTATTCACATTCTCTATAAACTGTTCCGTTGTAAGAGCTATATTGAAGCCCTCAAAGCTTTCCAGCTTGTCAATGGTACCTCCGGTGTGTCCCAGACCTCTTCCGCTCATCTTGGCAACGGGAATTCCACAGGCAGCTACCATGGGAGTTAACGCCAATGAAGTCTTATCCCCTACACCGCCGGTACTGTGCTTATCCACCTTGCATCCCTTGATGGCAGTCAAATCCAGCATATCTCCACTCTCTGTCATAGCCATGGTAAGCTCATAGGTTTCCTGCTCCGTCATTTTTTGAAAAAAGATTGCCATCATCAAAGCAGATACCTGATAATCCGGTATTTTCCCATTTGTGTAACCCTCAATAAAAAAACGAATTTCTTCTCCCGTAAGCTCGCCACCATTCCGCTTTTTCATAATAATGTCATACATTCTCATAAGTCATACCTCCTGTTTTATTCTGCCGTATTATAGATTAATGAAATTCCATATTCCAAAGTATCCCCGTCAATCATCCCCTGTGCTCCTGCCACGATTTCACCATCCGGTGCAATAAAATAGGTAGTCGGCAGGGAATACACCCCGTAGGTATAAGCAGCATCCTGGGCAGTATCATAATAAACGGGAAGGGAAAATCCCTGTTCCTCCATATAATCGGAGGCAATTTCCTTGGTCTCTCTGGCTCCATCCGTCATATTTACCATCACAAAATCTACTTCTCCCGCATATTTCTCGTAAGCCGCCTGAAAATCCGGTAATTCGTTCTTACAAGGCCCACACCAGCTTGCCCAGAAATTCAGCACCATGGGCTTTCCTACCATGGATAGAAGCGTTACTTCTTCTCCTTCCGCATTCTCCACGGTAAAGTCAATTGCCATAACCTTTTCCGGTTCGGATTCTTCTTCGTCGGTTCCTTGTCCTGTTTCCGACTCCTGCACTGCTTCAGCCTCTTTACCAGCTTCTTGTTGTGTACTTTCCCCAGGGTTGCCTTCTTGCTTTGCTCCTTCTGCTTCTTTATTGACTATCAAATTCTGCCCCGTACCGTATTCCTCTGACAACTGAGTATACAAAACTCCGGCGCCTGCTATCAACAACACAAATGCTACAATTCCTATAATTAGTCCTATATATTTCTTCATTTTCCACCTTTTGCTTCCGATTCTTTAAACACTAAATAAACTTAACAAATACCCAAAGGTTCCTGTCATCATAAGTAACCCTACAATTACCAAAAAGATTCCTGAAATCAGATTAATTATTCGGTAATTCTTTTTGATTATCTGAAATGTTTCTTTTAATCTGTCAATCAGCACCGCGCTGAAAATAAAGGGAATCCCTAAACCGGCAGAATACAATACCAGCATTAAAATTCCTTCTGCCATGGTTCCACGCTGGCTTGCCATCATTAATGCAGAACCTAAGAATGCACCTACACAGGGAGTCCAACCTATGGAAAAAACAACACCAAACAAAAGAGAGCTTCCAAAACCTGCCGGAGTAACCTCTACCTGCGTCTTTTTCATCCCATTTAAGAAAGAAATATGAATCAGCCCGGTAAAATTTAAGCCTAAAATCACCACAATGGCTCCGGTTACCATATTTACTATTTTTTCATACTTTTGAAGCAGCCCTCCGATACCGCCGGCAAATGCTCCCAAACATACAAATACAATGGTAAAACCCAATACAAAGCCCAATGCGTTTATTACGGATTTTTTCCGGTTATTCTCTCCATTTGCAAAATAGGAAATATACACCGGAAGCATGGGCAAAATACATGGGGAAATAAAGGTAATAATTCCCTCCAAGAAAGAAATGATATATTGCATAAAAATCCTCCTATCTTTAATCCTGCTCCATTATAATATCTATTCCACATAATCTCGCTAGAAAATATTACTAAATATCCATATTATTGAATATAAACATTCCCCGTATTATTTCTGATAAAATTAGCACCAAATGCTCTTTTCGCATAGAACATCCCCTGTTCTCCGGTACAATGGGAAACTGCAATCTCCTGTACCTTCAATCTACGAAATGCACTCATTGTCTCCTGCAATCGTTCTTCTCCGGCTTCCACCAAATGAGTTCCTCCCAATACCGCATATATGGGTAAACCCGTTCTCTCTGTCACATTTTCTAAAATATTTACAATTCCTACATGGGAACAACCAACCACTAATACAATTCCCTTCGTGGTTATCAGACCTAATGCAATTTCGTCCACAAATTCATCCTGTAAATATTTCTCCTGAGGCTCTATTCCTATTCCTGCTTTATCAGTCCCTACTTGTAATTGCTTTACAAAGAATTTAGGGTTTATCTGTTCAAACTTTGTATACCTTTTAAAGTTTTTGAACACCACAATGTTCTCTGCAATATAGGTGATATCCTGATTAATTTTTTTTAACACAACGGGGGCATTTCCTACTTCTCCCTCCCCAAAAGGATTCCCATTATAATGCCGGCTGCCATTTGGCAATTGCTTGTATTTAGGATGGAAAAATTCAGCACCTACCAGCATGGGAATCTTATCTGTAGGCTTGTCTTCTGACAATACTAACTTTTTTTCTAACGTTTCCAGCAGCCTTGGTACGCCACCACTATGGTCATAGTGCCCATGACTGATTAAAATATAATCAACAGCCTCCAAAGATTTCCCCAATGCTTTGGCATTCTCTAAAAATGCACCTGTCTGTCCCGTATCAAATAGAATTTTCTTTCCTTGAAATTCTATATAAAGAGACAAACCATGTTCATATTTAAGTTCACCTTTGTCATCCGGTTCATTTTCAATTAAGGTTGTAATCTGTAATTCCATACATTTCTCCATTTTACAATTAGAAAAAGCTCTAGGACACTATTCCAGGAGCTTTCTGTAATTATGTTTATTTTCTTTTTGCATTATCTATGATACTCTATATGCTCCTGTGATGGTAATCTGAATGAAAATTGGGTTCGCCCTTCATAATTTGACACTGCAAAGTCCCCTATTGTAATAATATCCATGCCAATCAACACATCAATACCTTGATTACCTATTTCCGAATCCATAACCGTAACATTGGATATTCTCACTTCATTATTTAATATCAGATTTATCATATATTTATTCATTAAACCAATACCGGATGGGGTATGTACTTTTATCATCCCTGTTGGTACAATTCCTAGCTTCTTCACAAGTTCTTTTGATATACATGTCCCTGTTGCTCCGGTATCCCATTGCGCTTTTATCGGAAACACATGATTCCCATACTCTACAATTGCTGAATTTATCAACTTCTTCTGTATCTTCTTATACTTTTCCGTAAAAACAGACATTATCATATGTTACACCACCATTTTACACACTAATAATTTGCCATGAAGATATATAATTTGTATATCCCGACTCATCACCATTACACTCTTGCACAATAAAAGAACCCAGAGGATGCTCCTTTGTTATCTCTGTAATTGCTTCGATTTCTGAATCAAATACACCAAGAACAATTTCTTCTTTTATTGCTAAAAATTTATGTCCATATTTCAAATAGAAATCATGATAATTTCTAAGAAAATATTCAAAATCTTTTTCCCGTTCCTTATCTCCATAAATACTCATATTTCATCCTCCTTTTCTCCATATTTTCCCCCTTATTTTTTATCGTACTACTATCTCATCCAATTATTTATCGACACTTCACACAAATAGTATAATATAAAAAAACACCGCAAACAAGTACTATCTTACTTCTCCACGTAGAAGTTTTCTGCCAATAACAACCAGTTTGCTCTGAACCAATCCATAATCTGCCAATAGCCGCAGCCCCTTAATTGAAATTCCTTTATCAAATCAAACTTTGCCTGCAGGCTTCTTACATCCTCAAACCAAACCTCATGAGTGCTTCCATCCACGTTATCCTGATAACGAAAATAGGGACTTTGTGCCAATTCATCAAATGTTATAGACGCACCATTGGCTATGGCAATTCTTACAGCCTCCACATTTCCAATGGTAACAGCTTTACTGACTCCTCGTTCAAAAGGAAGCTTCCAATCATATCCATAATTAGGAATCCCTAAATCAATCTTTTCTCTGGGAATTTCCGTAATGGCATACTCTACCACACGCCTTACCTGATTGATGGGGGCAACTGCCATGGGCGGACCATAGGTATAGCCCCATTCATAAGTCATTAAAAGCACATGGTCTGCCACTTCTCCCAAAGCTCTATAATCCTTTCCTTCATATAACAATCCCTGTTGCTCGGCATTGGTTTTGGGTGCCAAAGCCACAGAGGTATGATACCCATTGGCACCCATAGTTTCTGCCACCTGACTTACAAAATCGGTAAAGGCATCCCGATCCGAGGCAAGAATAAATTCAAAATCAATGTCCACTCCCACAAATCCTTTTTCCCTCATAATAGCAAGTAAATTCTGAATTAAGCGTGTTTCATAAGCTTCATTATTTACAATGGAACTGATTAATTGATTATTAAACTGACCATCCGGCCCAAAGGGTGTTAAAACCAAAATGGGTTGCACACCGTAGGACAATGCAAGATTTATCATCCAATCATCATTCCACATAGGAGGAATTAAATATCCATCATAGGTAAAACCATAGGAAAACACCGGGAGTTCTGATAAAAAAGGCAATGTCTGTTCCAATACCCAGGAACTGATAAAAGGATAGGCATAGCCACTTACCACCAAATTTCGAGAAGGCATTCTTTCTCCTGTTGCAATAAAAAGAGCCTGCCCAACAGCAAGCTCATAAGGATAAATCAATTGATTATCATATATAATAGTATCTGCTTCTATTCCATAAATAGCAGCAATTGAGTCCACAGTGTCTCCGGCTTTTACTACATAGATTTCCATAAATCACTTCCGCAATCTGCATCTTATCCATAATATATGCTTAACTTTCATGCTTCATGTATCATACAATAATTTACATACTTTCAAGCCATAATTTCTCAAGACTCCACAGATTAGTATATTCCCACCATTGGGGGTATTCCCTTACTTATTTCACGCCAACCTTCTTACATACATCCGCCAAACAACACCTGTCACAATAAGGCTTTGTCCGGGCAGTGCACACTTCTCTTCCATGATACACTAGTCTATGACACAAGTCGCTGCCTTCCTCGGGAGGAATAATTTTCCACAATTCTTTTTCCACCTTAGCCGGCTCTTTTATGCCCTCCACCAATCCCATACGGTTTGTCAAACGAATACAATGAGTATCTGTTACAATGGCAGGCTTTCCAAATACATCCCCCATAATCAGGTTTGCACTTTTCCTGCCCACTCCCGGAAGCTTTAATAAGGCATCAAAATCCTCCGGCACATTCCCACCATATTCATCCCTCAGTATCTTCATACAGGCACTGATATCCTTTGCCTTACTCTTTCCAAGCCCACAGGGGCGAACAATTTTTTCAATCTCCTCCACCGGTGCATCTGCCAGAGCATTAACATCCGGGTATTTTTGAAAAAGTCCTTCCACTACCACATTCACCCTAGCATCCGTGCACTGTGCCGCAAGCCGGACACTGACAAGTAGCTTCCATGCCTGATCATAATCTAAGGAACATTGGGCAT
Organism: Lachnospiraceae bacterium; assembly: GCA_017624835.1. Taxonomy (GTDB): domain Bacteria; phylum Bacillota; class Clostridia; order Lachnospirales; family Lachnospiraceae; genus Acetatifactor. The sequence goes on from JAGAMG010000021.1 coordinate 10,162, forward strand.
CAGGATATTCTTTTTTCAAACGTTCTATAATTTCTAATGCTCGTTGTTTTTTTGTCATATTCATCCTCTTTGTATTTGATGAATATATTATACTACGCGTAGAATCCGAATAGCAATATCAAGATTTTCCAACTTGCGACTAACTTTGGGCATAGCCCGCTTACACTAGCTTTCCACACCCAATCAGTTCCTACAATAGACACACTGCCCAACAGTCTATTAAAATCCCATAAATATACCTCATGAAACCTTAAATAGGAGTAGTTACAATCTTCTCTCATTGTAACTACTCCTATTAATTTAGCTAAAATGCTAAAAAAGGTCTTTTTACTTATGATAAGGCTCATTATTTATAATCCGAAAGACCCTATAAATCTGCTCACTCAAAATCACCCGCATCAACTGATGGGGAAAGGTCATCTCCGAAAAGCTTAACGCCTGATTAGACCTGGCAAGTACTGAACTGTGAAGCCCCAAAGAGCCACCGATTACAAACACAATATTACTTTTCCCACCGATGGTAAGCTGTTCCATCCAATTGGCAAACCCAACGGAAGAAAAGCTTTTCCCTGCAATCTCTAAGGTACACACATACGCATCCTCCTTAATTTTGGAAAGAATGCGTACAGCCTCTTTTTCCTTAATCTGCTCTTCCTCTGTAGCACTTGCCTTATCCGGTGTCTTTTCGTCTGCCACTTCCACTATTTCAAACTTACAGTATTTACTTAAACGTTTTTCATATTCTGAAATGGCATCGCGGTAAAATTTCTCCTTTATTTTACCTACACAGACCACCGTAACCTTCATAGATTTTACTCCTATCCGGCTTTCTAAAACCGATTATCTTTGCACTTAGACTTCCTCAGGCGGGAATACCATATCATATACTTCATCATCCACCAGACGCTCTAACAGCCCCTGGTCAAGATTCATAAACTGATGATTAATCATGTACTTAATGATTTCATATCTTCTTAAGTACAGTTCTTCTTCTCCGATTTCATCGGCATATTGGATTTTAGAATCAATCTGTTCTGCTTTCAGATTTTCTCTGCACCAATCCAATAAGGTTTTCTTCAAATTGTCTTCTGATTCTGCATTCTTTGCAAAAAACTTTGCATTTTTCATGGATACAAAGCCCATCACAATAAAAAGAATGAATACCGCACTCATAACCCCATAGAACATATATGGATTTCCCACACTAAAAGGAAGCACTCCCATGATTCCCAGAATCATGACAATAATTCCAAGACCGCCAATCAGTAAAAGCGTCCATGCAGAAGAACGGTTATCCTCCGCCTTCTGTGCACTGTTCATATAGGCTCCTGCGGGAACTGCAACACGCTCAGAATTGTCCTCTTCCTTCTGAGAATTTTCCTGAGCAGGCATCTCAACTCCCACATTTTCCAAAGCACGACGCTTCATTTCTTCCTTCATTTGCTCTTCCATGAATACCTTGGCGATTTTTACAGCTCTTTCCTTATCCTGTTCCTCTACCAAAAGTACATACACCTGTTGTGCCTGGTCAAATACCATTGCTACATTCTTCAAGTCATTATATTCCAGGAATTTTTTCAGGGAAGTCATATGCTGCTCGTCTCCCCCTACAATAGGAACCTTTTTCTTACTTACATCCTCTTCTACCAGCTCACAACCACATTCTGCACAAACGGTAATACCTTTACGATACTCATTTTTACATTTTGGACACCAAGCCATACCCTCAATTACCTTCCTTTAACTTTTGTATACCCTTTTTATTTGCTCAGATATTCGTCGATTCCCTTTGCTGCTGCTTTTCCAGCGCCCATGGCTAGTATTACAGTTGCAGCTCCGGTTACGGCATCACCACCAGCATATACCCCTTCCTTGGTGGTCTTGCCATTTGCTTCATCCGCAACAATACATTTCCATTTATTTACCTCTAAGCCTTCTGTGGTAGAAGAAATCAAAGGATTGGGAGAGGTGCCAAGAGACATAATTACGGTATCCAGCTCCATTACAAATTCAGAATCGGGAATTTCCACAGGGCGGCGTCTGCCGGATGCATCGGGCTCTCCAAGCTCCATCTTAATGCACTTCATACCGGTTACCCAGCCCTTCTCATCAGCCAGAATTTCGGTAGGATTGGTCAGAAGGTCAAAAATAATACCCTCTTCCTTTGCATGATGTACTTCTTCCACTCTGGCAGGAAGCTCCTCTTCGCTTCTACGATAAACAATATGTACCTCTGCTCCCAGACGAAGTGCGGTTCTTGCAGCATCCATTGCCACGTTACCGCCACCTACTACAGCTACCTTCTTACCACGCATAATAGGGGTATTGGAATTCTCATCAAAAGCCTTCATCAGATTACTTCTGGTAAGGTACTCATTGGCAGAGAATACACCATTGGAGTTTTCTCCGGGAATACCCATAAACTTAGGAAGTCCTGCACCGGAACCGATAAATACCGCACTGAAGCCTTCCTCTTCCATTAATTCATCAATGGTAACGGACTTACCAACTACAACGTTAGTTTCAATCTTAACCCCAAGGGATTTTACATTTTCAATTTCCTTGGCAACAACTGCTTCCTTAGGAAGACGGAACTCAGGAATACCATACACCAATACACCGCCAGCCTCATGAAGTGCCTCAAAAATGGTAACATCATAACCCATCTTTGCCAAATCACCGGCACAGGTAAGACCTGCAGGACCGGAACCGATAACTGCAACTTTTTTACCTTTTTTCTCCTTTGCTCCCTCGGGCTTGATATTATTTTCTCTTGCCCAATCAGCTACAAAACGCTCCAGCTTACCAATGGAAATAGGCTCACCCTTAAAGCCTCTGATACATTTACCCTCGCACTGGCTCTCCTGAGGACATACACGTCCGCAAACTGCAGGCAATGCGCTGGATTCACTGATAATCTGGTATGCTTCCTCAATATTTCCCTCCTTTACCTGCTCAATAAATCCGGGAATATTGATGGATACAGGACATCCCTTTACGCATTGTGCATTTTTACAATTAATACATCTGGAAGCCTCTTCCATAGCCTCTTCCATATTATATCCCAAACAAACCTCTTTAAAGTTTGCCGCTCTTTCCTTGGCATCCTGCTCTCTCACAGGTACTTTCTTTAATACGTCCATTTTAATTACTACCTTTCCTATATTTATGGTAAATTTCGTGTTTCAATTATGCACTATTCGCAGTGGCCGCATCCGCCGTGATGAGTATCGCCTTCCTCCATCTGCAGAATTGCTCTGCCTTCTGCAGTTTTGTACATCTGCTGGCGTCTCATTGCCTCATCAAAATTAACTGCATGTCCGTCAAATTCAGGACCATCCACACAAGCAAATTTCACTTCTCCGCCAACAGTTACTCGACAGGCTCCACACATTCCGGTTCCGTCTACCATAATAGGATTCAAGCTTACAATGGTAGGAATATTCAATTCCTTGGTAAGCAGGCAGACAAACTTCATCATAATCATAGGTCCGATAGCTACACAAACATCATACTCTTTGCCCTCTGCAACCAAATCCTTAATGGTCTGGGTAACCATACCGCTTCTGCCATAGGAACCATCATCCGTGGTCACATAGAGATTTCCTGCAACAGCTTCCATTTCTTTTTCCAAAATCAACAGGTCTTTGGTCTTGCTTCCTACGATAACATCTGCAACAATTCCTTTTTCATGAAGCCATTTTACCTGAGGATATACAGGTGCAGCACCTACACCACCTGCTACAAACAAAATCTTTTTCTTTTTCAATTCTTCCAAGTCTTCTTTCACAAACTCAGAAGGGCAACCCAAAGGACCAACAAAATCATGGAATGCATCGCCTTCCTCCAAAGCAACCATCTTTTTGGTTCCGGCACCCACTGTCTGGAATACAATGGTTACAGTACCATTCTCTCTGCTGTAATCACAGATGGTAAGAGGAATTCTTTCTCCCTCACTGTCCATACGAACAATTACGAATTGTCCCGGCTCACAGGATTTTGCAACTCTCTTTGCTTCTACTTCCATCAAATAAATGTTGGTAGTAAGCTCTTGCTTCTTTACTATCTTGTACATAAATTCACCTCTCCGCCCTACTCTTCATGGGCTACCTTTTCTATTTCAACTAATACATAGTTGTTTTTTTCATCCCTGTGCAATCTGAATATTTCTCTGGAATAAGCATTTACCGCATAATCATTTCCGGTTCTGGAAGCCGCTTTATCCAAATCCAGCACACTTTCCGTAATCACAAAGAAATCATCCACCTTATTGATATTTTTCACATATTGATAATCATATCGATAGGTATATCCGGTATCATCAAAATGCCCCTCCGCATCCAATATCCGTCCGCTTTCCAAGGCATAATTGAAAACAAGGCTTATCGCTTCATTGGGTGTCAATGTAGTATTCATTTTCAGATTATAGGATCTTTCTACTACCTCACTGCTTTTTCCATCCTCAATTCGGATGAATTTAAATGTGGAAGCTCCTAAAGGCATTGGAATGGGTCCGGTATAAAGTGTAGAATGCTCCGTAGGATCCTTTCCATTCGTTGTATAATATACCGTTTCCGGTTCCTCTGAAATCACTTCTATATTTATAGGGAACTCATAATCTCCCCCTACTACGCTGATTTCAGGAGAAGGAAGCTTCTCAATTTCAATATGATACTTTTGGGTTACAATCTCGCTGGATATATTATTTTCATTGATATACACAGCTTTAATACAATAATCACCATCCTCCAACAGAATAGGTGCTGTATATAACTGACTGTTTTCATTGGGGTCAGAACCATCCGTGGTATAATAGATTTTTCCGGTTCCAAAGGTGGTCAGCTTTAATGGCTGAATACTGGTATAGTATCCCTCTTTTATGCTAAATTCCGGCTCAATCGCAAGGTAACTTTGATAGATACTCTTAATGCTTTCATTATTACTAGCCAAAAGCAAATCATTTATCGTATCAAAATCTTCTCTTGCCCTATAAATCGCAATCAATTTACCATATGCGCTTTCCAACTGCTCCATAGTGGCATTTTTGTCCTTTACGATTTCCCGCAGAAGATATTCATACTCTATTTTATTGTTTTTTAAAAAATAAACCTCTGCAAGGGCAAATTTCAGTTCAATGCTTCCCGGAGTTAGCTCCAATGCGCGACTGTAATATGAAATTGCTCTGTCATACTCTTGCGTTACAGTACAGGCTTCCGCTCTGCCAATCTGATATTCCGGGGAATGATACCTGTAATAGGCAAGCCCTACGGCAGAACCGATAATAGCAACAACAATTACAATCCCTAATATCCAATGTAAAAGAATGGGCTTTTTCCTTCGATGCTTTTTATCCTTATGCTCATCCCAATCCTGAATTACCTCATCCAAAACCTGTTCCGGTATTTCCTCCACAGAAATGTCTTCTGTTGAAATGTCTTCTGTTGAAATCTCTTCTTCTGAAAAGATTTCCTCCTCCGGGCCTCTGATTTCTTTTACAATATCATTCAGGGTTTGTTCCAAATTGTATTCTATTTCCGGTTCAAAATCCGGTACAATATGTATATCCTCGCCACAGTGTTCGCAATAGAGTAATCCGTCCTTCATTTCTGCCCCACAATTTGGACATTTCATCAATACGGTACCTCTTATTTCCTGCTAGAATAATCCTGTAATTATTCCGTCATCGTTTACATCGATACTATATGCTGCCGGCTGCTTGGGTAGTCCGGGCATAGTCATTACTGCTCCCGTAAGTACCACCACAAATCCGGCTCCGGCAGAGACATATACCTCTCGTACGTTCATTTCAAATCCTACAGGTCTTCCTAACAACTTGGGGTCATCGGACAAGGAATACTGATTCTTTGCCATACAAACAGGGAATTTGCCAAAGCCCAGCTTCTCCAATCTGCTAATCTGACTTAACGCCGTCTGTGAAAAACTTACATAACCTGCACCATAAACTTCCCGGGCAACTGTTTCAATTTTATCTTTTATGCTTAAATCATCCTCATAGAGAACCTTGAAATGGCTTTCCTTCTTCTCCAAGGTTTCCAATACCTTCTCAGCAAGGGCTATTCCGCCTTCACCACCCTTTGCCCATACCTCGGACAAAGCAAATTCACAGTTTCTTTCTTCACAGAATTTCTTTACAAAAGAAATCTCTGCCTGAGTATCCGTCACAAAGGAATTTAAGGTTACCACAACAGGTACACCAAATTTCTGAAGATTTTCAATATGCTTCTCCAGATTCACAATTCCCTTTTGCAGAGCTTCCAAATTCTCTGTATTCAAATCAGCCTTTTCCACACCGCCGTTATATTTTAATGCGCGGATGGTTGCCACCAATACCACTGCATCCGGTGCAAGCCCTGCCATTCTACACTTAATATTAAAAAACTTCTCAGCACCAAGATCTGCTCCAAAGCCTGCCTCAGTAATACAATAATCCGCCATCTTTAATGCCATTTTGGTTGCTCTTACAGAATTACATCCGTGAGCAATATTGGCAAAGGGACCACCATGAATCAAGGCAGGAGTATGCTCCAGCGTCTGAATCAGATTGGGCTTCAACGCATCCTTTAAAAGTGCTGCCATTGCACCCACAGCCTGCAAATCCCCGGCTGTTACCGGCTCACCTGCATAATTGTAGGCAACTACAATTTTGGCCAAGCGTTCCTTTAAATCCTTCATGTCGGAAGCCAGACAGAGAATTGCCATAATTTCACTTGCAACAGTAATTACAAAATGGTCTTCTCTTACAAAGCCATCCATTTTATTTCCCAGACCCACTACTACATTACGCAGTACACGGTCATTCATATCCACACATCTCTTCCACACAATTTGTCTGGTATCAATCTGCAATTCATTTCCCTGCTGGATGTGGTTATCCAAAAGAGCTGCCAGCAGATTATTGGCAGAGGTAATCGCATGAAAATCCCCTGTAAAATGAAGATTCAAATCCTCCATGGGCACTACCTGAGCATAACCACCACCTGCAGCCCCTCCCTTAATACCAAAACAGGGACCTAAAGAGGGCTCACGCAGGGCAATAATTGCCTTCTTTCCCAATTTGCCAAAGGCCTGCCCCAAACCCAAACTGGTTGTGGTTTTTCCCTCTCCTGCCGGAGTGGGATTAATAGCAGTTACCAAAATCAGCTTACCATTAGGATTCTTGCTGATTTTTTGCATATATTCATCTGTCAGCTTTGCCTTATATTTGCCATATAATTCTAATTCGTCTGCCTGAATATCAAGAGTGGCTGCAATTTCTGTGATAGGCTTTAAAATAGCCTCCTGTGCTATCTGTATATCTGTCTTCATAAAAACCTCGCCTTTCTTTTTATATTTCTTCCAACAACTGCTCAAACTGCTCCATGCTCATCAGCACCTTACGTGGTTTCGTTCCTTCTTCCTCACCTACCACACCATATTCACAGAGCTGATCCATAATTCTTGCGGCACGGTTAAAACCGATTTTCAGTACTCGCTGCAGCATGCCGATGGAAGCCTTATCCTTATCAATAACAAAGCGGCCTGCCTGTTCAAAATACTCGTCTCGGTTGCTGCCATCTCCGGCAGAACCACCCGCACTACTGCTTGAAGATCCAATATTTTTAATCTTTTCCTCAATATCCTCCGCATAGGTATTGCCTAAGGTCTGATTTTTCAGGAAATCCACCACATCGGATACTTCCTTATCCGATACAAAAGCTCCCTGAATACGAGCTGGCTTGGAATATCCCTGAGGATAAAAGAGCATATCTCCCTTACCCAAAAGCTTTTCCGCACCATTCATATCCAAAATGGTACGGGAATCCACACCACTGGATACGGAGAATGCCACACGACTGGGCATATTTGCTTTAATCAGACCGGTAATAACATCCACGCTGGGACGCTGAGTTGCTATAATCAGATGGATTCCTGCCGCTCTTGCAAGCTGTGCCAAACGACATATGGACTCCTCCACCTCTCCGGGACATACCATCATCAAATCAGCAAGCTCGTCCACGATAATAACAATCTGGGGCAGCTTACCAGGTGCTGTCTCATCGCCATTCTCACGCATGGTCTCCACTTTCTTATTATAGCCCTTCAAATCCCGGACATTGAAATCTGCAAATTTGCGATAACGGTCTTCCATTTCGCTAACTCCCCAATGAAGGGCTGCAGAAGCCTTCTTGGGATCTGTTACAACAGGAATCAACAAATGAGGAATCCCATTATATACACTTAATTCCACTACCTTGGGATCCACCATGATAAGCTTCACATCATCCGGATGGGCCTTGTAGAGAATACTCATAATTAAAGTATTTATACAAACGGATTTACCGGAACCGGTAGCACCTGCTATCAGCATATGGGGCATCTTGGCAATATCAGCCACCACGGTTTTTCCAGCAATATCCTTTCCCACTGCAAATGCAATATTAGAAGGGAACTCCTTAAATTCCTTGCTTTCAAACAAATCCCTAAGAGCCACCATCATATTTTCCTTGTTGGGAACCTCAATACCAATTGCTGCCTTTCCGGGAATGGGGGCTTCAATACGAATATCCGTAGCTGCCAGATTCAGCTTAATATCGTCCGCCAAACCTACAATCTTAGAAACCTTTACGCCCTGCTCCGGCTGTAATTCATACCGGGTTACGCTGGGACCCTGACTGATATCCGTAATGGTTACCTTAACACCAAAGGTATTCAGCGTCTGTTGAAGACGCATTGCCGTTTCCTTTAATTCCCTTGTAGAATCTCCTGTAACAGGATTTCCTTTCTGTAATCTGGAAAGTGGAGGAAACATATATTTTACAGGAAGCTTTTTCTCCGCTGCCTGAATATCTTTATGTATCCCCATATTGTCGGTGGGGATTGTATTTTCCTTCTTTTCCGGCATCTTTGCAACAGGTCTTACATGCTCTCTTACCAGAGGCGCCTGTTCGGGCTCCTCTATGCCCTCCTTATGGATACGGATTTGGTCTGCCATGGGATCCGCCATAAAGTCTGACTTAGATACCGTACTTGAAATGGGCTGAGGTTCCTCCTCATCCTCAACCGAGTTCAGCACCACTTGATGGGCACTGCGAATCTGAATCTTGTCAAAATCAAAAGCCGGCTGCTCCGGTTCCTTTACTTCTGCTGCTTTTTGTTCCACGCTGCCATAGGCTGCTTCTTCATATTCATAAGAGGGTTCCTCATACATAATCTCATGAATATCATCCCGACGTCTTTCTTCCTCCGGCTTTTTAAGAGCCGTATCCAGCATAACACCGGACACCTTTTTTTCCATACGAAGAATCTTTTCGTTTTCTATCTCTTCTGCACGAAGACGTCGTTCCTCCTCCTTGCGAGCACGTTCTTCCTCTCTCCTTGCCCTGGCTTCCTCCTGCTCCTGA
>JAGAMG010000022.1 GCA_017624835.1 Lachnospiraceae bacterium
GTTTAGTGGATAATTGTTGTGGTGACTTTATTTTACATCAAAAAGGAATGAGATTCCTTATATTTTGGGTGTTTTTTGAAAGATGTTTATAGTGAAGTTCATAAAAACAGGGTTCTGTGGATAAAACTGCGGAAACTCAAGCATAATTCATATTGTTTTTTCCTATAAGTACAGATATAATGATTTTTGTATTATCAAGGAAAACTAGGAGGTTTTTCATGCAAAAGAAATCCTTATTTATTGTATTGATTTGTCAGTTTTTAATATTAGCCATAGCCTGCGGCAGTTATCTGCTCAATCGTGGAAAAGCCTTTTATCAGGTTTATTCTCCTCAGGACTTTACGGTAGGTGCAGGCGAATATCGGGAAACAGACGGTATTGTTATTGAAGACAATCATGGACATACCGGTAGTTTCTTAAGTTTTACCGAAGCCTTGGACAAGGGTATTTATCTGATTCGCATTAATTATACTACCAATTCCGAAGGAAATACCATCAGTGCATCCTGCTCTGAAATCAGCGATTTGGACATTCGCACTGCTCCTGCCAAGCTGGAGCCCGGTGTTTCCACGGCATACATCACCTTGGATTTAAGACGGGATGCCAAGGAGGTTTTGGTGGATGTTTCCTTCAACGGAGAAGGGTATCTCACCGTTTCCGAAATCAGCATCCATGAAACAAGTAATGTTTACAAACAAAATCTTTTCCGCGCTTTCTGCTTATGTGTTCTTTTAGCTCTCCTTTATGGATTTTACCTTGCAGATAAGGAAAAGAGAGGTACCATGTTAGGACTGACTGTTATCTGGCTGTTCTCCTGCTATCCTCTGCAAAGTATTTACATGAATGGCGGACACGACTTAGCCTTTCATCTCTTGCGAATTGAGGGAATTTATCACGGACTCATGCAGGGCACCTTCCCTGTTAAAATTCATCCCATGTGGGCAAAGGATTACGGCTACGCAGTAGGTGTGTTTTACGGCGATGCCGCACTATATATTCCCGCATTTTTGCGATTAATCGGTTTCTCCGTACAGTCCGCTTATACTTATTTTACTGCTTTTATGAATTTGGCAACGGTTCTTATCAGTTATTTTTGCCTGAAAGGAATCTTTTCTAATAAGAAAGCAGGTATTGTGGGTAGTGCCCTATACACCTTCTCCCTATATCGTCTGGCAGATGTTTATACCAGAGCTTCTGTGGGTGAATATACAGCTTTGACCTTCCTGCCACTGGTATTGTATGGCTTTTACCTAATCTTTACAGAAACAGATGCTAAAAAGCATTGGTTCAAAAATGCTACCATCGTTTCCTTGGGACTGACCGGAGTCATCCAATCCCATATCCTCAGTTGTCTCATGATTGTGGTGTTTGTAGTCCTGCTATGTCTTATTCTAATCAGGAAAGTAATCCAACCTCAGACCTTCCTGATGTTGGCTGCGGGAGCCGGATTTACCCTGTTAATGAATCTTGGCTTTTTAGTTCCTTTTTTGGATTTCTATGATGAATCCATTTATATCAATTCACCGGATTGGGGCACACAGACTGCTTATTCCATTCAAAATCTGGGAATGTACCCCACACAGCTTTTCGGTCTGATGCATCCGGTGGTGGGCGGCAATTGGATTACCTCCGTAGGCGTCAGCAACGAAACGGCTTATTCCCTGGGACTTGTAATTACCCTTTGCATTGTACTGTTTCTTTATATCGCATTGTGTTGTCGCAGCAAGGAAGAAAACGACCTACTGTTTAAGCCCTCGTTATTATGCTGTGCTTTGGGTATGCTGGCATTGTTTATGAGTACCTGTTATTTCCCTTGGGATACGCTTGCTACTTTGGGCTCCCTGCCGGAAACCTTGATTTCCAATTTGCAGTTCCCTTGGAGATTCCTGACAGTGGCAACGCCCCTACTGATTGTACCGTCCTGCTATGCTATTCTACGTGTTGAAAAATATTTTTCTGCCACAAAGACTACGGTTATCCTGGGAACCCTGGCTTCCCTGTTTATCGTAAGCAGCGGCTGGTATTTTTACTCCTTTGTATTTTGCGGTACTCCTTACAATGTATACGATACCTATGAACTAAATTCCATGACCATGTATTCCAATGAATATCTTCCCACCGGCACCAATGCTGAAGAAATTACTGCCGGACTGGTAAATAGCAGTGATGGTATTGCCTATGACAGCTACACCAAAGAAGGAACTCATATTGCCTGCAATGTCAGTACCCAGGCTGAGGGCAGCATTGAATTTCCTCTGAACTATTACAAATATTATCAATGTAGGGATGTAAATACAGGGCAAAAATTTACTGTAGAACCCGGTTATAATAACATGGTAAAGGTAAACTTCCCGGCAGGTTATAACGGTTCTGTAGAGGTCAGCTTCCAAGAACCTGTGCTATGGCGTATTTGTGAAGTAATCTCCTTCCTGACTATATTTGTTGTTCTCATATTGATTTGTTATCTACCACTGAAAAAGGCGCTACACAAGCTGTGTAAGCGCCTTTTTGATTCATTCTCTTCTTCTCTTTCTTATACCTCAAACAGTAAATCTGCATAAGTAGGGAAGGGCCAGTATTCCTTATCAACCAGCTTCTCCAGCTCATCCGCAGGCTTTCTCAGCTCATTCATTGCTGTCATAACACTGTTGTAATAATAGAATGCCTGCTCCTTGCCTCTGGGCATTGCAGAAGCAATCTCCTCTACCTCAATAAGTTTTTCCAAAGCATTCTTAGTTTCTGTCAGCTTTCCGGTAACAGTCTTTAAAAGTTCTGCGGAAACAGTTGCATCACCACCTGCTGTATTAATTGCAATGGTGGTATCTGCAAGTGCCTTACTAAAACGCATTACCGCAGGGATAATCTGCTTATTTGCCATATCAATCATGGTAAGTGCTTCAATGTTGATAGTTTTTGCATAGGTTTCATAAAGCACCTCTGCACGGGAATGAAGCTCTGCTTCTGTGAAAATACCAAACTTCTCAAACAGCTGAATGGATTTCTCAGTGGTAAGAGTATCTACAGCCTCCACCATGGAAGGAATATTGGGCAAGCCTCTTCTGGCAGCCTCTGCTTCCCACTCCTTGGCATAACCATTACCATTGAAGATAATTCTCTGATGTTCGGTCATATACTCCTTAATCAAATCATGAACAGCCATATCAAAATCTTCTGCCTGCTCCAATCTGTCCGCCGCCTCACAGAACGCCTCTGCCACAATGGCATTTAAGGTTGTGTTAGGACTTCCAACAGAATCCGCACTTCCCACCATACGGAATTCAAATTTATTTCCGGTAAAAGCAAAGGGTGAAGTACGATTACGGTCCGTAGCATCCTTTACAAAATCAGGCAGAGTGGATACGCCGGTTCTTAACACACCGCCCTCCTTTAAGGAATCTGCCTTTCCTGTTTCTACCAGCTGTGCTACAACATCTTCTAACTGCTCACCCAGGAAAATAGAAATAATAGCCGGGGGAGCCTCATAGCCTCCTAATCTCTGGTCATTTCCCACATTGGAAGCACTCTGACGCAGCAAATCAGCATGAACATCAACAGCCTTCATAATACATGCCAGCACCAATAAAAACTGAATGTTTTCATTAGGGGTCTGACCGGGCTCTAACAGATTTACACCATTATCCGTGGTAATGGACCAATTATTGTGCTTACCGGAACCATTTACCCCTGCAAAGGGCTTCTCATGAAGCATGCAGCGCAAACCATGCTTGCCTGCCACACGCTTTAAGGTTTCCATTACAAGCTGATTGTGATCCACAGCCACATTAGCAGATTCATAAATAGGAGCCACCTCATGCTGTGCAGGTGCCGCCTCATTATGCTGGGTCTTAGAGGTTACACCCAGCTTCCACAATTCAATATTTACATCGTGCATAAAGCCGCCGATACGTTCTCTGATAACACCAAAATAATGGTCATCCATTTCCTGTCCCTTAGGCGCAGGTGCACCAAACAGGGTTCTGCCTGAAAAGATAATATCCTCACGTTTTAATGCCTTCTTGGCATCTACCAAAAAATACTCCTGCTCTGCACCAACGGAAGGAACTACCCTCTGAGCCTCCGTATTACCAAACAGACGCACAATACGAATTGCCTGCTTGCTTAAGGCTTCCATGGAACGAAGCAAAGGAGTCTTTTTATCCAATGCCTCTCCTGTATAGGAGCAGAAAGCTGTCGGAATACAAAGGGTCGGACCTGTTGCAGTTTCTTTAATAAAAGCAGGGGAAGTAATATCCCATGTGGTATATCCTCTTGCCTCAAAGGTTGCACGAAGTCCACCGGAAGGGAAGGAGGAAGCATCGGGCTCACCCTTAATCAATTCCTTACCGGAAAACTCCATAATCATTCTGCCGTTTTCATCCGGATGTGTTACAAAGGCATCATGCTTTTCTGCCGTAATACCGGTAAGGGGCTGGAACCAATGAGTATAATGTGTGGCACCATTCTCCACTGCCCAATCCTTCATAGCTCTTGCTACTACGTCCGCAGTTGCCAAAGGTAACTCACCACCTTGATCCATTACCTTTACCACTTCTTTATAGACACCCTTGGGAAGTCTTTCTTTCATCTTACCCAGGGTAAATACTTTACTGGCAAAAATCTCTTCTACATTGAAGCCTTCGCTCATTTTCTTCATTTCCTTTCAAATTGTTGTTTGCTCGTTATCGCGGCGAAAATCAAATGTCACTTCGCGGCGCTTGATTTTCTGCTCGCATTTGTTTATACTCGCAAAACCGCACTTCGTGCTTATCGTCTGCTTCGCAGACATTTTGCTCGTTATCGCGGCGAAAAAACAAATGCCGCTTTGCGGCGCTTGTTTTTTCGCTCGCGTATGTTTAAACTCGCAAGCTCGCACTTCGTGCTCATTGTCTGCTTCGCAGACTGCTTGCTCGTTATCGCGGCGAAAATCAAATGTCGCTTCGCGCCGCTTGATTTTCTGCTCGCGTACATTTTACAACAGGTGTATTCTATTGGTCAACGAATTTTTATTGTTCTTTGACGCGGAGTAAATCATATTTTTCTGGTGTCTGGGATAATTTTATCCACAGAATCTGCTTGGGATGGGGTGCGCTATCCACTGAAATTCCATCTTCTGTGTATATTGCCTCCACTGTAACAGGCACATTGTTGCCGTCGGGCTTCATAATTTCGATGGCATCTCCCACACAGAATTTATTTTTCTGTTCTATGCGAGCCCGTCCCTCTGATACCTCATCAACAATTCCAAGATAAGTATATTCATTTACATAGGTATTGCTGTCATAAATCTGGGTATTTTCATCGGGCTTTCCAAAATAAAAGCCTGTGGTAAACTGACGATAGGTACACTTGGAAATCTCCGCTTTGTACCAATCCATATTGGCTCGATATTTCTCAGGGCTTTCAAAATAATCATCAATCGCCTTGCGATAGGTACGGGCAACGGTTGCCACATATAACGCAGTCTTCATACGACCTTCTATCTTCAAGCTGTCAATTCCTGCATCCACCACCTCAGGAATGTACTCAATCATACACAAATCCTTAGAGTTAAAAATGTAGGTTCCCCGCTCATTTTCATATACCGGCATATATTCTCCCGGTCTGGTTTCCTCCACAATGGCATATTTCCAACGGCAAGGATGGGTACAAGCGCCCTTATTGGCATCTCGCCCGGTAAAATAATTACTCAAAAGGCAACGTCCCGAATAAGAGATACACATTGCCCCATGAATAAAGCTTTCAATTTCCATTTCCTTCGGAATATGCTCACGAATGGTTTTAATCTCCAAAAGAGAAAGCTCCCTGGCTGACACCACACGCTTAGCCCCCAGCTTCCACCAAAACAGATAGGTCTGATAGTTGGTATTATTCGCCTGAGTAGAGATATGAATTTCCACTTCCGGCCAAACCTCTTTTGCAATGGTAAACATACCCGGGTCGGATATAATCAGAGCATCCGGTGCCTCCGGCTGCATATTTTTCAATTCCTCAAAATATTTCCTTGCTCCATCCAAATCATAATTATGGGCAAGAATATTGGCAGTCACATATACCTTTACATTATGAGCATGAGCAAAAGCAATTCCCTCTGCCATCTCCTCCATTGAAAAATTCTTCGCCTTGGCACGCAGACCAAAGGCCTCTCCACCAATATATACTGCATCCGCTCCAAAAATAACTGCTGTCTTTAAAACTTCAAGACTACTTGCAGGTATCAAAAGTTCCGGTTTGTTACGTTTCATTGTTTCCTCCTAATATGTGTTGTGTTTCCTATTTCAGGGAAGCTATATACTAAATTTTGTATTTAATAACACCATTCCGGGCGTGGGTGGGGTTATTCTGCGCATCTTTTCTGCCTTCCGGGCGCGCACAGTTTGGGGTCTGCACGCGGCACGCTCCCGCTCCGCGAAAAACGCAACGGACACTAAGCTCGAAGCCAAAATAAACCTACGCGGCGAAATAAATTTCTCCGCGTAAATTTATTTCGTCTTGACCTCGCTAAGTGCCGGCGTTTTTCAAGGGCACGCTTTGCAGACCCCAAACTGTACACGCCCTGCTCTTTCGACACCCACGCAGAATAACCCCTCCCACGCCCTGCTACATCTCAAATCTCCACAAAAATTCAGCACATAGCTTCCCAACAATGGCTAACCTTCAGCTCATGATTTGATGGAAAAATAAGAACGTAACATTGGGTCAGGGAGATTGTGTGCAGCTATTGTTTTCTGAACGTAGCGGAGGGCTTTAGAAATGCTTATGTTCTGCATAAAATACCCCGCACTATTGCCCCACGGACGGGGCAATAAGGGACAATTGAGCATGGATGCGAATTTGTCCCGTGTGCGCAGCTTACCATAACCTATAAGCAGAACATTAGCATTTCTTAAGTCCGTAGGTTCGAGAAGAAAATAATAGCTGCACACAAGCTCCCCGTCTCAACCTACAACTTATTTTCCCACCAAATCATGCCTTCAACCTTTATCACTTCTCAGGGAGCTTCGTACTGAGTGTCACTCCATCTCCCACGGGTAGCACCACTGTCTCCAACTGTGGATGATGCTTAAGCTCGTATAAGTACTCTCTCATTCTGGCATGTATGGTGCGGTTGCGCCTGGTTACCGCAAAGCGAGATTCTATGATATCGCCATCCTGCAATACATTGTCGGAAATTAATAATCCTCCGGGAGATAATAAGCGCAGAATATCCGGCAGGAAATTTATGTACTGTCCTTTTGCAGCATCCATAAATATAATGTCAAAGCTGCCTTCCAGTTCACGCAGAATGTCGGTAGCATCTCCCTCCAACAGAGTAATCGCCTCTTCCTTACCTGCACGTTTAAAATTCTCTCTGGCTATGGGAATTCTCTTTTCATACTTTTCAATGGTGGTAATATGACACCCCTCCGGCGCATACTCACTCATCAGTAACGCAGAAAAGCCGATAGCTGTTCCCACTTCCAGGATTTTCTTCGGCTTTGCATAGGCTAACAGAAACTTCAACAGGCTTTGCATGGATTTACGAATAATAGGAACCTGTGTCTCTATAGCATATTTTTCAATTTCATTTAAAAAAGGAGTGTTGCCTCTATCAAGAGAATCGATAAAAGCAGACATTCTGTCATCCACTATCATGATTCTTCCTCTTCTGTCTCTTCCGGAGTTGCCATAACCTCCATCATTTCCTCCGCAGTCATGGCTGTGCTCAAATCAAAGGTACCGGGCTGGATATCCTTACGGAACTCCGATAAATAATACTGCAAAACAAACAAATTGGCATCATTTATCAAACCTTTTTTCTGAAATAATTCTCCCATTTCCTGAGCAGACATGCCCTTGGGGATGGTTACTGAAACAGTACGCCCCTCCCCGGAAGACACAGCCGGTTCCATAAAAATACGGTAACCATAATCATAACAGGTTAGCGCACCCTGATAAATCACAAAAATTACCAACACGGTACATCCTAATCTGAATATTGCTCCAAATACTGCCCCCACTAAATTACCTGAGTTCATATCTACTCCCATCCGCGCCATGCGCACTTACTTCTTTTCGCTAATCAAACTGAATTTCTTCCGTAATCCGACTGCCAATCTCCTGCATCATCCGACAGAATGCCAGTTCTGCTGCCAAAAATTCTTCTACCAGCGCATTTTCCCTGAAATCTTCATATTCCTTTTCAAACTGCTCCAGCTTTTCAAAAGCACAATCCGCACTGTTCTGCAATTCAAAATTGCGGGTTCGAAATTCATCAATCTGCCTTTTCAAATCAGGATACTGATTTACCTCATCAAGCTTTTCTTTGTATTCCTTGTAAATAGCAGACTCTTTTATTGCATAAATCAATTGTTCTGCTGCATCTTGTACATTGCTCATATTGTATCTTCACTCTCCCAAAATTGCAATATCATATTATAATACAATCATTCCTAACCCCATTGCATGGCTGGGAATAGTAAAAACTACACTTCCATAATAATGGGAAGAATCATAGGACGACGTTTGGTCTTCTTCCAAACATAATCCCCAAGCACATCCTTGGTAGTAGATTTTAATTTACCCCAATCCGTAATTCCTCTGTCAAGACATGCCTGCAAAGCCTCATCCACCGTCTGACGTGCTTCTTCAATAAGCTCATCGGATTCACGGACATAAACAAAGCCTCTTGATACGATATCCGGACCGGCTACCAATTCTCCGCTGACTCTGTCCAAGCTCATAACCACAATCATAATACCATCTTCCGCCAAATGCTGACGGTCACGAAGTACCACATTACCTACATCACCAACACCCAAACCATCTACCAGGATTGCTCCCACAGGCACCTTACCACTTACCTTTGCCTCTTCCTCGGTAAGCTCCAATACATCCCCTGAGGAAAGAATAAAGATATTCTCCTTACTGATACCAAGGCTTTCTGCAATCTTAGCCTGTGCCTTCAGATGCTTGTACTCTCCATGGACGGGAATGGAGTACTTAGGATGAATCAAGGTATAAATCAGCTTAATCTCTTCCTGACAGGCATGTCCGGAAACATGGGCATCCTGAAAAATTACATCCGCACCCTTACGCAAAAGTTCATTAATAATCTTGGTTACAGGCTTCTCATTTCCGGGAATGGGGCTGGATGAGAAAATAACCGTATCTCCTGCTCCAATGGTAATCTTACGATGCATATTATTTGCCATACGGCTCAACGCTGCCATACTTTCACCCTGACTTCCGGTGGTAATAATTACCTGCTGCTCATCGGGATAATTTTTCATTTGGTCAAGCTCAATCAGTGTATTCTCAGGAATATTAATACACTCCAAATTTCTGGCTGTCTCAATAATATTAACCATGCTTCTGCCTTCTACCGCTACCTTACGACCAAATTTATAGGCAGTATTAATAATCTGCTGTACACGGTCTACATTAGAAGCAAAGGTTGCCACAAAAATTCTGGTATTTTTATGCTCCTCAAAAAGGGTATCAAAGGTCTTACCCACCGTCTTTTCCGAAGGAGTAAAGCCGGGACGTTCCGCATTGGTAGAATCACACATAAGAGCCAATACACCTTTTTTGCCCAATTCAGCAAAACGCTGCAAATCAATAGCGTCTCCAAATACAGGGGTATAGTCCACCTTAAAGTCTCCGGTATGAACCACAATACCTGCCGGGGAATAGATTGCCAATGCTGCTGCATCCACAATACTATGATTGGTTTTAATAAATTCTACACGGAAATCCCCCAGATTAATGGATTGTCCGAATTTTACCACCTTACGCTTGGTTCCCTTCACCAAATTATGCTCTTTTAACTTATTTTCAATAATTCCCATAGTCAGACGGGTAGCATAAATAGGGATATTAATATCCCTCAATACATAGGGAAGTGCACCAATGTGATCCTCATGTCCATGGGTAATCACAAAACCTTTTACCTTATCAATATTATCCTTTAAATAGGTTACATCGGGAATCACAAGGTCAATTCCCAGCATGTCATCCGCCGGGAAAGACAAACCGCAATCCACCACAATAATACTGTCTTCGTACTCGAAGGCAGTAATGTTCATACCAATCTGCTCCAAACCACCCAAGGGGATTATCTTTAGTCCGGAAACATTACTATTCTCTTTTTTCTTTTTCAATCAATTTACCTCCAAATTCTACACAGCAATCAAAAGTTTTACTTTATGATTGACAAATCCCAATCCTAATTGAGAGCAGAATAAATGATGATGATGGTGCTTTCGCCGTGTTTATAAGCCCCTCCGACCCATGACACATATAACCATCATCAGTATTATTCCGGTCAATCTAAGATACTTCTTTTACCGCTCCTTTTTATAGACAATCGCTTTACTCAAAGCTTATATCATCCAACATGTTTTCAAAAACACCTGCAACTGCTGCAAGTTCCTCATCATCGGATACAATCGTAAAGATGCTTTCCTCTTCCCCATCCTTAGAAATATCCTTTAAAATCAGCGCTTCACCGTCGCCTTCCTCAAAATCAGTTACCAAAATATAATTGTAACCGCCGATTCTGGTCTGTTCTAATACATAAAAATCTACAGGGTCTTCTCCCTCCGGATTAAATGTAATCTTTTCCAATTTGCTCATTCTAATCCTCTTTCTGTTTCTGCATGCCTCTATAATCCAAATATCCCTGCAAAATAAAGGTTGCCGCAATCATATCCACATAATCCTTGCGATGTTCCCTGCGAATCCCGGCTTCCATCATCGCTTTATCAGCTGCTACCGTGGTCAGTCTCTCATCCCACAGGGTAACGGGCAGACCTGTTCTACGCTCCAGTTTTTCTTTAAATTCATTGGTAAGTTCTACTCTGATACCTTCTGTAGCATTCATGTGCTTGGGTTGTCCAAGCACAATTTCCTCTACCTCGTATTCCACAATCAGTTCTTCTATCCTTGCAAGGGTCTGTCTGAGCTTATTCTCATCCTTCCTGCGGATAATTTCCACTCCCTGGGCAGTCAAAAGAAGACTGTCACTAACAGCCACACCCACTGTTTTGGAGCCAAAATCCAATCCCATTATTCGCATGGATTTCCTCCTAATTCCAATTATTCTTGCGGATATATTCTACTAATAATTCCTCAACAAGTTCGTCACGTTCTACCTTCATAATCATGTTTCTGGCATTCTTATGACTGGTAATATAAGTAGGATCACCACTCATAATATATCCCACAATCTGATTTACCGGGTTGTAACCCTTTTCTGTCAGTGCATCATACACCGTGGACAATACCACCTTCACTCCGGTTTCAGGCTCTGTTTCCACTCTGAAGTATTGCGTATTTCCTAAGTCCTGCATATGGTCCTCTCATTTCTGTTTGGTATTTCCAAGCTTTTCGAATCTTCTCTGCTGTTTTCTATCTTAACTCATTTATCCTTAAAATTCAAGCCGTGTTTCTCAGCTTTCCTATTCCGGCTCCATAGCAACCAGTATTTCCTCGGTAAGAAAATCTGCAATTATTACCGTAATCATATGATTTTCTTTTATAACCACTTCTTGTTCCTCTGTTTTTGCAGTTCTTCCTTCTTTTACAACCGGTACTGCTACCTTAACATAATCCCTGGTATGTCCGATAAAATATTCCTTACCGGCTATTTCTTTTGTTTCTTCCAGTAACACTTCCGCCTCATTCCCTATGTAGCGGCTTCTAAATGCCCGGGACTGCTCCTTTTCCATCGCCAAAAGCTCACCGCTGCGGCTTGTTTTTATCTGATCCGGCACCTGCCCCGGCATGACAGCCGCACGGGTACCTGCACGTTTGGAATACTTAAATACATGCATTTCATAAAAACAAGTTTTTTCCAGAAATTCTTTCGTCTGCGCAAATTCTTCCTCTGTTTCCCCCGGAAATCCTACAATCACATCCGTTGTAATGGCAGGATTGTCAAATTCCTTCCTCAAGAATTCCACGCTTTGGAAGTATTCCCCCGTGGTGTAATGTCTATTCATTCTTTTTAAGGTTTCATCACAGCCACTTTGCAGGGATAAATGAAAATGGGGGCATACCTTAGGCATTGCCGCCAACCGTCTTGCATTTTCTAAGGTTACAATCCGAGGCTCCAGGGAACCCAAGCGGATTCGTTCCAAGCCTTCTATGGTATGAATCTGTTCCACCAAATCTATGAGCTTGCTGGTGCCGGAGTAATCTCTTGCCTGCGCCTCTATAGAAGTATCCATCTTCTGCGCTTCTGTTTCTTGAACTCCCCTATGCACTTCCACACTGCGCCCCTGTTTCCAAGCTTCCTCTTCAAAATCAATCCCATAGGAGCTGATATGAATACCGGTAAGTACAATTTCCTGATAGCCCGCTGCTACGATTCCCTGTATCTCTGCCATAATATCCTCAGTTCTTCTGCTGCGTACTCTCCCCCTTGCATAGGGAATAACACAGTAGGAACAAAATTGATTACAACCATCCTGAATCTTAATATAAGCCCTGGTATGCTCCGCAGTCTGTTTCAGAGTCATTTCCTCATATTCATAAGTATGATTGATATCTATGACAGTTGTGTCATGTAAAGTTTTCATACCACAGAGCTCTTCTGTATGCTCTGCCGGAGTTTCTGCATCCTGTCCACACTCTCTCAGGTATTCCTCCAAAATAGCCGCCAAATCTTTTTTTCGGTTATTTCCGATTGCAAGATCAATGCAGTCATCCTTCTCCACAGCTTCTTTTCCGGTCTGCACATAGCACCCCACCGCCACTACAATGGCTTTCGGATTCTTCTGTTTTGCCCGATGAAGCATCTGGCGACTTTTTCTATCTGCAATATTGGTAACTGTGCATGTATTTACAATGTAAATGTCGGCAACTTGATCAAAAGGTACAACTTCGTAGCCCTTTTCTTGTAACATTTGTTGCATAACTTCGATTTCGTAAGAATTTACCTTACATCCCAAATTGTGCAATGCGACCTTTTTCATATCATTCCTCGCTATTTTTCTACTGTTTTTTCGCTTGACTTTTCTTTACCTTGCTATTAATATGAAGTCAGAAGGTATGACACATTTAAGGAGGTAGTCACTATGAAAACAGTTCAGATTTCTTTAAATTCTATCGACAAGGTAAAGTCTTTTGTTAATGACATTACCAGATTTGATTACGATTTCGATTTAGTATCCGGCAGATACGTTATCGATGCAAAGTCTATTATGGGTATCTTCAGCTTAGACTTATCCAAGCCTATTGATTTAAATATCCATGCAGAAGACAGTGCTGAAGAAGTATTGAATGTATTAAAGCCTTACATCGTTTAATATATTCACCTTTCATTAATAAGTAACAATGAGAATGCCTTGGGAGACGCAATCCTCTCAAGGCATTTATTTTCCATATAACAGTAATATCCTTTGGTGAGCAGCCTGTATTCTCACAAATATTATACTGATTTTTTCTCAAAATGCAAGTATCGGTTTTTCTTTATTACTTTTAGTTTGTACTTACTTCCGCTGCAAAAATCTTGCTACAAAATGCTGTATATTCGTCATAAGAAATTTCATTTCCATTCAACAAATATTTCATTCCCGACTCCGCATTATTACCATCAATGAGTTCTGCACCAAAACTCATTTCTGCAACCCTATTTCCGGCTCCTTCATATTTTTCCATATAGTAAGCTTCATATCCTGCATTCATGCCGTTACTATACATAATCCATATTTCTCCATTGTAATAAGTATAGGAAAGCACATTCGCATTGCCATCTCCCATGGCGAATTCATATACCTTTCCATCACGGGCATCCAAGTATATTCCACCATACGGCCCGCAAATAATCTGTTCGTCTTCCCCGTCATTGTCTAAGTCAACTCTCTCTCCAATAGAATAGGAATCCCATTCTTCAGAGTCCATATTAAAATCAGCAATATGAAACGTGGATGTCAAATCTGTGGAATCAATTGCGTCTATTGAGCCATTGATAAATAAATCCAATAGATCCTCTTTTTTCTTTGTTGCGTGATATAGGAATTGTTCCTCCGCCTGTTCAGATTGCCTATAATATACATCGATTTCCTCTGCGCTATATTCTAATATATAATAGCTAAAAACAACTGTATCATCTTGAAATACCTGTTCAGGATATTTTACATATATTCTGCTGTTTTCTATTTTCTCTATATTAGATGAATTAGCAAAAAATCGATAGGAAGATTGTGATTCATAATCTGAAATATCATAACCATAGTCGCTTTCCTGAATAATTAACCTGCCCGTTCCATAATCAGACAGATACTCATATTCTCCTACCAACTTTTCCAGTTCATTAACAATTAAATTATCTTCGGCTTGAGCAGACGTCGATAACTTCTCTTCGGCATCAACTGTGGTGTCATAAGAATTGTACTCTCCAGCATACAAATCTGCTTCGTTTCCTTCCGCTGTTGTAATATCAACCACATTAATTTCTTCTTTTAAGTCTGCATTTCCACATGCAACACACAAAAAACCAATAAACAAACACAAAATACATATACTAACTCTACGCTTCATACTCTCCTCCATAAATCATAATTTTCAAATCGCGCTCTTTTACATTATCAGTCTACTCAAAAAACATGACGTTTTCGGAAAATATATTTTTTCCAAAAACGTCATGGACAAATCCCAAAAACTATGCTATCTGTCAACAGCCCTTACTGCACAATAATTAACTCATCCGTTTCCAGTGCTTCCTTTACCAATTCCTCAATTCTCTCATCCAGATTATGCTCATGACGACGAATCACATTTAGGTTGGGCTTTGTAACGGGATGCTTTGCCACAAAGATGGTACAGCAATCCTCAAAGGGCTGAATGGAGGTTTCATAGGTTCCGATTTTTTCAGAAACCTCTACAATCTCCTGCTTGTCAAAACCAATTAAGGGACGATATACGGGCAATTCACAGACCTCATTGGTGGCAATCAGGGAATTCATGGTCTGGGATGCCACCTGTCCGATGCTCTCACCGGTAATCAAACCAAGACATTCATTTTCCTTTGCAATGTGCTCTGCAATGCGCATCATATAACGACGCATGATAATAGTCAGCTCCTCATGAGGACATTTCTCATAAATATAAAGCTGAATATCCGAAAAATTAATGACATGCAGATAAATAGGTCCTGTGTATTTGGAAACAATTCTTGCCAAATCCACTACCTTCTGCTTTGCTCTCTCGCTGGTATACGGCGGCGCATGGAAGTAAACCGCATCAATCTTGACACCGCGCTTAGCAATCATATAGCCTGCTACAGGAGAGTCAATGCCGCCGGACAACAGCAGCATTGCCTTTCCGCCGGTTCCTACGGGCATACCGCCGGGACCGGGAATAATTTCAGAGTAAATATAAATTTTCTCACGAATTTCAATATTTAACATAATCTCAGGATTATGCACATCTACACGCATTTCCGGATATGCCTTTAAAATCGCTTCTCCCATATCCATATTAATAGTCATGGAATCCTTGGGATAATTTTTACGGGCGCGTCTTGCAGCCACCTTAAAGGTCTTATTACGCTCAGGATACACATCGGCAATATATTGAATAATGGTGTCACAGAGCTTATCAAAGCCTTCATCCTCCGCATATACTACAGGACAGATGCCTGAGATACCAAACACATGCTGTAAATGTGCTACTACTTCATCAAAATCAAACTCTGTCTGGGCTTCCACAAAAATACGTCCCTGGGTCTTACGAATGACAAAGTCTCCCTCACATTTTTTCAAAGCATATTTCATTTGCTGTACCAACGCATCCTCAAATAAATAGCGATTTCTTCCCTTGATACCAATTTCGGCATACTTAATCAAAAAAGCTGTAAACATGTTTTCCCTCTTTCTGTATAATTCATTTCTATATCTGCTTCTGTACGCAATTTCATTTTGTCTCTACCTTCTGCTGTATTTTCTAAGCATCGGTATTCTATCATATAACACCTGCAAACAAACGTCAATGTCTTGTGGTGTTGTAAACACGGAAAAACTAAAGCGAATGGTGGATTCCAGCATTCCCTTATCCACGCCAATTGCCTTTAAAGTAGCAGAAGGCTGTGGCTTTCTGGCAGCACAGGCACTTCCTGCTGAAACATAGATTTCTTTTTCCTCCAAGGTATGAAGCAACACCTCGCTTCTGACTCCGCCAAAGGACACACTGACAATGTGGGGTGCGGTACTTTCTCCTATGGTATCTCCCGGCAAAAGTCCGTTAATAACCACGTTATCCATCCTTCTGATGCCTTCAATAAACCGATGCTTGCATTCTCGAATCCTTGCAATATCTTCATCAAAATCATTGTACAAAAGCTCCGCCGCTTTGGCAAGGCCCACAATTCCGGGTACATTTTCCGTACCGGACCGTAAATTAAATTGCTGTCCACCACCAAAAGTAATAGGCTGTAGCTTTACCTTGTCTGCCACATATAAGAATCCCACGCCCTTAGGACCATGAATCTTATGTCCACTCACAGACATCATATCAATATTCATTTTCTTGGGATAAATTCTTGCTTTTCCAAAGCCCTGCACAGCATCCACATGGAAAAGAGTGTTGGGATTCATCCGCTTAATTAAGGTTCCTGCTTCTGCAATGGGCTGCAGGGCACCAATTTCATTATTGGTATGCATAATGGACACTAATATAGTCTCCGGTGTCATGGCACGATGCAAATCTTCCAAATGAATCAATCCGCAGCTATCCACCGGCAAATAAGTGACGCGATACCCCTGCTCCTCCAAATGCTGCATGGTCTTTAAAACAGCCGGATGCTCCACCTTTGTGGTAATCAGATGATTACCCCTTCTGGAATTTGCCAATGCACCGCCAATAATGGCAAGATTGTCAGATTCCGTGCCACCGGAAGTAAACAGTATTTCTTTTTCCGCTACTTTTAATATCTTTGCCAATGTTTCTTTGGCATACCTGATATACTGCTCTGCCCCTACCCCTTTCATATGAAGGCTGGAAGGATTTCCGTAATCCTCACACATAATCTTTGTCATCAATTCTGCAACCTCCGGAAAGGTTCTGGTAGTAGCAGAATTATCCAAATATACTTCCATTTCCTTTACTCCTTTATCCAACTTATTTCTATTGGTTCTATTTCCACAAAAATAAGCATATATCTTATTAGTATCATATGCAGGGAGAGTCCGTCCTGTCCGTCCCACTATATAGCAGGTCATGCATTTTTCTTAACTCTCAAGCTGATACATAATCCAGGAAAGCACTGTAAATCCGGCTGTCTCCGTACGCAAAATCCGCTTTCCAAGAGTTATCGGCTCAATTCCCAGACTCAGTGCTTTTTCCACCTCCGAGGTTTCAAAACCACCCTCCGGCCCGATAAAGATTGCAATACTCTGTCCGGCTTGCAGATTTCCGATGATTTCCTTGGTCTTATCCATACTCTCTGCCAATTCATAGGGTATCAGCTTCACATCCATCCCTGCCGCAAACTGCACTGCTTCTCCGAAAGTCATCACATCCGCCACCTTAGGGATAATCCCACGCTTACTCTGCTTAGCCGCAGCTTCCGCAATTCCCTGCCATCTGGCAATTTTACTTTTCGCCTTTTTATCATCCAGCTTTACCACGCAGCGCTTTGCCGCCACAGGAATTATCTCATATACGCCAAGCTCCACCGCCTTCTGGATAATCAGCTCCATCTTATCCGC
Source organism: Lachnospiraceae bacterium (assembly GCA_017624835.1). Taxonomy (GTDB): domain Bacteria; phylum Bacillota; class Clostridia; order Lachnospirales; family Lachnospiraceae; genus Acetatifactor. The sequence goes on from JAGAMG010000022.1 coordinate 17,691, forward strand.
CTTAGGAAGCCCCTGAAACAAATACACCTTAGCCGGAAGTTCCACACCGTCTTCCTTCACAAACCGCAGTTCACAGCGTACACACTCTTCCTCCAACGCCACAATCCCGCATCGATATTCCTTCCCATCCACACCATTACAGACAGCGATTTCCTCGCCAATTTTCATACGAAGCACATTCTTTATATGATTCACATCGCTGCCAACAATCATGACACTATTGTCACTTACATTTATCTGTCCCGGCTCAACAAAAAACTGAAACATTCTATCTTTTCCTCCATCAAGGATGAGTTTTGAATGCTAAAAGAAATCAATATTGCAGCTCCAACTGAGTATATATTCCAATGAAGACCGTAGAAAAACGTCGGCACTTAACGAGGTCAGGATAAAAAATCGTTGCACGATTTTTTATCCTCGAGTTTAGTGTCCGCTACGTTTTTCTCCGAGCGAAAGCGCGTCTGAATGGAATATATACTCGGTGGGAGCGGAACATTAAACTTTCCTAGCAGTCACACTCACCCATTCTCCTTGATAGGTAACCTCCAACACCTCAAGTCCTGCTGCCTTCACTGCCTCCACAACAGTCTGCTCCTTATCATCAATAATTCCTGAGGTAATATAAATACCGCCCTTCTTCAACTGATTTACAATCACAGGAGTCAAAGGCACAAGCACATCTGCCAGAATATTCGCTACCACAATATCATAGCATTCATAGCCCACTCTATCCTGTACTTCCTTATCGGTAATGATATTGCCTATCATCATTTCAAACTGCTCGGGAGCAATGCCGTTGACCTGACAGTTCTGCTCCACTGCTTCCACTGCACAAATATCCAAATCCGTTCCCACCGCATGCTTTGCTCCAAACATCAGGGATAAAATTGCCAAAATACCGCTACCGGTTCCCACATCCAAAAGCTCCGTGTCAGAGGTAATATATTTTCTTAACTGTCTGATACAAAGCTGTGTTGTCTCATGCATACCGGTACCAAAAGCGGTGCCGGGATCAATATGAAGCACCATCCTGTCCGTATCCTCGGGCTTTACATCCTCCCATGAAGGAATTACCAAAATATCATCAATATAAAACTGATGGAAATACTGCTTCCAATTGTTAATCCAGTCGATATCCTCGGTCTCATCCACCTCAATAGTACCCTCTCCAATATCGCAGAATACCTTTAAATCCTCCAACTCACGGCGCACATCTGCCAGGATGCTTTCCACGTCTGTAGGCTGTCCCTGAACCTCAAGACTACCATCCTCCTTTTTCTCCACAAAAAAGCTCAAATAAGCAATGCCGTCATCCGCAGGACCTTCCGGCAGGATATCCACAAACATCTGCTCCTTTTCCAAAGCAGTAAGGGGAATCTTATCCTCAATCTGAGCCCCTTCCAATCCAATATCATAAAGAGTGCTGATAATAATATCCTCCGCATCCGTAATTGTTTTAATTCTGAATTTTACCCATTTCATACGTTCTTTTCTCCTTTTTTCATCCTATTTGTCCTATTCTTCCACTGCTCCAAGATTTCCCAAAGAAAAAATCCTCCCAAACCTAAGCAGCTCCACATCATCAATATACTTAAGAAATCGTATGGTCTTTTCCATTCAAACCTGGCAAAAGCTTCTCCTTCTATTTCCGTATCATTTAACAACATCCTTTGATACCCTTCCCCATCCGGCTGGGATTTACGGGTATAGGCAATATGGGGCAGATTTTCCGTAATATCCTGATTAGTCAGCCTGTAATGATAAATATCTCCTTTTTTCAGGCGTAAATTATAGGTTTCCAGCCTAAAAAAAGTATAATCCTTTACCAGATAATAGGGAAACAGTCCATCATAAATCATTTCATTCTTATCATTTAAAATGGCAATCTGAAAGATTCCTTCCGCCGGAAGAGCGGGGTCATAATCGATTACAAGCTCAAAAGCATTCAAAACACTTTCTTCTGCCCGAAAATATTGGGTAAATACAGACCCTTGGGGCATTTCTCCCGTAACCTCATACACATCATGCTCCATTGTCTGCTTTTCCTCTGTACGCAGAATGCACACCGGCCATACTGCCAGCATGCCAAGCACCATCAAAAACAATATCAGCTTCTGCCATAGATTGCTTTTTTTCATTCTTTGGGCTCCTTTATGTCCAGTTTATATACCTGAAAAAAGGTATTATTATCACTTTGTCTAAATCCGTAAATACCGTCTATCTGCTCATAAGCAAGCTCCCATCCTTTCAACTGCTCCTCTGAAAGGTGCTTCCCTGTAGCATCCAAAAACCATACAGGCTTGCCTGCCAATTCTTCCAAATTCACCTGAGACACATGCACCAACTGTTGTTCCCGCAAATAATAATCATACACCAACCCAAAACTTGTCTCAGCATTAAAAATAATAATATCTCCGGGCTCCATCCGTTCTGCTATCAAAGCCTTTGTCTCTGCCATATAGGGAGTGGTTTCATACTCCACATGATAAGACTTTTCATATGCAGAAGCTCCCATACTTCCTACAAACAGTAAACCACACAAATAGGACATCACATTGATTCTTGAGAGCACAATAGCAATTCCAAGCCACATTAGCCCTGCACTGTGCAACACATGTCTGGGCGTAAAAAAATGATAAGATACGGAAGAAACATAACCCATAACTCCAAAGATAAGGGGAGTCATGACAAGGCTCATTAATACAAAATATTTCTCCCATTTTTCAAACTTCTTTCCAAGTAAGACCACTCCGGCAATTGCTACTGCAAACACACCGGTTCCCAACAAGACGGAATACTCCACCTCAGTCTCGAAAAGATACTGAAAAATTTCTTTCAGCTCTGTTTTGGATACACCCGGCGCAGCACCTCCTCCCACCAAATGAAAGAAGTCAAATATAATCAGCCAAATCAAAAAGGGAATTAACGCAATCACACCACAGGCAATTACCTTGCAGCTCTCCTTTTTATTTTGCAAAAATACCCGTATTAACAAAAAAAGATATAAAAACAAATAACAGAAGGCTGTGAAATAATGACAAAACAGCCCCACCACTGTCAAAAATCCCAACAGTATCCACATCCAAAGCTTTCTGGTTCTGTCACTCATCCAATAAACCAAAACGCCACAGGCAGTAATCAAAAATACCGTCCAGGAATACATTCTTACATTCACACTATTATGCAAAAGAGCAGGGGATAAGCTAACAGAAATAATAAACAACACTGCTGTTTTATTTCCCCAAATACGCCTTACGGCAGTAGCACCCAAAATCATGGTAGCAAGAGTTCCCATAACAGAAAACAGCTTGTAGACAAACCAGCTTTCTCCGAAAATTGCCACCCATACCTTCAAACACCAATACCATAGAGGAATATCCGTATCATGATCGTCCAGAATTGCCTGCCAGACACCTGCAAAGCTGTTCCGATAGGTAGTATGCCAGCTATAGGCTTCATCATAATCCAGCCCCTCATCAAAGCATAAGGTTATCAGCACCAGGGTGCACAAAAGAACCAAAAACCATATTCCAAAATCCTGTAGTCTAAATTTTTTCTCCTTCTGTCCCAAGCTACTGCTCCACCTTTCTATTCTACCTATGAGTATACTAAACTTTTACGCCACATCTGTCAAATATTTTGCTTTTCATACGCCCGATAACGACTCTCACAAATACCTAACAGTAAAAACAATAGGGAGGCATTTAACACTTGTTGGAAGCCCACCAGAGAATTTACCAAATACATTCCAATGCCCACCATCGCTAGTAGCATTCCCCGATATCTTTTCAAAGCAGCTACAAAAATACTGAAATAAAACAACATTCCCGGCAATCCGATATTGATTAATTGATTTAACCACTCATTATGAGCATTGGCAAAGGTTGCATTTTCCCAATATCCTTCCATAGTAAGCCATTTTATAGCTTCCGGTATTCTATAAATGTATTCCGCAAAACAGTCCGGTCCGGCTCCCAATAGCTTCTGCTTCCAATCTCCCAACACAAAGCCTGTCCAGGCACCTCTCCAAAGCCCGCTTCTGCCGCTTCCCCAATCTCCTGCCTGATTTGCAGTTTTCCAAATCAAATAAGCCGTTCCTCCGATGCAAAGTATTGCACCGATTCCAATCATCCCCATTGCCAAATATCTTTGTGTGTGTAGCTTTCCTCTTTTATGCAGCAGATACAAGCCGGCTACTATAAGTGTCGGCAACCACCATCCATTCCAAAGCATAACTGCATAAATGTCACCATCTACAGGAGATGCTGCTTGGGCACCAAATATCGTTATGAGCATGCCCATAACCGGAAACAAAATACATATGCCCAGCCCCAACAGTAAGGTTCTTTGAAAAATCTGTTCCTTTCTGCTTCCTGCCACCAGACAGATTCCCAATCCGGTAAATGCGATTACAGGACCCACAGCACTTCCCTGTGCACATAAAAGGGTCAATCCAAGCACGGAACATACATACAGCAGTATTTTCTTTCCCCTTGTCTTACTGTACAGATATCCCACCATGGGAAAGGCAAGTGCCACACTGCAATAACCGCAAAACCAATTAATATTACCTATGGTAGAAAGCATATGACTGTATTCCCAACTCTTTTCGTCAAAGGCAATGTATAATTTCAAAGGATCCATTCCCAGCCGATTTAAAATTCCTACCACCACCACAACCGCAAAAGCTGCTTCTCCCAAGTAGATAGGAAGGGTTGCCGACTCACAGCATCGGGAAATAAAGAAATATCCCAGCACCAAAATAAGCTGTGTCCAGGCTCCCATATGCCAATCCACATAACCTTTCCATGCTACGCTTTGATAAGAACTACAAGCTGCAGACAATACTACCCAACCGGAATAAAGAAGCATACAGACATCCACACCGCTTAGACGGCTTACGTTTCTTCCTTTGTATCTCAGAAGGCTTCCCAATGTCATAATCCCCCAAATTCCCAGGCATATAACAGACACACTTTGAAAAACCTGATATTTTGCATCCCCAAGATTCCAATAAGAGCCCCCTGTATGCAAGGGTATCCATGCCAGCAAGGTTGTCATATAGAGTTTACATGTCAAAGCCAAAAAATCATTTCTGTTTTGTTCCATTTTTCTATTCCATTATTTGTATTTTTTACCCTCTTTAATGCTAACGCTAAAAAGACGTCTCAAAGCTATTTTATAACTTTTGAGACGCCCTTGCACTACTTTTTATTCTTTTTAAAAAAACTCTTCTTATCCTCTTTAGCGGTCTTATTTTCCTGACCTTCCTTGGCATCGGATGCATTCTTTACTGTATTCAAGCTATCTCCGGATGCAGCATCAAACTGCTTCAAAAGCTCCTTCGCCTCATTACTCAGTCTGTCAGGCACCTGTACTACCAAAGTCACAAAATGGTCGCCGCGAATATCCTTATTTCTCCAGGAAGGAACACCCTTGCCTTTCAGACGTACCTTTGTGTCTGTCTGCGTTCCGGGCTTCACATCATAGATTACCTTACCATCTACGGTATCAATAAAGATTTCTCCACCCAGAGCAGCTACTGCAAAGGATACCGGAACGGTAGAATAAATATTAAATTCATTACGCTGGAAAATAGGATGACGTCCTACAATCACCTCTACCAGCACATCGCCTCTGGGACCACCGTTAATACCGGGCTCTCCCAAACCGGGCATACGAGTGGACTGTCCGTTATCAATACCTGCTGGAATATCCACAGAATAACGTTTTCTCATGGAAATATAGCCTGTTCCATAGCAATCGCTACATTTTTCCCTGATAATTTTACCGGTTCCCTGACAATCCGGACAGTTTTGGACATTACGCACGGTTCCGAAGAAGGACTGCTGAGTAAATACCACCTGTCCTTTACCGCCACATTTACTACAGGTTTCCGGACTGGTACCGGGCTTTGCTCCGCTTCCGTTACAGTTCTTACAGGTTTCCTTGACATTCAGCTCAATTTCCTTTTTACAGCCAAATACAGCCTCTTCAAAGGTAATTCTGACGCTGGTACGCAGATTTGCTCCCTTCATAGGACCATTATTACGGGCACTGCTGCGGCTTCTGCCACCTCCGAACAAATCTCCGAAAATATCTCCAAAGATATCTCCAAAATCCGCACCGGAGAAGTCAAAACCGCCGCCTCCGCCCATTCCCCCATCAAAAGCAGCATGACCATATTGGTCATACTGCCTTTTCTTTTCGGGGTCACTTAACACAGCATATGCTTCGGAAGCCTCTTTAAATTTTTTCTCTGCCTCTGCATCTCCCGGATTTGCATCGGGATGATATTTCTTAGCCAGGACACGATAAGCCTTTTTTATCGCAGCTTCGTCTGCACTTTTATCAACGCCGAGGACTTCATAATAGTCTCGCTTTTGTTCTGCCATAATTGCCTCCTATACAAGACGAAACATAGTATTTCTAGGGCAGCGTATTCTGCTGCCCTAGCAATACTTTTCGTCGTTTAGACTTCTCTGAAATCTCCATCAATGATATCGTCTTCAGGAGCTGCATCAGCGGCACCACCCATGTTCATATCAGGACCTGCGCCCGCTGCACCCTGAGCCTGCTGCATGTTCTCATACATCTTGGTAAACAGAGACTGTGCACTATTGGTCAGTTTCTCTTTTGCAGCCTTCAGTTCATCCAAATCGCTGTCGCTCATTTCCTGATCCTTGGTTCTCTCTAATACAGCCTTTACTGCTTCAAGATCAGCCTGTACCTGAGTCTTATCGGATTCAGAAATCTTATCACCAACTTCATCCAAAGCCTTCTCAGTCTGGAATACGAAGGAATCTGCATCATTTCTTGCCTCAACAGCTTCCTTTCTCTTCTTATCCTGAGCCTCAAATTCCTGTGCTTCCTTAACTGCCTTTTCAATATCCTCATCGGACATGTTAGAGCCTGCGGTAATGGTAATGTGCTGTTCCTTACCGGTACCCAAATCCTTAGCGGATACATTTACAATACCGTTTGCATCAATATCAAAGGTAACTTCAATCTGGGGAATACCTCTACGTGCAGGAGGAATACCATCCAAACGGAACTGTCCAAGGGACTTATTATCTCTTGCAAACTGTCTCTCACCCTGTACTACATTGATATCTACAGCGGTCTGATTATCTGCTGCAGTGGAGAAAATCTGGCTCTTCTTGGTAGGAATGGTAGTATTTCTCTCAATCAGTCTGGTTGCTACACCACCCATGGTCTCGATGGACAGGGAAAGAGGAGTAACATCCAACAGCAGGATATCGCCTGCACCTGCATCACCTGCAAGCTTACCACCCTGAACGGAAGCACCGATTGCTACACATTCATCGGGGTTCAGAGACTTGCTGGGCTCCTTGCCGGTTAACTGTCTTACCTTATCCTGTACGGCAGGAATACGAGTAGAACCGCCAACCAAAAGTACCTGACCTAAATCAGCGTTGGTAAGACCTGCATCCTTCATAGCGTTCTGTACAGGAATTGCTGTTCTCTCTACTAAATCATGTGTCAGTTCATCGAACTGTGCACGAGTTAAATTCATGTCAAAGTGCTTAGGACCTTCAGCAGTTGCAGTAATGAAAGGAAGGTTGATATTGGTTGTCATTGCGCTGGAAAGCTCTTTCTTAGCCTTCTCTGCAGCTTCCTTTAATCTCTGCATAGCCATCTTATCATTGGATAAGTCTACGCCTTCTGCCTTCTTGAACTCTGCAAGCATCCACTGGATAATTTTATTATCAAAGTCATCACCACCAAGACGGGTATCACCGTTGGTAGAAAGTACTTCGATGACACCGTCACCGATTTCAATAATGGAAACGTCGAAGGTACCACCACCTAAGTCGTATACCATGATTTTCTGCTCTTTTTCATTATCAAGACCATAAGCCAAAGCTGCTGCGGTAGGCTCGTTGATAATACGCTTTACTTCAAGACCTGCAATCTTACCTGCATCCTTGGTTGCCTGACGCTGTGCATCGTTGAAATATGCAGGAACAGTGATAACTGCCTCGGTAACCTTTTCGCCTAAGTAGCTCTCAGCATCTGCTTTCAGCTTCTGAAGAATCATAGCGGAAATCTGCTGAGGGGAATACTTCTTGTCATCAATATTACGACCATTGTCAGTACCCATATCTCTCTTAATGGAAGCGATGGTCTTCTCTGCATTCGTTACTGCCTGACGCTTTGCAGGCTCACCTACCAGTCTCTCTCCGGTCTTTGTGAATGCAACTACGGAAGGGGTTGTTCTGGCACCTTCTGCATTTGCGATAACGGTGGGCTTACCACCTTCCATAACAGCTACACAGCTATTTGTTGTACCTAAGTCAATACCAATAATTTTGCTCATTTTTATCTCCTCCTAATAATTTATAGATTTTCTTTTCACTCTACTACTGCCACCATGGTGTGTCTTACAACAGTATCGCGATAGGTATATCCCTTTAACAATTCCTGTGCTACCACACCGGATTCATATTCTTCACTTGCCACCTGCATTACTGCATTGTGGAAGTTAGGATCAAATTCACAGCCCACTGCTTCAATGGGTTTTACGCCTATATTTTCCAGCTCTTGTATCAGCTGCTTGTAGACCATTTTCATGCCGCCTACAAAAGCATCATTTTCATCCTCAGCTTCTACGCTTGCAAAGCCTCTTTCAAAGTTATCAACCACCGGGAGAATTTTTTCAATGACACTCTTTGCACCTGTTTCAAACATTGCCTGTTTTTCTTTATCCGTTCTTTTACGGAAGTTTTCAAACTCTGCCATCTGACGCATAACCCGGTCTTCCAGCTGCTCGATTTTTTCTTTATAGGCATCTTCTTTTTTGTCCTGCTTTGCAGCCTTTTTAGCTGCTCTTTTCTCTGCCCAGGTCTTAGGATCAGAAGCTCCTTCTGTGTTTTCCTCAGCTTCTCCGGCTACAGCATCTGCTTCCATTTCTTCGCCTTCAGCATCTTCGGAAGCTACGCTTTCGCCCTGCGTCTTAACATTTTCCTGCTGAATTTCTTCTGCTTCTGCATTTTCCAGACCTTCTTCTACTATGTCTTTTTCTTTATCTGCCATGCTTTCTTTCCTTTCCTATTTTACTTCTTATCTGTATTGTATAATTCATCCAACTGCGTTTGCAGGGTACGAAGAGTGTGGATTACTTTGTCATAGTCCATTCTTTTTGGACCAATAATTCCTATAGTACCCTTCATTCCTTCTCCTAATTCATAGGTAGCTGTAACAACACTGCAATCCTTCATACTTTGTACCGGAGTTTCATTTCCGATATACACCTGAATCCCCGTCTCACTGCTTTCATCCGCCAAGGCTTCCTGTACCAATCCGGTAAGCTGCTGTTTTTCCTCAAAGGTATTAATCAATTCGCTTGCCTTTTGTTGATCGGCTAACTCCGGGTATCGGAAAATATTGTTTGTACCACTGGTGTAAATCTCCAAATCTTCATCCGCCTTAATGGCTTCTGCAACGGCATCAATTACTTCACCCACAATGTCACTGTGAATACCTGCCTGTTGCTTCATGGCTGCTATCATACCCAGATTAATTTCCTCCATGGATAAACCATTTAAGTGAGTATTCAATAAAATATTCAATTTTAAAAGAGTCTCGTCAGAAAGCTCCTGAGCTACCGAAAGGATGTTGTTTTTTATGACATTCCCTTCCACCACAATTACAGCAAGTATCTGGTTAGCATCCACTCTGGAAAGCTGAATAAATTTTACTTTATTGTGATGCGTCTGGGGTGCAGAAATCATGGTGGCATACTGTGTATTCTGCGCAAGCACCTTGGCAACCTGCTTTAGCAGTGTCTCCATTTTATCCTGCCGCTCCACCAGCATTTCCTTCATTTCAATTACTTCCCGCTCTCTGTCCTCCATCATGGTGTCCACATAGAGTCGATAACCTTTATCGGAAGGAATCCTTCCGGCTGAAGTATGGGGCTGTAAAATATATCCCATCTCTTCCAAGTCGGCCATTTCATTTCGAATAGTAGCAGAGCTTAAATTCAAGTCCGTGTATTTGGAAATTGTTCTACTACCAACGGGTTCCCCTGTTTCAAGGTAGTTCCGGATAATGGCCTGCAATATTTTGGTTTTTCTTTCGTCCAATTGCATCCCATCTCTCCTTTCCTAACCAAGTATTGCGGTTGTTAGCACTCGAGTTCAAGGAGTGCTAACATCTTCTTACCATAAAATATCACTTACCCTATCTATTGTCAACAGATTTTCCCGAAAATAATTCTAAATTAATTATAAAGTAATTGGGGGGATTTTATAAAGTTGGGTGAAGGGGGAGAGAGAGGTGGGGTGGGCCGGGATGCCGGACGTAGCAGTCGGTATTTTCTAATCGGTGGGGGTGGTTTGTAGTATGCTCCGGGTCGGAATTAAGGCGCATCCGTGCGCCGTAATTCCTAAAACGCACGTCCTGTGCGTTTTACCCTGCTTTCTCTCCCCCACCGATAAGAAAATGCTCTCCTGCTACGAAACGGCACCCCAACCCCACCCCACCTCCCTCTCCCCCGCCAAACTCTATCGCTTCCCCATTCCCTTCAGGAAGAATTTAGAATCATTTTCTACTATACATAAAGGAAGGATTTACTGTATTAAAAAAGGATATAGCGCTTAAGAGCAAGCGACTATATCCTTGCTAGGGATGTGTATTCATTTTTCTTTTTACTATGCGTTTCTTTTTTACGTGTTCCACAGTCTTGGCTACGAATGCGTGAGAGGACGCGGGTGTTATTTTTTGAATGTTACGGAGGACTTTAGAAATACTTAATGTTCTGTTCTATAACCAGCACCGGCGCCCCATGGACGGGGCGCCGAGGAGCAACTGCGCACGGACGCGCATTTGCTCCGTGTGCGTACGGCTTCCAAAGCCTATTGCCAGAACATTTAGTATTTCTTAAGTCCGCAGTTCCATTCTAAAAATAATACCCGCGTCCCCTTATGCATTCGTTTCAAAACCATGAACTCGTCACGAAAAGAAACACACCATTATTCCTTATAATTCGCATTCACATATTCCAGAATCGCCTGATTATCCTCTAACAGACGGCATCCGAAATGATACTCACCATCATTATCCGTGATTCGGATAACGGTTCCAATCAGGGTTACTCCCTGTAGAGGAGCAAAATTATCTACCTGAATTTTAATCAAATCACCCTTAATATTGGAAAGTTCTTGTGCTCTGGATGAGAATCCAACACCATTTGCACTGATGTTTACCAGCTTGCCGGGGAAGCTTTCCTTGGAACCTCTCCAGCTAAGTGTACAGGTATTTTTCAATGGCATTCTGGGATACTTTCTACGGTTTACAACTGCAGGATTTCCCTTTACGGTTACCAAATAGCTTCCATCCTTATGAGAAGCCACCACTACCTCATTCCACTGATACATCTCATTGTTTACAACAATCCTTAAGCAATATGCCTGATGCTTTACAGGAACCAGTGCCTTACCATCATAAACCAATTCTGAAATACCAATAATATCTCCATTTACAGATGTAACCTCGCCCTTGTATTCCTTCATATCCACACCGCTGCCTTCTGCAACAATGAGACGCATTCCGGATTGAACATCCTTGATACCCATGAAACCACCGGCACCTAATTCTTCAATCAGACGACCTACAACCTGTTCAATATTAATAACGTTCTGAGAGGTTTCTTCATATTTACTTCTCATAATCTTGGTAGTTGCATCTGCTTCGCCGATATTTTCAGTCATAACTGCCATGACATCACAAATCTGCTGCATATTGCCTACCATGTTCTTATTAGAAACCTCAACCTCACGCATTGCATTATCTACAACCTGAACATTTTCACCCAACTGTGCAGTATCTTTTGCAATACTTGCCACACTTGTATTTACCTGAGTTACTTTATCCAAGGTGGAATGAATCAATTCCAATGTCTTAGAAATGGACTCAGTCATCTTGTCGGAGGTTTCCTCTAAGTGACCTAATGCATCCATAATTCTGGTGGAGGAGGTCTGGGTTCCGGTACTCAAATTTCTGATTTCATCCGCAACTACTGCAAATCCCTTGCCTGCCTCACCTGCTCTTGCCGCCTCAATGGAAGCATTTAATGCCAACAGATTGGTCTGGGAAGTAATGGATTCAATGGTACCTGTTTCCGCCTTAACCATTTCAAATTCTGCCTTAAATTCGGTCAAAATTCTCTCTACATCAGAGGACAGGGAAGCCATCACATTGGTAAGCTCCACTACATCGGACAGCTGCTGTGAACTGGTCTGTGCATTGGCTACGGATTCCTCCATCAGCGTTGCCATTTCCTGAACTAAGGCTGCCACATTTACCACCTGAGTATCAATAGTCTTGGTCATTTCCATGGAGTGGTCGGTCTTTTCCTGCAAAATCTCATTATTAGCAGTCAGTTCTTCCATTCCTGCCACAACCGTATTGGCACCCATTTTATTTTCCTCTGCCAGTTCACGCACAACGGTTACACCATCTACTACAGCGGTACTTGCTATCTTTACCTGTTCTACAGTGGTTACCACTCTGTCCAGATTGGCTTTCATGGCTCCCATCATAGCCTTCTCGGACTTGTTCATATAACCGATTGCCAAAATACATGCCACATAATACAATATGATAGCAGCAAATTGAATTTCATAATCAACAATCGTTTTTGCATCTAAGACTCCTGCCATTTGATCCTTAACCAAGCACACCGCTATTAACAACACATTTGCAACCATAACACGGATAATCATTGGACGATGCTTATACAATATCAACACGCTGACTACCGGAATCACATAGATAACTGCCAATATGGTGTCTGCAGTAAGCATTACATAGGCATAGAAAACACCATAACTGATAGCCACCATCTCCCGGTAATATTCCCAGGCGGTGCCCTTAATCTTCAGCATAATACATCCGGCAATAAAGGAACCCCAACACAAAATCAAAAAAACAATAACATAGGACAGGGTTCTGCCCCCTTTAAAAAGCTCAATTAAATAGGCAGTTGTAAGAATAGCTCCAATAGAAGCCCACATTGCCAATACCCGGAGATTTGCCAATCGTTTAAATTCTACCTCATTATACTCCATATGTACCTCCTCAAGTTTTTTACAACCTCTTTCTCTTATGTCCTTTTCAAAGCGCAACCCAGTCTACGCTTTGGAATTATATAAATTTTATCATAAGAATCCGCATATTTCTACTTATTTCGACAAATTTTTGTCCTTTTTTCGAAACATCTTTCAAAAAAGCTTTTATGCAGTTAAGCTGTCACATCCCCCTCATGAGAAACAATGGAAGCGGAAGTAATATCCGGCAACTCCATGAGTCTTCTTACCAGCTTTCCCTGCTCCATGGCATCAATCTCAATTGCCATATCCAAATGCTCTCGAGTGAGATTTCTTGCCTTTACCTTATAAGCATTGCAAAACTCCTGAACCACCGCTAAAATCGCCTCTTCATTCTCATAAGTAGAGGAATTCACCAAAAGCACCACCATCCCTTTAGAAGAAGGCAACTTGGAAAAGAAAAAAATCACAATGGATACCACTATGGATGCAATCACAGCAATTACAGAAAAACCTGCACCACAGATAATACCTACGCTGATTGCCCAAAACAAAAACACTAAGTCCATGGGGTCCTTAATGGCTGTACGAAATCTGACAATGGACAGCGCACCCACCATACCCAAAGAAACCACAATATTGGACTGAATGGTCAGAATAATCGCTGCAATAATAATCGCCAATGCCATAAGCGACAGGTTGAAATTTTTATTGTAAAAGCTGCTCTTATTGATTTTTTTATAAACAAAAAATATGTATGCGGCAATCAACGCGGTTACCAATATACATAAAAGAACCTCTGCCACCTGCAAATCCATGGATGCATAGCCCTTTAAAAACGTTCTTTGAAGCATCTGTGACAAATTCATACTCCTAATCCTCCGTAACAATCATATTTTCTGCACAAACTATATTTTGAAAAGGATGTCCATTGCAGACTTTCCAAAGACAAATGTTCCCGGATATAATCCGGCAAAAGTTCATCCCATTTGACCTCCAAAAGACTTTCTCCTTTTTGCATCACAGGTCTGAGTACCTGTACTTCCTCCAAAAAATGTACAATATCATTGGACGCTGCCAACTTTCTGTCAAAAGTCACTCTCACATTTCCAATCCCACATATATAGGGCTTTCGCTCATAAATTACAATCACCTTGGGAATCAGCCCTTTAAGACGCATTTCCGTAAGCAGTCGTTTCAGCTTATCCGGCATATCCTCTCTTACTGCCGGAACAGAGCCGGACATAAATTCCCTGCACATTTTCTCCGTAATCAAACAGCTTTCCTTGCAGGTCATTCCGTTTTCCTTGCTTTTCTTTTCCAACCGGATATACCCGGTATCGTTATTATAATACCGGATGCGAAATTTGGAACGTTCGTTTACGCCGTCTTCCTTTTCCCAATAACAGCTATCTGCATAATCATCAAAATACAAGCTTTTAATTAAATAGTTTCCATCCGTCCCGGTATGACAATCCGAACGCAAAAGCAGGGATACTCTTGCCTCCAGCACCGCTGCCTGGGCAGCATCCAGCCTGTATTTGTACTCATGTCTGTATTTTTTCTCCATTATTTCAGGCATCCTTCCTCTACAAGCTGCTGTCCTTTGCAGGTAAGATTTTCCAGAATACCATAAATATCCGCTTCACAAGCGTGAAGATAAATATTTTCAGAAGCATTTATTCCGTATTCCCCCGCAATTATCTGAATGTTTCCTGCTGCCATATCTACAAAGCCTTTGTTTTCCTTATCTTCCTTTTCCGTATAGATACCCGTTCCTTCGCATTGAATATCCAGACTCCTGCCTTGAAACGCTACACCATCATTGCCCCGAAGTCCATCCCCCTTTGCCTGCACCATAAGTCCGGTGTCCAGCACCTTTAACACATCCTTGGTGCGCACAGCATCCTTGTAATAACCATATACCTGCAAGCTTCCGCTGCCGTTAATGGTTAAATCACTATTGCTGTGAACACAGGCCTTTGCATCCGGATACCTGTCATAATAAGGAGAATCCTTAAGAATACTACTGCTATCTTCCGGCACGGTAAGGATTACCTTTGCAGCAGATTTTACATAAATAGCCGGACCATTGGGAGAGTTTATTTCCACATTTTCCAAGATTAAATGTACCTTTTCATCCTCTGCATTGATTTGAACCTGCCCATCGTAGCTGCCCTTAAGCAGATATGCTCCGCCTTCCTTTATTTCCCAAAGGGATTGCTCATTTATAAGTATACCTTCCTCCGGCAACAGTTCTTTGGCAGTTTCCTTGCTGACATCGCTGTCAGTTTCAGTGATGGTGTAAATTTCTTCATAATTCACCACTTCATCCACCTTAGGCTTTGCAGCCACCTCCTGCTGACCGCATCCCGGCAAAAGGAACGAGACAGCACATAAGAAAACCGCTACTTTTTTAAACGCCTGCAACTTCATTTAGCACTCCTTTTTGCCATAAACTTCTTCCACATTCTCTTTCCCAGGCTTAGCACCACCGCAAAAGCACAGGAAAGCATGCCAAATTTCCACACAAAGCTGATATTAAAAATACTGTTTCCCACACCCTCCACATATACAGAAGACAAATTCACTGCCATATAACCATATATCATGGTTAGCACCATATAGGAAAGCATTAAAATAATAAAATTATTAAAAATCAGCTTTAATATCATCCGGATAATATCTTCTCGAGTGGAAAGCTCACAATCGCCTTCCAGCTTCCACATCAAAATCCCCGGTCCCAACAACAAAAAAACGGTAATCAACTCCATCTTTAATCTCTCTCCTTCTTTTTAAACACAGCTTCCCACTCACATCCGCCTTTTTCTATGGGTACTGTTATCTGCACTTCGTCAGTCTCCAAACCTTCGTTTTTCCAACCTACAAACTCATATCCCTCATTAGCTATGGCTGTAATGGTAACAGGATAATCCGTATAATAGCGTCCCGTCCAACTGCCCTCTTTCAACTTTGGTGTTGCTGTATTAATTGTTATAAAACCCGCATCCGGTACATTCATAGAAAGGGTAATTTCTTCCAAGGTGCCCTTTAACTGAAACTCCTTTACCAAAGCCGGCATAATGCCCTCAAAACGCTCTGCAAAGAAGCCATCATTCCAATCCATATCCCTTCCCCAATCCGTAATCTGCTCCTCGACAATCTCCGCGGCAAAATTGGTATTTGCCAAATCCATAAAGGTAAGCACAAATTGTCTGCAAAAGGTTTCATTTACCCTAAGTGCCTTATAAACTCTTTCCTGATTATAAGCCACCCCCGCATATTCCTTATCGTGGGCAAAGGAATCAATGTCATGCCGCATGGCACCATAATAACCTATACTATTCCAGGACAGGCAATCCATATCATATAGGAGCCAACGCCATTTTCCATCATTATAACCCTCTCCGGTATCCGTGGTGGTTTTCCAGATTCGGTAATTTTTGTACTCAGAAGCATCCATATTACACAAATAAATGTTGATTGCCAAATGATCTATGTAGCTCTGCAAATCTATCATATCGCAAAACTGCTCAAAATCCGCCTCTTTGGATAAGTCATGCTCCTCCAAAAAGCTGTAAATCTCTTGAGGAATTCCTTCCTCCAAACGAACATTTTTACTATCTACGTTATAAGTAAAAGCAAGGAAATCTTCATTATATTTTTCCCGAAGGTAGGTGTTATACCAATGCTCCCCATTCAGAAACACAACTGCCGGAATTGCCTTTAAGGTACCCACATTTCTATCCGTTACCAGACTCTGCACAAAGGCATCCTCAAAATCCGGTCGCATAAAAAAGGCATGCATCTTCTGACCAAACAAATCATACTCAAAGAATCTGTTGCCACTATATTCTTTCCTTGCAAACACCGAAAATCTCTTAGAAGTTCCGCTTCGTTCAGAGCCACCCTGAATACGAAGCCCCGCCTGCTGTTCCATCAACAGCGTATCCTGAAAAAGACCTACCGCCGTGTCAATCTCAGCCTCCCTGCCACGCAATTCAAAATTGGGCAAGGGCTCGTAGCCATCTGTTATCCCTAAATACCAGTCATCATAAGCCTTACCGGTTACATAGATTCCATTATCCCCAAACAAATCCTCCGGGTCGGATACCAGGGATAAAACATATTCCTCCCGATATTCCTCCATATCCACAAAGTAGGTCTTGGTCACTACATCGCTGGTATTGCCCTCCTCATCCATGGCAATGGCTCTTACTACAAATGCCTTGTCCACCGGGTCAGAAGCCCCCGCGTTCTTGTCCCATTCCAACACGATATTAGGAATATCCGTATAAACATTGGGTTCCTCACAAAGATTCCGAATCAAAATTTCTTCCGTATAAAGCATGGAATTTTCATTGGGAATACTACTGTCCAAAGTATAATAAATCCGTTCCCCTTCTTTGCCCTGTATCTGCAACAAAAACTCTTCTTCATAAAATCCGCTTTCCGCTGAAAATACAGGCTTATCCAAATATTTTTTCTTAGGATCGTTAGGCTCTAAAGGACTGGGAACCTCCACCTGCCATGTCTTCTCCCCATCCTTACTTCTTGCATAGGCGGTATTGGCTTCCAGCTTAGGAACTGCAACCTTATCCATTACCTCCCCGGCAGGTGATAAAAGATATAAATTTTCTCCACCGGAGCTGATACCCATTTTATCATTCGCATCTTCCTGTCCGACCCACACCAGATATAAACTTCCCGGCAGAAGAATCACTTCTTCTAAATCCACTCCATCCTTTCCATCGGGAGCATCCGCTATTTTATAATTATCTAATAAAATGCTCCACTTAGAAGGATTGTAAATTTCTATATAATCCGGATAATTTCCGTTTTCATCCGTAATGACTCTATCGTTCCTACTACATACCTCATTGATTACCAATTGTCTTTGAGCACTATCCTTAATCACAAAAGTTACTACTGCAACTATCAATGCCACCCCCAGCGTGAGAGCGGCTCCGTTCTTTTGCAATCCGCCCATTCGAAAAACTGCTCGCTCCACATCCCTGTATCTTAAAATACGAGTAAACATTCCCAGACCAAAGGCAACAAACAGCTGTACACAAAGCAGTAAAGTAAACAAGGACACATCCTCCACAGAATGTATTCTTCTGGAGAGAAATTTCAAAAACTCCTCATACTGCATGGAGAAAAAAGTATACATTGCCGTTACATCTGCCAAAAACAATATATAACCAAAGTACAAACTATGTACTATACTTTTTGCAACAGAAAAATCTTTTTTCCTGTCAACACCTACAAATTCTGCCAGTCCTCCCGGAAGTAACAGCAGAAATATCAGCTTCAACAACAGCCACCTCCATCAATCATCCCTTTTATATTTTTATTGTAATTCCCGAAAGGTATAAAAAACCAGATCCCGCTTTTTTGCTTCCTGAAACAATATCTCCAACCTATCCGCTGTAATGCACCAGTCTCCACCGCTTATGGCATGGGAAAAAAGGGAAGCCACTGTACCATCATCACAATCCTTTAAAACATCCAGCAATTTTCCAATTTCTTCCCTAAAATGCTCATCGGATTCAAAATGAAGATTGTCAATGGAATAAGCTTCTATAAAGCCACCCTGAAGCATTTCCTTATAACATCCCTGAAAATGCCATGCTCCACGCAGGGTTTTATAATACTTCAACAGCTCCTCATTCATCCATTCCTCGTAATATCCAAAGGGATAAGCAAATGAAGTAAGCTCATACCCCTCCGAACGAAAATTCTCAATCGGCGCAATGGCCTGCTCATAGAATTCCTCTTCTGACACCTCTGTCAGGTTTGCATGTTCAGCAGTATGAAATCCAATTTCATGCCCTCTTTTTTCTGCCTCGGCACAAAATGCATCGGGCTTTTTCAAATTCACAAAAAAGGTTACCTTCACTCCATACTCATCAAACAAATCAAAATGCTCCTGCCAGGAATCAGGATTGTAATCATCAAAGGCAAGTAAAATCCCTTTTTGATTTCGCTCCTGTACCTGACGTTTTATCTGATAATGGCGATATCCATATAACGCTGCCAACAGGAATAAAATTATCCCCATAGCTATGCCAATGAATATCCCTATTTTTTTCTTATTCATTCGTTCACTCACAATTTTTCTCCGCTAAGATAACACAAGTCCTATCTGGCTATATGCAGGCATGGCTTTCATAAAGATTACATCTAAAGTACCCCATATAATCATCAGATAGCAAAGTAAAACTCCAACAGGTACCATCCAACGAGGCATAACAATACTCCCCAGCCTTATGGTAAGCAGTTTTTCAATACCTTTTATGATATAGCACATAAAGGGAACCAATGCGGGCAATAAATATCTGCCCTGATCCTGATAATCCATGGTGTAGGCATAATGCAAGGTCAATACACAGGGCATCAGAATACAAAAAATCATATTCATATGAAAAAATAATTTTTTCCCAACAATTCTTTCTCTGTTCTTTCTATTTAGCAGATAATATGCAAGTCCCACAATACCTGCTCCAAAGAAGAATTTGTACACTCGATAGAGCCATACCGAGGCAAAAATAGACACGGAACCGAAAGCTGCCACAAAGCCATAAAAAAGTCCCTCAAGGGTATTCTTTTCCCGTATCATTTCCCAGAGCGTATATCCTCTTTCTTTAAAGGTCTGCATTGTCAAGGGATTGACATACTCATTGGCATAGATAGCCGCCATTTTCTCTCTGGTAGCCAGCCCCAAAATATCTCCATCCAATACAAAATAGCTTCGAATAAACCACCAACTGATTCCTAACAATACAATCCCCGCAATAAAGCAGCCCCTTTTCAACATTTCCTTCCATGCATAGGTCAGCTTCCCGTTTTCCTTCTGAACAAAATAAGCCAAAAACAATAAGATGCAGCTTAAAATATAACCATAAGCATTATAATAAGAGAGGGCACAAAGAATAATTCCCCCACTCATCCACAAGCTGTTTTTCCAATTGATACCATCCTGATAGCAGCAAACAAGACTGTAGACCATCATAGCGGTGGACAGCATACAACAGGAATCCGTATTCACATAGGTATGAAGAAATATATTTTGAGGCAAATAGGTTACTGCAAAGCAAAACAGCCAGCCAAAGCGTCTGTCCGCAAAAACTCTTTTACTTAACAGATACACTACTCCCGCCATCAGCGTACCAAAAAACACATTTACCATTCGGGCAGCAAACAACAAGGATACCTGTGAATCTGTAAAAATATTTACCACCCGCATTACATAGCCCTGCACAATGTAGGGAAATACATTGTACAGGCCATAGGAAAATCCATAGGATGGAATTCTGATTTCCTCTTCCAATCCCGTAGGAATCTCCCCATACTCACAAATATATTGGGGCACCAAAAATCTGGCATGCTCATCCGGCGGATTTGCAAAAAGGGGCGGCGTATCCACCATGGGCTGATTTAATGCCACTGACAACGCCAATACCACAAATCCCAATATATATATCATAAAAATAGTTTTGTCCGCTTTATGCTGCATGCAAAATAATCCCTTTCATGTTAAAAACCCCAAGGCGGCAGGGCCACTTTGGGGTTTCATTTTAAATATAAAAGCTTCCTGTCATTTCCTTGTTCATTACATAATAAACCATATTCTCTTCAGGCTTAACATAAAGCTCAATGCTTACCAGGTCTCCCACCTTCTGCTTCAGATCGTATTTCCATACATCCTTTGCCATCTTCATAAGGTCTTCCTGGGAATAGGACTTGCCCTCAAACTGAATATGTACTTCACTCTTAACTTCAGCTTTCTTTGCAGGCGCCTTCTTAGCAGGTGCTTTTTTCACAGCTTCCTTCTTTACTGTTTCTTTCTTAACAGCTTCCTTTTTCACAACTTCTTTTTTAGCAGCCTCTTCTTTTACTGTGGCATTCTTCACGGTGTCTTCCTTTACTGTCTCTTTCGCTACAGGCTGTGTAACAGCCTTCACAGATTCTGTCTTAGGCGCCTCAACCTTTGCAGCTTTTGCTACAATCTTCTTTGTTGCCATAACGACATCTCCCTTCTTTTCTTTTGCTATTTTTCATGCTCCTCAACAGGCACTTTCGCGCTCGTTATTGGTAAGTTTATTCTATTCCAATAAAAATGTCAACTTTTCAAGGCGTTTTTATGCAAGAACTCCAAAAAATACCAGTACCACAGCCCCTAATACAATGCGATACCAGCCAAACACCTTAAAGTCATGCTTCTTAATATATCCCATCAGAAACTTTAATACAAACATGGATACCACAAATGCCGTAACGGTACCGATAGCCAAAAGAGCCAATTCCAATCCGGTAAAATCAAAACCAAATTTCAGCACCTTCAAAAGGCTTGCACCAAACATAACAGGAATTGCCAGGAAAAAAGTAAATTCCGCTGCTACCGTTCTGGACACTCCAATCAGTAATGCACCTACAATGGTTGCGCCGGAACGGGAGGTTCCCGGAAATACTGCAGCAATCAGCTGAAATACACCAATCATCAGTGCAGTCTGATAGGTAATCTCTGCCAAAGAATTAATCTTTGCATTTCTGCCCTTATTCCAATTTTCCACCACAATAAATGCCACACCGAACACAATCAGTGCCAAGGCCACACAGAAATAATTATAAAATAAGGCATCAAACACATCATCAAAAAGTATACCAATCACCGCTGCCGGTACACAGGCAACCAAAATCTTGAACCACAGAGTCATAATATCCATCTTAACAAAAGAAAGGATTCCCTTTTTGTCTCCCCGTTCCTTCCCGGAAAGGGCAAAGGGCCAAATCTGCTTCCAAAACAGCACTACCACCGCCATAATGGCTCCCAGCTGAATGACTACATCAAACATATCAAAGAAGCCCTCACTGGTTCCCTGAAAGGGAATTAGTTCCTCCACCAGAATTAAATGCCCGGTACTGCTGATAGGAAGCCATTCGGTAATTCCCTCCACAATACCATAAATAAATGCCTTAATGATTTCCCACATTTCTTTTCTCCAATTCCATTTCTTTACTTATTTTACCGCTCCAGATATACCATAAGCTCCTCATAGCAATCCGCTGCATCCTGATAGCCTTCCTCGTATAAAGCGAGAAGCTTTTGCTTATCCTTTTCAATCCTTCCCACTTCACTGAATTTCTTAGGACGAATCACAAATGCCAGACCACATTCCTTCTGTCGCTCTATATATTCCAGAGTCTCGTTATAATTTATATGACGGTCACGCATCAATTCATACACCTTGGGGTAATTCAAATAGCGCAGCTTAACCAATTCCATATAAGAAGAAGGTTTCCGTACATAGCCCTCCTCCTTGGTCATAATCACTACATTTTTCAAATTGCCATCCATAATGGATTTTTTCAAAGGAATGGCATCGCTGATACCCCCATCCAGATAAAGCTTATTGCCTATTTTTACATTTCTGGACACCAAAGGCAGGGACGCAGAAGCCCGCACCTTGACAATATCCTTTCTCATATCTCGAAGGCGCAGGTACTCCGGCAAGCCTGTCTTAATATTGGTTGCCACAGCATATGCCTTTCCGGTATATCTTTCAAACGCTTCATGGTCATAGGGATGCAAGTAATCCGGTATTAAACTATAACAGGTATTCACATTAAACACATCGCCGGTAGTCAGCAGACTTTCCACACTGCAATATCTTCTGCAATCCAGATAATCCACATTTACATCCAAGGCACGCCCCCGTTGTTTAGATAGGAAGCTGCACATATGACAGGCCCCGGCGGACACGCCGTACACGCTCGAAAAATCTATTCCCTTATCCAAAAAGAAATCCAATATACCGGCAGTGTAGATTCCCTTCATTCCACCGCCTTCTAAAACCAAACCAGCCTGATACATCATGAACACTCAACCCTTTCTATAAACTTAACTGTGTCCTTCATAAGTTAGTTAACGCTGTGGGTACTCTTCTGTCACAAACTTACGAAGTGCTGCCAAAGAGCGCTCCACCTTTTCTGTATCAATGCAATATGCCATACGGAAGTAACCGGGAGCACCAAAGCTGTCACCGGGTACCAAAACCAAATCGTATTTTAATGCCTTTTCACAGAATACCTTTGCATCCTCCTCCAATGCCTTGGGGAAAATGTAGAAGGTTCCGCCGGGTTTTACACAGGTAAAGCCTAAGGCTGTCAATTCGTTATACAGCAGATTCATATTCGTCTCATAAACACTTAAATCCGCTGTCATATCAATGACCTCAGCCACCGCCAACTGAATGATGGAAGGAGGGCAATTGTGACCGGTTCCTCTGGAAATCTGACCACACATATTTACCATATCCTCTGCATCCGCACAGTTGGGGTTAATTGCTACATAACCAATACGCTCTCCCGGCAGGGACAGGGACTTGGAAAAGGAGTAGCACATAATGGAATTATCATAAAAAGCGGATACACAGGGAGCATCCACACCTTCAAATACAATTTCACGATAGGGTTCATCTGAAATCAGATAAATAATATGTCCATATTCCTCTGATTTTTTCTTTAATATATCTGCAAGTCTTTGCAAAGTTTCCGCAGAATATACCACACCGGAAGGATTATTAGGAGTATTTACCAAAATTGCCATTACCTTTTCACTGAGCATTTCCTCAAAGGCTTCAAAATTAATCTGGAAATTCTCTGTATTGGGTGGCACAATTTTCAGCTGTGCTCCGGTCAGATTCACATAGGGATTGTACTCCGGGAAAAAGGGAGCAAAGGTCAATATTTCATCCCCCGGCTCTGTTACCAGACGAAAGGCATGTGCCAGCGCACCTGCTGCACCGGAAGCCATAAAAATATGCTCCTTACGATAGGGAAGTCCAAATCTTCTCTCCAAGGATGCTGCAATTGTTTCTCTTACAGCAGTAATTCCCAAACTGGGACTATAACCATGCAATTCAGAAGGTGCCTTGGTAGAAAGCATCTCTATCATTTTGTCTGTAAATTCTTGGGGAACCGGAACAGAGGGATTACCCAAACTGTAATCAAATACATTCTCGTAGCCGATTTCCTTTCCTCTTGCGGTTGCAAACTCTGAAAGCTGTCTGATAACGGACTTTCCGGATAACATATCCTTATACTTTTGCACTAACATTTTACTCTTCCTCCATTTCTTCACTCCACACAAGAGCACATTTTACCGCTCTGTGCCAGCCCTTTAATAATTTTTTACGATTATCCTGCTCCATAGCAGGCTGGAAAACGGCACCTATCTGCCAATTTTCTTTAATTTCTTCTTTATTTTTCCAATAGCCCGTAGCAAGTCCTGCCAAATAAGCCGCGCCTAAGGCTGTGGTTTCAATGCATTTGGGACGCTGTACCTGAGTATTTACAATATCTGCCTGGAACTGCATCAGGAAGTCATTGGCACTGGCACCTCCATCCACCTTCAGGTTTCTTAAATCAATCCCACTATCCTTTTCCATGGCGCCCAGAACGTCCGCTGTCTGATAAGCAATGGACTCCAAAGTAGCACGAACAAAATGCTCCTTCGTACAGCCTCTGGTTAAGCCTACCACCGTTCCTCTTGCATACTGATTCCAATAGGGCGCACCCATTCCTGCAAAAGCAGGGACAATATAGACCCCTGCGGTATCCTCTACCTGCTTGGCATATCCTTCCGACTGTGCAGCATTTTTAATCAAACGCAAACTATCACGCAACCACTGAATTCCTGCACCGGCTACAAATACACTGCCCTCCAGGGCATATTCCACATGTTCGGAAGTACTGGCAGCAATGGTGGTTAATAGACCGGACTTAGAGGTAATCGCCTCTGCTCCTGTATTCATCAATAAGAAGCAACCGGTTCCATAGGTATTTTTTGCTTCGCCCTGTTCAAAACAGCACTGGCCAAACAACGCTGCCTGCTGGTCCCCTGCTGCACCTGCAATGGGAATCTGACCTCCCAATACGGATGCATCCGTATAACCGTAAATTTCACTGGAGGAACATACCTTGGGCAGAATGGAAGCCGGAATATCAAAACGCTCCATAATTTCCTGATCCCAGCAAAGCTTATGAATATCATAAAGCATGGTACGGGATGCATTGGTATAATCCGTTACATGCACCGCTCCCTTAGTAAGATTCCAAATCAACCAGGTATCCACTGTACCGAACAGTAAGTCACCCTTTTCGGCCTTTTCTCTCGCTCCCGGCACATTTTGCAAAATCCATGCAATTTTAGAGGCACTAAAATAAGCATCGGGAATTAAACCTGTTTTTTCTCTGATACTTTGGTCAAAGCCATCCTTTTTCAATGCTTCAATCATATCCGAGGTACGACGACACTGCCATACTATGGCATTATAAATGGGCTCACCGGTGTTTTTATCCCACAAAATAGTGGTCTCACGCTGATTGGTAATACCAATGCCACTAATCTGTCCGGCGGTAACCCCCATCATCGCCATAGCTTCTATTGCCACCGCCAGCTGGGATGACCAGATTTCCATAGGGTTATGCTCCACCCAGCCGGGCTGGGGGTAAATCTGGGTAAATTCCTTCTGTGCCATAGAACATATATTACCACTTTTATCAAAGAGAATGCAACGTGAACTTGTGGTTCCCTGATCCAATGCCATTATGTACTTTTCCATGCCAATACCTCCGCTTACTTGTCTTGTAACCCTATTTTACATAATACTGCGTAGTTCCCGCACTGTAAATACCTATCCGTTTATGACAACTCATATCAATTACAATGCATTTACAAAAAGAAGTATACCACATTATCAGAAGGATGAAAAATACTCTTTAGAAGTTATTTCTGCAAAACAAAAAGCCGGTATTATGATATGGGTGTATGCTGCACACATAACATAATATCCGACTTTCTCTCATTCATTTTTATTCTATTGAATTACAATTTTCAAATCCAATCCCTCTTGATGAATCAGTATCTGCTGCCGCTCTATCAACCTCTTAACCATACTTCTGGACAAATTCAAAATATTGCCTACTATCTTTTCATCACGAATCCTCACACCATGAGGATTATGAACAATAATAACATCCTCTGCCGAGAAATTTCTCTCCGGCAACGTTGACTCCTGCACCTTATTTTCCTGTATGGTAAAGGTTACACTTTCCCAATCCACCTCCATGCGGTTCTTTTTAAAGAAAGCGGAATCCATTCCATATTGCACTGCTAACAACTCATCATTCTTCAGAAATAAAGCATAATCGTCAACAGGAATTTTCCTTCTGTCTACCCTTTCATAAATTGGCAAATTCAAAGTATGTTTACATTTTTCACATTGATAGATTAACCATACATCCAATCTGTTCCCATTAGCATTTACCCTGAAACGTTTTGTATTAATAAAATGCTCCTTCCGACCGCATCCTGCACAATTATGAATCACAGAAAAAGATTCTTCGGGTCTGATTGTATATTCAATTGTATTTAAATAGCTCATTTCGCATCTCCTCTAATTTATTGTAAAAACAACATCTCAGATGCGCAGGCTATTACGTTTTTTTATTTTGCAATAGCCGCGCTATGCAAAACAAATGGGAGTAGTGGTGGTCATACTTTCAAATCCTCCTTTTTCATAAATCAAATGATGCTTTTATCATATCCGCAAACTCTCCCTCCATCCACCTCGAGCTTTTTTCAAAATAAATATGAGCCGATACCATTTAAACAGTACCGACTCATTCCTTACACTTTCATCACTCTGATAATGCGCTGTATGCTTTTCTCAGACAGATAATATTTACACGCCAGTTTAGCTACCGTCATTCCAGCAACATAATCCACATAAATCTTCCGATTTCGATTATCCAGTTCCTGCTTTATCCGGGTACTGCTGCCCCATTCCCTTCGGTTATCCTCTTTCCTGGGAATGTAAATACTCTCTCCATCCACATACTGCTGTATCAGCTCAATTATTTCCCTTGGCAGAATCTCTTCTGCTTTTCTATAGCCCATGTTTGCCTCCTAAATTTATTTATTCTTAGGATTAGCACCGGCTATAACAATTCAATTTATTGTATTGCAATAGCCTGTGCTATGCAAACATAACAGCTCTTCCCATACAAAATTGTACTCCTTTCTCAACTAGGCATTCAAATCAACGTATGCTCCGCCCTTAACTTCCACATACTTCTTATCATTTACTGCCAACCACACACTCTGAGCACTGGGATTGTAAACCGCTTCATTATTACCGGAGAATTTCAGATTTCTGGCAGCCTCCATGTAATCAATAATTTCAATATTGGTAGCATACCAGATATCCTCTCTGCCGCCCATGTACTCACAGAATTCTTCAATGACATTCCAATTGTCACGGTCATCAAATTCATAGCTGTGTCCCCAAACATACATTAACTTCAAATACTGCTTCTTCTGGAAATTCGCAAAAAACTCTGCCATCTTCATTAAGTCAGGATCATTGTGATGACAGGTAGCATTCCATTCAAGGGGATCGGTGGGAAGTGCATAATCATGGGTTACCTTTACAGTACGGGCATAAGCAATTCCCAGCTGCTTAAAGAGCTGCTTGATTTCTTCACTGTAAGAACCATTGGGGTAGGCATGTCCTCTTACCAAGCCTCCGGTAATACTCTCCAAGCCCTTTCTATCCTCTAAAATTTCTGTAGCGACCTCCACCAAAGGGCATCTTTCGATAGTAGGATGAGTCATGCAATGGGTAGCAACCTCATGTCCTTTATAAAGTGTGGCAATTCTGTCTGCTTTTAAACGACGCTCATCCTTTTCCATCAAGCCATAATTAATATTAAAGGTTCCCTTGATGCCATTCTTATTAAAAATCTCAACCAATCTTTCATCCTGAATCTTACCATCATCATAGCTCATGGTAAGAGCTTTTGCTTTTCCTCCCGGGAAACAAATATATACCTTCATGTTTTACCTCTCTTCCGCACACCTTTATGCTGTGCCTATCTTTATTCTTATGTATTTTATACTATTACTTTTTGAAGAATTTCGCAATTCTTTTCCATATTTTCGGTGTTTTTTTACCAATACATTTGCATATACCTTTGGGCATCTTCCATGCTCAATTGAAATTTTTCCATCAGTGCATCCCGCACCATTTCCCAAGTAGCACCTAATGTCTTGCAGACTTCTATCAGAGACTGTATTCCTTTTTGTATTCCTTCATTGCGTGCATCCTCCAATAACTCCTTCCATGCTTGACACATATCATATTCCTCCTGCTTATCTTTTATCATATACTTTTCTCTATCTTCCCATATCCTTGAATCATTCAATATAACAGCTAATGTTTCCACTGTTTCTATGTCCATATGCCTATATTCTGCACTGCTCTCCAATAATTGAATGAGCCGCTTTTTATTCTTTCGATAAGGCATTATTTGAAATAATTTCCTAATTTCTGTATGAAAAACTGAATAGTCCATTTCCTCATTCAAACACAGCAAACGCATAGGATAATCCGCAAAATAATTGCTCATTCCATCTGCATCTTCTCCAAAATCCATCATATCACGCAGGCTCCTGGGACCATCCCATGGTTCCTCTCCATGATAAATACATAATGTGTACACAGGTGCAAGCCGATCATTTTTCTTGATTTTGCAACAACGCTCTGCCCACGACTCAAAATTATCCTGTTCCTGATTTTTCTTACGCAACTGCTCCAATTGTCTTCCGTATTCCATCGTATCATATTGCATACAACGAAATGGCATGGAATAATCCACCTGATTTTGATTTTCTATGGCTAATATCGTCAAGGTTTCGCCGGACTTCAACTTCATTTTTATATCCCTGATACGTTCAATATTCTCTGTTTTATTGCTCGTGCTCACCTTTACCGCCGTCGGCTCTATATACCTCTCGGATACATCCTCTAAGGCTTCCTGCTTTATAACACAATTTCCATTAAAATATACTCCATTAAATAAATCAGCAAACCGTCTTTTATCACTAAAATAACGATTTAAAACGTTATTACTCTTCCCCATATCATTTCTCCTTTTGTATTGCAGAAGAAATAATATGCTTCTTCTGCCATTTTATTAGTCTCTTGAGTAAAATGGCAGACATGCCCGAATGTGTGAAAACACGTTAAATTGATTACTCTTGATAAATATATTGTAATTACATTGTGCAGTTTTGTCAAGAACGGAATAACGATAATCTCGGCAATATTTTTACAGAAAAGGAGCAACCACTAATGGTTACTCCTTTCTCTCACCTCAGTAATGATACTCTCTCTTCTGATACAAAAAATTGCGAAGCATACAATCCTGACCATAGGTAACTGTGTGGCACTCTCGGGGAGCTGCCTGTCGTCTCTCATCTACCTCTTGATCTAAAATCTCTGCAAAAAGGGATTGTTGTGCCTTACCCTGTGCATAAGAATCCGTTGTTTTGTTTGCATCACGCTTTACTTTATCAGTTGTAGAAACCGCCATTACTGAATGTACCATAAAAATACTATTCATTCCGTATACTGCGACAATCCCTCCTTTGATGCATATTTCAACAGTGTCCGTTCCTTTTATAATATATATATCGTCCCATTTTTTTATTCCTTTAGTCTTTTCTGGTACAAAAGTACTATTCTTTTTTGTTCCCCTGCGTTTTAAGTTGCTTTTTTCAAGGGATACTACTATAATGTTATTGATTTTACAATAGATGCACTCCACAGAAAGCGAGGTATCATATGCTCAAAAACAAAACTGTCGTATTAGCTGTGACCGGAAGTATTGCAGCTTATAAAATTGCATCCCTGGCAAGTGCACTGACCAAGCTACATGCAGAGGTTCATGTGTTAATGACCAAGAATGCAACAAATTTTATTAATCCCATTACTTTTGAAACGTTAACAAGCAGAAAATGTCTGGTGGACACCTTTGACCGGAATTTTGAATATAACGTGGAGCATGTCTCTCTTGCCAAAAAAGCTGATGTGGTAATGATTGCACCTGCATCTGCCAATGTTATCGGTAAGCTGGCAAACGGAATTGCCGATGACATGCTTACCACCACTATTATGGCATGTAAATGTAAGAAAATCATTTCTCCTGCCATGAATACCCAAATGTTTGAAAATCCTGTAGTACAGGATAATCTAAAAAAACTGGAAGGCTACGGCTACGAAGTCATTCAGCCCGCTGTAGGACTGCTGGCGTGCAAGGATGTAGGTGCCGGGAAAATGCCGGAGCCGAAGATTTTATTGGAATATATTCTGAAAGAAATCTGTTACGAAAAAGATTTAACAGGGCAAAATATTCTGGTAACTGCAGGACCCACTCAGGAATCCGTTGACCCGGTTCGCTATATTACCAATCATTCCAGCGGTAAAATGGGCTACGCCATCGCAAAGGTATGTAGCTATCGCGGCGCGAATGTGACATTGGTGTCAGGAAGAACCAACCTTCCTAAGCCGCTCTTTGTTAAAACAATAGATATTACTACTGCAAAAGAAATGTTTGATGCCGTAGTACAGGAATATCCCAATCAGGATATCGTCATCAAGGCGGCAGCCGTGGCAGATTATCGTCCCAAGAATGTGAGCTCGGAAAAGGTTAAAAAATCCGACGATGCCATGAGCATCGAATTAGAACGTACCGATGATATTTTAAAATATCTGGGAGAGCATAAGCGTTCCGACCAGTTTTTATGCGGTTTTTCCATGGAAACAGAAAATATGCTGGCAAATTCCAGAGCCAAGCTTACCAAAAAGAATCTGGATATGATTGTAGCAAATAATCTAAAGGTACCGGGTGCAGGCTTTGCAGGGGACACAAATGTGGTCACCTTAATTACACAGGATGAAGAAACGGAACTTCCATTGTTAAGCAAGGAGGATACTGCTGTACAAATTCTGAATAAAATCTTAGCCTGCAAGCAAACAAATTAACCTTACTACAGACACTTCTGTAATGTATTGTATCTCAAAAGAGAATGATAACAAGGAGAAAAAACATGACAACACAATTTACAAAACAGAACAAAACAAAGCAACTGACCATGCTGGGATTGATGATTGGCATCCTGATACTGATGGCATATACCCCATTAGGCTACTTAAACATCGGTCCTCTGGCAATTACCTTTAATATGATACCTGTAGCCATTTGTGCGATGACTTTAGGACCTATCGGCGGCGCAATTGCCGGTGCGGTTTTCGGAATGACAAGCTTCTTACAATGCATCGGCGTGGGTGGCGTCAGTGCAATGGGTGCGATACTTTTTGATATCAATCCCTTCTTAGCCTTTGTGCAAAGATTTGTACCCAGATGTCTTGACGGTTTTCTCCTTGGCTACATTTTTCAAGCTGTACGCAAATGGACAAATACTCCCTTAGCATGCTTTGTTACCGGATTTTTTGCAGCCTTTTTAAATACCGTATTCTTTATGACGGCATTAGTTGGTTTATTCGGAAATACTGAATATGTACAGGGACTTATCGGCGGCAAAAATATTATTCTCTTTATTTGTACCTTTGTAGGAATTAATGCAGTCTTTGAAATGCTTTCTTCTACAATTATCACCGGTGCTGTAGGCACCGCTTTACATAAGGCTCGCTTTATTCCTGCTATGGAAAAAAATAAAAAAGAGGCTTAAATTTGAAGCAAAATTGGAGTTGAAATTATGATTTTAGCAATTGATATTGGAAATACAAACATTGTAATCGGATGCATTGACAAAAATAAAACTCATTTTATTGAGCGCGTATCCACAGACAGAAGTAAAACAGAATTAGAGTACGCCATTGTAATCAAAAATGTGTTGGATCTTTACCAGATTCCTCCCAGCACTCTGGAAGGAGGAATTGTCTGTTCTGTAGTGCCTCAAATTACCGGTATTGTAAGAATTGCCACAGAAAAAATTCTGCAAAAGGAAGTAATGGTATTAGGTCCCGGAATCAAAACCGGCATGAATATTCTGATGGACAATCCTGCTCAGGTAGGAAGTGATTTAATTGCCGATGCAGTGGGTGCAATCAATGAATATCCTACTCCATTGATTATATTTGATATGGGAACTGCAACCACTGTCTGCGTTGTGGACAGCAAGAAAAACTATATTGGCGGAATGATTATCCCCGGAATCCGCACCGCTTTAGATGCTCTGACAGCAAGGGCTGCACAGCTTTCCGGGATTGAGCTTGTGCCCCCCAAGCGCGTTATTGGAAAAAATACTATTGAATGCATGAGAAGTGGTATCATTACCAGTAATGCAGCTGCCGTAGACGGCATTGTGGAAAGAATGGAAGAAGAGTTGGGTGAGAAAGCTACCGTAGTAGCAACCGGCGGCCTTGCTAAAACAATTATTCCTTTCTGCAAAAAGCAGGTTATTTTGGATGAGGATTTGTTATTAAAGGGATTACTTTGTATTTACGAAAAGAACAAGGCATAATTTTGCCTTGACAAATTCATCAGAAACCGATACACTAATAAAGCCGTATGTGTCTGAGACGCTTGCAGTGGTGAAGCTCGGTCTTACGCAATGGAAATCTACGAACCGTGTCAGGTTGGGAACAAAGCAGCACTAAGTAGAACCTTCCATGTGCCGTGAGGAAACTGGGTGGAGCTGTAGGTATGCTCAGTGCATACGGTCTTTGAATTTACGGAGAATTTTTTAAACTGTAAGGAGTGTTAGCAAAGCATGACTACTATTCTTGAAACAATGCAGGATTGTACACTTTGTCCCAGAAACTGCCATGTGGACAGACTTCATGGTCAGGTTAGCTATTGCGGTCAGACCGCTTCCCTTACTGCTGCCAGGGCTGCTTTACATTTTTGGGAAGAACCCTGTCTATCCGGTATTCAGGGCTCCGGCACTGTTTTTTTCTCCGGCTGCAATCTTCGTTGTGTATTCTGTCAGAATCATAATATTGCCATAGGCAAAACCGGCTCTCCCATCACATTAGAGCGTTTAAGTGATATTTTTTTAGAATTGCAGGATAAGGGCGCTCATAACATCAATCTGGTTACCCCCACACATTTTATTCCCCAAATAGCATATTCTTTGGAAAATGCCAAAAATCATGGCCTGTCCATTCCTGTTGTTTACAATACAGGTAGCTATGAAAAAGTGGAATCCTTGCGCTTTTTAGATGGATTGGTGGATATCTACCTTCCCGATTTGAAATATTATTCGCCCGAGCTTAGCCTGCGTTATTCCCATGCTGCGGATTATTTTGAAATTGCCACTGCCGCCATCGCAGAAATGTATCGTCAGGTAGGCAAGCCCATTATGTCCTCTGCTTGTTTAGATATTCAACACAATTCCCAAACCGAGCCAGTCACATTAATGCAAAAAGGCTGTATTGTACGTCATTTGATTCTTCCCGGGCAAACAAAGGATTCCAAGAAAATCCTACGTTATCTTTACGAAACATATCAAAATGACATATATGTCAGCATTATGAATCAGTACACCCCACTGCCACATGTGGCGGAGATACCTGAGTTAAACCGCACAGTTACTGCCCAAGAATATAATCGTGTGATTACCTTTGCCCAAAGATTAGGTATTGAAAATGGCTTTATTCAAGAAGGAAGCACCGCCAGCGAAAGTTTTATCCCCGACTTTGACTGTCAGGGCATTTGACCGTATAAGCGTTGGATGAAATCATCGCAGTTACCGCATTTACTACAATTCCACCCGAATCATGTAATAGCCATAGTCTCCATTATCCGCCGGTTCCTCCTTACACTCAAAGCTTTCAAAACCAAACATCATAGCCACCTGCTTTTCCCGTTCATAAAAATTGCCGGGAACTCCTATGTAATAACGAATTTCACCACGCAATTCCATTCGTGCCAATATTAAATGACGATAGTTATAATAGCCATGCAGCAAAAAGCTATTGTGAACCAATTGGTAATACCTCTGATTTAAAATAACAAAATCTTCGGGACTGATTTTCAAATATCCCCTTTCATCCTCAAAGGGATTTATATGAGGATAGATAGCTGCGATTTGATTCCATTTGGTTGACAACATCTGTTTATTATTTCCTTGTTCTTCTTTCTTGTTTCCTTCTTCTTTCCTCCTTTCCTTCTCTACCTTGCTTGCTTTCTCTTCCTTGCTCGCTTTCTCTTCCTTGCTTACTTTCTCTTCCTTGCTTACTTTCTCTTCCTTGCTTACTTTCTCTTCCTTGCTTACTTTCTCTTCCTTGCTTACTTTCTCTTCCTTGCTCGCTTTCTCTTCCTCACTTGTTTTTTCTTCAGTGTTTGGCATTTCCTCGATATCCGCCTTCGTTTCTATGCTTTCCCGATTTTCTTTTTCTCTATTTTCTCGCTGCCACTCCGCCTCTTCTGTCTTTTGCAACTGCTTATCTACTATTCGACAGCGCAACTCTCTTCCTGCACCTATAGGAATACGCACAGACTCCAAATTTTCATAAGAGATACCCTGGCACAAATCATTGGTTGAGAGTTCTAGTTGCAGCATACCTTTTCCACCCTGCAATTCTATGAAGCCTAACTGCGCTTCCCGTTCTCCGCCAATCAAATAGATTTCCTTACAAAAAGTATCTGTTACATGCAAACCGGATATTTGAATTAAAAAAGCACAGGTATTGTCACGGACATTTATTTTCAGGAATCCCACGCTGTTTATGCGCTCTCCATCTTTTATATAATCAAAGTATTTAATTTTTCTATCATATCGCATAAAAACACCCCCACAAACACTTATTTGCATCTCATTAATTTAAGTATATGTGGGGGTTGTCTCTAACATTCCTAATGTACTTTTCTACGAATTAAGTTAACTTTTTATAACACTAATATTCAATAGTCTCCAGATATTTCATATAATTTACTACCATCAAGGCAATCTTAAAGGTGAGTGCATCGTCAAAGCTACGCAAATCTAAACCCGTGCTCTTCTGAATTTTTTCAATACGATATACCAAAGTGTTTCGATGCACAAAAAGCTGCCTTGAAGTTTCCGATACATTTAAGTTATTTTCAAAGAACTTGTTTAATGTGGTTAATGTCTCTTCATCCAAATCATAGGGGACATTATCTCCAAATATTTCTTCAATAAAAATCTTACAAAGATTTACAGGCAACTGATAAATCAAACGTCCGATTCCCAACGCACTGTAAGCAACTACATTTTTCTCAGCATAAAAGATTTTACCTACATCCAATGCCATTTTAGCTTCCTTATAGGACTTAGAAACATCCTTCAGTTCCTGAACCACTGTACCATATGCCACTTTCACATTTAACATAGCTTCCGCATTCATCATTGCTACAATGGTTTCAGCCACATCTACTAATGTCTCCGGCGAACTATCATCCTCTAAGGACTTAATTAAAATGACACTGCTTTCATCCACCGCAGTAATATAGTCTCCTGCCTGACTGGAAAACATTCCTTTCAGCAATTCTGTAACAATACCATCTTTTTCCAGTTTAGTCTCCACCAAAAACACAACTCTGGGACATGTAGCTTCAACACGAAGCTTTTTAGCTCTGTTGTAAATATCCACTAACAACAGATTATCCAATAACAGATTCTGGAAGAAGTTGTTTCTGTCAAATCTTTCCTTATAAGCAATCACAAGATTATGTATCTGACTGACAGCAATCTTTCCTACCATATATACATCATCACTCATACCACGAGCAACCAGAATATAAATCAATTCTCCGTCATCCTGAATCTTCAGCAGATGGTGAGGACCAATCACCTGGCTATCCGCCGGAGAATTTGCAAAACCGCTAATTAAACTATCCGTTATATCACTGTTTTCCATGGTAGTAGCCACTGTTACCCCCGCCAAATCATATACAGCCAAGTCCACTTTGGTAATTGCTTTTAACTCATCAATGCTGGTCTGAATTATCTGATTTGTAATCATTATGCATCCTCACTTCCACTTTTCTCTTAATCCATTTTAGTTCTTGCCTATATCTTATCTGATTTTTAATACATTCGCAAGAAAAAACTAAGGGGTGCTGTTTCCAGCACCCCCGAATAATCTTTATTAGTTGGTAATAACCTGCTCGGTCTCTTTGTCGAATACGTGAATCTTCTCAACATCAAGAGCAAACTTAATGGTATCGCCAGGTCTAGCAGTTGTACGAGAATCTACTCTTGCAGTGATAGGGAACTCTGCTAAATCGAAGTATAAGTAAACTTCTGCACCAAGTAACTCGTATACCTTAACGGTGGATTCGAATACGCTCTGAGGTGAAGACTCGATGAACATTTCAGAATCATATACATCTTCAGGACGAATACCGAAGGTAACAACCTTTCCGTTGTAACCGCCATCGATTAACTTCTTGGATTTTGCAGGAGGCAAAGGAATGCTCTTGCCAGCGATTTCTAAGCTAGCAACATCGCCATTTACCTTAACGGTAGCATCTAAGAAGTTCATCTGAGGAGATCCCATGAATCCTGCTACGAACAGGTTCTGAGGCTTCTCATATAAGTTCTGAGGGGTATCAACCTGCTGGATAACACCATCCTTCATAACTACGATTCTATCACCAAGGGTCATAGCCTCTGTCTGGTCATGTGTAACGTAGATGATGGTGGTACCTAATCTCTGATGTAACTTAGCGATCTCGATACGCATCTGTACACGCAGCTTAGCATCCAAGTTGGAAAGAGGCTCATCCATAAGGAATACCTTAGGATTACGAACGATAGCACGACCCATAGCAACACGCTGTCTCTGACCACCGGAAAGAGCCTTAGGCTTACGATCAAGAAGGGGAGTTAAGTCAAGAATCTTAGCTGCTTCCTTAACCATCTTATCAATCTGATCCTTAGGAACTTTTCTTAACTTAAGACCAAATGCCATATTGTCATATACGGACATATGAGGATACAGAGCGTAGTTCTGGAATACCATTGCGATATCTCTGTCCTTAGGCTCTACATCGTTAACTACTCTGTCACCAATCTTTAATTCACCAGAAGAAATGTCTTCCAGACCTGCAATCATACGAAGGGTGGTGGACTTACCACAACCTGAAGGTCCTACGAAGATGATGAATTCCTTATCTGCGATTTCAAGGTTGAAATCCTTAACTGCTTCAAAGCCGTTAGGATATACTTTGCAGACATTTTTTAAACTTAAACTTGCCATGATAGTAAACTCCTTTCGTGTTCACAATAATACTTTTTCCTTTTTATTAAAACGACTTTCATCGTTTGAACCTGTACCTAGTATAACGAAAAACCTGACTTTTTGCCATACCACTATTTCACAAAGATTTTTCGTATGATTGTAAAAATTGCTTATAAACTTTATTTTTTTTACAAACCCTTGTCAAGTTGAACAAAATGTTTTTATTTTTATAGACAAATTATACAATTCATGTTTATTTCGTCTGATGATAGAATGTAAGACGATTTTTACCCTGTCTCTTGGAAACATAAAGTGCTTTATCAGCCGCTTTATATAAATCCTCAAAGGTAGCACCCTCGGAAGGGAAAACCGCTCCACCGATACTGGCTGTAATGGAGTACTTAACGTATTTTCCAACCTCGAACTGATGGAAAAACACCTCAAGTTTTCTTCCTTCCCGTTCCACTGCTTCCATATCCTTAATATCCTTTAAGAATACTACAAATTCATCACCGCCTACACGTCCGATGATATCTGTTACACGGAACAGGGATTGCAGACGCATGCTGAGTTCTCGAAGCACTTCATCACCGAAGGCATGCCCCATAGTATCGTTAATCTTCTTAAAATTATCAACGTCAATGATCAAGAAAACACCCTGTTTTTTATGCTTTTCAGCCATATACTCCTTAATCATACGCTCGGTAGCAATCTTATTGCTAAGTCCTGTCAACAAATCCGTATCCGCTTCGTTTTTCAGCTTCTTATTATGTTCCGCAGCCTTAATTCTGGACGCAATATTTACTCCTATTATAATAATCAGGAATAAAGCAATGGAAAGCCCCACCTTAATCAACAGGCTTACTACCGGATCCCATATACTGTCAAAGGAGCTCGAAACATAAGCATCATCCAGACAAACAACCAGATTCCAATCTGCCACATTTAGAGGAAAAGAATAGATTACTCTATTTTCATTTTCCGCCAGTACATTTAATACGCCAATTCCTCCTGCACTACGTTGTTTTTCAAAAACCGAGAAATGTCCGGCACTTTCCGCAATCGGCTTTAATTGATTCCAAAAATCCGGCTGTAACAAAGCAGAATTATTCACTTTTCCATAAGTTGCAAGAACATCTCCGTCACCATTTACAATGGCATAATACGCATTTGTGCCATAATGTGCTTCCTCAAACACATTCTCCAATACCGCCGGGTCAATATAGGTAATCAAATACCCATTTACACAACCAAGCCACTCTATCGGACATACATATAGAAATGCCTCTCTGCCGTTTACTCCATCATCCGGTGTATACGCGAAGAAATTATCCGTTCCTTGCAGGCAATCAAAATACAAGGTATCCTTCAGATTACCACTTACCCGGTTGGGCAAAACAGCGTCACCATTTTCCCAGCAATAAGCAACCATATAGGCATCGCTGGAATTAACCATAACATCTACTGTATCCATCAAATAGACAATATTGGTTCCGCCTCTGCTTTCCAACATATTCTGCATCATATCGCTGATGGATGTAATGGCTGCCAAATCACTCTCTATATTTTCAGAATAACTCTTACCTACCTGCTTATTATTGGTTTCATATAAATAGTTAATAGTTCCTTTCATAGAAACCGCAAAATTAATAACAATTATAATAATCAAAGCAAGCAATATAAAAATTGGAACCAACCACTGTAATATTGTTTCTTTAAGTGAACTCTTCTGCATGTAACACCTCTGTGCCCCTCGGTAACCCTTCAAAAACTCTTCTCTGTATCGTTAAACCTACTGTACGGAATCTACGGTAATACTCTCATCCAATTCATCCTTAAATATACGTTCATCCTCTTCCTCCGGATTTTTCTCCACAGGTGCAATTCCTTCCATAAGCTGATCCTCAAGTTTCTTAAAAAACTTATTATAGAGAAATGCGGAAGCCAGCGCCGGCGCAGACATTCCAAACAAAAACACAAAGGGGAACGCCTGATAAGACACCAATAACAACACAATGGGAACTGCATATAAAACAATCATAAGTATTGTCTTGGGAAACTGCAAAATACTCATTACAAAAGAATTCATAATGGTACGTCTGATTGTATTTTCAAATTTGGCGAGTGTCGGAAATACATAAAGTGATGTAAACACTACAAATACAGTTACCATTAAAATTACGATTTTAAAAATATTATGTAACTGTATTTCTGCTTTCAGGATAATATAATAATCACCTATGAGAAGCCCTAATACCAACACCATAATAAACCATATAAGGGTTGCCTGTTTAAAATTTTCCTTAAAGGATTTAAAAAATCCCTTCGTAATATAGCACTCTTCATTTCTGACAATTTTCAACGCCATATAGTGCATTGCGGTCAAGGATGCCCCTGCTGTAACAAATGGGATACAGCAAAGCATGGTCAAAATATTTAACCACATCAAATCCGCCATCTTTCCCAAAAAATTCATCAAGGGACTGTCTAAATCAAAAATCTTCATTTCAAAATCTGTTCCTTTCCTATAAAACTTTCTCCATGGAAGTAACACGGATACCTGCGTATACATCCTCCGGTCTGACTGCCTGAAAACCCAATTTTCGATAAAAATTTACTGCATAGGGAGCTGCATTCAGGGACATATATCTTTCTCCTGCTTCTTGCTTCAGATATTCGCACATCCGGCTCATAAGAGTTCTTCCCACTCCCTGGCGGTGATATTCTTCATCCACAAAAAGCAATGACAAATGATTGCAGCTTCTGACAGATGCCGCACCGATTACCCGCTCCTTATCCAATGCCACCATCATTTGATAGTCGCCTTTCAAAAAAGAAACATACAGGTCATCATCCGTTATGAACTCAAAAAAATTCCGTATTCCTTCCTCTGTGTAATCCTCTCCCTCATATTTTAAAAAGGTCTTCCAAATCATTTTCATGGCAGGCGCCCACTCTTCCGTTTTTGCCCACCTTACTTCATATGGAATTGCAGCTTCACTCATTGTATAACTCACCTCAAGTCTTTTTTTACAC
Organism: Lachnospiraceae bacterium; assembly: GCA_017624835.1. Classification (GTDB taxonomy): domain Bacteria; phylum Bacillota; class Clostridia; order Lachnospirales; family Lachnospiraceae; genus Acetatifactor. The sequence goes on from JAGAMG010000022.1 coordinate 57,883, forward strand.
TAATATGGTGCCCTTTATCCAATCGTAAATATCCTGCATTACTACATCCCTGTCCACTTCATTCAAAAGCTCATGTCTGTCCTTTTCATAAAGCTTCATTTGTATATTGGTAAGACCCACATCCTTAAGTGATGCAAAGGCTCGCTTAACACCTTCTCCAAATTCACCCACAGGGTCATCTCCACCAGCAACCATAAATACAGGTAATGTCTTTGGTACCTTTTCTAAATTCTCTCTCTTTTGTATTCTGGAAATCAACTCAAACAGCGTCTCAAAACCATTCACCGTAAATACAAAGCCGCATAGCGGATCTGCAACATAACGGTCTACATTGGCTTCATTTCTGCTAAGCCAATCTGCCGGAGTCCGCACCGGCTCAAATCTTTTATTGTAGCTGCCAAAAGCCGCTTTATCAATAAATTTACCTACATGCTTAGAACCGCAGAATCGCTTCTGCAAAGCAGTTACTGCCTTGGAAAGCTTTATTACTGCCGGGGACTGCATGCCGGTTCCCACTATTACCGCACCGGAAATACCGGTTCCGTATCTGCACAAATAATTTCGCAGAATAAAGGAACCCATGCTATGTCCTAATATAATATATGGTACACCGGGATATAAGCTTTGCGTCATTTTTTTCAGTCTGTGTACATCCCGAACCACCACGGTTGCCGGATCCTGTTCACAAAAATAGCCAAAAGAACCACCCTGGGGCACACTCTTCCCATGCCCCAGGTGGTCATCTCCTGTTACTACAAAGCCTTTGTCCGTGAGGAACTCTGCCAATTCTTCGTAGCGCTCCACATATTCTGCCATGCCGTGTATTATCTGCACCACGCCAATGACTTCCTTTTGCTCCGGTGTATATCTTACTGCATGAATCTTACTCTGTCCGTCTCTGGAATCAAAATAGAATTCTTCTTTTTTCATGTGAGCCTCCGTATGGGGAACCTCAATTCATTCCACCTGATACGAATATATCACACTTTTAACAGTTTTTTAACCCTTTTAGCTAAATTTTATAAATAAATTATGACATTTTTTTAATTTTTTAGCAAATTTCTGCTCCTGCGGGCATTTCTTTCTCCGGTGTCATCAGTGCAAGATTGCCTTCCGCGTCCTCTGCACAGAGAATCATACCCTCGCTCATTACCCCTGCAAGCTTAGCGGGTTTTAAGTTTACCAATACCATTACCTTCTTGCCCACCATCTCCTCAGGAGTATAATATGCCTTAATACCGGACACAATCTGACGCACCTGACTGCCGATACGGACCTGACTGCAGAGCAGCTTCTTGGACTTGGGAACCGCTTCACAGGCAATAATTTCACCTACCTGAAACTGCATTTTTATGAAATCATCGTAGGTAATTTCTTCCTTAGGCTCAATATCAATTACAGCAGTCTCTTCCTCTGCCGCGCTACCCTCTGCCGCCTTTACGGATTCAATCATGGCAAGACGTAATGCTTCTTCCTTTTCTGCCACCTCTTTCATATCCAGACGTGCAAAGAGAATCTGGGGCTGGTCGGTTACCTTGCTGCCATTTTCAAACAGTCCGAATTCTTCTAATTTATCAAAGCCTCTTAAAGAGGTATTTAACTGTGCCGCAATCTTCTCTGCGGTTTCAGGCATAAAGGGCTCAAGCAGGGATGCTCCGATAATAATACCCTCTACCAGATTGTAAAGCACGGTGGACAAACGGTCTGCCTTTGCAGCATCTGTCTCCTTTTCCTTTGCCAATACCCAGGGCTCTGTCTCATCAATATATTTGTTGCAACGCTTGAAAATACCAAAAATCTCAGTTAACGCATCCGCTACGCGCAAGGTTTCCATCTTATTTACGACCTTTGCATAGGTACCGGTAATGGTTTTCTTTAAATCCTCGTCCACGACACTGTCTTCCGGCTTTAACTGTACGCCCTTGTCAGCAACTACACCATCAAAATACTTATTGCTCATAGAGATGGTACGATTTACCAGATTACCCAGGGTATTTGCCAAATCAGAGTTGGAACGCTCTGCAATCAACTCCCAGGTAGCATTGCCATCATTTTCATAGGGCATTTCATGAAGCACGTAGTAGCGAACCGCATCCACGCCAAAATATTCTACCAAATCATCCGCATAGATTACATTACCCTTGGACTTACTCATTTTATCATTATTCATCAGAAGCCATGGATGACCGAATACCTGCTCCGGCAGTTCCTCACCCAATGCCATCAGGAAAATAGGCCAATAAATAGTATGGAAACGAATAATATCCTTTCCAATCAGGTGTAAGTCTGCGGGCCATAATTTCTTGTACTGTTCGGTACTGTTGCCCTCTGCATCATAGCCGATACCGGTAATGTAGTTGGTCAGTGCATCCAGCCATACATAAACCACATGTCTGTCATCGAAATCTACCGGAATACCCCATTTAAAAGAGGTACGGGATACGCACAAATCCTGCAAACCGGGAAGCAGAAAGTTGTTCATCATTTCATTTTTACGGGAAACAGGCTGAATAAACTGGGGATGCTCATTGATATGCTTAATCAGTTTATCCGCATATTTGCTCATACGGAAGAAGTATGCCTCTTCCTTGGCAGGCTTTACTTCTCTGCCACAGTCAGGGCACTTGCCGTCCACCAGCTGGGACTCCGTCCAGAAGGACTCGCAGGGGGTACAGTACAGACCTTCGTAGGCACCTTTATAAATATCGCCCTGATCATAGAGGCGCTTGAAAATCTTCTGTACCTGTTTCTCATGATAATCATCGGTGGTACGAATGAATTTGTCATAGGAAATGTTTAAAAGGTCGCAAAGACCCTGAATGGTTCCTGCTACTCCGTCTACAAATTCCTTAGGGGTAACACCTGCATCCTGTGCCTTTAGCTCAATTTTCTGACCATGCTCATCGGTACCGGTCTGGAAGAATACGTCGTAGCCTTCCTTTCTCTTAAATCTGGCAATGCTGTCTGCCAGAACGATTTCGTAGTTGTTGCCAATGTGGGGCTTGCCTGAGGTGTAGGCAATGGCGGTTGTGAGGTAATATTTGCCTTTGTTGTCCATCTTGAATCTCCTTTTTGTTGTAGTTCTGTGAATCGAAATTCTTGTTAACAAAATTGACTTGCTCCGGGGCTGTCCGGCTGCCACCTGTTTTTTCTGCGGCTTTCAGAAAAAACAGGTGGCAGCCGGGCATCCCCTAAGTAACTCAATTTTTTTAACTAAAAAAAGCTCGTCTTCCAGCGACTTCAAAATAAAGTCATCAAGAAGACGAGCGTGTGCCCGTGGTACCACTTCTTTTTGTTTGCGCCTCGCGGCGGAAACCTCTTCGGGTCAGTAACCCTATCCGCTGTAACAGGCGGAACCTGTCGCAGCCTTGCCTTTGTTTGAGATGGTATACTTGTTTGCCATTCAACACTGGGGTTCGGTGCGCTGCTCGGAAGCCATGTTCCACGTTCTTTGCTTCATTCCTCTCAGCAGTAACGGTATCTTCCTTTGTGGGATACCCGGAATGTTCTCTGTAAAGTGCCGAAATCGTGTACTCTCTTCGTCATTGCTTTTGGTTTTTATTTGCGTTTGTACTGCTTTTAAGGGTAGCATAAGAATGGAGGAAAGTCAACCAATAATAAAAATCAATGCTAACAACACAATTGATATAATTGACATTGCTAAACCAGCAATTGCTAAGCTATGTTTGGTATTTTTTTCAGTAACAGCTACGATACCAAATATTACACCAAGAATTTCCGGTATAATAAAACATCCTAATGTACATATAGATATTATTCCAATAACAAAGGATGCAATTCCCATACCTGAATTTTTCAATGGCATATCACCTTGGGCATTCTGTCCATTACCATTTGATACACTCGACTGCCTTACCTGCTGTTTCTCCTGTATCGTTTGTTCTTGCTGTTGTTTTGCTCCACACTCATCACAGAATGCAGCACCCTCTTCCAATTCAACACCACATTGTATACATACTTTACTCATTTTTTATCTCCTTGTATTATATTTTTGTTCCACATGCAGAACAAAATTTCTTTCCTTTTTTCATAACTTTTTGGCACTTCGGACAACATATACTCTCATCATCCAATGTAACAACCGGTTCCGGCTTCACACCAACAGGAGAACCACATTTTGAACAGAACTTTTTCCCTTTTGGAATTACGCTATTACACGATAAACAAATTTCCGTCTCAACAAATTCTCCATTTTCACAACGCATTTTTCTACAAGACGGGCATATTACTTCTCCATGTACCAAATGTGTACCACATTCACATACTGCAATACTATTTGCAATTCTATATATCAATGTTCTATTTGACACAGACAGATTTTTTACTAACAAAATCAACTTTGAAATAGTCTTACCTACATTAATCTGTTCATCAACCGTTAAATCTTTATGTTTTAGCGAAATATTAATAGCATCGCTATCTACAAATGAAATCATATATTCATCTGCATCTACACATTCAACTTGTTTAATTTTATCTATCTCAAAAGACTTGTTTTCATTTGAAAATATTCCTTTCGAATATATATGAAGCATTTCATTTGTTAGCAAAATCCCAGATTTCCCATTTCCACTTCTGTCAAACAGGATTAATGCCACTTCATTCTCTTTTATTGAAGCTATTGTTTTTACCGCATTTTCCTTTTGTTCTAGTTTTCCTATAATACCCGGAATATCTATCCAACCGGCTGAAATTATATTCTGCGCAATATTCTTTTCCACTATTTCTTTAATGGATTCAAAAATTAATTCAGGATTACGGTATTTACATTCTTTCTCCCATAATGAATCTAATAATTTGGGGAAATCCTCCGACCGATAATGTTCTTGAAAAACCTCCTTTCTTGTTGCTTCATCAAGAGTCTTTCTGTTATCAAGAATCCCATAGAAAGTCACATAATCCATCTTAATTTTTTCAGCAGTTTCTCGAGAATTATATTTAACACCGTGAACAGTGCTTAATTCCTCGTCTATATGTCTCAAAATGTTTTCACACTCTTGAATCTCCGGAATCAAATTTTCTTCAATATCATGACTATCGCAAAATTCCTTTAGTTCCTTCACTGTTCTTTTAAAAGAATCTTCACACTTTATTGCCACTTGACTCTTATTAAAAGCATTCAAATATTCTCCACAATTTTGAGCATAAGTCTTTCTACCATATTTTTCCGCTGTTGATTTAATTATATTTTCCAACGAACAACCGAAAAACACAGACATTTTTCGCAGGTCACCATTTTTATCTCCAAACTCCTTCCAAATTAATAGATATAGCCCTTCATGATAGGGATTCAATAAAAGTGCCTGCACAAGCTGTTCCCTTTTTTTATCTTTCGGAATTCTCCCTTGAAGGTAATTCTGCCTAATAGCTTCCGACTGCTTAGCTTCTGTTTCCGTTACACATTTACACTTAATATTTGCTTCACGTTCTAACGCTTTCCTCAATGCATCAATCACATTATAAGCAACTTCTATCAAAGCATCTCTTAATGTTTCTTTCGATTCTCTGTATACTGCAGATTTGCTTGCACTAGCAGCAATACTAGAACCCATATTTCCTACTGCATTCCCCAACGAATGTACCATTCCAGTTGTTGCATTCATTACACCCGCCGTTGCCATACCTTTTATAGCACCACCTAAGCCAAACCCTCCTCCTACAACTCTTCCCCTGCCATCTTTTCTTGCTTGCCTATATTCCTTTTCCAATTGCTTTTGACCATCAATCTCATCAATTTCTTTCTCCATAGCACGCAACGCTCTAAAAAAAACATCATAACCATTTTCAAAATACTTATCAACAAATAATCCACTATTAATTGTATACACACCTTGTTCACCTAGTATACTTACAGCTTTCTCTATAATCGGTTCTATTGCTTCATCAATTACTGCATCATATGTCTCCCACAACGCTCTGCAATTATATTGAGCATCATACCATTTATCAAATATACTACCAACCTGTTCAATTAACCTTGCAGTGCTGATTTCTATTTGTCGTTCATTCTCAACCTCAGTTGATACAATTATTTTTTCTCCCACAATCTCGTACTCTGTCATGTAAGCACTCCTATCCTCATAAGTTTTTCTGATATCGACATCAAAGAATCGTAATTTACATTTATTTTTAAATTTTATCATTCTCCATGTCTGATTTCAACACAAAATTTCCGTTTTAGTGTAATTAATTACACCACTATGGAAATTCTATTTAGTACACTAGCTGTGAAAGTAGGTGGTACTGTTGGTGAATATGGGAGAAAAACTTAAATCTCTTAGAATCGAAAAAAAATTAACCCAAAAACAAGTTGCCAGTAGGATAGGTTTAGCTATTAGTGCCGTATCATCCTACGAATCAGGCGCACGCTATCCCTCTTACGATGTGCTTGTAAAATTAGCGCGTATTTTTCATGTATCAACTGACTATTTATTAGGTATAACAGATACTAGAAATATTGACGTTACCGGATTAGACGATAGTGAAATTGAATTGGTTTCACAATTAGTGAATATACTTAGAAACAAAAATAATTAAAAAGACCGCTACAGAATTATTCTATAGCGGTACTACATGATATTTATTTTATAATTCCATTCAGCATTTCTCAGCTTCTTGTATAGAATTTTTCATGCTTCTGCATCCGATACGCAATATCAATCAACGGTACTGTGAAATCCATGCTTTCTAAAGGCTGCGCACCACTCTGTACTGCATCTAAGAAGCTCTCTATTTCCCCATAGAAGCCGCTTGCAATGGCATTTTGTAAATCATTGCCGATGGTTGGACCTGCTTCTGTTTCTACTATTTTATCCCCACGATAAACCGTGATTTCCCCGGGACTGTCGCTACATTCCCAGACGGGAAGGGTAGCATAGTATGCGGCATCCTTGCAGGACGCAAAGACTCTTTCATTCACAAGTCCGCTTTCAATCATAATGGTAATCTGACCTGTGGTTCCGTCTGCAAAACGGCAGTGGAGATAATAATTGCTTTGCTCAGGCCCATATTCCGGCATATCCTGATAAAAGTAATTTACTTCCTCATAGTCCGTCCCTGCCAAAAAGCGCAGCAAATCAATGCTGTGAATAGCAGTTGTGTAGAAATTGGGAACAATCCGCTGAATGCGGCACATCTGCACCTGAATATCCCGCACCTTTTCTTTTTGCAGTTTTTCTTTCAGGCTTTTTACCACAGGAATATGATGGCGGTTGAATGCTACCTGATGTAGTATGTTATGTTCTTTTAAAACTGCTGCGAGCTCCTTGGCTTCCTCAGGAGTCATAGCCGGAGGCTTTTCCAGCATCATAGGGATACCAAAAGGCGCAAGTTTTTTTACCAAAGCTGTCATATGCTCCGGCAACACGCAAACTAACACACCATCCATTTTTTCTTTTTCCAGCATCTCTACTGCATCGGTATATACTTTTCGAAAACCGATATCCGCAGCTTTTTCTGCCTTTTCCCGATTCAAATCACAGCAGGCTATTAATTCTACCTTGCCTTCCTCCTGTAATTTTTGTAATGATGGAAGATAGTACTGATTTACAATAATCCCACAACCGATTAAACCAATTCTTATTCTCATAATCATTCTCCTCTGTTATTTGCAGAAAGGGTACTATATTCTCCTTTTTTATTGTAGGAATCCATGAGATAGCTTTCATCCGTTAGTACACAATCAATTTCTATGTCATCCTTGCGGTAACGACTTCTGCGACTTAAATCCTCCTGGGGCTTTTCCTGCTTTGCCTGAAAGGTATTTCGATTAGAGAAGGAGAAATGCTTTGTCAGATAGCCTGCAACATTTTGGAATTTTACCCGTACCTTCTGCCATAAGGTTTCCTGCTGCCTTCCGGTATCTTCAATAGCCGAAAAATAGGGATTATTTGTATAGGTACTTAGTGGCGGTACTGCCGCAGAGGCCTGACTCACATTGGAAATCTGGCGCATATCCGGCTGGGCTGCCGGATTTCCCTTAGACGCATCAAAGCCCTGAGACATAACAGACTCCTCTGCTTGAATACTTAAGGGCGTCATTATGGTCTGTGTACCTGATTCATCCGTCTTAACTGCACTACTGTTTTCTATCGGAGCATCGCCGCCGGTATTCTCCCCCCAAATTCTTCCCCAAAGACTTTTCGCACCACTTAGCAGATTTTTTACCCAAGTCTGAAATGACATTCCTCTTTCAAGGCTTTCCTGTAGACTTTGTTGCACCTGGGACTGTGTAGAGGATGTCATGGACATGTTACCATCTTGTTTTTTTACACTATGATTATGCTTACAATTTGTAACCTGATGCATATCCGAGTTATGATTCGAACCAATTCCACCAATCTGCATATGACGCCTCCTTTACTTTTCATCTACAAAAATAGGTATGAATGCGCTTTCTCTCAAACACATTCATACCTATAATATCGGTTATTATTTCCTTCCTTATTAGGGCACCATCACCCCATCTTGGCATACGCCTGGGCAATATTCAACACATGGTCTCCGATTCGTTCAAAATCCGTAAGCATTTCTGAGTATAAAATACATCCCTCCTCGGAGCACAGCCCCTGACGCATTCTTTCCAAATGGCTTTCGCGGAATCTGACAGTCATGTCATCTATCTGTTGTTCCATTGCCGCCACTTCTGTCAACCACTCTGTCGCATCTGCTTCCTTGTTAGAAGCCTTATGAATTGCCTTGCGGCAGATATTTTGCATTTCCATAATTTCTGACTTGGCTGTTTCTGAAAACACAATCTTATTCTTTTCCATTACCTGTACATAACCACCAATATTCAACGCATGGTCTCCAATACGTTCTGCATTTCCGGTAATCAAAAAATATTCTTCAATGGTAGCAACATTTTGTCCGCTGTTATTATGTACTAATATTTTGGAAATATATTGAGAAATTTCTTTATTCAAATAATCCAGAGTTTCTTCTGTCTGCTCAATCTCCTTAAAAGCAGACATATCCACATCCAATACTGCCTGAAAACATTTTTCCACATTTTCTTCTGCCAAAGAAAGCATTCTCTGAATTTCCTGACGGAGCATATCCAAGTGCACCGCAGAAGAACCCAATGTAATGCTGCCTCTGTGGAATTCCTCCTGCAAACCAAACAGAGAAGTCTTTTGTGCAGTGTCTTCCTTTGCATCCGGCAAAATTTTGTTTGCCAATGCTGCAAGATACTGACCAAAAGGCAATAAAAGCAGGGTAGTCACAATATTGAACAGGGTATGCATATTGGCAATCTGAGCTGCCGGATTGCCGGGCGTAAAGCTTTCTATCAAGTTCGCCAGCGGAAGCGTCAGGCATACCGTAGTAAAAATTGCAGTACCAATAATATTAAACAGTAAATGAATCAACGTAGTACGTTTCGCATTCCGATTGGTTCCTATGGAAGCAAGTACCGCCGTAATACAGGTACCGATATTTTGTCCAAACAATACAAATACCGCACTGGGAAAAGCAATCAATCCATTGGTCGCCAATGCCTGTAAAATACCTACTGATGCAGACGAAGATTGGATAATGGCAGTAAATATGGCACCTGCCAGAATACCCAGCACAGGATTAGAAAATTTAGTCATAAGAGAAACAAAGGCTTCCGACTCCTGCAAAGGATCCATGGCTGCCCCCATCATATCCATACCAATAAATAGTACCCCCAGTCCTGCTAAAATTTGTCCGATATGATGGAGCTTGGGCTGTTTGAAAAAGACAATCATCACCACACCAAAGAACGCAAACAGAGGTGCCAGCATTCCCATATCCATCGCAATCAACTGTCCGGTAATGGTAGTACCGATATTAGCACCCATAATAATCCAGACTGCCTGTTGCAAGGTCATCAAACCGGAATTTACAAAACCTACTACCATAACCGTTGTAGCAGAGGATGACTGAATGACTGCCGTAATTCCGGCACCAACCACTACTCCCAAGAAACGATTAGCAGTTAATTTTTCCAAAATCTGCTTCATACGGTTACCCGCAGCATCCTCCAAACCGTTACTCATCATCTGCATACCGTACAAAAACAAAGCCAATCCGCCTAATAATCCCAAGAAATCTGTAATACTCATTTTTTCCTCCTGTTATTTAACAAAAATGACATAACCTGTCACTTCATCAATGCTAAGTACAGATTATGTCATTATCCCATTTTCAGTCAATCAATGTTAAGAATGCTTTACGATTTCTTGATACATGTAAATTTTATTTTACAAAACTTTATATTTATTTACTTTCCCAGCACCAATACAGAATAAGGAGGCATTGTTACTACATCCTCATTACGTTCTATCGTTTCTTCGCCGGTCAGCAGTTCTCCCAGCACCACCATCTCATTAACTTCCATCTTAGAAGAATCCGACACGCCAACATTTTCCACATCTCCTCCGGCTCCCTGTACAATCTTGCTCAAATCCACTTCTGAGGTCTCTGCACTGATGTTAAAGATTAATACCACATGATTTCCTTCATATTCCTTGGAAATCACACAAACGGTATCACTTGAAATTTCCTCATGGAAAGTGACCTCGCCCCTTGAAATTTCCGGATTCTGATTCCGCAGACGGATTACATCCTTTACATAATTATAAACAGATGTGACATCCCCCGCCTGTTCCTCCAGACTGTCAAATTTCATTTTCACATTTTCCATGTCTGCGGGACCATCACACATGCCCACTGCATCCGGGTTTTTACTCCAATACATGGGAGCACGCTTATTCTCGTCCTTGCCGGAGCCCTTCATACCAAGCTCCTCTCCATAATAAAGGAACACATTACCACTCGTCAAAAGATTTAGTGCATGTCCTATCTTGGTTTGTGCTACACTGTTTTCCCCTGCATAGTATCCGGCACTTCTGGCCAGATCATGATTGGTATAAAAGGGAGCATCCACATAATCTGCATGATAGCTTTCGTGCAATTGATTCGCCTCTACCTGCATCTTTCCGTAGGTGGAAGCCTTCTGTCTTCCGTTTACTACATTAGAAATAATACCGGATTTATCCGCAAATTCAAAGGCAAACATGCTGTCCACGCCACTGGCATAATACCTGGAATAGGTAGCTCTGTCCGTCCAGCATTCGCACACCAGATAGGTATCCGAATTCATTGCTTTTACTGCATCATTAAACCAGGTCAGTATCTCCACATTTTCTTCCACCGAACCGGTTACATACTCCTTCACCGCATCCAGACGGAAGCCATCCACTCCTTTATCCAGCCAAAACCGGGCAATCTCCTCAAATTCCTCTCGCACCGCTGGACTTTTCAGATTCAAATCCGGCATCTCGCTCCAAAATTGCGCCTCATAATACCAGCTCTCCGCGCCAATTACCTGAGCATAGCCACTCTTGGCTTCCTTTGAAAAATGATAATAATCCAAATAAGGACACTCCTGCATGTCCGGCTCCTTCCCCTCAGGCAGTTGCTTCAAATAGTTGGTGGCCTCCAAAAACCAAGGATGTTGGCTGGAAGAATGATTCATAGCAAGATCAATGATGACATTAATACCTCTTTCATGGCACTCCGCCAACAATTGCTCAAAATCTGCCATAGTGCCATATTCAGGGTCAATATCCATATAATCCTTGGTATCATACTTATGATAGGTGGTAGAAGGCATAATGGGCATCAGCCAGATACCATTAATTCCCAAATCCGTATTCGTGCCGACATCCCCATCATTAAGATAATCCAGCTTCTGAATCACCCCCTGCAAATCCCCTATTCCATCCTGATTACTATCATAAAAAGAATAAACAAAGATTTCATAAAAGGTGCGGTATTTATCATCAAGGACATTCAATGGACGAGCTTTCCAGGCAGAAGTGTCGGCAATTACACTATTATCTGTAACATCAGCATCTGTTCCTGTTGCATCTGAGGGTTCTATGCCAACATCCACACCCGCACTACTGCTACTTTCCTGTTCTATTCCAGTCCCGGGCTGTGCACTACCACATCCCGCCAGAGTGCACACACAAATCAACACCAAGATAACCGTCAACCGGACTTCATTTTTTCTTCGACACAATCTGTCCATTCCTACGCCCTTTCTAATTACATTTTACCTAAATTCAAACCACTTAAAATCAAAATTACATCCCGGCAGGAACACAAAGGTCACACTGGTTTCTCCTGTAATCTGCGGCAATTCAAAAGTCATTTCCACATACTTCTCCGAGCAGGGGAATTCCAACACCTGCACAAGCTCTGTTTCTCCGGTGATTCTAAGCTGAATGGTATTCTGGGGTAATGGTGTCCGTCCGCAAATAGTAATCTTCTTTGCTCCCTCTGTTCCAAAATTCATATTTTCATAGGACAGGGATACGTTATTGCCAATCTTTTCTACCACATCTGGCTTTCTCTCATAGCTGTCGCCATAAATTACCGCTGTCTCTGCAACAAAAAGCTTTGCAAAAGCCTTTTCTTGCTTTGTAAAATTCATTTTTTCCAAAAACATCTTTTCATGGGTCACAATGGTTATGGACTGTACGCCCGAAACTCTTCTGTTTAAGCGATAGGTTTCCGGCTGGAACACTTCCCAGATGTGCTTTTTGTGATAAAGCACATCTCCCAACAATTCGCTGCCCTCTTCCCCGGGGATTCCCTGCCAGATTTGTAGCATATGAGGGTCATCATCATGGGCAAAAATGAAAAGCGTCAATTCATCACTACCATAATCTCCAAAATCCAGATTGCTATAAGTCAGCCATGTCTCTCCATCCTTATCCGTTCCGGCACTGCTGGAAATTCCTTTTCCGATGTGTCCGCGGCTGGAACTATAGGCAACCCCAGCTATTTCCTCATAGGGGTTTAGAAAAGCAGCTCCCAAGCCTTCAATTTTCATTTCCATTTGGGAAATCAGTTTTGTTTTAGAGGTACCATTCTTACTCATACAGCGCACAAAAAGCTCTCCGTCTCCCAAACCATGTATTCTGATACTCTTGTCATCGGAAAGAGCTTCCACTTTGGCAATTTTACTTTCCAGACCTGCCGCATCCGTCACCTTCCATATGACATCCGTGTCAGTTGCATTAGGGGGATATATTGTTGCCTTTAAGGTTACAGAAGAACATTCCTTTGACAGACTCTGCCCCTCCAAAGCCGTAAGTTCAATTTTCCGCACCGGTACAAACCCATATTCCACTTCTGCCAAAGGTTGATAGAAATTCTCTGTATGTGCGGAAACTCCTTTTTCTATGGGCGCTTCTACCGCTTGAAGCAGCAAACTTACCTCACCGGGCTGACCATTTCCATTATAGCATTCTGCCTTATTACCGCACTGACCCGCTACAGGCTCCACCTTTACCAAAATCTCTCCCGGCTCAGTCTTAGCTGCAATCATTGCCAAGAGCTTGCCCTGAAACAGCTTCCTCACCGTTCCCTTGTACTGGTCATAATCAGTGCTGTCACCATTGTCCAAGCCAACCAGACGTGCTGCTCCGGACACCGTAACCTTTACATAATCAGAGGCATTCTCCACAGGATAACCATCCTTATCCACAGCACTGATTTCCACAAAAATCATATCCTGACCATCAGCTTTTATGACACTTTTGTCAGCTTTTAACACTAAACTTGCAGCATCTCCAAAGGAATGTCTTTCTTCCTCCGCAATCACATTTCCCTTTTCATCATAGGCCACCGCTTTAATACTACCCGGCTCATACACAGCCTTAAAATGTGGCTGCAGAGCAGTGCCATGTTTATGGTCTATTTGCCTTCTGCCCTGAGATTTTCCGTTTACAAACAACTCCACTTCCGGAGCATTACTGCAAATCCTGATATCTACCAATTGTCCCGGATTAAAATCCCAATAGGGATAAACATGTACCATGGGGGCTGTATGATAATCCGTCCACTCCGCCTGATATAAATAGAAGGAATCCTTGGGGAAGCCGGCTGTGTCAATTTGTCCAAAATAGCTGTTTTTAGTCTGATAAGGAGTGGGTTCTCCGATATAATCAAAGGCAGTCCAAATAAATTGTCCGCAGGAATATTCTGCGTCACGATCCATGGTAATACAATACTCTGCATTTTTTGCAGCCCAACTGGTAGTGCTGTTTCCCAGAGAAGAACACTGCTCATCCTCCTCAATCAAGGTAGCACGTTCCAAGGGGAAATGATAAATACCACGGCTCTGCACCACAGAAGAGGTTTCACTGCCGTAAATAATCCAATCAGGATACTTTTCATGATGCTGTGCATAATATTTTTCCGCATAATTATAGCCTGCCATTTTCACGATATCCGCGCACTTCTGAGCATTTTCCCAGGGCATATAATTAGAGCCAATGGTAACCGGTGCATTTCCACGATAATCCCACTGTTTTACGTAATCCATCAGTCTTACTGTGATTTCCTGTCCATGGGCATCTGCATGTGTATCCGGAATCTCATTACCGATACTCCACATAATTACACTGGGATGATTCCGGTCACGACGAATCCAACTTCTTACATCCACTCCTGCCCATTCCTTAAAGAAGCGTCCATAATCATAAGTATTCTTAGAAATTTCCCACATATCAAAGGCTTCAGATACAATCAAAAATCCCATTTCATCTGCCATTTCCATTAACTCTACAGCAGGCATATTATGAGAGGTGCGGATAGCATTCACCCCCATGGAACGCATCATACAAAGCTTCCTGCGCATAGCCGCCTTGGAGAACGCTGCCCCCAGAGCACCCAAATCATGATGGTCGCAGGCACCGTTTAAACGCACCTTTCTGCCATTTAACAAAAATCCTTTATCCGGTAAATAGGCAATGGTGCGGAAGCCTACTGCAATCTTTTCCTTTTGCACGCACTGGTTACAAGTCTTTGCCTCCTGTAACAGCTTTACCTCTAAATGATACAAATTTGGCTCCGTAATATCCCAACGTTTGGGGTTATCCACCAAAAAGCTGCTACAATCCTTCTCCTGTCCACAGCTCAGGGACTTCTTTTCCGCGAAAACCACCTCTTCATCCTGATATAAGGTATATTCCAAAAAATATTCGCTCTGTCCGTTCTCCACTTCCATTCCTTCTCGAATATCTTCTTTGCTTCCGCCTCCTAATATCTTTCCTACAGTCTCTCCCCAAGATATTTCCGTATCCACTATAAGCTCATAGCCATTTTCCACTTCCTTAGTGGACATATAAATCCCATCCATCGGAATATGTACTTCCGGCAGGGTAAGCATCCATACATTTCGATAAATTCCGGCTCCGCTATACCAACGGCTGTTGGGTGCAATATGGGTTACTTTTACTACCACCTCATTGCTTCCCGGCTGCAAAGCATCCGTTATATCCACATCAAAAGTAGAATATCCGTACTTCCATTCCTTTACTGCCTTACCATTCACATAGACAACAGAATCCATGTAAACGCCCTCAAAGCGAAGGCATACCCTGCCATTACCACCATTGGTAAAAGCTACTGCCTCCTCAGGCTCCATATCCTCAAATACCTCTTCCAACACAAACTCTCTGCGATACCAGCCGATACTATTTTCATACAAATCCTGCGTATTATAAATCAGCCAATCGTGGGGCAAATCCACGGGCTCCATCTCCTGCTCCCAGCTCTCACGATTTTCCCATTCCACATCTGTTGCAGTCTTATGAAACTTCCATTTATCATTCAACAATACTTTTCTATTCATAATTACTTATCCTTTCTCATCCATTTATCCTGCCTAAATTCTGTTTTATATTTGGAATACAAAATCTTTTGGGAATGATACAGACTGTAATAACCGGACAACATATAGCTAATCGCTACGCCTATCAAAACAAAATAAATACAATCCATTCCAAACAGTTCCACTGCAATCCACAACGAAGTAACAGGGCTGTTAGTTACTCCGCAAAATACCGCAATCATTCCCACTGCCGCACATAAGGAAGGGGAAATCCCCAAAACCTGTCCCATCAAGCAACCAAAAGTTGCACCTATAAAGAAGGACGGAACAATTTCTCCCCCTTTAAAACCCACGCCAAGAGTCAATGCAGTTAAAATCATTTTGATTAAAAAGGCCTCCGGGCGCACCTCACCATGCATACACTGCTCAATAATCTCCATGCCGGCACCCAAATAATCCGTAGTTCCCAGCAGCAAATTAATAGCCACAATTACAATTCCAACCACAAAAATTCTTACATAGGGATTGGGCATCCATTTTTTGGTATGTTCGGAAGCAGCATGCAAAGCCAGACATAGACAAATACTTACCAGAGCACAAAGAATTGCTACCAATGCAACCTTTCCCGTAGCCACCGCCGTAAGCTCCGGTATCACGCTTATGGTCATAGCTTCTCCTTCCACACCACAGAAGCGGGCAATCTCCACTGCAATCAGGCTGGAAAACACACAGGGCACCAAAGCCGCGTAATACATCACACCTACACTAACTACTTCCATGGAAAAAATGGTTGCCGCCAGGGGTGTTCCAAACAATGCCGAAAAGCAAGCACTCATACCGCACATAACTGCCACCTGCATATCCTTCTCGCTGAGACGAAAGAGCTTTCCCAGACCACTGCCAATGCTTCCTCCCATCTGCAATGCAGCACCCTCTCTTCCCGCAGAGCCACCAAACAAATGAGTCAACAAAGTACTTATAAAAATAAGGGGTGCTGTGACCACATGGAGTCTTTCCTCTGAGCGCACTGCTGCCAGCACACTATTGGTACCATGGTCATTTTCCCGGTGGGCGATTTTATATAAATATACAATTATCAAACCCGCCACAGGTAATCCCAATATAATCATGGGATGCTCTTGACGCATTTCTGTTACCGCCTTCATTCCATAAGAAAAGGCAGTACCTACCATGCCTACCACAATACCGATAGCACCTGATATTACTACCCATTTCAAAAACTGCAACAGCTTCTGTCCCTGCTTTTCCACCTCTCTGTATACTTTATTTTTCGCTTTTTGTTCCATAAAGTACTTTCAACCCTTTCTTTCCACCACTTGACATATTATGCTTTTCCACATATTCAAGCTTTGTTACGTCTCCACTTCCAAAGACAACCATATACCAACATTGCATCAAAACTGCCCAGAAGGATTCCCCCCAAAATATCAGTCGGATAATGCACAAACAGATACATTCTGGAAAAAGCTATAATGGCTGCAACCACCAACGCAACCATTCCCGGTTTCCGATAAAACAAAAAGATACTTACTGCTGCTGAAAAGCTATTGGAGGTATGTCCCGAAGGAAACGAATATTGACCCGGAAAAGGGATCAGCAAAGTGACACTCCTGTCAACTGCACAAGGTCTTGGACGTGCCACCACCTTTTTTATAATTTCATTTCCCAGAATCATGGTAAGCAGCATTGCCACCGCCATTGTCAACCCACACTTTCTGGTTCGCGGAATCAACAATAATACAAGGCTCACTGCAATCCAAACCATACCACCATTTCCGATACTACTAAAAAAAATCATAATCTCAGACAACCAATCCTGATGCCAGCCCTGTATCATATGCAAAATTTCCAGTTCCATTCCTCACCTCATATCGGCATACTTTTATCAGTATACCTACATTATATTGTGCATGCCTCACACCTTATTATTGCAGCTTCTTCAAAAACTCTTCCGCATTGACACATGCGTCATTTTTAAAAACGGAAGAACCGGCAACAATCACATTAGCTCCTGCCTCCAACGCCATATGCACATTGTCAAGGCTAATACCACCATCCACCTGAATATCCGTAGACAGCCCTTTATCTGCTACCATTTTACGAATCACCTGTACTTTATCCAGACATTCCGGAATCAGCTTTTGCCCTCCGAAGCCCGGCTCCACAGTCATTACCAGCACCATATCTACCAATTCCAGGTAGGCTTCCACAGCCTCCGGCGGTGTGTTAGGCTTAATGGTAATACCCACTTTTTTACCGGTTTCCCGAATCAATTGAATGCAGCCTTCCACATCCTCAGTGGCTTCGATATGAAAGTTAACCAAATCTGCACCACACTTTGCAAACTCCTGCACATACCGCTCCGGCTTTTCAATCATCAAATGCACATCCAAAAACAAATCCGTCTTAGGACGCACACACTGCAAAATGGGCATTCCATAAGAAATAGAAGGGACAAAAAGTCCATCCATAACATCCACATGAAGCCACTTTACTCCTGCTTTTTCTACTGCCCGAATATCTTCTCCCAGCTTCCAGAAATCCGCTGACAGAATTGATGGTGATAAAATGTTCATAATATATTCCTCTCTTGAAAAGGCCTTGCTTAAGCAGTCTTTTCATTCGGTCTATATTCTAGCAAATTAAAAAGCAGATGGCAACCATTACAATCTCTTTATGCTACTTTTTCTTTAGGGTTACTTTTCTCACTTTACCATAGATAGCCGGGGAATCTACTTTTATTCCTACTTCCATTTCTCCCGCATCAGACACCTCCAGAGGTAATTCGCTACGGCGCCATTCTCTGTCTGTGGGGAAAATCTCAATTTTTTCATCAACACCTTGCCCTTTTGCATACAGAGCCACCTGTACTCCTGTAGTATTGTCTCCCCGGTATTCTACACTCAGAACATATTTTCCCGGCTCCAACCCGACAATTTTCTGGGACAGCTCCAATTCAAAATTATCCTTACATTCAAAGTAGAAATAATTCTCCGTACCATAGGGATATTCTTCTGCAATTTCCGGTCGGATATCCGTCCGTACCTCCCTATTTGCAGTCAATCTCCAATAATCAGTATCCTCCGCAAAAGTCCCGTTTCTGACATAATTGATATCCTGAGTTTCAATCCTTACCCGAAGCGATATCGGCTCTTCACTTGAACCTACTGTTCCCCGGAGCACAAGCTCTCCCTGCTCAGGCAATCCCCCCTGCCCGGGTACATTTGCCCATATTACCCTCTGTTTTTCTATGCTTCCATCCCACTTTAGCACATTCACATACTTCGGCAGACACTGTTGCAAATCTGCGCTTGGGGATACCGTCAATTCTCCGGGGGCGTATATTTTAGCATCAGCTGCACAGTCCACCCGCTCCACATCAAAGGCAAAGGCTTTACAGCCTTCCGTAGGGATTCCATTGGCATCCACCACTCCCATACAGCTCCCCCAGCTACCATCATCACTCTTGCTGCGGGAGAAGGGTTCCCAATAAAATACTCCCAAACCCATTCCATTCTTCACATGGGCGGTAATACTCATAATCAGCTCCAGCACCTTGCGCTGTGCCACAGGATTTGCAGGGAATCCGGCATTTAACTCCTGCTGTTCGCCAAAGAGACTTCCGCTGCTTCTACGGAAAGCATGGGCTATCTCAGCAAGCACAATAGGCTTATGATATCTGCCCACCAATCTTTCCATGGAATTCTTAATATCATTGAAGGTACCATGCCAAAAAGGATAATAGGACAAACCTATGATATCAAAATCTGTTACCCCATGCTCCAGAGCCGCATCAAACCATTCCTCCAGATAATGATATCTGCCCCCCTGATCCAGATGTATTACTACCTGAGTATCTCTTTCCTTCTGGGTATCCCGAACCGCTCTGATACCGGCATTGATTAGTCTTGCCAGCATGGGCCAATTACTTACCTTACCGGCGGGCCATATCATACCACAACGAATTTCATTGCCAATCTGAATGCTGTCAGGATACGTCCCATTCTCATCCAATGCCTCCAAGGCCTCTCTGGTAAAGGAATACACCGCCTGCACCAATTCATCATTCGACAAATCCTTCCAGGCCTCCGGCATCTCCTGATGCCCCGGGTCAGCCCACCAATCAGAGTAATGGAAATCCAGCATAAATTTCATTCCTCGGCTTACCAATTCCTTTGCCATCCATTTGGTATGCTCCAGGTCACAATAGCCTTCTGCCTGGGGCACACGGGCAGGGTTGTTCCACAGGCGTAGTCTGCCGTAATTAATACCCTGTTCCTTGGCAAAATCCAACAAATTCACCTTATTTCCATCATAGTCAAAATATTGAAATCCTTTATCCAACATCTCAGGGTAAGAAGAAATATCCACTCCTCGGATAAAATTGCTCATATTGCTCCTTTCTGTTTCTGATAGTGCTTGAGTCCTGCAATACTCTCATATCACAGGACTCAAAAATCAGGAGTCAAATTATTTAGTAGATTGCTTTAATATTACCTGATAACCAAGCAAAACCTTTTTAGGGGTGGTGTCTCCTTCCAAAATATCCAACAGCATTTTGGATGCCTCTGTTCCCATTTCACTGACATTAAAATCCAAACAGGTAATGGGTGTCTCACTGCTGTTCAATAACCAACTGTTATAAAAGGAAGCAACCCGAATATCCCCGGGAATGTTTACCTTTTCCCTCCGCAGCTTATTCACTACGTTGAGACAGATATTATCATCCATACAGACAATACATTCTATCTGTTCCTTCAACATATCTTCCACAGCCTTATCAGCCACTATCTCATAGCCGGCTTCATCAAAAATCAGATTTTGATCAATGGGAATATCATTTTCCCGAAAAGCTTTTACAAACCCCTTATAGCGACTCTTGGTTACCTCATGGGTACGGTCTGCACAGAATAATGCAATCCTGCGCATACCTTTCTTTATCAAAATTGAAGTCAGCTCACGACAACCATTTTCCTGATCCACATCCACCTGCCAGACAGATTTATCATCAAAAGAACCTACAATTACAAAAGGAACTCCCTGCTGTTGTAAATAGCGCACCCCTTTACTTTCCTGTATGGAACGGGTAAAAATCACACCATCAATCTTCTGGTTCTCCACTAATTTTATAAGTGGGTTAATGTCCCCAGCCTTCAGCTTTATGGGGATTATATTATAATCCCTAGGTTCAAAATAATCATAAATACTCAACAGAATCTTTGAGAAAAAGGGAAGTTCTGCAAAATCCTTTTCTCCCGGCAGTGTTACACAAATATTTCTGGTTTGTTTGAAACCCTTTTGTCTGATATTCGGTTGGTAATCATTTGCCCGGATAAAATCCAATATTCTCTTTTTGGTGTCTTCACCAACCCTGCCCTTACCGGACAGGGTTCGCGAAACCGTTGTGGTAGAAATTCCAAGCTCACTTGCAATCTCTTTTACACTGATTTTGTTGCTAGCTTCATTCGACATAAATCATTTCCTTAGTTTGCTGCTACATGCTCTGCTGCCTGTTTCTCTAATTCTGCAATAATATCACGGATACCAGCCGCCTCCAGCATATCCTTAAACTCATTGAAAGAAGCATCCACATCTTCTACAACACCATTGGTCAAAGGTCCATAGTAGGTAGCAACTACTGCATCTACTGCTGCAACCTGAGTAGTTACAGGCTCAGTATTGAAGTTGAAACCATCATAAGGATGCTCTGCCTTAACATTTGCATTCCAATTTTCCAAAATAGCATCATGTCTATCGTTCAACTCAGTTCTGTCTTCAATATACTCTTCTCTCTTGATAGTGCAGTTTGTCCAGCCCCAGTTACAGTTGCTGTCTACACCGTAGCCACTCATTGCATCAAGAACCTTGTACTGATCGTCGCCAACTGCTTCCCAATGCTTACCTTCAATACCAATTCTGGTTAAATCATTAACCTCAGGGTTAGTATAGAACTCGTTCAGTACCATCATTGCTCTCTCAGGGTTTTCACTGCTTAAGTTGATTGCTACACCATTGTTGATATAGGAGTTAACCTTCTTATCCTGAGCAGATACAGGGTCACAAAGGGTTACCTTCCATTCAGGATGCTCTGCATTTGCCTGCTTAGCATAGTTCATACAGCTTCCCAGATTCCAAACCATAGCAGCAGACTTTCCGCTTAACAGACCAACCTGTCTCTCATCAGTGCTACTAAGTACATCCTGGGACCAGCAGCCTGCATCTAACATTTCTTTTGCCTGCTTGCAGTAATCAAGGAATCCATCCCAATCCATAACATAAGTAAAGCTTAAATCACTGGGATCCTGTGTATTGTACAGAATCAATTCTCCACCCTTAGGAGTACCACTTGTGGTAGTTAAGCCCTGTGCCTGCCAATACTGATAGGTAGGACCGCCGCCACATGCAAACATATTTTCTTCATTTGCTGCTACATCCATATAGAAGTTCTTCAGCTCATCCCAGCTGGTAATATCTTTATAACCATATTTCTCCATCAAGTCGCCACGTACTGCAATAACATCCTGACCAAACTCGTTCTGATAGTTAGGAACCATATAAATCTTACCGTCGATTTTTGCCTGATCCCAAGCCATCTCAGGAACTACTTCCCAGATATTTGGAGCGTAGGTCTGGATGAATTCAGGAGTCATTTCATAGAAACCACCCAATGCTACCGTCTGCTCATAATGACACCAGCTGGAAGCGGTAAAGATCAAGTCAAAATCTTCCTGTGAAGAGAACAGCATGGAATATTTGGTATCATGCTCGCCCCAGGAAAGGAATTCTACATTAATGGAACAGTTTAATTTCTCTTCTAAAATCTCATTAATTTTTCCATATACCTCATCAAAATCAGGGGTTCTCTCACCAATCAGATACATGGTCAAATCCACATGTTCAGAGACATCAACACCATTATAGGTTTTGCCTCCTGCTGCATCTGCCTGTGCTTCCTGTTTGGGAGCATCGGATGCTACAGAGTCGCTCTTTGCCTCCTCTGAGGAACCACAGCCTGCCAGCATACCCATTGACAAGGTCATTCCCAAACCAAGTGAAACCAATTTCTTAAACATTTTCATAGTAATCCTCCTTAAAATATGTATGTGTTAAAACTCCTTTTGAGTTATTCACCAAGATTAACCTTTTACCGCACCAATGGTAATACCCTGTACAAAATATTTCTGCACCAGAGGATACGCCAAAACGATAGGTCCTGTTACTACCACCGTAAGCGCCATCTTCAGAGTCTGACTGGGCAGCGACATACTACTTACCACCGAACTGCTGATAGCATTGTTTGCCAGCAATTTCTTGTATGCTTCGATATTATTTACCTTTTCATACAGGAAGTACTGTAATGGATACATCTCTTCTTCGCTGATGTAAAGCATGGCATTGTACCAATCATTCCAATAAGCCAATGCAATAAACAAACCTACCGTTGCCAATGCGGGCTTTATCAGGGGCATTACAATGCGAAACAGAGTCATAAATTCTCCACAGCCATCAATCTTCGCCGCATCAATCAACGACTCCGGCAAGGCTGTAATATAGCTCTTCATAATCAAGAGATTATATACACTGAACAGAAGGGGCAATAGCATTGCCAAATAATTATCTTTCAAATTAAGCGTCTGAGTAATCAGTATGTAGTATGGTACCAAACCACCGCTAAACAGGGTTGTAAAGTAGAAGAAAAAGGAAAAGAAATTTCTCCACTCAAAATCCTTTCTGGAAAGCACATATGCAGTCATGGTCTGAAGCAAAAGTCCCAATGTAGTTCCCACTGCAGTCAGTCCAATTGTAGTTGCATAGGCTCTGACAACAACCATGGGCTCTTTAAATACTGTCTTATAAGCCTCCAGGCTAAAATCCTGTGGCAAAATACTAAATCCATTGTGGGTAATGGCCTCTTCTGACGAGAAGGAACCGGATACCACCATTATAAAAGGAACCAGACAAAACAGCGCAACCACTCCGCAGAAGGTGTATGCAAGGATATTTAGAAGTATCTGGTCTTTTCCCATTTTTACTTTTCCGTATTTTATCGTTTCTGCCATGGCTACCTCCTAGAATAATGTATAATCCTTGTCATACAGACCTACCAGCTTATTGGCAACCAAAACGGTAATGAAACACAATACCGACTGGAACAGACCAATTGCTGCAGACATGCCATAATCACTATTTGTGATTAAAGCGCGGAAGGTCAATGTATCGATTACATCTGTGTAGTTGTAAAGAAGACCGTTGTTACCTATCAAATTATAGAACATATCAAAGTTGCCTTTGAAAATACCACCGATGGACATTAAAAACAGGATAATGGTAGTAGGCATAATGGAAGGAATTGTTATCTTAAAGATTCGCTGGAACACATTCGCTCCATCAATTGCCGCAGCCTCATACATGGAGGTATCAATACCCATAATCGCTGCCAGGTACATAACCGAACCATAACCAATCCCCTTCCACACATTGAAGAAGGTCAATATCAAAGGCCATATTTTCGGAGTGGTATAGAAGGAAATTCTTTCACCGCCCAGGCTCTCAATCAAACGGTTCATAAAACCATAATCCGCACTGAGAATATTAAACGCCATAACTCCTACAATAACCCATGAAATAAAGTAAGGCAGGAACATAAGTGACTGGCTGATTTTACGAAAACTCTTATTTTTAATTTCTGTCAGGAATACTGCCACCGCAATCTGAAGTACTGTATTTACTATGATGAACAGAACATTATATAGCACTGTATTTCTGGTAACCAAGCCGGCCTGCCCTGATTGGAAAAAGAACTTGAAGTTATTCAGTCCATTCCACGGGCTTCCCCAAATACCACCTGCATACTTGTACTTCTTGAATGCCAATACAATACCCGTCATGGGGTAGTATGCAAATACCAAAGTATAGATAATTGCGGGCATAAGCATTAGAAGAAATATTCTATACTTATACAACTTTTTAAAGAAACCACGAATGCCACTTTTCTTTTTCATATCTACCTCCGCGCGCGCAACGTGTTGCGCATCTTGTTGCGCCTGTTTTTGTGCTTTATTACTATATTTTGATTATATTCCCCTTTCATTCTAGCGTCAATTCACAATATATCTAATGATTTTTTGCGCAAAACTACACTTTAGACAATCTTTCTCGCCTTTTTCTGCGCAATTGCGCATTTCGTCATGCGCAATCATTGGCTATATGTAACTATCCCAATTCATTGTTCATGTGCAAAAGAGGATGCAAAGACTACAAAGTCTTTACATCCTCCTTTAACATTTCCCATGCATCTTCATGCTCCGTATAGTAAATAGGACATTTCTTTCCACCACAATCATAGTGACGCAATATATCCTCATCCACTTCTAAATCATAAACCTCCACCAACCATTTCAGCAGCTTAATAAGAGAATCATAGGTTTCCTGTGTAAAGGAACCATCCTCTGCCAGATAACAGCATTCGATAGAAATAGAATCTTCATTTCTGGTCTGTACCGCATAGGCAATCTCATCCAAGGGCACACATTGAATGATTTCCCCCTCATAGCCAATAATAAAATGAGCACTGACACTGCGCTCGTGGGTATCCTTTTGCTGTTCAAAATAACTGCGGTTTTGTGCCGCGCTTGTTCCCGGATTAGCTGTATAATGTACAAATACACTATTGACTTCTTTCAATGCATCTCCCGGTCTGGAATATTCATTGGGTGTCAGAAAATCCTCCGTCCAGGTAGGGTGCTTACCATAGTCGGCGGGTGTCAAGCCCTGAATCAGGTAAGGTTCTTTTATCTCTGTATCCATATCAACCATACTTAAATCCGCTGCTTTCTTTTCTGTTACATTATTTTTTCCAACAGCTTCCATTCCTTTTGTAAATAAGTTCACAAGGAAGAAGAAAAAAACAAACAACACCAACCCATATACCAGCAGAAAGAGAGCCTTTCTTATAAGCATCCTGCGCTTTTTTTCTGCCCTTTTTCGTCGAGCTGTGTAGGCTTGGTGGTTCATGCGATTTCTTCTGCTATTATTTATTTCCCTTCTTTCCCTCGGAGCATTTCGCCCCCGTTTACTTTGCGGTCTCCTTTGATTCTCCTGATAGTCTACTAAATATGGATTCCGCTTTACATCTACTACATGCAAGACTCCTTGCCTTTTCTCCTTGTCATACCGTCTGTCATATTGTCTGTCAAATTCTCTGTCATAATTTCTTGCTGCACTGCTTCCTGTCATAATTAGTACCCCCGTCTTTCTAATGACAAGCTTAACTGCAAAATGTTTCTAATTATGACACAAAATTCTTAAGAAATTATAAAAATACAAAAAGCTCCCTGCCAATATGTAATACCCAATCACATACTTACAGAGAGCTTCTCTATTGTTATAAAATCATTTCTTCTATATCAGAAATCCTACAAGGGTTTACATAAATTCCTTCACAGACTTGTAAACACCCTCTGCATCCAGACCATACTTCTGAACCAGAGCAGCTGCGGAACCGGATTCACCAAAGATATCCTGCATACCCAGCTTCTTAACAGGGACAGGGTAATTTGCACACAGGCAATCACATACTGCACTGCCAAGACCACCGATTACAGAATGTTCTTCCACAGTAACAACCTTACCGGTCTTCTTTGCACTGTTAATTACAACTTCCTCATCCAACGGCTTGATGGTACAGATATTTACTACTTCCGCACTGATGCCGTCAGCTGCCAGCTTTTCAGCCGCACCCAGAGCAGAATCCACACAGATACCGGTTGCTACAATGGTAACATCAGTACCCTCTCTTACCACAGTACCCTTGCCAATTTCAAATTTGTAATCAGGCTTGTCATTGATTACAGGCACTGCTGCACGTCCGAAACGAATGTAAACAGGACCTTCATACTCTAATGCTGCACGAACAGCCGCTTTTGCTTCCACATCATCAGAAGGACACATTACTACCATTCCGGGAATGGTTCTCATAAGAGCAATATCCTCATTACACTGATGGGTTGCGCCGTCCTCACCAACGGTAATACCTGCATGAGTTGCACCAATTTTTACATTCAAATGAGGATAACCGATGGAGTTACGAACCTGCTCAAAAGCACGTCCTGCTGCAAACATTGCAAAGGAGCTTACAAAAGGCACCTTTCCTACTAAGGAAAGTCCTGCTGCCACGCCCATCATGTTACACTCTGCAATACCACAGTCGATGTGGCGGTCGGGATATGCTTTTCTAAAAATACTTGTCTTGGTAGCTGCAGCAAGGTCAGCATCCAGAACTACCAGATTGGGAAATTCCTCTGCCAGCTCCTTTAAGGCATTGCCGTAGCTTTCACGGGTTGCAATCTTTTTAACATCTGCCATTATGCTTCACCTGCTTTCTCTAATTCTTTTTCAATTTTATCCAAATCAGCCATTGCTACTGCGTACTCATCATCATTAGGAGCCTTGCCGTGCCATTCCACGTCACCCTCCATGAAGGATACACCCTTACCCTTTAAGCTGTGAAGCACGATACAGGTAGGCATTCCCTTGGTCTCTCTTGCCTCTTTAAATGCAGCGCGAAGTGCATCAAAGTCATGAGCATCCACATTGATTACATGGAAATTAAAGGCCTCAAATTTCTTATCGATAGGATATGGGGAACAAACCTTGTCAATAGGTCCGTCAATCTGTAAACCATTGTTATCAACAATCGCACAGAAGTTGTCCAGCTTACGGTGACCTGCAAACATAGCAGCCTCCCAAACCTGTCCTTCTTCAATTTCACCATCACCTAACAAAGTATATACACGGAAGTCCTTACCGTCCATCTTTGCGCCAAGTGCCATTCCTACAGCGGCGGAGATACCCTGTCCCAAAGAACCTGAAGACATGTCCACACCGGGAATATGAATACAGGGATGACCCTGAAGATAGGAACCAAGCTTTCTTAAGGTTGTCAAATCTTCAACAGGGAAAAAGCCTCTGTTAGCCAACGCAGAGTAAAGTCCGGGCGCTGTGTGTCCCTTGGACAATACAAATCTGTCTCTGTTCTCCATCTTAGGATTTGCAGGATCAATATTCAGCTCTTCAAAATATAAAAAGGTATATAAATCAGCTGCTGAAAGGGATCCACCGGGGTGTCCTGCCTTTGCACTGTGAACTGCGGTTACAATGCCTTTACGAACATCATTCGCGCGTTTTTGCAGTTCTAAATTGTTCATCGTCTCCTCCATTCCGCCGTAAGCAATAAACACATACGACTGTCTTAAATCTCTTCCGAAAATATACTAGCATAGTTCTGTTTTTAAGTCTAGTGATGATACCGAAGAATTTATTGCAAATTCCCTACATATTTTTGTCTAAAAGTACCGAATGTGCTCGCGCACACCAGATTAATACTCGTTCTGCCCGTAATACGCATTGGCACCATGCTTACGATAATAATGTTTATCCTGAAGCTCCTGTGGTGCAGGATATGCGTGAACATTTATGCTTTCAGTACGATACGCCATCTTTGCCACTTCTTCCAATACTACTGCATTATGTACCGCATCCTTGGCATCCTTTCCCCATGTAAAAGGGCCGTGATTCTTACAAAGTACTGCAGGCACTGCCATGGGCTCTTTGCCGAGACGCATAAATTCTTTCACTATCAAATGTCCGGTATTTTCTTCATAGCCTGCTGCAATCTCGTCCGCTGTCAAGTTACGTACACAAGGAACAGGTCCATAAATATAATCCGCATGAGTGGTTCCATAACAGGGAATATCTCTTCCTGCCTGCGCCCAGCTGGTAGCATAGGAAGAATGGGTATGTACAATACCGCCGATTTCGGTAAATGCCTTATACAATTCTACATGGGTTGCAGTATCGGAGGAAGGGTTAAATCTGCCTTCAACCTTATTGCCCTCCAAATCCACTACTACCATGTCCTCGGGTGTGAGCTTATCATACTCTACCCCACTGGGTTTGATAACAAACAAACCGCTTTCTCTGTCAATGGCACTGACATTTCCCCAGGTAAAGGTTACCAGACCATACTTGGGAAGTTCCATGTTTGCTTCGTAGACTTGTTGTTTCAATGCTTCTAACATATTTTGTCTCCTTTCACTTGTAGGTCTTTTATTTTTGTTTTTTTCTTTCGTTAGTTATTATAAATAGGAGAAATAACGGGCTTTCCATCTCTATCCAGCAAAGGCGTCAAACCTCCTGAATAGCCAGCCGCATGGTAAAGGTAGTTTACTCCGGTTTCTTTGTCCACCCAAATTTCCATTACCGTCATTGCTCCCTGTGAATAAGTTTTTTCAAATCTTTCATTTTTGTCAAACATATGATACTCTCTCCCAAAATTTGTTAAATAAATCTCTCATTTCTCATTATGAATGGTAATCGATAGAATTGCAAGAAAAAAGAAAGAAAGTTATCTCAAAAAACGTTAAATAAGGCAGCTCTACCATATCAGGTAAAACTGCCTATATTTATCCGTCATCTTAGTTACTTTTCTTGCTGCTATCCTTCAAACCCACACACATAGGGATTAAGAAAAGCAGTAATACAATCCCTACGATTCCAACAATAATTCCGGGAAGCATCATGCCTTCAAATGCCATGGTCATGCTCATACCTGCACCAAATACACATGCCGCAAAAATACCATAAAAAACTTTTCCAACTAATTTTGCGTTTACTTTAATCTTAATTCCTGATTTCTTACAGTACACAAGTGCAGTAATCAGAAGTTCAACCAAACCAACCGCTGCTAATACAACACCCTGATAAAACATTTCCCACTCAGGCAACAGACACATACACATTCCCATTGCAAATAACATACCTCCGACAACACTCATCACTAAAGTTACAAAAGTTTTCTTTTCCATTTTTTAATCTCCTTTTTGCTTGCTCTTTTTTATCCGTGCTTTTGTTTCACTTGATGATTGTATATTACAAAGGAGTTGTTTGGAATTTGTTCGCGAAATGTTAATGTTTTGTTAAATGTATCGCAATTTTTCAATATGAGATCGATATATCATTTCTTCTGACAATCTGTTATATTGAGTATATAAATTTCAGGAGTTTCAGAAATTTTGTTGAAAAAATTTCGATTTTTTGTAAGGTTTTTGAAGTTACGGAGTCTAATAGGTGAAAGGAGGTAGTAGAGCGATGGAATTTGAAGAAATATATAGAACATATTTTAACGACGTATTTCGATATATCCGAAGGCTATCCAACAACGAACACATAGCCGAAGAAATTACAGCGGACACATTCTTTAAAGCAATGCGCTCTCTGAACAGCTTTCGCGGAGACTGCGATATTCGTGTATGGCTATGTCAGATAGCCAAAAACAATTACTTAACCTATCTTAAAAAGTCCGGAAAAGCAGACAGCACAGAAGATGTAGAACTTTTAAACATACCGGATTCAAACGAAACCGTGGAAGAACAGCTTGTAAAGAAAGAAGAAGCCATGCAAATCCAAAAGCTGCTTCATCACATACCGGAGCCATACAAGGAAGTATTTATGTGGCGTGTATTTGCTGATTTGAGTTTTAAACAAATAGGACAAATATTCAACAAATCGGAGAATTGGGCATGCGTCACCTATCATCGGGCTCGTACTAAAATCAAAGAAAAAATGGAGGAAATAAATTATGAGAAATGAATGTAATATCATACAAGATGTTTTGCCACTTTATGTAGAAAACATTGTAAGTGATGATACCGCAGAGTTTGTAAAAGAACATCTTGAAACTTGTGCCAAGTGCCAACACAAATATGAACAAATGAAGGAACCCGAAGCAACTCATACAAGCGTAGAGGTAGCACCTCTGGTAAATCTGAAAAAAAAGATGTTGGTAAAAAGAGTACAAACAATTACCCTTACTACAATCTTTGTAATTGCAGTGGTTCTATCGGCATTTGCTGTATTGAGTGCGCCGGTTTATTTCCCCTACTCCGAAGACCTGTTATCCGTAACGGAAAATGCTGACGAAAGCATAACCATTACATTTGACGAAAGCGTAACTGACTATAGCTGTAGCGTCTTTTTTGATTCCGATACAGAAAATCCTTCCACCGAAAAAGTACATTATACCATTGAAGCATGGACCTCTCTTTGGGATGAATGGTTCTCTAATCGGGGCGTACAGTCCACCACAATCCGTCTCGAAAAAAATGTGCCATTTACCGTATACTATGCAGCCAACAATAACGAAGAAAATATTTTTATTTACGGGAAATCAGTAACAGCAAGTGGCGGCAGTATTACTCTTCCCAGATTGACATTAGGATATTATTTGATTTTGGCAATATTCGGTTTCTGCGCATTGCTTATTGCATGGTTTATATTCAGGAGCAAACCCAATATCAAAATATGGATTGAGCGTTTCATACTATACCCAGTTTCTTATATAATAGGACATTTTATAGTATCGGGAATGAATTCCACATCCTATTCACTAGAGAGAGACTTTATGCTAATTATTTTCCTTTCGATTCTAATTTATTCCGGCATGCTTCTTGCACGTAGTCTTTATCTGTTACGGAAGGAAATTAACAGTACAAATCTGTCTGCCTCCTTATAGCCATATTTTGATTCGCCAGGCTATTACACAGTATGAACAGAATAAAGGAGCATTAAAATAAGACTGGATTTTTCCAGTCTTATTTAGACACGTCTCTATATTTCACTCTATGTTTTAACCGTTTTTTCCAGATTTAAAATTGAATATATGCATTATGATTACATTCCTTTGCCTTATTTAATACTTCTATATTAGGAATATAACCATCATACTCTTTAGAATACATATGATACTTTTTGATATATTCCATACTTTCTTCACTTAACCCAACATATTCTGCATATTGCGCCCACTCTCTGACAACGGCAATAACCTGTTGAAGAATAGTATTAATTTTGCGCTCCGAAAGATTCATATTCTTTCCACATATTTTCAAATCTTCAATTGTTAAATTTTCTCTTTTTCCGTTAATTGTCATTTGATGTGCAGATGTCCAAATACTATTAGGATTATACGAAAAAGTCATATCATATGCCGGTGCAAGACTCCAATTTCCACGTCTATCCATAAGAAATGAGATATTCTTTACATGATCATCATAATTTTTCGAGACCTCATTAAATACCATTCTACGAAATAGACGTTCTACATCTGCCAATGACAATTTAAGTTGCATCATAACCTTTGATGCCTGCTCATAGCTATGTGCACCGGGATTGTTAAAATCGAAATGTGCAATTCCTCCCAAGGACTGCATATGAATTTTTCTCCCGGTTTCAGAATCCCTATCAAAACGTTTTGTCATGAAATGCATACCATCCATACTTTTTAACAATCGACATTCTGTCATATCTATTCCGGAATCCTTCGCCATTAAGGAATAAGCATATTCAATTTTCTGATATTCCATATGGTCTGTTTCCTTGTCCTTATCTTTATTATTGGAAACAGTTCCAAATTTGAGTAACCAATAACTATAGCCATCTCCGGCATCAATCTGACCGGAACGAATATCCCTTGTTTTTTCATTCCATGCAATAAGAGCTTTTGCTCTTGCGCCTCCCGCAGATGTACCTACTTTTATAAGTTGTTCCATCGCCCGTTCATCTGCTTTAATCTTAATATCCTTCCTTTCAGAAAGAATTTTATCAGCTAATTTTGATAATTCATCAATATCAATTGATTGATCCGGAATACCCATACCCATTTGAGGTACAAATTCTAATGCCCCCATTCCTCTGCTGCCAACATAGCACAATCGTTCAACCGCAGTTAGGGTATTTTCCAATCGTCCCAATTTTAATAAATAACTATTCATAATTCGTGTACCGAATTTATCCGGAAGAGAATCCGACAGCAACCCCGGCAAACCATGAAATGTTTCATCCCTTAATCCCGGGAATGAATATATTTGTGTAGACAAAGGCATTGTAATAGGCGATACTTCAATATTACTTTTTACAAAACCTTTGTCGTAATTAAACTTAGGAATACTATGAGTATCCTTTTGAAAAACAGTTCCAATTTTACTTCCCCACAAAAAAACTTCTGCGCCACTACTCATTATTTTTCATCCCCCCATTGCCATTCCACCTTGTCTAATCTGGATTTGGAAACTCTTTTTCTTTTATATTCACTCTTAAAAGCTTCCTCCGGTAATTGTTCCTGTTCCGGTATCAGCAAATTAAAGTTTTCAATTAATCCAAGGGCTCTCATTATCCTCATTAAATTATTGATATTTGAACCTTCACCATTTTCAATTCTTACCACTGTATTAAAAGACACTCCTGCTTTCTCACATAATTCTTTCTGTGTCAAGGATTGTCCGATTCTTATATCTTTTATTCGTTGTCCCATTTCTTTTAAAATTGATATATTACTGTGTGTATTTTCTATTTTCATATATACTCCTTTATTACTCTTTTATGAGTAATAGTGTATCATATACAACTTTAATATGTCAATTTTGGGTGATTATTTTGTCAAATTACACTAAATCCTCCAGCCTGCCATGCTTCTCATATCTGGTTATGCGAGAGACCTGATTCTTTTCATCCACAAACACTACCTTGGGAGGATTCTCCTGCAATTCCTCCGGTGTCATTGTGGCATAGCACATAATGATAATTTTATCCCCCACGGCCACCATTCGGGCTGCTGCTCCGTTTAAACAAATCATCCCACTATCCCGCTGACCACAGATAGCATAGGTTTCAAACCGGGAACCATTATCCACATCCACAATCTGAACCTTTTCATATTCAAAAATTCCGGCTTTTTCCATAAGAGCTTCATCAATGGTAATACTTCCGATATAATTCAGTTCTGCTTGGACAACCGTTGCACGATGTATTTTACTTTTTAACGCCGTTATTTGCATTGTCTTTTCTGTCCTTTCTACTACAATATATTTATGGTCAATATACCTAACAACCAGTTAGGTTATTATCCATCTTGTTGCTTAAGCTGTTAGAATGTAGGTAGCAATTGGATATCTTTTCCTTTCTTGGACTTCGCGTCCGTGAGATAGACTGATAACCAGCTCCTCATTCGCAGCGTTCGTTTTATGCAGGTTGAACTGCCTTAGGTACGTTCGTGTCACACCACAGTAGATTGAATAGGCAATGAGTAAAACTGGTATTTATCCATTGCAATAATCTTAAGGAGTGACAAATTTATGAACGCAGTAGGTATCGATGTTTCAAAAGGTAAAAGTATGGTTGCCATCATGCGACCTTTCGGTGAAATTGTTTCCACACCTTTTGAAATCAAACACACAACCAGTGATATCAATTCTCTTGTAGAACTCATCAACTCTGTTGAGGGTGAGTCCCGAATCGTAATGGAACATACAGGACGTTATTATGAAGTCCTTGCCCATCAGCTTTCCGAGGCAAACCTATTCGTCAGTGCCATTAACCCCAAACTTATCAAGGATTTTGATAATGATTCTCTTCGTAAAGTCAAATCCGATAAAGCTGACGCTGTTAAGATTGCACGATATGCACTTGACAAGTGGCAGAATCTTAAACAGTATAGTGTTATGGATGAATTACGCAATCAACTTAAAACCATGAACCGTCAGTTTGGCTTTTACATGAAGCATAAGACGGCTATGAAGAATAATCTTATCGGCATCCTTGACCAAACCTATCCTGGTGTTAATACTTATTTTGACAGTCCTGCACGTAGTGACGGCAGCCAGAAATGGGTTGATTTTGCAACTACATACTGGCATGTGGACTGCGTCCGTAAAATGTCCCAAAATGCCTTTATCGACCATTATCAAAACTGGTGCAAACGCAAGAAGTACAACTTCAGTCAGTCAAAAGCTGAAGAAATCTATGGAAAAGCTAAGGAACTTGTTCCTGTACTTCCTAAGGATGACATTACAAAACTTATTATCAGGCAGGCAATTGACCAACTTAATAGTGCCTCTACAACCGTTGAATCACTTCGCACCTTAATGAATGAAACTGCATCCAAGCTCCCTGAGTATCCTATCGTTATGGCAATGAAAGGTGTTGGTCCTTCACTTGGTCCTCAGCTGATGGCTGAGATTGGTGACGTTTCCCGTTTCACCCATAAAGGTGCAATCACTGCATTTGCCGGTGTGGATCCCGGAGTTAATGAATCCGGAACGTATGAACAAAAAAGCGTACCAACTTCAAAACGTGGCTCTTCTGACCTTAGGAAGACTTTGTTTCAGGTAATGGATGCCTTGCTCAAAACACATCCTCAAGACGACCCAGTATATCAGTTCTTGGATAAGAAACGATCTCAGGGTAAACCTTACTATGTCTATATGACAGCGGGTGCCAACAAGTTTCTAAGAATCTACTATGGTCGAGTGAAAGAATACCTTGCCGCTCTTCCAGAATCCTAATTATCCACTACGATTTTCAGACCAGCACTGGTGTGGTGGTCTTATTTTGATACCTATTTTTCAACCTGTATAAAATTTTCAATATTCTTTAATTTAGCCTTGACTTTTTATTTGCAGGCTATTTCTACAAGTTTACCAACTCCACAATAAAATTATCAATCAGGCGGGTTTTTCCGATATACACTGCCATTGCCACAAGAACCGCACCTTCCAATAATTCTATCTTTTCAATGGTATCCATACTTACCACTTCTACATAATCAATTTTTGCCAAGGGTTCTCTGGCGATATTTTCTTTCATAGCATCTACAAGTGCCTTCGCATCCCTTACACCATCTCTTACCAAACGTTCTCCCAGACAGATGGTCTGACTCAAAATCAATGCTGCCTTCCGCTCTTCCTCATTCAGGTATGTATTTCTGGAGCTCTTGGCAAGGCCGTCCTCTTCCCGGATAATGGGGCAGCCTACGATTTCAATATCCATATTCAAATCCTTTACCATTCTGCGGATAACTGCCAGCTGCTGGGCATCCTTTTGGCCGAAAAATGCCTTATCAGGAGTTACAATATTGAAAAGCTTGCTAACCACTGTACAGACACCACGGAAATGAATGGGTCTGGATTTTCCACAAAGCTCTTTGGTTAATCCGTTCATATCCACAAAGGAGCAAAAGCCCTGCTCATACATTTCCTCTACCTCGGGATGGAAAATCAAATCCACCCCTATGGATTCACAAAGCTTAGCATCTGCCTGTAAATCTCTGGGATAGCTGTCCAAATCTTCATTGACGCCGAACTGCATGGGATTTACAAAGATACTTGCTACTACCTTGTCACATTCTTTTTTGGCGCGATGCATGAGACTTGCATGCCCCTCATGAAGATAGCCCATAGTGGGCACAAATCCAATGGTTAATCCTTGTTTTTTCCACTCTTTTACCTGTGTTCTTACTTCCTTTATTGTTGATACAATCTGCATGTTATACTCTCCTCTATGTTTCTCTTTTTCTCTCTATCTTTTATTTTTCACATACGCTCTTAATACAGCTTCTCTAACACATCATCAGATATGGTATATTCATGTTCCTTTCCGGGGAATGTGCCTGCTTGAACCTCTTCACAATAGGTACGGAAGGCTTCCTTCATTACCTCACCCACCTTGGCAAATTGCTTTACAAACTTTGGGGTAAAATCAGAAAACATGCCCAACATATCCTGATATACCAGCACCTGTCCGTCACAGGCATTTCCTGCGCCAATACCGATAGTAGGAATGGTAAGCTCCTTGGTAACAAGCTCTGCCAGCTTTGCAGGAACGCACTCCAATACTACAGCAAAGGCTCCTGCTGCCGCTACCGCCTTTGCATCCTCAATGAGCTTTTTGGCTGCCGCTTCACTCTTACCCTGTACCTTAAAGCCACCAAAGGCATTGATGGACTGAGGGGTAAGCCCGATATGTGCTACCACAGGGATTCCTGCCGCGGTAATCGCCTGTATCTGGGGGCATACCTCCACGCCGCCCTCTAATTTTACAGCTCCCGCTCTTCCCTCTTTCATCAAACGCCCTGCATTAACCACTGCATCATAAACACTGGTTTGATAGGACATAAAAGGCATGTCAATAACTACAAGGGCATTTTTTGCCCCACGGCTGACTGCCGCACCGTGGTGTATCATATCCTCCATAGTAACGGATATAGTATCTTCATATCCAAGAATCACATTTCCCAGGGAATCCCCCACCAAAATGGAATTTACTCCCGCTTCATCAATCAGCTTTGCTGTAGAATAATCATAGGCTGTAAGCATGGTCAGCTTCTCACCCTTTTGTTTTGCTTCCCTAAAGGTTACAACTGTGTTTTTCATTTCTCCATCCTTTCTCAAGTTAACTTTACTTTTCCATAATCCCTGCCCGGGTTTTTCTGTTCTGCCACAGAAATTAAGTGTTTGGACAACAGGCGGTAAATTTCTCTTCTTTCCCCGCTTAAAACTGCAAGGTGCTTTTCTACCGTTTGGAAATCCGCTCGTTCTACAGGGCCTGTCAATGCATCGATTGCACCTTTGGAAGCCACATTCATTGCATTTCCCTGAAACAATGGTTTTAATGCATGCTCTGCAAAGGCTTCACTTAATCCGCACTCCTGCAAAAGCCCTATGGCAATATCATATAACCCTACCACCAGATTGCTGGCAAATACCGAAGCTGCATGATACTTAACTTTCACCTCCGGGGATAAAAACTCCACCTGATTTCCACAGCTTTTCAGCACCTCTGCCAGGTCTTCCACTTCTTTTCCTTCAATTGTAAAATATGCTTGGGATAAATCCTGATAGCCCGTGAACTTATCACTGACGGCACATATTGGATGGATGGAGCAACCTCGTGCTCCCCTTTCACTGATACCGGAAAAAACCATAGAGGACAGTGCACCACTACAATGCACAAGACATTTTCCCTCTATGTCTGATTGAATTATTTCAGAATAAACCTCCCGGATACACCCGTCCGGGACCGTAAGAAACAGAGTATCACATTCTCTGATTAGTTCCTTTAATTTCTTGTAACACTTTGTTTTTGTAAATGCTGCCGCTTCCTTGGAAGAATCTAAATTGCGACTATAATAGCCGGACACACACTGTCCATGTTCCATGAAATATTTCCCCATGGAAAAGCCTACTTTACCGGCTCCTATAAATCCTATTTTCAATCACATCACCTGCCCTTACTCTCATTGCACTTATGTACATACGATGTATCAGGTAATACTCTCTTTCTTCTGCCAAAGGTTACAGTTTTTCCTTGGTACGGTTTCTTGTGAATACCATCCAAGGGGGAGTGTAACACTTTGGCAGAAATAATGCAAGATATTTTAAAATTTCTTCTGTTCTTCAGCAAGCCTCGCCTTAGCTTCTTCTACGGTTTCCCCCTCTTTGGTAAGGTAGTTGTCTACAAATTTATCGGTGATTTTCTGAAAGCCTTCCACCACGCCATCCTCAATTTTCTTGTAGCCACCTACAACACCTTCCTCAATTTTCTTGTAACCTTCTACAACTCCCTCTTCAATCTTCTTGTTCATTTTTACTAATTTTGATTTTGCCATTTTTCTTTTCTCCTTGTCTGTTCATCTGTTTGTTTTTGTTTCACTTGATGATTGTATCTTACAGGGAGATTGTTGGAGATTTGCTAAAAAAATGTTTCTGAAATGTTAAAATCAAAAATTTTATAAAATGCTAATAAGTTCCTTCCACTTTCTAATTGTCAATACGTCTTCCTTCTCACTATAAGGCAAATCTATCGCCCCTATGTACCAAACCGGAAAAATCCCAGCGTTGCGGGCGCCAACGATATCACATTCATATTGGTCTCCAATATACCATACCTCTTCCGGGGACAGGTTGGCTTTTTCCAGTGCCAATTCAAAAATCCGTTTATGTGGCTTGCGATACATATATTCGCTGGTTGCCAAGATAAACTCAAACTCGTGGCTTGGAATCACCGAAGAAATGCGCTCTTTCACAGCCTCTCCACAATAGGATATATTACTGATAACTCCTGTACGAATGCCTTGCTTTTTTAAGAATGCAAGAAAATCTCCAATTCCTTCCGTGGGCACTCCCGGAGCAGCCGCATCCCAGAAAACCTTATCTATCTCCTTAGGAGATAAAGACAGTTCAATCCCCATGGACTCATAAAGGTAAGCAGTAAACATATGATTGGGTACTTCTACCTGAAACAAATGCCGCCTTAAGGGGTCAAATCTACCTAATTCTTTATTAATGGCATCGGCTGCTGCCTGCACCTCTTCGACAGTATGATTGTATTTATTTTGGGTGGCATATTTTAAGACTGCTTCTGTTCCTTTTACACCATCAAATTTCCCTTCGTTTACCAAAGTTTGTCCGTAATCGAACAGAATCATTTTGGGTGGAGTGATTTTCTTCATTTTTCTATACTCCTCTTCTAATCTTCTTCTAATCGTTTCCTATTTGCCTTACTTTCCGCCCATATTTATTCCACATAAAAAACCCGGTTCTCCTTGCGAGGAGGCACTGCAGGATAATCTCCATCCACATATCCCAGCACACAATTGCCCACCCCTTCATAATCCCCTTCTATTCCTAAGGATTTCAGCCATTCCTGCCATTCCGGCTGCTCAAATACTTCTTTTGCACGGTGAATCCAACAGCTGCCGATTCCCAACTCATGGGCTGCCAACATCAGATTGCCCATAACAAGGCTTCCATCATACACATAGGTTCCGGCTTCCTTACTTGCTAACACCACTAAAACCACAGGAGCTCCATAAAAAGGATCTGTAGCTTCGTTACCCATTACTCTTGCATTTGCCTTGGAAAGCTTATCTCGCACTTCCTTGTTAGTTACTGCCACAATAATTCCTGCCTGTTTATTCATTCCGCTGGCAGCATAGGTTCCGGCATCAATAATTTTTTCCAATACTTCTCTGGGAACCATATCAGATTTGAACTTTCTGATACTTCTTCTGGTCTGCATTTTGTTTAAAACTTCACTCATGATTTAGACTCCTTTTCTTTCCTATAAAATGTTAACAGTTACCTATAGTGTGGTTTATATCCATCCTTGTATGTACAAAAGCATTCGGAAAAATCATTTTCAAACATGGTTATATATTTTTCCATATTGGGCGCCAAATTCTGTTGTTTCAATTCCTGCTTATCCAGCCAAAACACTTCGCCTTCTGCAGTTTCTGCTATAAGCTCTCCTGTATATTCTGTAGCCTTGTAAAAATAGGTAAAATAGGTAAATCCGCTTTCATTTTCTTCCCAATAAATGAATCCCTTACTTTTCAGATTGGAAATAGTCAAACCTGTTTCTTCTCTAAACTCACGGACGGCAGAATCATAAATACTTTCACCAGATTCCACATGTCCGCCCGGAAAAGCAATTCCACAAAATTTCTTTTTTCTGTTGAGCACCAAAACTTTTCCATCCACTTCCAGCATTACCATATTTGTCAATTCTGTATTTGCCATTTTTCTTTTCCTATGCCTCTCTGTTTAATTTTTCCATAAAGCTTTTTAAACGTTTCTTTTGCGGCTCAATACAATCACCTGAACTCAAGAATTTAAGTAACTCTCCCTTGGAAATCCATTTATAAGCAATGGTTTCCCCCTCTTGTAAAGTAACGGAATCCTTGGGACAATCCGTTATACAAAGATATCCATAATGGATGGCATGTCCCTCCGGACGATGGGTGTGATAAATTTGTTTCAATTCTCCTGCTTCAATACCACATTCCTCCTGCAATTCACGTCTTGCACATTGTTGCGGTGTCTCTCCCTTTAATGCACTTCCGCCTGCCCCCACTTCCCAACAACCGGGCCATCCTTCCTTGTCCAACGCTCTTTGCATTAAAAGGAAATCTCCATCTCGATGGCGAACTACCGTTTCACAAACCAAATGATAAACATTGTCAGGTATGTGCTCTCCGCGAACCAAATCAAAATCAAGTTTCACTTCGTCCTTATCATAAGCATCCCAGAGCTCCATAAGTACCTCCCTCATACTTTCAACATGTCTATTTTCATTTAACGGACATCACATAAATCTGACATGGATTATCCTTGTCCCAATAAGTTTCTAGGCACTCCAGTTCCTTAAAGCCCATACTTTTATAAAATGCATTGGTTTTGTTGTAGCTCTCGTAAAGACCATCCTGCAATGTTTTTACCTGTAAAAATTCATATCCGCTTTCTCTGGCAAATTCATAAAGAGCATGGAACAGTTGCTTACCGATACCTAATCTATGAAATTCCTTCCTGACTCCCATAACGCAAACCTCTGCTGTATATTGGCTGGTTTCTTTTAACACTACAAAGCCTCTAACCACTTCTCCGTCCATATCAGCCCACAACGGTAATTCCCTGCTGCTGTTAGCATATTCATTAATGCCCTCCGGTATCCCGAACCAATCAGGTAGGGCTTCTAA
Organism: Lachnospiraceae bacterium; assembly: GCA_017624835.1. Taxonomy (GTDB): domain Bacteria; phylum Bacillota; class Clostridia; order Lachnospirales; family Lachnospiraceae; genus Acetatifactor. The sequence goes on from JAGAMG010000022.1 coordinate 98,946, forward strand.
AATACTTCTACAAATTTGTTCTTTTTTATCTTTGTCTTGTATTTGTATGACCATGGTTTTCTCCTTATAATATACAAATTGCCCCCAAAACTTAATTTTTAGGGGCGCATATACCATAATTATTCAAAATTTTTCAACCACTGTTTTAAAATGAACTGCCAATCCATACCATCCTGCATTACCCTTAAAACAGTTACTACCTTCTTTTCATCATCAACAATGTAAAAGAAAAGATATGTACGATACGGCTTCAAATGTATATCATATCCTCTATACCGAAAACCACTCGTATCCAATCCTGTGGGCAGTGTCTTTAACTCATTTGTAGCACCTTTCATCTTCTTGGTAAAATTTTCTCCAAGCTCATGATATTTGAAAGTATCCAAAATATATTTTTTCATCTTTCTCATATCATCCCTGCTACTATAAGTATACTCAATCTTATACTTATCCTTTATCATGATGCACCTACCTAAATCACATCAAGCTCTGCCCACATTTCCTCCTCTGAAATCACTCGACCCTTTTCCACATCATCTATGGCTTCATCCAGCTTAGAAAACAAGGCATCCATTGCATCATCTATGGTATATGCTTTTTTTGTTACTTGAATAGCTTCCATATAATCATCCTTTCAAATAAATCGGATTGCCTCTTATTGCCTATAGTATAACACACTCAATTATTTTCTACTATATTTTTCTATCTAAAATAAGCTATCATATGCCCTTCCACCAAAGGTTTCATGCCAAAGGACTGATAAAAGTGATTGTCCACCTCATCCGCCAAATCAGTTACTACTTGAAACATTCTAACATCCTTATACTTATTCCAAATCATCTTAAATAACATGGAACCAATCCCCTGCTTTTGGTAGCATCTATCTACGATTAAGTCCTGCACTATAACAATATGCTCTCCATCACCTACACAACGAATGAAACCTATCAGATTTTCTTCCTCAAAAGCACCTAATATGTATAAAGAATTTTGAAAGGCTCGAACTAATTTCCTGTCATTATCTAAGTAGGATTTCCAGCCTTCTTCAGCATATATTTCTTTGACTCTTTCTATTAATTCTGTGCTAAATTCTTTGTAAGATATCATTGATTCACCTCACACTACCTTCTCAAAATACAAAATCATTTCCAGACATTTATCATTCTCCCCAATGGGAAGCAAATCTCCTTCTGAGATTTTTCCGACAATCTCTTTTCTTATACTACTGCCTTTACAAGTAAGACCAAATTCTTTACAAACTGCAATAAAGTTCTCCAATGAATAGTAGACCGCATTTCTTTCTCTAAGATAATCATAGGTTTGGGAACCCATTTCATAAAACTGCTCAATAACCACAAATCGTCCCTCCGGCTTCAAACTCCTGGCAAGCTCCGCTAAAAGTCCTCTGTAATTATCCACATTATCTAGTAAATTACCACAAAAAGCATCGATACTTTCATCCTTAAACGGAAGTCCCTTATCCAAATCAACATCGAAAATACAAAAACGCTTGTCAACATTTGCTTTTTGATGGGCGTTCACGATTGCTTTACTAGCATCTGTGGCAATAAATATACTCTCATTTTCCATGAAATCGAAAACAGGAGCAAAATATCCCGATGGACCGCTGGCAAGGTCAACGGTAATACCGCCTCGCTCTGTAATATATTGGAAATATTTTGCCATCTGACTATCGGATTTCACATTTTCACAATGAATTTTGTACATCCGCTTCATCTGCAAATGCCGAGAATTCTTTGTATAATAATTATCCAATGCTGTTGACCATTTTGGACGTTCTGCTTCATCAGTGAAAAAATGAAACACGTTTTTTTCCTTTGTAAAAGAAGTTCCATCTTTTATTAGTAATGTAATATCTAACATGAAATCACCCTCCAATCCACAAATCCATTCCTGCGCCAGCCTCTTCATTAGGTCTTTCATTAAACCCAAACTTCTTATAAAATGTTTCCCTACCTTTTGCAGCAATTAAGACAATTTTTATTTTCCAGCCTTCCTTTAATTGCGACTTTACAAAGTCAATTGCCATTTGAACCATCTGGTTCCCTATTCCCAGCCCTTGATAGTCCGGCATTACCATCACATCCGCCAAATAGGAAATGTAACCGCCATCCCATATAATCCTTGCTGTACCTACAATCTTTTCCTTATCATAACAGCCTATGACATAGGCTGAATGCTCTAATCCCGACTGCGCCTGTTCCTTACACAAAGCACCCCATCCTACAGCTTCTCTTAATAAATTATAATCTTCCACAGTGATAGACTCTTGATATACTATATCCACAATAAATACCTCGTTATTTCCTCAAATCCTTTATCAAACATAATGTCAGCTCATCATCATTCTTGCATGGTGCATCCACAGGGCAAATCTTTTCCTCATAATAGACGCCTTTCCCATCCGGGAGATAGCCCCGTTTTATGTACAGCCTTTGGGCTGCACCATAGTCACTGTTTAAGCAAACATCCAGATACACTTTATCTCCATAAGCTCCGGCAATTTCTTCCGCCACATCCATCAGCCTGTTTCCGATTCCCTTTTTACGATAAGGCTCCAAAACCTTCAAATCTACTACACCGGGAATCCCTTGATTCCCCAATCCGCCCCATTTGCATTTGAAATAGAGAAAAACATATCCTGCAATTTCTCCCCGGTATAATGCCAATAGCGCAGTACTGTTTTCTTTTTCTTGGTTTGCAACCTGATTCTTGAAATAGTTTCTATTTTTCTCAGAAGTATCATTCTGAGCCTTGCAAATATCCGTAATATCCTCAGCATTCATTTGACGAATCACAAGGTTTTCTGATTCATAAAAAATTTTCATTTTTCTCTAACTCCCCGGCATACTCTACTTGGCATCCGAATATATCCCCAGCGTTTCAGCCCATCTTAAGAAAAGGGATTTCCACTGTCCTGTCTGGGCTTGGTCATTCCCCAAACCAAAGCCATGGTTTCCGGTTCTGAAAATATGAAGCTCTGCCGACACCTTCTTGGCACGAGCTGCAAAATAGAGAAGCACGCTGTTTTCCGCGGGCGTTGTTTCATCATCATCGGTTTCAAAAATAAACAATGGTGGCGTATTCTCATTCAGCATCTCATGAGGCTTATATTTTGCCAGCTGCTTCTTTTCATAAATAGCGATAGGATTGCTTTTACCATCACCGCGATTTTGCTGCACATCCCCTGAGATTGCAGGATATCCCAGCACACAAAAATCGGGACGTGCCGAATAGAAATCCGCTTCATCAACAGGCTTACCCAGCTTTTTGTCAAATCCGGTGGCAATTAGTGCAGTTTGATAACCACCGGCGGAAAAGCCCATAACACCGATGGCATCCTCACGGATGCCCCACTCCTTCGCCCGGGCTCTCACAATGCGGACTGCTCTCTGGGCATCCATTAGTAAGACATCATATTGATTTTTATGCTCATTTACAGGAAGTCTAGTCTTTAAAACAAAGGCTGCCATTCCCAGACTATTCAGCCACTCTGCCACATCCCTACCCTCGTGGCTCAGCACCTGTCGCATAAATGCGCCACCCGGGATAATAATAAAAGCAGGCGCATTTTCAAGCCCCTCCGGTATAAATGGAATCAGCTCCGGGGAGGTAACATTTTGCACAAGCTCCTTTTTCCTGCCGTTTTTTTCTTCGATAAAAAACTCCTCTGTGATAGTCAGGTTTTCTGAACCGGGGGCTGTTGCAGGATATAGTTTTATATTTGTGGTCATGGGGAGTGCCTCCTTTTATCCTTTATATTTATTCCGGTCTGTCCGCCAAATTACTTGCCTTTTTGCCATTCGCCTTAATCATTTGGCGCCAGCCCATCTGAGCACCTAATTTGTAAGCAAATCTAGGCAAAGCAACCGATACATAACAATTTTCCTGTATTTCCTGCTGCTCAATTTTTTCTGCAAGCATGGATAATGCTTTATCTATGGGGGCTTTGGGTCCTTGTCCGGGTTCCAGCTTAGGCATCATGGCAAGCCCGCCACCTCCACCAATCCCAATTCCACCACCCCAGGGGTTGTTCGTCTTCGTACACCAATTCTGTAAAATTCTCAGAGCATGCTTTGCCTGAATTCCTTCATAAAAACCGCAATTTACAATACCATAAACCTGTCTTTTTGAATGATGCACATTTTCTTCTTCTAATTGCGCAAGACAGGAAAGCAAATGTCCCGGAATTCCATCCACATACAACGGGAAAGCAAATATCCACGCATCCGCTGTACTTAATTCTGCTTTCACTGTTTCAGAAACATCGGTTGTATGAAAGCCCAAGTCTAAAATCTCATTTGTTTCTGAAAAATAACCTTTCAAATCTTCTAACAAAGCTCCGCTGGCACTGTTTTTTACCTTAGGGCTTCCGTTAATGAATGCAATTCTCATAGGGTTATGCCCTCCAATTCTTCCGCACATTTGTAAAAATGAACAGCCTTTACCTTTCCATCATAATTATCTGCATTAGCTTCCAGAATTTCTCTTGCAGTTTCCTTCTCCGTTTCTGTAATAGCTTCCCCATAAAAATGAGCAGATAGAGAAATTACATTTTGATATCTTCGTTTATGATGCATCTCCCCTTTTCTGATTACAAAATCAGGATGGATATAGGAAATTGCTCTATCCTGCACCATTTTCACGAAAGGACTTAGACTGCCATAATAGCACTTGCTAACCAGAATCAATTCTGAGCACTTACCCATATCTATTCCGGTATTCTCATAGCCATCGTGAATGACACATTTTCCCGGCGTTTTTACCCAGCAGCCAAAGCATCCGATACAATGATGGATGCTGCCCTTGGGACTAATAATTTTATACTCGCCCTCTATAGGGATATTAAAATTTTCCAAGTCAGTAATAATTAGTTTCACTTATGTTAACTCCTTTGTATTTCCCCTATTTCTTCTTATCACGCTTTCTTCCCAAGTAGTTATCCAGCTTCTCCTTCATGTTTTCAGGTATTTCCTTGGATACCGGGCATTTTCCTGAATTTGCCATTTGAGAAGTAAAAACGCTAATAAAATCAATATCTATCAGCATCTGTTCTGCGCTCATCACCTTAGCAGTGTCATAGCTGTTGTGGATAGTTGCCGTGTTCCCGGGTGCTATCCGGGCAAAGGACACTGCCGGGATTCCCTTATCTGCAAAAGGTGTGGAATCGCTGGAATAAACATCCTGATAGGGTTTGATTCCAAAGCTTTCAATGGCTCCCAGATATTCCAGGTAATGAACTAATTTTTCCTCAGAAGTACAGCAAGCTATGAATTTACCCATAATGCAACCAATCATATCTAAGTTGATATTTAGAATCACCTTTTTCAGCTCCTCCTCATGGGCTGCCACATATGCCTTAGAGCCCAACAAACCTCTTTCCTCGCTGCCGCACCAGATAAACCTAAGTCCATAGCGGTGAGATTCTTTTGCAAACTTCTCTGCAATCGCCAAAAGACCAATACTTCCTGACATATTGTCATAAGCCCCTTGGGAAAGGGATGTGGAATCATAATGTGCAGTCAGCACAATCATTTCTTCTGTTTCACCTGAAAGCTCTAAAACCAGATTGTGGGACTCTCCTTTATATTCCTTTTGTTTGATACGGATAGTTGCTTCCTTTGCGCCGGATTTTACCAATTCTATTGCCTGTTTTGCATTGATATTTACACCAAGCATTTTTTCACCTTTGCTGATATAGGAGCGCAGCTCCTTTTGGTCGATATCCTCATCTGCATAATTTGCATTTCCATCATAGGTAATAAAGCCCACTGCTCCGCTCTCTCGCAAATCCTGATATCTCCAATATCCCATACCAATATCATTTAATACAATTTTTCCCTTGCAATTCTCAAGGGAATAAGCATCATCATGGGGCATATAGTACAATGGCGCTGTTACCTCTCCACTTCCACAGCAAAAATAACCCTTGCAGGGAATTACCTTGCCATCTACAAGTAATTCTGCTTCTTCTATCTCAGCCATATCCACTTCAAAGGCTTCCAGATGTGCCTCCAATCCCATTTCCTCACATTTTTCTTTTAAGTAATTAGCACATTTCAATTCACTTTCGCTACCACCCATGCGCACATAGGCGGTATCTGTAAAAATTTGATTTATCTGTTTTTGATTCATTTTCTTCCTCCTGCTGAAATAACGATATATTCCTATAATTTTTTAATTAACTTTTTATAAACTCTTTCCACCATCCAAGGCTCCTTTGAAACCTGTAAAGCCTCAGCTAAGGTCCACCATTTCACAGCCTGATTTTCTGCTTCATTTACAATTAACTCTTGATTCTCGTCGGCCTCTGCCAGATAAGTGACATTGAAATGTAAATGACTGGGTACATAGCATCCTTTTTTGATATGCCCGTTTACTGTTAAAACCTCCAGACTAAAGATATCCCTGCTTATCAGGGTGGCATTTTTTACCCCTGTTTCTTCCCACAGCTCTCGCATTGCCACTGCACACAAATCTTCTTCTCCATCTGCATGTCCGCCTATCCACGACCAAGAATCATAAATGTTATGATATACCATTAGGGTTTTGGTACGCTCTTTATTTACAGTCCACACAGAAGCCGTAAAATGAGCTATTTTGTTTTCCCGTTCCAAATAGTTGGAGTTATTTGTCATAAATTGCAGCATTAATTCTTTGTCGCATTCTTCCTGCTGATTCATGGGTTTGTAGTTTTGGATTTGATGAAATAGGTTCATTTTATTTCTCCTTCTATTATTTTTTGCGATAAATTATATACCCCTGTTCAACTAAATCTGCAACCTTAAATTTTCTTTGAGAAACCTTTCCTGTACTTCTAGTTGCATCAATGATGATGACTTCTGTCTTTTCTTTATTTGCAAATCCTTTAAATAGCATTACATGACTTCCCGGCTTGGCAAATACATCTCCCTGCCGTATCTCTTCTAATTTTTCTACTATTATTGCTAAATTGGGAATATCCCTTGTGGCAATTTTCTTGGGTAACTCCCAGCATATTGTCAGCAAGCCGGAACAATCTACACCCACAGTATAATGACTTCCGTATCTTTTCTTATCCTCCGGTACATTGCCTGCATATCTTCCTTCTTTTATACCTTTGTCAAATTCTTCTAGGGTTGATGCATTCCCCCATCCATAAGGAATCCCTACATTCCTTTCATTGACTTTCCACCATCCACAGCCACATACCAATTCTTTCCTTTTCTTGTAATCTCTGCTGTAGGTAATAATATTTTTTCTTTGCACCATCCGATTACATCCTCCGTATTGAGAGATAGATTTTTCTTAATTCTTTGAATGCCTAATTCGGTGGAATGTAATTTGTTTATATTCATTATTAACTCGTTTTTATTATTCATCCTTATTCCTACCCCCAACTCAGCTCATATTTCCCAGTTGCCGAATGAAATCTGAAAACCATATAATATTTTTGCTTTATATTAACATCTATGTCCGCACTCTGGTTATTTCCGTCCAAACGCAAGACAGGTTGTTTTGCAGAATCTAATATTTCTACAAACAATTCTCCTTTACTGAGCTGAGATATTAATTCAAAATGATAGGTTTTGCTTTCCTTAAAGCGAATAATGCGTTTAAGCGTTCCGGCACAGGAAGCAAAATTAGCTTTGCAGCTGCTTTTTCCCCTAATTGTACCAACAAACATTACTGCTTTCTTTGCATTGATTATCAGATATCCATTCATGTATAAAAGATAAAATAGAATTCCTAATAAAATAATTATTACAAAGCCTATAACCATACAATACACCTCCCAACGACAACTTTTTTTACAATTTCCTCGCCTTAAAGCATACTGAAATAGGTAGCATTTTAGCTTTTCGTGTCTTATCACTAGTGTCTTCCGTAGATTCCATGGTTTCTCTGTCATTTTGCTCTATCATTTGCTCAATCACAAAACCAGCCTTCGCAAGAGCATTTACATAGGTGGATATTTTACGGTTACATAAAATTATTTCACTGTCATGAACAGGCATCGTAAAATAAGACTCATCAAAATAGCTTCGATGGAAAACCAGTTTTTCATCCTCTATCACATCTTTACGCTCTTCGCAGGACCATGCCACACAATAATGTAAGGGATGATGCCAACTGAAAATGAAAATACCATCCTTCTTCAAATAGGAAGCAAATTTATCCAAAGTACCTTGCAAATCCGTCGTCCAACCGATTCCATATATGGAATATACAAAATCGAAGTACTCCTTGGGCACATCCAACTCCGCTTCCATAGGAGAACATATGAGGTTGGCGGTATACCCATTCTGTGCTAAATATTCCCTGGCATTATCCAGTTGCTTCTCAGATAAATCCACACCCCAAAGCTCCCCTGCATTTCTATCTGCATGATATTTTAAGGAATGTCCGCTTCCGCAGCAGATTTCCAGCATTTTCTTGCCGGAAACATCGCCGAATAAATGCAACTCATCCTCTGTTACGAATTTTACTCCATACTTTGGCAGAGCTGTTGTTCCAAACCAATAATCGGCATTTTCATTCCAATAGGATTTGTTGTTTTCTATAATTTTGTTATTTTCCATTAGAATATCCCCTCCTTGACACCCATACGCTTTTATGATAGATTATTAACATCTTCACAGCAGTCAAGCTGTGCTTTTTCTAAAAGGGTCTTTTTGTTTATTCAACATTTTATCCCTTATTAAAAATTTAAATCTATATTCTATTCTAACTAAGGAGGTATTTTTATGCAAGAAAATCATGTTTCATCTCTTATTTTTCCCTCATTGGAATCTTCATCCGATATTATTGGTTCCACCCGGCTTCGGCAGGAGGTTTTTGAACAAATTCGTGAGGACCCGGATGCATATGCTCACTACTGCCGCTTATCAGAGGACGAACGAAATGCCCTAATAGAATTCTGTATGGGGAATCGCGGTCTACAAATTACATACGATCCCTTTTTTCGGGAAATTTTTCATCCTTTAAAGCATCCAACCAGATTAAGCAGGTTTTTATCTGCATTGTTGGGACAATCGGTTACGGTGCAAACAATTCTTCCGCGAGAAGGTATACAGCTTTCTAATGAATCCTCGCTTATGATTATGGATGTGCTGGTTCAAACGTCAGACGGTACTCTTATCAATGTGGAAATGCAGAAAATCGGATATGCCTTTCCCATAGAAAGAACCTTTTGTTATGGCTCCGACCTTCTGGTTCGTCAATATGCTAACCTTCGGGAAGAATTAAAAAATTACTTTAGCTATGTGTACATGCGACCGGTTTATGTAATTGTTTTAATGGAAAAAAGCCCCGGAATTTTTCACGAAAAACCTGATTCTTACATTCATCATTCTAATTTCCAATTCGATAGTGGTCTTCCGACTAAAAATTTACTAAATTTTATATATATTCCTCTTGATATTTTCCTGAATATCCCTCATAATGAACTTACAGAGTTGGATGCATGGTTATACTTTTTAAGCTCCTCAAATCCCCTGCATATTCAACAAATTATAGAAAAATATCCCTTTTTCAAGGAGCTTTACCAAGACATTATTAACTTTCGTTTTCATCCAAAGGAGTTGATTTTTATGTATTCAGAGGCATTAGCAATTGCAGACCGCAATACCATTAAGTATATGATTGATGAATTGAAGCAAGAGTTAAAAGAAACCGAATCTGAATTATCCGAGAAGAATGCTGCTCTATATAAATTAGATGCTGCTCTTGCAGAAAAAGACGCTGCCTTATCTAAAAAGGATGCTGCTCTTTCTGAAAAGGATGCTGCTCTTTCTGAAAAGGATGCTGAAATTGCACGGTTAACCGCCTTATTAGCACAATATAATAATTAGTATTTGCAAAAAGGCACGGAGTATATGATGGAATCCAATCCACAATATGCTCCGTGCCATTACTTTATCATTTCATTTTCCTTCTGCTAACGCACTTCCTATTCTATCTCAATCCCACAATCGCTGTTCTTTCCGCAGGCAGAGTTGCCTTATATTTCTCAAGGAATGCATCAAAGCCTGTTACATCCTCAGCCTTAGGCTCGATGGTACTTCCGGTCTGCCCCGCAAAAATCTTGTCATTCAGGTAAGCAGATAAGGTTTCATCTGCTGCCTTTTCCTGCATAAATGCAGCCAATACTGCCATACCCCAGGCACCGCCTTCACTTGCGGTATCCATCACTGTAACAGGTGCATTCATGGCTGCTGCCAGCATCTGCTGTCCCACTACAGGTGTTTTGAAGAGACCGCCGTGTCCCATCAGGGAATCCACAGTTACCTGCTCTTCCTTAAGCAGAATATCCACACCTATTTTCAAAGTAGCAAGGGCACTGTAAAGGTGGGTTCTCATAAAGTTTGCCAGCGTAAATTTCGCGTCAGGAGTACGCACAAACATAGGTCTTCCTTCCTCCGCACCTGCAACAGGCTCGCCGGAGAAGAAATTGTATGCCAACAGACCACCGCAGTCAGTATCTGCTTCCAATGCCTTTCGATAAAGGGTTCCAAACAGATCGTTCATTTCTACCGTCATGCCAAAGGTAGTTGCAAACTCCTTGAACAGGTTTACCCAGGCATTCAGGTCAGAGGTACAGTTGTTGCAGTGTACCATAGCAACCGGCATACCATCCGGCGTAGTTACCATATCGATTTCCTCATGTACCTTAGAAAGTGCCTCTTCCAAAACAACCATTGCAAAAATAGAGGTTCCGGCAGACACATTACCTGTACGCACAGCCACACTGTTGGTTGCTGTCATTCCGGTACCGGCATCTCCCTCGGGAGGACACATAGGTGCACCTGCCTGTAAGGTTCCGGTAGGGTCTAACAGCTTTGCACCCTCTTCGGTAAGCACACCTGCCTGCTCTCCTGCCACAAGAACCTTTGGTAAAATATCACGAATTTTCCAAGGGTATTTACCTGCAACCAATTCATCAAACTGATCCAGCATCTTGGAATCAAAGTCAAAGGTGGTGGAATCAATAGGGAACATCCCGGAAGCCTCACCAATACCAAGTACCTTCTCTCCGGTCAGCTTCCAATGAATATATCCGGCAAGAGTCGTAAAGAAAGTAATATCCTTTACATGCTCCTCGTTATTTAAAATTGCCTGATACAAATGTGCAATACTCCATCTCTGGGGAATATTGAAATTAAATGCCGGAGTCAGCACCTTACATGCCTCCTCTGTCATGGTATTACGCCAGGTACGGAAGGGTACCAAAAGCTCTCCTGCTTCATTAAATGCCATATATCCATGCATCATACCACTAAATCCGATAGCACCAATTTGGGTAAGTACTACCCCATATTTGGTCTGTACATCTGCTGCAAGACTTTTGTAGCAGTTCTGTAATCCAGTCCAAATATCCTCCAGACTATAGGTCCAGATATTGTTTTCCAGACGATTTTCCCAATCATGAGTGCCCATGGCAATGGGCTGATGACTTTCATCAATTAATACAGCTTTAATTCTGGTAGAACCAAACTCAATACCAAGTACGGTTTTTCCTGCCTCAATGGCAGCCTTAATTACTTCGCTCATATCTTTCCTCCATTTTAATAACCGAATTTGTTACAACAATTTCTCTATATTCTCTGTTGTCGCGGTTTATTTATAATAAACGGAATTCCATCTCAATTCATTCTTTAATGCCGGAATGGTAGTGTTGTTATCAATTACTACACTTTCAATTCCCATGGCATCTGCCCAATCCACCATCTGCTGTACACTCAAATCGTAAGAGAATGCAGTATGATGTGCACCACCTGCCAAAATCCATGCTTCTGCACCTACCTCCAAATTAGGCTGAGGTGTCCAGAATGCTGTTGCTACAGGCAGCTTAGGCATGGGCTTTTCACATTTCTTACAATCCACGGCATTTATCAACAGGCGGAAACGGTTACCCATATCTACTAAAGAGGTTGCCACACCGGAGCCTTTTTTGCTGGTAAATACTAATCTTGCAGGATCCTCACGATTACCCATGGAGAGGGGATTTACCTTAATGCCAATAGGACCTTCAGAAATGGTAGGACATACCTCCAACATATGCGCCTGCAAAATACCTTCCTTACCGGGTACAAAGTTGTAGGTATAGTCCTCCATAAAGGAGGTTCCCTTTGCATCCTTCATTCCCTGAGTCATAATTTTCATCAGGCGTACCATAGCTGCGGTCTTCCAATCGCCTTCGCCACCGAAGCCATAGCCCTTTTCCATCAGTCTCTGAATTGCCAGACCGGGAAGCTGCTTTAATCCGCCCAGCATACCAAAGTGTGTTACAATTGCATGATAGTCTCCGGCTTCTAAAAATCTTTCCAAACCAATTTCAATCTGCGCCTGAACAGCCACATGCTTTTTAAATTCTTCTGGGTCCCTGCCCTCTAACAAAATAACATATTTACTGTAATATTCCTCCACTAATGCATTGGTCTCCGCTTCACTGACTGCATTTACATATTCCACTGCATCATTTACATTAAAGTGGTCAATCTCCCAACCAAATTTTACCTGTGCCTCTACCTTATCACCCTCGGTAACTGCTACGTTATTCATGTTATCACCGATACGGCACACACGGATGTGGGAGGATTCCATAACACCTACCGCAGTGCGCATCCAGCCTGCAAGCTTTTCTGCAACCGCAGGATTTGCCCAATGACCAACAATTATTTTTCTCTCAATGCCCATACGGGTAACAATATGACCATACTCTCTGTCACCATGAGCGGACTGATTCTCATTCATGAAGTCCATATCAATGGTATCATAAGGAATTTCCTCATTAAACTGTGTATGTAAATGGCACAGAGGCTTCTTATACTCCTGTAAACCAATTATCCACATCTTTGCAGGGGAGAAGGTGTGCATCCAGGTAATCACACCGGCACAGTTTTCATCGTTATTTGCCTCATTAAAGGTACGGCGGATGGATGCCTGGTCGATTAAAGTGGGCTTCCATACCAATTCGTAAGGCAATACACCACTGGCATTCAAACCCTCCACCATTTTTTGTGAATGCTCCGCTACATTTCTGAGGCACTCATCTCCATACAAATCCTGAGAACCGGTACAAAACCAAAACTGATACTTCTTCATCGCTTTCATTTATAAATCCTCCTATGATGTTATATATTCTTTCATGAATTTGATACTAGACAGTCGACTGGGACACGGACTCCCTCTCTATTACTCTGGTATCAAACTCATAACTCTCTCCTTTTTTACGCCCACCAATCATTTGCAGCAATATTTCCACTGCTTTCGCTCCCAGCTTTTCCTTGGGATGGGGCAATGAGGTAATGGAAACCTCGCTATGTAGTGCCAAATCCGAATCATCCATACTGATTATGGAAACATCCTCCGGCACCCGAATCCCTCTGGCTGTGAGAATCCGAATCAACTGAAAGGCAATTTGGTCATTATAGCAAAACAATGCACTACATGCCTCAACTCTGTTCAGAATCTTATCCGTACAATATGCCAATTGCTTGGATTCATCCGTATCAATCCAAACCATCCTGGAATCTGTTACGGGGTACCCTGCTTCTTCCATGGCAAGCAAATATCCAAGGTATCGTTGCCGCCCCTGACCATCATCCAGCTTAAGAATCGCCCCAATATCACGATGTCCTTTTTCAATTAGATAATTCACTGCCTTTCTGGCTGCTGCCACATCATTTAGGGACACATGGGGCACATCCAATTTGGGATAAAAGGTATTAATAAACAGAAAAGGCACCTTTCTCTCCATTAATTGCCGGTACAAAGAAATATTGGGATTGGGAAGACCGCTTTTGGTTCCCTCCACAATCATTCCGGCTACATCATCCCTGTTCAGAATATCCTGTAAAACGCTTTTTTCCCGCTCCAAAGTATTGTTGGTAAAAAATATCTGCAGAGAATAACCGCTTTCAAACAGTGCATTCTCTATCCCCTGTATGGTCTTCGGGAAAATGTAACTGTCCACATAAGTAATAATTAAAGCAATATAATTCCTACCCTCCAAATTTTCCCGACGGTCATAATTCAGATAAGTGCCACTGCCCTTTATCCTGCGGACAATTCCCTCATCCTCCAGCACGCTCATGGCCTTCCGCACCGTTTGTCTGCTGATTTGAAATTGTTCCACTAATTCATTTTCCGAGGGAAGCTTATCCCCTGGGGAAAGCTTTCCTTCCGCTATCTGATTTTGTATGTAATGAATCAAAACCTGATATTTTGTTTGGGTTTCCTGCATGTTTTTGCCTCACATCTTCTGTGCTGATATCTTCCTCATTGTCTTTACGCTTACATAACCTTACTCACATACGGCTCTGCTTACAGTATAGTAAGAAGATTTGCAAAAGTCAATACATCTTTTTATATTCTTAAATACATTTCTCTAAGTTGTATTTAATACAACTTCTACTTTCATATTTTCTGTACACCCTTCATATACTGAATAGATAACATAAAAAAACAAGGTGGGATTTTCCTTGAAAAAGCGTTCGACCTTTTCCTCAAAACACCTATTATATGTCTGCGCTTCCCTACTTCTATTTGCAGCCATTACTTTATTCCTCTTCCAAAATAAAAAGGATGAAAAACAATTCTCCCATATCAGCTCACAGCTCTTTGTAGAAGAAATGAAAAGCAGCACATTAAACATGCACTACACCATTGCTTCTCCTACGGACTTCGGAATTTATAACTATCAGGCAAAACTTCCCATTTATAAACCCAATGAGGAATTAACCGATCAGGCAGCTCTTGAAAATATTTTGTCTTCTCTACAGAACATTGATTCTACAAAGCTGTCTGCCTCCAACGCCTATACATATACTTTATTAGAGCGCTCCCTTACCAATTCCTTACATTTAAATCAATATAAATATTATAGCGAGCCCCTGTCTCCCTCCTCCGGCATGCAGTCCCAGCTTCCCATTTTGTTGGCGGAATACAGCTTTCGTGACAAAAGAGATATTGAGGATTATCTGGCTCTGCTGGATCAGACAGACGAATATTTCGCTTCCCTCTTATTGTACGAACAGGAGAAAGCTGCTGCCGGATTACTCATGCCCGCTTCTTCTCTGGAAAAGATTCAAAAACAATGTGACACGATTGTCACATTGGAAGAATTAGAAAAAAATACTCACTTTCTGCAAACCACCTTTGCAGAAAGGCTGCAAAATCTGATTACCTCCCAGAAAATTACTGCCGAAGAAGCTCAAAACTACAATGCCCATAATGACCGCCTGCTAAAAACCGTACTTTGCCCCGCCTATGAGGCCTTATCCGATGGTCTGTTTCTACTACAGGACAGTACCATTCCCTTAAGCGGTCTGGCCGCCAAGCCCCTGGGCAAAGAATATTATGAATATTTATTAATCTCAGAAACCGGTTCCTACCGCCCTGTTTCCGATGTAGAAAAACTTCTTACCACACAACTTGAGCAGGAATATCAGTCCATGCGCACTCTTTTACAAGAAACTCCAACCCTGATGGAGCAATTAAAAGAGGAACAATATAACAATTTACCCTATTTAGACGCCGCCACCATGCTAACGGACTTACAACAGCGCATGCAGAGTGATTTTCCCAGTCTCACAAAAACAGGGCAAGCACAGCCCACAGTGATGGTGAAAAATGTTTCCAAAAATCTGGAGCAATATACTGCTCCGGCATTTTACCTGACACCACCCATCGACGATACTGACAACAATGTCATTTATATAAATCAGAAAAATTCTCCAAAAGGCCTGGAGCTGTACACTACTCTGGCACACGAAGGTTATCCCGGTCACCTTTATCAAACTGTTTACAGCAATCGCAGTTTCCTGGAAAATAAGGAAAACAAAGTCAGACAGCTTTTGTGGTATGGTGGTTATTTAGAGGGCTGGGCTTTATATGTGGAATTTCTTTCCTACGATTATGCTTCCCGACTGCTTACAGAACAAAATCGTCCCATGGATGCCCTTTGTGTACAAATAGAAAAGCATAACCGCAGTTTGCAGCTATGCCTTTATTCCATCATTGATATTATGATTCATTATGAAAATGCCTCCTACAGTCAGGTGGCGAAACTATTGGAAAACTTCGGCGTAAACAATCCCAACTCCGTAGCCGCCATTTACACCTACATTGCAGAGGAACCCTGTAATTACCTGAAATATTATCTGGGATATCTGGAAATCCTGGAATTGCAAAAAGCCGCCAAAGCTCAATGGAGCGATTCCTATACGGACTATGCTTTCCACAGCTTTTATCTGGATTGTGGTCCCTCGGATTTTACATCCCTTACTGAGCGTCTTGAGGCAACTTCCCAACAGTACGAAAGAATTGATTAAGATTACTAAGTGCCTTTTCCAAAATTACCTGCTCCTGCTCGTCCAGGTCTTTCACGATTGCATCTATCATTTGCTGATGAAAACGCCTGTGTTGGGCATGGGCGCTGCGCCCCTTCTCTGTCAGGGAGATTAATACCACTCTACGATCCTCTTCACTGCGGGTACGCTCTACATAGCCTTTTTTCACAAGGCTGTTCACGGATATGGTGAGCGTTCCCGTTGTAACTGACAACTGTTTTGCCACAGTAGTCATATTCTTAGCGTCATATATGTCAATTGCCTCTATGACATGCATGTCATTTACGGTCAACTCTTTATATTCACCTGTTTTTACAGCTCGTTCTTCAATTGTGTTGATTTCACGAAAGAGCTTTACCAGCACTTCGTTTAAGGTTGAAGTAATGTCCACTTTATTCCTCCAGCATACTCTCCAGGTACCCTCTGTCCCAAAGTAATATCTTTAGCTTTTTAGCGGCTTCCACAGCCGGTGTTGTAAAATATTGGTTAGTTAATACGGCACCTACCATTCGGTCATAATAATCCCTTCCGGCGTAGGCCTCCTGTACCGCTTTGACTCCTACCGGTGCTGCATAGCACTTACATTGAATGGCATAGGTAACCCCTTCCTTTTCTGCCAAAATATCAATGCCATAGTCTCCGCTTCCCTTGGTAACCTCCACCTCCTGAAAGCCTCTCCTGCGTAGCAAATCTGCACAGAAATACTCAAAGTCATGCCCTTCCATCAAATCGATATCATCAGGCTTTTTTCGTTTTGCCCGTATCAGGAACCAACACCCAATGCCGATTCCCGCAAATACCAACAGCAATATTAAAATCATAAGTAATAATCTATAATTGTCCATAAAACTATTTTACCATATTTCCAGCCATTTTTGCCACCAAAAGGACTTTTTATTTGACAAAAATCCTTTGCAGAACTATAGTTGACGTGGGGCAATCCCTCATTTGTAAATTTATGCAGGAGTTATTATGGAACAATTATTTTTTAGTTTAAATGCAACCATTCCTGTTTTTTTGGTAATGGTTATCGGTTATCTTTTAAAACAGCTTCACATCATTGATGAACCCTTTGTGAAAACCTTAAATTCCTTTAATTATAAGGTCACACTGCCTGTCCTATTGTTTAAGGACATTTCCGGCTCGGACTTTTACAGCGTATGGGACACCAAATACGTGCTCTATTGTTTTCTTGTTACCCTTTTGTGTATCACCGGCATCTGGGTATTTGCCGGACTCTTTTACAAAAAGAAAGAGAGCTTGGGGGAACTGATTCAAGCTTCCTACCGAAGCAGTGCCGCTGTACTTGGCATTGCCTTTATTCAAAATATCTATGGAAATTCCGGCATGGCACCCCTTATGATTATTGGTACCGTTCCCTTGTACAATATTGCAGCAGTACTAATCCTGTCCTTTACAGGACCAAACGCCAAAGGTTTGGACAAGGCTTCCCTAAAGGCTTCTGTAAAGGGAATTATTACCAATCCCATTATTATCGGTATCCTGCTGGGAATGGTAGCATCTCTCTGTAGAATATCCTTCCCCGTTATTATTACCAAAACCATAAATAATATATCCGTTCTTGCCAGCCCCCTGGCATTAATCGGTCTGGGAGCAGGCTTCGAAGGACGTAAGGCACTGAAACAATTACTACCTACCGGAATTGCTTCCTTTATTAAACTGATTGCTTTGCCCGCACTCTTTTTGCCATTGGCAATCTACCTGGGATTTACTCAGGAAAAGCTGGTAGCCATTCTGGTTATGCTGGGCTCTCCCACCACCACCAGTTGCTATATTATGGCAAAAAATATGGGTCATGAAGGTACTCTTACCTCCAGTGTAGTGGTAGCTACCACCTTCTTAAGCTCTGTTACCCTGACTGCCTATCTTTTTATGCTACGCAGTTTGGGCGTTATCTAACCTTGCCTTCGGATACAAAGCAATACATTTATCTATTTCACGATATTAGCTGCCAACAGAATACTCATCACCGTTCCTACCAAAGTGGACAGAAGTGCCCCTGTCAGGGTATATCGTGTTTTGGTTACTTTTGCTGCCAAAAAATAAACACTCATGGTATAAAAAATTGTTTCCGTACAACTCATCAATAGAGAGGTAATCATTCCCACATAGGAATCCGGTCCCATATTCTTAAAGATATCCAACACCAATCCCGTTGCCGCTGAGGAGGAAAACATTTTCACAATCAACAGCGGTATAATCTGGGAGGGCACCCTAAGTACATTGGTTAGTGGCTGCAGCAATGTGCCCAAAAGTTCAAAAAAACCGGAAGCCCGCAGTACACCTACTGCCATCATCAAGCCTATCAAGGTTGGTAAAATATCCACAACCACACGCAGACCATCCTTGGCTCCCTTCAGAAAGGTTTCATAAACCTTTACTCCCGACACCATTCCATAACCAACCACATAAAATATTAAAATCGGAATAATAATATCTGACAGATGTGTCAGTGCTTCCATAATTATCTATGCCCCCCGTCCTTTATCTTGCAATACACAATTGCAGCTATGGTGCTACACAGGGTTGCAAAAATAGCCGGGGCTATAATCCCTGCCGGATTGGCACTGCCATACTGACTCCGATATGCAATCATATTCACCGGAATCAACTGCAGGGACGAAATATTCAATATTAAAAAGGTACACATCTCATTGCTGGCTATCTGACCGGGCTTTCCCCGTTCTTTCTCCAGCTCTGCTAAGGCTTCCATAGCTTTCAGACCCGCCGGGGTACATGCCCAGCCTAAGCCCAATACATTGGCAATAATATTGGTAGCAATATACTCCCTCGCCTTGTGTCCCTTGGGAATCCGGGGAAACATAAAATTCAAAAAAGGGGTAATTGCCTTTGTCAGTTTTTCAATCAGCCCTGCTTCCTTAGCAATCTCCATCAACCCCATCCACAATGCCATTACACCTGCCATGGTTATGCACAGCGAAATAGCTTCCCCTGCACTATCTAAAGCTCCGTTTGTGACCTCACTCATCCGCCCCGTACAGGCAGCATATATCACACCCAGTAAAATCATAAATGCCCAGATAAAATTTAGCATTCTTGTTACTCCTACAGTTTTTTGCCATAGTCTTTACTAACACTTTATGCGGGCTTTGCCTTTTACTTGCAAGCTTTTTATACAGAATCTGAATTGGCAGCAATCAGAGCAAACTCAATGCCTAATTGCTGCCAGATTATTCTTGTCACATTTTTCTTTTACCATTCTAAAAGTACAGTTCCCCAGGTAAGACCGGCACCAAAGCCGGAAAGTACAATCTTTCCCCCCTTCTTCAGCATACCCTTCTGGTTCATTTCATCCAATAACACAGGTACGCTTGCCGCAGAAAGATTTCCACAATGGTCTAAACTAATGGGGAATTTATCCTCAGAAACCTTCAAACGTTTTGCCACAGACTGTAAAATACGGATATTTGCCTGATGTAATGCAAAGTAAGAAATTTCATCAATGGATACATTTGCTTTTTCCAATACTCGCTGAACGGATGCAGGCACGGTACTTACCGCAAATTTATAAACCTCCT
Organism: Lachnospiraceae bacterium; assembly: GCA_017624835.1. GTDB lineage: Bacteria > Bacillota > Clostridia > Lachnospirales > Lachnospiraceae > Acetatifactor. Next base: position 118,861 of record JAGAMG010000022.1, read on the forward strand.
GACCATCCATATGCACATAATCCAAGGAGGTATCAGTGGAAACCAAAGGATTGTTATTTCCTCTGCTCTTTCCCAACAACACATGAGCTTTGGAACCATCACAGCCCTGCTCAAAAGCAAGTAACCCACTCTCGTCAGCTCTTACAACGGCTGCACCTGCACCATCTCCAAAAAGCACGCAGGTACTTCTGTCATTCCAATCCATAATTTTGGATAGGGTTTCTGCTCCTAAAATCAAAGCAGTTTTGTAGATGCCCGCCTGAAAATAGGCATGAGCTGTATTCAATGCAAAGATAAATCCTGCACAGGCTGCATTCATATCAAAAGCAACCGCCTTAGCAGCTCCAATAGCCGCCTGAACCTCACAGGCAGTAGAAGGTGTCATATTATCTCCTGATACGGTTCCTACAATAATCAAATCTATTTCTTCCCCACTGATTCCTGCATTTTCCAGAGCACGCTTTGCAGCCTCTATACACATGCTGGTAGTGGTTTCCTCTGTTACCAGATGGCGCTCACAGATACCGGTTCTGGTACGAATCCATTCGTCAGAGGTATCCATGATTTTTGCCAAATCGTCATTTGTTACCACTGCCTTAGGCAGGTAACTTCCCGTTCCAATAATTCTGGTGGTCATAATATCTATTTCCTTTATCTATATTATCTGTTATCGCTCTATTCTGTCATTTAACTTGCCTAATACAATCTTTATGCGCCGGCAATCTCTGCCATAATGTCACTGACATGCTCCAGCTTAGTAGCTCTCCATGCGTTAGTTCCGCAGAATAATAAAGCATTGTCCACATCACCCTTTACCGCAGCCACCAAAGCCTCCGTAATACAATAAGGAGTCTCCATAGGCTTACAGGTGCTGACACATAAATGACATCTGCCATGAGGAATCTGTCCCTCTTTGGCGCGCTTTAAAAATGCATTATTGAGTGCACGTCCCGGCATTCCTACCGGACTTTTTACTAAAGTAATATCCTCTTCTTTTGCATTGATATAAGTCTGCTTATAGGCATCGGAAGCATCACATTCATAGGTGGTTACAAAGCGAGTCGCCATCTGTACACCATCCACTCCAAGCTCCATGGTTTCTTCCACATCTTTTCTGTCGTAGATGCCACCTGCCGCTACCACCGGGATATGCACCCCTTTTGCGGAAGCACATTCCTTTACATAAGCAACAATTTTCTTAATTTCCTCGGCAAAATTCAGTTCATCCATATTGGCAAGCTGGTCATAGGAAAAACCAAGATGTCCTCCCGCCTTAGGACCTTCAATTACTACCAAATCCGGTAAACGGTCATATTTTTTCTGCCAATAGCGCAGAATAACCTGTGCAGATTTCAAGCTGGAAACAATGGGTGCAATCAAAGTACTGCTTCCCTTTACCAGCTCCGGCAGACTCATGGGAAGTCCTGCACCGGAAATAATTAAATCGATACCGGCTTTTACCGCAGCCTTTACATAATCCTCATACTGTCTGGTAGCAACCATAATATTCACACCAATAATTCCCTTGCCACCAATCCCTTTTTTCGCACGGATATCTGCGTCATTTTCTCTTGCCTTTTGTATTTCAGTCTCAATCGCCTTCAGGTTAGTCCCAATGGGGTCTGCATCAAAGGTAGTTTCACGATATCCAATCTGTGCAGTGGATATAATTCCAACACCGCCCTCCGCAGCTACTGCTCCGGCAAGCTTGGACAGACTTACACCTACACCCATTCCCCCCTGAATCACAGGGATTTTAGCAATTAGGTTTCCTATTTTTAATGGTTGCAATTCTTTTCTTATATTCAATGCTATGCCCTCGTTATTACTTTCCAATTGCAAAGGTCAATTCAGCCTGCACTACCAGCTTATCGTCTACATAAGCCTTTGCCGCACCAATACCGATAGGGCCCTTGATTTTAATGATTTCAGTTTCCAGACGGAGCACATCTCCGGGCACTACCTTATTTTTAAATTTTGCAGAGTTAATTGCTGCAAAATATGCAGTTCTTCCCTTAAATTCCGGCTGGCTAAGGATTGCCACCGCACCAACCTGTGCCAAAGCTTCAATCTGCAACACACCGGGCATTACAGGCTCCCCGGGAAAATGTCCTGCAAAATAAGGTTCATTATAAGAAACACATTTTTTTCCCACAGCACGCACACCGGGCTCTAATTCCTCGATAGTATCTATCAGCAGAAATGGCTGCCTGTGAGGAATAATTTCCATAATTTCCTGAGTAGTCAATAATGACATAATATTTCCTTCTTTCTAAGATTTAAATGTATTTGTAACTATTCAGAATACTTCTTTATCAAAATACTTGCATTATGTCCGCCAAAGCCAAGGGAATTGGACAGTGCGTAAGTAAAGTCACCGTTAACCGCTTCCTTACAGTAATCCAAATCGATTTCTTCATCAGGAGTCCGGTAACCAACTGTAGGATGAATGTAACCCTCCTGCAGTTCCTTTACACAGGTGATAAACTCTACCGCACCAGCAGCGCCAAGAAGATGTCCAATCATGGACTTGGTGGAGTTAATCTTAATATTCTTCGCATGCTCACCGAAGCAAAGCTTGATTGCTCTGGTCTCGAACAAATCATTGTGATGGGTACTTGTTCCGTGGGCATTGATATAAGTAATTTCTTCCTTGGAAATACCTGCATCTGCAACTGCGTATTCCATAGCCTTTGCAGCACCGCCGCCATCCTCTGCAGGGGAGGTAATATGGTAGGCATCACTGGTACATCCGTAACCAACAACCTCACCATAAATCTTTGCGCCACGATTTAAAGCGTGCTCTAACTCTTCCAAAATAACAATACCGGCACCCTCGCCCATTACAAAACCGCTTCTGTCCTTATCAAAAGGAATGGAGCATCTGGTAGGGTCTTCGTTGGTGGATAATGCTGTCAAAGCGGTAAAACCGGAAATACCGATGGGGGTAACACTACTTTCAGTACCGCCTGCTACCATTACCTCAGCCTCACCATACTGAATCGCACGGAAAGCCTCACCGATGGAGTTGGTTCCTGTTGCACATGCGGTTACTACGTTAATGCTCTTACCCTTTAAACCAAACTGAATGGATACATTACCTGCTGCCATATTACAAATCATCAAGGGTACCATCAGGGGGTTAATTCTGGAAGGACCCTTTTCTAACAGCTTCTTGTGCTCTCTTTCAATGGTCTGCAGGGAACCGATACCGGAGCCCACGGACACACCTACACGATAGGGGTCTTCCTTTTCCATATCAATTGCAGCATCCTCCAAAGCTTCCTTTGCAGCCGCTACTGCATACTGGCAGAACAGCTCCATACGCTTTGCAGCCTTAGGATCCATGTAATTCTTACCCTCAAAATCCTTTACCTCTGCTGCCAGCTTACACTTGTACTCGCTTGCATCAAATTTGGTAATGGGACCGAAACCAATCTTGCCAGCCTTGATTCCTTCCCAAAAATTTTCAACACCTAAACCGATGGGGGTGATTGCACCCAGACCGGTGATTACTACTCGTCTGCTCATAATTTATAATCCCTTTCTAAATATATTGCCATGCACATTCGGAATCCGCTTCGCTTCTTCCTCATGTCGGGCGTCCGCCCTATAGAAATGATTACACATAAGTCTCTTTGTGAGCAAGCTCCCACGAGCCTCCTGCGCAATCATTTCTGCATGGCAAACTACATACACATTCCACCATCAACGGAAATAACCTGTCCGGTGATGTAGGAAGCTTTGTCACTTGCAAGGAATGCAACTGTCTCTGCGATATCCTTGGTATTTCCTACTCTCTTTAATGGAATCTGGGACAGAACTGCTTCCTTAGCTGCATCAGTCATTGCCTGGGTCATATCAGTGTCGATATAACCGGGGGCAACAGCATTTACAGTAATGCCGCGGCTTGCCAACTCTCTTGCCACACTTTTTGTAAGACCGATTACACCTGCCTTACTTGCCGCATAGTTTGCCTGTCCGGGATTGCCCAGGATTCCGGTAACGGATGCCATGTTAATGATACGACCACTCTTCTGCTTCAGGAAAGCACGATACATGTGCTTGATGGTATTAAAGGTTCCCTTTAAGTTGGTATCCAGTACAGCGTCAAAATCCTCTTCACTGATTTTCATTACCAGATTATCCTTGGTAATTCCTGCATTGTTTACCAAAATGTCAATACGACCGTATTTATCTAAAACTCCCTGTATCATCTCGCCGCAAGCTGCAAAATCCGCTACAGAACACTGTACTGCAATGGCTTCCCCTCCATTGCTTACGATTTCATCCACAACCTGCTTTGCTTTTTCTTCGGAACCGTTGTAATTTACAACAACCTTTGCACCGTAGCCTGCCAATGTCAATGCGATTTCCTTGCCAATTCCTCGGCTTGCTCCGGTTACTAATGCCACCTTACCCTGTAACATATGCTTTCCTCATTTCTACGCATATTGCGTTTTATTGTAATACTCCCTATTCCCTCATAAGAACATCTTATAATTCTGCCAGTTTTTCTAAATCTGTTACTTTCTCTATATTAAGGACCTTCACATCGCGATTAATCTTCTTCATAAATCCGGACAAGGTCTTGCCTGGTCCGATTTCCACAAAGGTGTCTACACCATCAGCAATCATGCGCTCCACACTCTGTTGCCATCTTACTGAGGATGCCACCTGAGTCTTTAACAGCTCCTTCACCCGGGACTTATCTGCCACATAATCGCCTGTTACGTTGGATAAATAAGGAATCTGCATATCCTTAATTTCCACATTTTCAAGCTCTGCCCCCAGCTTCTCTCCTGCCTCTGCCAGCATAGGAGAATGGAATGGACCACTTACCTTGAGAGCTACACATCTCTTAGCACCTGCTGCAGTCAATTTCTCAGCAGCTACTGCCACTGCAGCCTCTTCGCCGGTAATTACAATCTGACCGGGACAATTATAGTTTGCCACAGATACCTGTCCTTCTGTTTCCTCACAAATCTTTTCAATGGTTTCGGTATCCAGACCAAGGACTGCGCTCATAGCACCACCGGTAGGTACTGCCTCCTGCATAAAGAGTCCTCTCTGGCGAACCACCTTGAAAATATCCTCAGGCTCCATAACACCGCTGACTGCCAACGCTCCATACTCACCAAGGCTTAAGCCTGCGGTTACATCTGCATGATAGCCCTTTTCCTCCACAGCCTTCCACATAGCCAGCTCTGCTGCCATCATGGCAATCTGTGTATACTCTGTGATGTTAATCTTCTCATTCTCTTCAAAACAAAGAGCTTCCACATCCAGACCGCTGGCCTTGGATGCAAGCTCAAACATTTCCTTACAAACAGGGAATGTATCATAAAAATCCTTTGCCATGCCCACATACTGTGCGCCCTGACCCGGGAAAATAAATGCAATCTTACTCATATTCGTTCTCCTTATAACTTCAGAAGCTTCTTGCCCTCTTCCATAATCTGTGTCACAATTTCTTCACAGGTACGCTTCTCTTTAATCATACCTGCAATCTGACCTGCCATTACGGTTCCGTTTACCACGTCACCCTCCATAACTGCCTTGCGCAGAGAACCCAAGGTCAGAACCTCAAGCTCTTCCATAGGAGCTCCTTCTTTTTCCAGACGCAGATATTCTTTTGTCATGTTATTGCGGATACAACGAATCGGATGTCCATGTGACATTCCTGTCACTTCTGAATCAATGTCCTTTGCTTTTATGATACGTTCCTTATAATTATCATGAGTAATTGCCTCTGAAGCTGTACAGAATACAGTTCCCATCTGCACTGCCTCTGCACCCAGCATAAATGCCGCTGCAAATCCTCTGCCGTCTGCCACACCGCCTGCTGCGATGACAGGAATGGATACGGCATCCACCACCTGAGGTACCAGAGTCATGGTGGTTGCGGAACCAATATGTCCGCCGGACTCCATACCCTCTGCTACCACAGCATCTGCACCGGCACGCTCCATCATCTTCGCCATAGCAACACTTGCTACAACGGGAATAACCTTTACACCGGCTTCCTTAAACATAGGCATAAACTTGGCAGGATTACCGGCACCTGTGGTTACTACCTTCACGCCTTCTTCAACCACAACCTTGGCTACATCCTCAGCATTGGGGTTCATCAGCATGATGTTCACACCAAAAGGCTTATCTGTCAGTTCCTTTGCCTTACGAATCTGCTCTCTTACAATTTCTGCAGGCGCACTTGCTGCACCAATTAATCCTAATCCACCTGCATTTGATACTGCAGCAGCCAAATGGTATTCTGCCACCCATGCCATTCCGCCCTGGATGATGGGATATTCAATTCCCAATAATTCGGTAATCCTAGTTTTCACGATACTCCTCCCAAGTTCTTACAATATCTTTCTATTATAATGCTATAATTATCTTATGCCTCTACACCCTTAGACTTCATGTACTCCATGATATCGCCTACAGTGTTGATGCTCTCTAAATCCTCTGCAGGAATCTCAATACCATATTCCTCTTCGAAAGCCATAACCAACTCGAATAAATCCAAGGAATCTGCACCCAAATCATCCTTAAAAGAAGAAGTCTCGGTAATCTCAACTCCATCCAAACTTAACTGCTCTTCAATGATTTCTTTTACTCTTTCAAACATAACCTTATCTCCTTTTATATTTATTATATATTTCAAATTGTTTGATATTCAAAGTATATTTGTATAAATGCTCTTTGTCAAGAGCAAAATATAGAAATATACACAAATAATCATAAAATATTTTTTCTTACAACTCTTTCCATTCTATTTCCAAATCATGAAGCATGATGGTGTTCTGCCAGCCACCACTACCGGGCGTTCCTGTGTGTTGGATTGCCACACCACCAAAGGAAGTTTCGCTAATCCGTACCTCCATATCCACCGCCGATGCATATTTTGCTTCACTACCATTAGCCTTTATTGTCCGGGACTGTGCATGAACGCTCAGGTTATTTTCCTTTACTGCCAACCTAATTTCACAACCGGTCAAGAAACAGGAGGTCAAAATGCCTTCATTTAAATAAGTAGTTTCACCATTTTCATATTTTATAAAAAGAAACCTTACTCCATCGGAGGCTTCTGCAGAACGCAAAATTCTCACACCTACACCGGCCAAAGTCTCCGTATCAAATTTAATGCAGATATCCATATATTGGTCAGCACTTCCAAATCCCTGCCCTGCAGTCTTGGCAGGATCCAGCTTTATAGAGAGCGTCATATCTCCATAAGAACCTTTCAGAGGCGTATACATCAATCTTGCTCCCTGAACATTTTGATACAAACCCTTGCCAACACTTCCGTTTCCGGTCTCTCCGTATTTCCAAGGCTCCGAATTCTGCGTATTGTCCCATTTGCCAAAATTTTGGGTATCCTTAGGACGGTATTGGTCTACAGTCCAAAAGCCAGGGATAATTTTGTCCTGGGTACTTGTAGGAAATGTACTGAAATCTGTAGTAAATGTATACGCATAATCTGTTCCGTCTGCATGAACCAATTTGCCGCTATTGCTTCTATGTATATCATTGTCATGAATGCTTGCTACATCTTGGGAACTTACTCTGATCTTAGAAACCGCTCTGACACCTTCTCCGCAATGGCTACAGCTATGAGCTAATTCTACCTGTACCATCAGGTAATATCCTACATCCGCTCTAGTCAATAAATATTCTTTCAATGGAATACCATCCCGGGAAATCGCCACCAATACAGCCTCCTTACCCTTTTCGTCCTCACAACGATACCAGGATATCAAAGACAGCTCCTTGTAATCTGCCAAATCCGCTTCATAGGACACCCTTGCTAAGCCCTGCTCTATTTCCACTTGGGGCAGTTTCAAAAATACCGGAGCCTCTAAAAGCTGTGGTAAACATTTTAGTCTAACTGCCGCCTCCAATCCCTGAGACGTCTGCGCATGCACAATAACCTCTTTTACAAAAGGCGCTTTGTTCACATTTTCCACAAGACATATACCATTCCCCTTATCCGTAATTTGCACATAGGGCTTATCTGCTTCTTCTATATAAAATGAAATACTTACATCTTCTGCCGGTTCCCCATAGAAATAAAAGGCTTTTGCCTCTAACTGCATAGACTCCTTGTATCCAAGCGTCTCTGCATGCTCTGTGGAAGTCTTTATTTTAAGAAACGTAGGAATGGTTTCTTTTCCTGCTTTCTTCACAATCTCCTTAACCTGCATGGGATCCCACTCATCCTTACCCCTAAGCAAATTATAGGTATTATAAATAATCCTACCATCCTTCTCCAAACGGTAAGCCTTCTCTATTTCTTTTCCTTCCATATGAATTGTCTCTAAAGCATTTTCGCCGGCAACAATAACGGGGGCTCCATTATATCGCACATGGGACTGATAGCATTTTAAAGATGGATGGGGATATTTGGTCCATGCAATAGCAAAGCCTGCTTCACTCTCACTTTCCTCAGCTACTCTCTGATATTCGCAATCCACTACAGTTACAGCACCACCCTCTTTGGTAAAGTACTGTGTCCGTTCCACACTTTCCGCAAGAATACGACTACGGAACAGACAGTTCAAAAATACAGCACCGGACTCCCTTGTGCTATAGAAAGGTCTGTTCCCATAAAAATCAAAGTCACAGTTCAAATACACAGCTTTTCCATTCAACGCGTCATCCGTGCTTTCAAAATGACAGTTCTCATACAAGCATCTTTCCCCACCGCACACCGGAAGGAGATTTAATCGACTGATAAAATTACAATTCCTTGCCCACAGCTTATCCCCTCTCTGCCATCCTAACTGTGCCTGTGTAATGGTGTCGGTACGCCTTTTGCGACTTAACCGGGAATTTTTCGGATATATCAAATCCACACTACAATAATTTCCTATGGTTAGATTCTTCAGCTCCAAATCGCGCACCTTAAAGCAAAACATTGTGTAATTGCCATTGGCACCATGGGATTGCCCGCGGTTACCCGCAAGGACTACATCTCTAGGATTATCACATAGTCCCACCAGCCTTAATGCATCACATTCCACTCTTACTCCAAAGGGCATGGGCTCCCCTTCCTTACCCTGCACAGTGTCAGTTGCATCGGGATTGTCAATCCAATAGACATGAGGAGCAATGTAAACAGTTATGGGCGCTGTAGTAGTCTTTTCCCCAATATTTATGGTCGCAAATAAGGCTCCTATGTCATTAAATGCATAGGGATTTCCGGTTATCGCTGCAGAATCCAATCCTGCATCCAAATACAGCGCACTCTCACTTAAGAAAATGCGCTGTCCGTTATAGGTAATTGTTGCTTTGTCAAATAGGGGCTTCTCGTTCATAAATGTCCTCCTTTTATATCAGTCCTTCTTTTTCCGCACGATATTTGCAGCCTTCCTCAGCTGAACCTATGACACATATGTCAGCTTTCCCTTCACTGACACACAACTCACAGGAAGGGCAAGGACGTGTGCTGTCCCCAAAGGGTCTGGGTACACTTCCGCCTACGGTACTGTGTTCGCAGGTAGCACACCAACAGGAAACACATTCTGGGAAACCGCCGGCTTTGCAGGTGACAGATACCTCTTGCACACTTCCCTGTACTATTTCCTGCGCTTCTTCCACAGACGCTTCTTCCGCATATGCTATATCAAACAGACTTAATTGTCCCTCTATATTATTCTTTCTTCCCATGTATCTATATCCTTTTCATTTTGTAACATCTAACCCTACGTTCTACTACTTATCTAATCAAACTTGCTGTCCGATACCACTCATTTTAACACAACACATTCGATAATTCAAAACCAAAAGGGCACCGCTTTACGATGCCCATTCTTACAACTCCTACAAATTCAATCTATAAAACTATGCAAATGAAAAACTTAACAAATCAAATGCACCTTCTCCCTGCCATACAAGGAAAAATCCACTCTTTTCACTATCTACAGCAAAGGGAGCAGTTATCTTCTCCCATTCAGTAACAGAAAGCTCCATTGGCAGACTTGCCACAGGCTCACCTTCTTCTGTAAGCTTGATATACAATGTACCCTTTGCATTTCCTCTTACAGTAAAAGTCACACTCTCACACTGCTCAAAGGTGAAATACTTGTAACCAATGATACAATTATCACGGATACCCTTTACATACTGTCCGGGCTCACACTCCCTGTCCTCGCCGTCCTGAGTAATGCGGGGTGCCATGCGGCCTCGCTCTGCCTTATCTGCATATTCATTCTTGTCCATCAAGGCACAGGCAATATAAGCAGGGTACTCACCCCTCCCCACCAAAGGACCATCATTTAATCCACAGCTGGTGGATTCCACTTGGGCAATATGACCATTTTCATCAAAGAATACCTGCTCTGCCACACCCTGTCTTGCATAGGAACTGTGATTGGTCAGCCTATGGTCAAAAATATAGTATTTACCATTCAGCTCCACCAGACTTCCATGAGTATTTCCGTTAGGGTATACGGGATTTTCTATGGAATGTCCATTGATTCCCACATCCGAGGTGGAATGAATACGTCCGCCGTATACAAATCCTCCGTCCGGCCTGTCACTGATATAATAATGCAGACCACCGATTCTTACAGAATATATCAGATAATATTTTCCATGGAATTTCCGCATGGAAGGTGCCTCAAAGTAACGGATTTCCTCTGGGGTATCCCTGCCGATTACAACCTTGGGTCCTTCTTTTACGGTAAGCATGTCTTCTTCCAATTCCACCATATGACAGCCAACATATTTTCTACCCAATTCATCCTCCAGCTTTCCCGGACAAAAACCGGAAAACAGGAAGACTCTTCCATCATCATCCACAAATACACCGGGGTCAAATTGATAGTAGTCCCCTGCTGTGCTTCCAATAGTATGACCAGTTTTGTCGCAGACATCTCCCAGATACTCGTACTGTCCTGCAGGAGTATCACACACAGCCACGGACATAATTGAGGAATGGGCAACCGAATAGTACAAATAGTATCTGCCATCCTTACCCTTTGCCACATCCGGCGCAAAATAATAATTCCTCTCATACTGTACGGGATGCTGGTCTTTGCGGTAAATCACACCCTCATAACGGAAATCTGACAAATCCTCCAAGGGCGCAGACCAACACACATAGTCATTCATACAGTAGTCATTTCCACCAAAGCGGTCATGACTGCCATAAATATAAAGTCTGCCATCAAACACATGGGGTTCCCCATCCGGTATGTACTCGTAGCTTGGTAAATAGGGGTTGAAAATCTGTTTCTTCTTTTGCATTATGTCCCTCCGCTTAAAATGATTATACTCATTATACTCTCGTGGACTTTTTTCAGCAAGATATCTCTATCACTCCACACCTTTGTTTATTTTAAATTTTAACGGTATCCGGTGACGGAAGATCTAGTAATTAAAGACTCCCAAATTTCTCCATTTTACAAAAACCCTCCCAACCAAGTATGCTTATCTATTCACATACTTGGTTAGAAGGGTTTTTAAAACTGCTTTTCTTTTTTACAAAGTACCCTGAGAAAACAGTGCTTTCACATGAGCAACTTCTTATTGTCCATATCCTGCTTATAACATCATCGTCATATATGGCGGAATACAAACAATCCCATCTTTAATAATCAAATTTCTAGGATGAATAATATAGCTCTCACCTATTCGACCCTTATATTTTTCTCTAAAATTATTTAGAGATGTTGTTTTATACTGCTTTCCTGATTTCACTTCTATCGGAAACATCTTATATTTCAACTTACTGTTGTTTGAAATGATAAAATCAATTTCTATGTCATTTCTATGCTTATCCTCATTATAATGTGTATAGAAATAAAGCTTATGTCCATTTGCTACCAACATCTGTGCTATCACATTTTCATATAGCATTCCTTCGTTAATTTGCAATTTCCCTGCCAAAATCTGCTTATACACTTCATCCTCAAGCAATTCGTTTTCATCAAAGGCATGACTTACCAGCAGTCCGGTATCTCCCATATAACACTTAACATAGCTTCTTGTTTCATTTAGTGCTAATCCTACATTGGGATCATTACATAAAAAGCACTCATTAGATATCATAGAGTCCGATAACCAGAAGAATGTTTCTTCATATTGTTCCGCATAACTACCATCTTGCACTTGCTTAAAAACAACTCTTTTTTCATGCTGTGAAAGAAATCCGGGAATCTGATCATAAATCGAAAGCACCTTACTTCTGTATTGTGCATTTATTTTCATAATATCTTCACGATACAATCTAAGAATGTCTCTCTTTTCTTTATCCGCTTCCGTGAAATCCTTTTTATTTTCAACAAAAGCTACGACAGGCATTGGCATTCCACCCACAAGCATATACTGATGGAATAAAAGCATAGCCTTATTATGCATACTTCTCTCCAACGGTTCTCTCTTTTCAAAGCATCTTTTGATGTACTCTACAAGTAGTTCCTCGCCTAGCGCAAGAGCAAACTCTTCAAAATCCAAAGGATACATATTGAGATGACGTTCTTCAGATGGTATCACAATATCCTTTACATTTTCTTTGATAGATATAAGGGAGCCGGTTTCAATATAATCATATCTTCCATCTGCCACCAAATATTTTATTGCAGCTCTTGCCTGAGGAAATATCTGAACCTCATCAAAAATGATAAGAGACTTTCTCTCCGTAAGCTTTTTTCCAAAATGAGTTTGTAACAGCATAAAAAAAGTATCAAGGTCATTCAAATGTCTTTCAAAATACGTTTCAATTTCCTTATCCCTCTTTGCAAAATCAATTAGAATATAACTTTCATATTCTTTTTTTCCAAACTCTTCACAGATAGTGGATTTCCCAATACGACGTGCACCTTCTACCATCAGAGCTTTTTTCCCCTGACTTCCATCCTTCCATTCCAAAAGCTTTTTATATATTTTTCTCCTTAATATCATAATTGCCTCCAGATTATACGCGCATATATAATTCCAATACTCTTTGATTATACGCACATTGTAACTCTATTATTGATTATGCGCAAGTATGAAAATGCTATATTTTTTGATTATACGCAGATAGTTCATGCAAAAAACCCTTCCAGCCAAGTATGCTTATCTATTCACATACTTGGCTAGAAGGGTTTTTAAAACTGCTTTTCTTTTTTACAAAGTACCCTGAGAAAACAGCGCCTTCACATGAGCCACTTCTTCCTCAGTTGCCTTCTGAGCAGGTACATAATAAGCCTTCTCTCTGGCAATCTGATACAGCTCTTCCTGGGACTGCTCACAGGCATTTCTAAACTGCTTTAAGGTCTGCTTTAATTCTTTATTTTCGGACTGAGCAATCATCTCCGCATAACGGGTAAGCTCACCATTGATCCCTGCAAGGGTATCGGAAACCATAACTTTTTCCTGCATCTGCATAACTTTACCTCCTGTTACTGTAAGAACTTCATAAGCTGCTGCTTATTGTCCATAGCTGATTTTGCACCTTTTTCAAAAAACTGCTTAATCTGTGGGTCTGTAGCTTCCTTTGCATACTCCTGTAATTTACAGTGAGTGGTGTCAAATCCGCCCATCAGGTGACGTAAATTCTGCAAATCCAATTCTGAAATATTACTCATACATCTAACCTCCTATTTATTTGATTCCAGGTTAGTGTTAGCTTTTATATCCAAAAATATTCTTCTTTTTTATAATTCAATATGAGGTGGTCTTGCAACTACAGTCTGCTTCCTGTCATAGGTAAGGGGATTCCCTTGGAAATCACTGACAATACCTCCTGCCTCCTGTACAATCAAGGCTCCTGCTGCATAATCCCAGGGACTTAAGATTAACTCAAAAAACAATTCTGCTCTGCCACAGGCAAGATTGCACAAATTAATGGCAGAGGAACCATTGCAGCGAATATCCCCGGTTCTCAAAAAATAATGATATATGGTTTCAAAGGTTTTCTTTGCCAGTTCTTCATTATAGGGTGCTGTTCCAACCAAAACCACTCCCTGCTTAAGCTCCCTGTTGGAAACATGTATGGGCTTACCATTTAAAAAAGCACCCTTTCCCTTTTCAGCGGTAAAGGTTTCCCGCTCATAGGGATTGTATACCACACCCAGCACCGGAAATCCATCCTTTGCCAATGCCACGCTGATGCAGCTTGTATTGTATCCCCTGGCAAAATTAGTAGTTCCGTCAATAGGATCTACAATAAAGGCATATCCCTTGCTCACATCCGCCTTGTCTGCTTCGTCTTCTTCGCCAAAAAACACAGCTTCAGGAAGCAGCTTTAACAGCTTTTCCTTTAAAATTGCCTGAACTGCACTGTCATAATCAGTAACAAAATTACCCTTTCCCTCTTTTTCATGAACCTTCCGTTCTATATCCGTGGCACTGAGCAAAATTTCTCCGCACTCATGTACAATCTCAATTATTTTCTGTAACATATTTTACTCTCCATTTACAATATTAGAATACAGCAATCCGAGTAATCTTACCAAATAAAATGTATTCTGCTTAAATAAATCCTGCAAACACATATACTGACAACACTGTCATAATTCCTGCCACCACAATGGAAAGACTACTCATGGCTCCTTCTATTTCGCCAATCTCCATTGCCTTAGCAGTTCCCATGGCATGGGCACTTGTGCCGATTGCCAGTCCTTTTGCAATGGGCTCCTCTATTTTAAAAAGACGACAAATGGTTTCCGCTGCAATATTTCCAAAAATACCGGTAATGGAAATGGATACTACCGTAATGGTTACAATACCACCCATCTTTTCCGATACTCCCATTCCAATAGCGGTGGTAATGGATTTAGGAAGTAATGTCACATACTGCTCATGAGTCAGCCCAAAAGCAAGGCTCATAAGGAAGATACTGACCATAGTTGTCAGCACTCCCGCTGCAATTCCTCCAAAGATTGCCTTGGGATATTTTTTTAATAATTCCAGCTTACGATACAGAGGAATCGCCAGACTCACCGTTGCCGGAGTCAGAAAAAAGCTGATATACTTTGCACCACTACTATAAATCTCATAATCAATATCAAATATAAGCAAAAAGCTTACAATAATCAGCACCGCAATCAACAGTGGATTGGCAATGGCAATTTTTACTTTTTTCTTAACCCATAATCCAATCTGATAGCAAAGCAGACTGATTACCACGCCAAAGAATAGGGACTGTGTCAACATTTCTTTCATGCCTTCTGCCCTCCCTCGGAAGTTTGTTTCTTACTTCTGCGGATTACCCCCTGGGACACCCTTCCTGTTACCACCATAATCAAAATAGTGGATACCACGGAAATTACACACAGAGGCACCAGCATCTGCTGTAATGCTTCCACGCTGGTCATAATACCCACTGTAGGGGGAATAAACAGAATGGGCAGAATCTCCACCAGAAAATCTGCTGCCCCTTCCACCTTCTCCAAAGGAATTATTTTTGTCATTAATCCAATCAGCATGAGTATCAAACCATAAATACTCGCTGCCACCGGAAGGGGAATCAAATATTCCAGCACCTCCGCAATAAAAGAAATACTTAATATATTTGCCAATTGTTTGATAAATTTCATTTTCAACTACCTTTATCTAATTCATTCTACATTTGATGTCTTACCACGCCGTATTCATCGTCCAATCTAAAATAAGGACACTCTCTTTGAGTACCGGACAAAAAACGGTACATTTCATCCTCATCCAGATTTACCAGACAACAATAGCATTCATAATCTACATCGTATATATAATTGACACACATGTCACAATTACTTTTCGCCATATTGTGTTCCTGCTTTCTTATTCTGATTTCTTGAAAAGAAAATTACCTTCTACTTACTATCCAACAAGTATTGGTAAATTTCCCGCTTTCCGACACCACGATCCTTTGCCACCTGTTTCATGGCAGCTTTGTTATCCATACCCTGTTCTTCATAATATGCCATGTGCTCTTCCACACTCATATTTTCCCAGGATGCAATTTCCTCCTGACGTTTTTCCTCCAGGCTCTTGCCCTCCAGCACCAGCACATATTCTCCCCGGGGCTCCTCTGTTTTGTAATACTCTAAAGCCCGCTCCAAGGTGGTGGGCATTACAGTTTCAAAACGCTTGGTCAGCTCCCTGCACAAGGTAATGCGACGTTCTCCCAAGGCTTCATAAAGCTCCTCCAGGGTTTTTACCAGATGATGAGGCGCCTCATACAAAATCATGGTACGGCTTTCCTGTTTTAAATCCTCCAGCACTGCCCGCTTTTCCTTTTTATCCGCAGGTAAAAAGCCTTCAAAACAAAACCGTCTGGTGCTTAAACCGGATAAGGTCAACGCGGTAATACAAGCCGCCGGTCCCGGCAAGGATGTAACAGTAATCCCATTTTCATGACACATCTGTACCAGCACCTCTCCCGGGTCAGAAATAGCCGGAGTTCCTGCATCTGTAATCAGAGCAATATCCTGCCCATTTAGCAACTGACCAACCAGTTGCTTCGCCTTTTCCACCTTATTATACTCATGATAGCTGGTCATCGGGGTATGAATATCAAAATGATTTAATAATTTAATACTGTTTCGGGTATCCTCTGCTGCAATCACATCCACATTTTGCAGTGTTTCCACTACTCTGGGTGTCATGTCTCCCAAATTTCCAATGGGAGTTGCACATAAAAATAAGGTTCCTGCCATATGTTACATTTCCTCCGCTTAATAGCCATATACATCATAAATTTCCGGTGTATAAACCCCCGGTGATTGATACACAATCAAAGGCTTCTCCACCGTCATTCGTGGTTTTCCTCCTCGCACAGCTTCCAACAGCACCATATTAGGCTCCTTATCCACAAAAGGATATACCAGCTGCATCCGCTTCGGCTCCAGCTTATACCTTGTCAATGTGGCGATGATTTCCGCCAAACGAAAAGGGCGGTGTACCAGATAAAAATGTCCTCCCGGCTTTAACAGCTTTGCTGCCTGACTCACCACATCCTCCAAAGTACAAAGTATCTCATGTCTTGCAATTGCCTTGGGCGCATCGGGATTAGTAATGCCATGCTGTCCAATCATATAGGGCGGATTACAGGTAATGCAATCAAAAGAAGCAGACTTAAAAAATGTGCCTGCTTCTTTAATGTCTCCTGTTATAATCTGAATCTTGTCAGAAAGTCCGTTCAGCTGGACACTTCGCCTTGCCATATCCGCACTTTCCTCCTGAATCTCCAGACCGGTCAATCGGGCGCAATGATACTTTGCCTCCATCAGAATGGGAATAATTCCCGTTCCGGTTCCCATATCAAGCAAAACATCCTCTTCCCTTGCATGGGCAAAACCGGACAATAGCACTGCATCCATTCCGAAACAGAATTTCTCAGGATTCTGTATAATCTGATAACCGTTCCGCTGTAAATCATCCAGCCGTTCGTTTTCTTTCAGATTAATTGTCATGATTCTCCTGCTTCCTTCCTTCTCTTCTGTCACGTCTGTCTCTTCTATAAGGTCTGTCATGTCTGCGACCCTGACGTCCTTCATTTGCAGCCCCGTCCTGACCCTGATTATTTTCCTGCGCTTCTGTATTATTTCCATTCAGCGCATTTCTATTGTCATTACGGTTGTCATTTCTACGGTCAAATTTACGGTTCTGACGATTCTCATTACGATTGTCTCCACGACCTTCATTGCGACTTTCACGATTCTCGTTATTATCGCTTCTATTGTCATGGCGCTTGTCATTACGTCTGTCATTTCTACGGTCAAACCGACGATTTTGGCGATTCTCTCCGCGGTTTTCACCACGATTCTCGTTACGATTTTCTCCGCGTGACTCGCCATGATTTTCATTGTGGCTGTCGCTCGTCTGTTCTCCGCGTTCTTCACCACGATTGTCACCACGTCTGTCATTTCTGCGTTCAGGCTTCATTTCCGCTTCTTCCTGAATTTCTTCCTTTTCCAGACGCTCCAATTCCTTCATTTCTTCCTTGGAAAGCTCCAGCTTTTCCTTCTTATTATGCTTACGCTTAAACTGAAGACGGTCTACCTCGTAATCACGAATTTCCTTTTCGTCCCCATTCTCCACTACCACCTTAACAATCTGGCGCAGCACATTTACACTCTGCACCTCACCCTTTAAGCCATCATCGGTGGTTACAAAATCACCGATACCGGGAAGTCTACGGTTTAACTCCTCATAGGTTTCTTCCTCGTTTTTCAGACAGCACATAAGTCTGCCACATACACCGGAAATCTTGGTAGGATTCAAAGACAGATTCTGCTCCTTTGCCATCTTAATAGAAACCGGAACAAAATCGGATAAATAGCTATGGCAACACAAAGGACGTCCACAGATACCGATACCGCCCAAAATCTTGGTCTCATCACGGACACCAATCTGACGCAACTCAATCCTGGTCTTGAACACACTTGCTAAATCCTTTACCAGCTCACGGAAATCAATACGTCCATCCGCCGTAAAATAAAACAGCACCTTATTGTTATCAAAGGTGTATTCTGCATCAATCAGCTTCATATCCAACTCATGATTGCGGATTTTCTCCAGACAAATCTTATAAGCTTCTCTTTCCTTAAGCTTATTAGCTGCTTCCTGCTCCACATCCCTGGGCGTTGCAACACGAATCACCGGCTTCAGGGGCTGAATAACCTTATCATCCTCCACCTCATGTACGCCGGATACTACGGTACCATATTCAATTCCTCTGGCAGTCTCCACAATTACATGGTCGCCTCTTTTTATCTCAAAATGTAAAGGGTCAAAGAAATAAACCTTGCCCGCTGTACGAAATCTTACTCCAATTACTTTTGTCATCTATATACCTCACTTCTGCACTAATGCGCACTTTAATTGCTTTTGCTATTTTAGCATACTTCTTTGTAAAAAACTACTGTTTCGTGGATTTTTCTATTTCATATACTGGGTCAATTCCATCTCCCATTCTTTCTCTTCTCCATTATCCAAATAGGTCACAATTGCGGCAGTTCTCTCCTCATTTAACCGCACATCCTTATATTCATAGCCCGCCAACTCCGTAAAGATTGTCTCATCCGGCTCCGAATCCTGAATATACACATTATCCAAATCTGCTGCCGGTTCATAGTAAGAGAATAGACACTCTGTAATAATTTCCCTATCCTGTTCATCAAATTGCACCCGTACCGTAAACCGACTATCCTCAATCCATATACCATGCGCATCCGTTACCACTACATGGGTATCCCTAGTGGTGTCATAGCTGATTCCACCAAACTGAGTATCAATATGCTTAATATAGATGGAATAACCATCATAAAAGGTATCCTCCTGCTCCTTCATAAAATCCTTGGGAAGATACTTTTGGTCAAATTTTATATCATCCTTCCAAAAGAACGAGGTATAAATATAAGTAATCTGATTCTCTCCCGACAAAAGGGCATATTCGTACTGATGATGATGATTTTCCACTGCAATATATGCCGGATAGGAATAATTTTCTCCCTCCTCCTGTAAAAGCACTCGCTCCGTTCCACCGTAGTCCTTCTTCGTACTTTGCAAACGCTGTACCTCCGCCTCATAGTCCTCCGGCGTATAGGTACACTGCAGGAAAATACTCACAGTGGGGTCATCCCAAGTATCCTTATAATAATAGGAAAATTCCGTCTCCTGTACATCTGCCGCAATCTCCTCAGGAAATACAATCAAACCGCTCTGCAAATAATTTTCAAAAATGATGGGGTATTTCTTAATATTAGTGGTTCGCGTTGCAGGACCACCGAACAAAAACAGTGTAAAAAATAACACTACTAAAGTTATCATCGTCAATATGCCCAATGCCAAGCCTATTGCAACCCACTTTAAGGTTTTCTTTGTCTTTCTGTTCATTTCCAATCCCTCTTATACTTTCTTTTCCATCCTCATATGCTTTTACTTCTCATCCCTTGTCTTCATATAGGGCTTTAAATCTAATTTCCACTTTCGTTCCTTACCCTCATCCATATAGGTAATAATAACTGTGGTATTATCCCTATCCAGCTCCACATCCCGATACTCATAGCCTTCCAAATCTAAAAAAATGGTATTATCGGATTCAAAATCAGTGGTAAGCAGATTTATATTTTCAAAACCTGTTTCATAGTAGGCAAACTCACATTCCGTAATGATTTCTCTGTTTTGGTCATCATATTGCACTCTTACCGTAAAATAACTATCCTCCACCCACAGACCATGTCCATCCGTTACGGTAACATATTCCTCCTTGGTATTGTCATAACTAATATCACCATCTACTCTATCAACCCTTTTCATATAAATGGAATAACCATCATAAAACTGGTCTTTCTGTTCTTCCATATAATCCGTTGGCAGATATTCCTGACCAAACTCCACCTCATCCCTATTAAAATAAACCGTATAAATGTAAGTAATCTGGTTCTCCCCGGTGAGCATGGCATATTCATAGGCACTATGATGATTTTCTATGGCAACATACGCCGGATAGGGATATTTTCCCTCTTCATCCCGAAGCAGCTTCTTTTCCGTTCCGCCATAAACCTTTCTGGTGGCTTCCAAACGGTTTACCTCCGCCTGAAACTCCTCCGGGGTGTAGGTACACTGTAGAAAAATGCTGACAGTGGGCTCCCAAGTAGTCTCATAGGAAAAATAAAATTTAGTTTCGGACATTTCCTCCGTGATTTCATCAGGAAATACAATCAGGCCCGAATCAATATCCTTTTCATAGATTTGACTATAATCAGCAATATCCACCGTTACCTCTTCCTCACCGCCGGACAGAATCAGTATAAAAAATCCTGCAATCAATAACTGTAATAAAATGTAACCTACCACGCATCCTATCACAATACTGATTACCACTTTAGCGTTTCCCTTTTTCCCTGATTGCTTTTCCTTCGCATTCCTTTTCATTGGTACTCTCCCTCGCATTTTCCATCATCCTACAGCCCTAAAAATCATACTTATCCTTATAAATACTATAGGGCTCCAGCTCCTCAAACTCCATACCATGCTGCCCATATTCCAAAGGTAGATAGTCCTCATTAAAATACAGTTCCCTACGGTCCACAACCCCTTGCAAATACACGTAAATAATTTTGTGTTCCTCCTCCAAAAACAGCGCATACTCATTACAATGATTTACCATGGCATACACTGCCGGATATTCAAAATCCTTTTCCGTATAAACAGTACCAAGATTGGTATCCTGTCCTATGATTTGCTGCAAACGCTGCTTTTCTGACAAATACTCATTTTCTGTATACTGACATTCCAGATAAATCTGACATTCCTGATACATAGAATTATGATCACATTCATAAGCATATTTCAGTATTTCAGCCCGGGACTTCTCCAATGCCTCTTCCTTTGGGAAAAGTGCCAGCTCTGAAAGACCGGCATAATCCTCAAACTCCCCATAGTCAGCTATATCCTCTGTATAGGTAACAGGGTTCGGTAAGTACATATTTTGAAAAACCCGGATACCATACCACAGGAAAAGTGCCGCGAAGGGAAGCATAATTCCTATTGCACCACCCAACATCTGATAACGATATCTGCGCAATCTGCGGAAAAATCTTTTATCTGCCTTACCCTGCATGGAGCTTTCCTCTTCGTATTGACTTAAAAGCTCCCGATATACCTTTTCACATTTTTTACATTCCTGTAAATGTGTTTCTACAACAGTGACACTTGTGTCATTTGTTAGCTGCTCTATATAGGAAGGCAGCAAGTCTCTCACAATCATACATTCTCTATCCTGCATTCCTTCTCACTTCCTTTCCACCTTTGGCTATCGAAACAACCCTCGGCTCTTTTTCATTTCTAAAAAATATGCGAAATGTAAGATGTTATATATAACACGCAATAATATAAATCCACACACACATTAGGAAAAGTAAATATCCATATACAAACAATTTTCCCTTTGCCTTGCCAAAAAGCATGTTTTTATGGGACTTCTTATTGTTCTTTTGTGATTCTGCTTTTCTGCTTTCTGCAAAAAGCTCCTCATAGGAGGTATCCATGTACCTTAAGCTTTTACGGCAGGACTCACATCCCTGCAAATGCTCCCTGATAAACTCTCCTGTTTCCTCACTTGTCTTATGCTCCAGATAGAGAGGCAGTAAATCGGAGATAATATCACATTCTTGATTTTTATTTATCATCCTTTTCCAGCTCCCTTCCCAGTATTTGTTTGCCTCGGTAATAGGTTACTCTTGCCCAGTTTTCCGTTTTACCGAAAATATTACCGATTTCCTTAAAACTTAAATCTCCTGTCAGACGCAACAAAAATACATCCTTCATGGGGCTTGGCAGCTCCTGAATTTTTTTATAAACAGCCAGCTTCCCTTCATTGTCAATAAACTGTTGCTCCAGCTGTTCCCCAATACCGGTTTCCGTCATTTCCTCTAACGGTACCTCAGCATGCCTTCTGTTTTTATCCAGATGCTGATAAAAGGTGTATTTTGCAATCTGGCACAGCCAGGTAGACATCTTACATTCCCCACGAAACTTCCCACTATTCTTGATTGCCCGGTAAAAGGTTTCCTGAGTCAGCTCCTCTGCCAAGTCATCATCCCCACCGGTTAAGCCCATGAGAAAACCATAAACGGTATGAAAATATTCCTCATATGCCTTCCGCATATCCTGCACTGTACCACCTCCCTCTTTTGTGTTCTGTAAATAAGTCCAACTAATATATGAATTCGTTACAAACTTTTGAAAAAAATTTTTACATAAATTTTAGCACAAAAAGGAAAAAGTTGCCGCTTTATTTTTTTGCGACAACTTTTTTGCAAAACGATGTTCCCATAATAATATAAAAACTCCGCATACAATCCCAAACCCAATTACTCCACCGGCAAATCCTATGCTTTTAAAAAAAACTTCCTTTAGTTCTACTGCTGCTGTGCTTGACATTCCTTCCAACGCTTTCCATATTTCTATAAATACATTTTTATAATACGTTAAATCCAAAATATTTTCCTTGGGTAACAAGGAGGACGGCAAACTTACTCTCTGTGTCACATTGGTAAATCCCCAAAACAATAACAAACCAATTCCTAAATTGCCGGCAAGCAACACTCTGTTTTCTGGAGGATTACTCATTAATTTGTAAGAATACCCCCATAGCACCACAGAAAACATTAGCAAAACCCAAATTACAGATAGCAAAGGCATATTTTCAAAGAATTCCTTTACCTCTCCCAAGCAATATATCTTGCTCTCCTTTGTCAAATTTATGGTATCCCGCATCATACCTTCCATATAAGGTAATTTACCAGTTTGGGATATAAGCAATATATTTCCCTTCTGTTCCAAAAGCTCTGTATCTTCCCAATCCATGGTTACAGTTTCTGTTCCCACAGGAGCTATTACCAAATACTTTTCATTTTTCCCCTTATAAGGAGTCACTTTCTGCACCAAATCCCCGGGGGTAATTTCTTTTGATGCATATAAAATATATTTTCCTCCCATACCCGATGTGATCAAAACACACTCTTTCTCCACTGTATAGAAATGGGAATCTGTTTCCTCCACCCTGTTCCCACTTTCCCAGCCACTGCCCTTCACGATCTCATACAAATGGTTTCCGGACGCATCCCTTGTCAGTGCTTCCAATGTAAGCTCTGCATCCCCTTGTCCTACCATGCTTTGATGCGCCCCTTCATAAACTACTACCCGGGCTGTCATCAGTCGCTCAATGTTTTCCGAAAGAACCGTGCAAACTGCCAACAACCAAAATATTAATACAAAAAAATAAATTGATTTTCTTTTCATGATTATTTTTCCTCTCCAAACACAATTCCTTCCACCAATTCCCTATTGAAATAGGAAAAAAGAAACAACGGCGGTAATAGCACCAGCAGACAACAGGCAAACTGTTTTTCCCAATTCCCTGATGACACATACGCCAATGCTACAGAAATAGGATAATCCTCAAAACCATCCAGATAAGCGATGGGTTGTTCCACCATATTCCATGCATCCAAAAAGGATAATATGCCTGTACATACCAGCCCACCCTTACTTACCGGAATGACCACACCAAAAAAAATTCCAAACAGTCCACAGCCATCTATCCTTGCACTATCAAGCATATCATCGGATACCGTTCGAAAACACTGTGTCATAAGAAAAGTCCCCAATGGCACAAAAATATTAGGAAAAATCAACGCTGCATCCCTTCCAAGTATCTTTAGTTTGTCCAGAATAATATAAGTAGGAACCTGTGTCACCTGCAAAGGCAATATCATCAGAATCATCAGAAAAAAGAACATAATATTTTTGCCGGGAAAGCTATATTTTGCAAATCCATAGCCTGACAGAACTGACACTAAAACCTGTCCGAATACAATATACAAACAAATACCAAGACTTCGCCAAAAACGAAATAAATATTGTGAGGTTCCTAAGAAAACATCATAATATGCTTGAAAAGAAAATCCCCTATCCTGTTGATAAAAACCACCGGTTAACACAAGAAAATAGGGTACAACGCACAAAATTCCCAGAAAAAAAACAACAATTGATGTTATCCAATGCTTTTTCTTCCTTTTCACGTCCTATATGACTCCTTTCTCCTAACCCATGCATATATAATTCCGATTACAACCGTCACTACAAGAAATAGAAGCACCGATGCCACGGATAATTTTCTATAGTTCAGATTTTCAAAAGAATTATTTATAAAATGTTGTAACATATACACATCCGTATTAGGATGTTTTCCACCAATCAGAAAAATCTCCCGGAAACATTTAAATGCATTCAGCATGGAAAACAGTAACGCAAAAAATATAGAGTACCACATTTGGGGTGTCGTTATATACCTAAATTTCTGAAAAGAACCTGCACCCTCCAACTCTGCAACTGCATACTGCTCCCTAGGAATCGTCATAAGCCCTGCCAATAACAAAATAACGCTATAACCTGTGTTTTTCCACAAATATAAAAGTATCATTATGGCAAACGCCCAAGAAGATTCCAACCAATCGCCTGTAGGCAATCCCAAAATATTTAAGCATTTATTCAATATGCCTTCACTGCCCCAAAGCTGTTCTACCAACAGAACAGTTCCCACCACAGGCATAACATAGGGAAACAAAAGCACTGTTTTCAGCAACTTGTGACGTTCTACATGTTTCTTCAGCATAAGTGCTATTCCATAGGAAACCAATAGAATCAGTGGCAGACCTACGAAAAGGAAACGAAAGGTATTCCAGAATGCCAAACAGAACATTTCATTATCAAACATTTTTTCATAATTCTCTAAGCCAACAAAGCTGCCACCTGCTCCCACACTACTTTTCAGTGAATACACCACCATCATACCAAAAGGAGCTGCATAGAATACCATGCAGCCCAGCATCATAGGAATGACCAATAAATAGCCGATCATATATTTCTTTATATTCCTTTTCATCCGCTTGCCTCACTCAATACTATTCCGATAGTTCCATTTGCAAAGTATTGTATGTACTGTGTACCATTTCTTTTCTTTCATCCTCATCCCGAGTACGCACATACAGATAAAACATGTTATACAATTCTTTATCAAAGTTAGAATAAAAGCGAACAGCATTTATTTTACTCTCTAAATTTTCTATAGCATCCATATCTTTCTGAGTAAGACCGGAATACATATTCTGATATGCCTGCCGATTTATCGGCGCTTCAAACCAGCTATACCATTTCAATTGCCCAAAGCTGTGTTCCCCATCCCTAAAGCCTGTTCCACTCATAAATTCATCACTAAAAAAAACATCTATCAGTGAAAAAGCCATCTCTGGCTGTTTTGTATTATGGTTAATCCCAGCATACATAGTAATATTTGCAGTAACGCCACCCGCCTCATTAGGTAATCCGATTATAGTATAATCTTCTTGTTCTGCTGCAAGATATTCATATAATACTTTCAATGCTGCGCCCCCAACAACTTTATCCGGTGCATTCTCCACAGCATCACTTTCATAGGTTGCTTCTATGTATTGTGCAGCTTCCTGTGCTCTTATCAGTAGCTCTTCTTCCGTAAACAACAGTTTTTCTTCCTGATAGTCTGCAAGTCTACCATATATTTCAGAAAACTTGGAATATAAAGTAAGACTCATTGCTTTTTGAATAACAGGATTTTCACAAACAAGCAATTCTTCCCATGAAGAAGGAATACCACCATTCCCCTCTACATCAGTTGTATGAAATGCAAAGGCCGCATAATGATAAAGTATCGGAAGCAGCATCTGACCTTCCTCTGTTCTTCCAGCCTCCAAAATTGTCTGATTCCAGTTCTCTGGTCTCATATAATTTGCCTGCTTCATATATTCATCCAATGGTAGGAATACATCCGCATACATCATTTTCTCCGGATTAGAAAAGAGAATTGCTTCCGCTTCTTCATCCTGTGCACTCATTGGATTAATACAGGAAAGAATAAACACGTCCGGACCACCACCCGACATTATTTCAGTGCGAATTTCCGTCATTTTTATTTCCGCAGTATCAGAGTCCTTCGGAATAACCACTAGTTCAGCCTCTGCCCCTTCATTTAGTTTCTCCCATACGTCAATCAATTCCCGCGCCTGATCACAGAAATGATAATCCACACACACAGTTAACTTTTCCGGCTCTTTTTCCTGCTTTTGGCAGCCTGTACAGATTCCAAGCAGCAAAGCAGTTGTCATTAATATGAGTATCTTTTTCATTTTTTCTCCTATGCAAGATGGAACTGTATATAATAAATTCAATTCCATCTTGCAAATTTTACATCTTTTAATCAATTAATGATAGCCATGGCATTCCGACTTCTGTTGCTTTCCTATGCTCTGAAGACCAGCTCCACAATAATTACAAATAGATGTGATTAGTCTTGTTCTTTCTTTTATTAAATCTGTTCCATAAGGATAATGTGTACAATCTATCTCGCCTACAGTAGACCATTCACTCCATTCTCCATAAGTTGTTTTCATTTGACCTACACCGCAATCATCACACAGCGCTGCTCTCGGCTGTACACTTACATTCAATTCCTGTGCCTGAACGGAAGTACCACCTGCCAAAAATGGAACCATTATTGCCACTGCCATACAAGATAATACCATCTTACTAATTTTTTTCTTCATCATTCGTTGTCTCCTAAATTAATTTTTCGTTTTAATAACATTTTAATCAAACATGTCTGACAGGGCTAATGTAACACAAATATTCTATAACAACAATTGAGCAAATGGAAATGTGCACTGTAAATCCTGCATTTTCCATTTGCTCAACACCTTAAATATAGCTTATTTTGCCTATGAATTTTAGTTATTCCTTATAGAGTGTACCTCTATATGTTGCTACAGTATTATTAGTAGTATGCGAATATCCTGATAATGTAAGTGTACCAGAATAATTAGCACCATCTATCTTTTCACTCCAAGATAGTTTTTTAGATGGTATCACTATTCCAGAATATATCACTTCTCTCGTCACACTTTTTCCAATACTACGAATGGTAATTTCATTACTTTCCATTTCATCTACGGCAAAAACTTCATAGTATACCCCTTCTGTTGTATACCCCTCTCCTACTTTTTGCACACCCTCCTGTGCACTTACCGGCAATGAAATAGTTATAATTAAACTGAAACATACTAAAATACCACAAATTTTTTTCATATTATCTTATTCCTTTCATTCAACATCTAAAAAAACATACCCTATATATTCTGTTTCTTCCCAAGCTAATGCAGCTTTTTCATTATTATAGTAGGAAAGCTTTACCGTTGTTGATTCTATTTCAGGATCATCCTTGTACCTGTTGTATATTTCATCTAACATAACACTTTCCAATGCAAGGTCAATTTCTCCCTCAACCACAAATGCTATTTCATACGATTTTCCCCATAGAGGATCATCAATATATCTAGTACCAACCTGTTGAATAGCAGGCTGCTCTTGCTTCGTACTTGATATAACAAATCCTATTGCCACAACAAATACTGCTATAAAAATGAAAAGTCCTACAACAGCCCTATATTTTTTTATCTTTTTTTCTGTCCTTTTTGCATCTCTCCCCTCTTCTTCATTCCTCATTTCCTGCGTTTTTTGTGTTTCCTCACTAGCTTCTTCCTGATATGTAGGATTTTCCAATTTCTCCAACGTTCTAATGGGATTATGTAAATCATCACAGGAAACTTGAAAAATCTCTGCTATCCTATTAAACATTGTCATATCCGGAAGATTTTTTCCATGCTCCCATTTGCTAATGGCAGATGTAGAAACTGACAGCTTATCTGCTAATTCTTTCTGACTCATTCCTCCTTTTTTTCTTAATGTAGTCAAAAGCTTACCAAATTCTTCTTTATTCATGCTTTCCCCTCTGTATTGTATTATTTTTGACAACATTATACACTTGAGCATTTGGAAAATCAATTGAGGAAACGGAAAAAACCTCCCCTTAGATGGGTAAAGGGAAGAAACAAAAATATCTCTTCCCTTACTGACTTTTCTGACATTATTTAGTTCTTCGTTTTACAAGCAAAGCATCTTTTCCCCCAAAATAATACAGCAATTCCACTTACCAGAGCTATCAGGAACCAAGCTGATACACTATTATTATCCCCTGTTTTGGGCACATTGTCCTTTTGCTTTGTCTCCGTTGCTGCCGGAGTATCTTCCTCTGTATCGTCCTCCGTATCATCTACATCATTATCTTCTGCAGACGTATTTTCTCCGCCTATGGTAGCTCCATCATTGCTATCATTTCCACCGGCATTTCCTCCACCATTATTTTCACTACCACCACCGACAGGAGTGTTTACCGTATCCTTATACGCAAGTGAATAGATGGAGAATCTGTCCGTCGCAAAGGTTATCGTCCGGGTTGCCGGATCAAAGCTGCAAGGAAGTATGTCTGCCTTGGCACCTGTTCCGTCATTATGTATGCGGATTATTTCATAAGCTCTGGTCTTGTTGGTATCCGTATTTATGAGATTCTGAGGTATTGTAAATTTAACACTTACCGCTCCGTTGGTAGCAGAAACCGTAGCTGCACTTTCGCCATCGAACTGCTTCCATAAAGTAAGGTCAAGGTACATACCTAATGTATAATCACCTAATTTCGCCTGTGTCAAGGTCTTATCTTCCTCAGTTGCTACGCTCTCTCCGGCTTTTACCTCTAACCAAATCTTTGCATTCTTTCCGTCAGTGACCTTCTGTTGTTCCTCCGTGGACAATACCTTTCCCACCAAATCAGATCCGCTTACATCCAGCATTGCATTGCATTCATTAGTTGCTTTATCAGTAGCATTTTCTACTGTTCCGGAAACAGGTGTGGCAGCTTGGAAATACTCAGAGATTGGAAGTGTAAGCACATTGCTCACATTTCCTGCTGCATCCTCAGTGACAAAGAAAATTTCAAATGTTCCTGCCGTAAGTGTGGTAAGGGAGAGGCTGTTTTCTCCGCTTACGCAGCTTGCACTTGTGCCGTACTGTTTCAGGTAAGATGCTGATGGAGCGGAACCGGCGCCCTCATGCTGATACTTGTAATAATATGTTCCTGCCTCTGTACTGGAAAACCTTACAGTTGCCGTGCTATCGCTTGTGCGGCTTGTCCCCATTCCGGTCAGGAAAGGCGCGATAGTATCCCCGGACGTTATCACCCTGGTATAACCACAGGTATTACAGTTCGCATCCTCATCATTGTCATAGCTATGCGTTCCATAGCCATCCTTTTGGCTCACATCTGATATATTACAATCTCCCACTCCCTCGCAATTATGCCAATGATAATCAGCATCACTACTCCATGCTGTTGCCCAGCTATGAGTCGTACCTGAAGCTATGAGCTTTACATATGGATAGGAACTTAATGCTGCAGTATTGTCCCAAGTAGCAGCATCACCTTCATTGCTGCCAACCCATACCTGACAATGATAATTTCCCAAATCAGGAGCACTTTGGAATGCCGCGGTTCCACCTTTTATTGTCATGGTACCTCCCTGAATAATAGGAGTATTGGTTCGATCATGATCATATCCGATTCCATAAGTAGCTCCTGTAGCTGTAACCACTGCATTATCCTTTATGGTAATAGCACCGGCTACTGCATTATTGCAAATGCCTGCCTTGCTTGTACCAACCGTATTGACCTTAGCATCTCCCTGTATGGTCACATTCTTCCAAACCCAAAAACCATTGTTTGCACCTGTAACATTCAGTGTACCACTTCCCTGAATTGTAATGGATGGACCATCAGTAAATCCGCTATCTCCCACAATGGCACTGGCGCCTGTACTTATCACAGTGTTTGTTGTACCATCTTCAAGTTCTAATATCAAATCAAGATTACCATTATAATAGTCCCCCCATAGGATAGCCTTTTCACTTGTTTCAATCTGTAAACCCTTCAAGGTCAAAGTACCCGTACTTGCATCAAAACTGGCATGGGCATCTGCTGCCACATTATCTGCCGTACCCTGTGCACCGTTTGTTCCATTATGATAATAGGGATTACTTGCATCCAATGTTGCCGTACCTATTTTAACACTTTCCGTAGGCGCAGCATATGCTGTAATTGGTGCAAATGTCAATGCTACAAACAACCCACTTAACATACTAAACAACCACTTTTTCATGTGTTTCTCCTTTACTTCTTTACTCTGATTACAATCCCAATAACTGCCGCTTCTTCGCCGCAAACTCTTCCTCCGTCAAAATACCGGAATCTAACAATGCCTTATACTGCTGCAACTGTTCAATCACATTTGCTTCCGAATTTGCCTGTGGCGCAGTCTGGGAAACCGGCTGCCCTGCCATACCTGCATTATCATAGACCTCCCCGGCACCCGGACAAATCAGTTGCATTAATTGGGTAGCCAATTCATGCAGTGTATTTACAGACTCCTCATACTCCTGCATATACCCTTCAATACTAGGATCACTGGTACTGAAGGTAGGCGCCTTTCTTTCCCAGCGATAATCACTCCAATAGGGATGCTCCAGCTCCAGCTCAATCTGAAAACGCTCGATGGGACCTTCCGTTTCAAAATAAGGACGGGCACGATGTATAGGCGGAGGATTGTGGTTATCATCATCCCTCGCTCTTTCTCTCTGCATCCGCTCCATACGTTCCCACATCTCATATTCATGCCTCTGCATTCTGAATTGTGCAATCAACGGGGACATAGCATTTATCCTTTCAGGAACCTCACTTATATAGCATTTCAATGCATTACCATTATTTTTAAACAAAGGCTTACCATCCTCCAAAATACGGAAGCTTTTTAAATTTGCAGCCTCAAAAGCTATACCAAAACCACTATTATGCAATCTAAACAAGCGGCTATTAGCATCCACCACAAAATTTCCGTTTAAGAACCCCAGATCATAGCTATAGGTTTCTGTAAAGGCATCCCGCAGAGCCTGATTTTCTTTAAAAAAATTCAGATATCCCTTGAAATCGTCCACTGACATTTCATTCACTGCACCACTTGGCAAATCAATATGGCTGTCACATTCCTTACAGATGGGCATATCCTCAATCTTGGTAGAAAATAATCGTGGAGTCGGATTGCCACAGATGGGGCACAGTTTTTTGTTGTTACTAAATAATCCCATAAATTTATCCTCCTGTATTATAAACTATCTATTCCTCGTACATCTGGATATTTTCTTAGACTGTCTCCAAATAATCCCTCTGCCATAAGCCAAATATGCCTCCTATCACAGATGCAGGAAATATCTTAAGCTCACGGTTAAATTTATTTACGCTGTCGTTATATATCAAACAACTGGTACATACCATCTTTTCATAGCTGTCTACAGCATTTAGACACTTCGTATAATTTTCATCAGCTTTTATTTCTGGATGCTGCTCTGCCACCAAGGCTACTTTCTCCAGAACCTCTGAAATAACCTCTTCCTGATTCTTTACATCCCTGGGGGTAGAAATAGCAGTAATAACAATACGCTGCGCCTTAAGAGTTTCCAGCAAGGGTTGCGCCTCATGGACAGCATAACCTTTTACTAAATCCACCAAAGCACTTACCGCATCAAACCTGGCTGATAACTGCACGCCAATCTGTCCCATGGCGTTATTGATATTTTCATCCATTCCTATCAATTTTTGACGGACTGAAATGCTCCACACCACCAAAAGCGTAAAAAAAGCGCCAATGATAATAAGCCCCATAAATAACCTCCTTCCCCAATATTTTAAAAGGCGAATGCGGTATTCCGCGTCCGCCTATATTAGCACTCCTATTTTAACCGAATAACTGACTCTCTGCTTCTACCAACCACTCTTCAATAGCTATCAGGTCTTCAACCATGATATTGAACTCCTCTTCGGTAAGCTCCTGGTCACTTTCCAATAAAGTCTTATACTCGCTCATAATACCTGCCATCTCAACCATGGTATCGGTAAATTCCTTGGAAAATGCATCAGGATTCGCATTAACAACAGTTCCGGCTGCGTCAAACATAGTACTTACCCCATTGAATAGTTCAATCGCAAGCTGCTTATCCACAACAACAGCTTCCACCGCCAGTTCCTCCAGCTGTGCATCCATGTCTTTCGCCCAGTTTTCTACCTCTGTAAAGACCTCAACCATTCCGGTTACTTCTTCCTCAGTATATTCCCGATCACTTTCTAACATATCCTTATATTCGGTTAATGTACTCCCCATCTCACTTATTGCATCAAGCAGATCCTGGGGATAGGCTTCAATGTTGGCATTGATCTTGTCAATTAAAGTGTCATAGGCATCACTGGCACTGTTAAAGGAATCAATAGCGGGTTGTGGGTCTGCCCCTCCACAAGCAACCAAAGACACACACATTACCAATGCCATTAAAAGTGCAGATAATTTCTTCATCATAATTTTTTCCTCCTGTAAATGAACATTGCCACTTGGCATATCTACAGAATAAACTCTTTTCGCACTAAAATGGAACTCGTTGCCTGAATCGTACCAAAAATGTACTGAATCGACAGTCTCCTTATAACGATACCCTCAAAATAAATTTCCCATCCTTCACAGCAAAATTACAAATACCTCTATATCGCTCTACCAATGTACAAATGCTTTTCACTCCCAAGCCATGTCCGGGATTATTTGTAACAGGAATCCCATTTTCAAAAGTAACATCTCCATCGCAGGAATTTATAATTTGCAAAAAGAACTTACCATTTTGTTCGTATGCCGAAACCTTGATTGAACAAGGTAACTCCTTATTCTTTAGTCTCTGACAGGCATGCAATGCATTTTCCAATCCGTTGGACAATAGCACACACAAATCACTTTCCGATACCGAAATAATCCGGGGAATCTGTACTTTAATTTCCATGGTGATACCACAGCCCTCTGCTCTCCCTACAAATGCAGAAAGAATCAGATTGGCAGCCTCATTCTCACAATATGCAACTATCCTTTGGGCTTCAATTTCTGCATCAATTGTATGGATATACTCCTTAGCCTGTTCCAGACACCCATTTTCAATGCAAGCCAATAGATACTGCATATGATGACGCAAATCATGTCGATAGGTACTAGCCTGATGCTGGGACTGCCGCAAGGCTTCAATTTCTCTGACAGCCTGTGTCATCTGGAGATTCAAATAATCCTGAGCCTGTTGTAACCTGCTCCGGGCACGATTCTCCTCCGAAGTATGACACACCGACATTAAATATATTATGCTACAGGTAAAAAACATAAATTCCACTACCACCGGAATACCCCTTGAAAGTAAATCCGTATAAACCCGGGTCAGATAATCAAACCCATAATCCAACATCGGGATTAAACCAAATTGGCACTGTACCGACTTAGGGTAATAAGAAATGGAACGGACAGCCGGCGCAACAAATTGCAGCAAAAGCAGCATTAGCGGAAAGGTTATGAGCAACTCAGCAATGTTTTGCATGAGCACATCACCGGAAAAGATTGCCACAATCAATAATGCAAGCCATCTGCGAAGCTGACAGCATAGATAAGAAGCAAATACGGATACAAAAGACCATAAACAATTCCTACTAAAAAAGCAAAGAACAATCGCTAATGGGACATGGGTAATTACGGGATAAATATAACGAACCATTTCCATATCTGCCAAAGTCACTACGATTCCCTGTATCAACAAAAGCCCTGCCCCACAAGTTGCCATTAACAGACGCTTTTTCCTTGTCCATAAAATATTACAAAATCCAGCCGACAGAACAATTCCATAAATGCCCACGGAAGCGCCGTTTATAAAAGAAATAAGCTTTGAAATATCACTCATGCTAGAAAAACCTGCTTTCTGTTAAACACATATTCCAGATACTTGTCCTTAAATTCAGAGTATTTTCCCCGAGGAATGGGGATTTCTGTAAGATTAGCCATGATAATAGCCTTATAGGAAAGGTTCTGAATATAATCCATATTTACCAAATAGGAACGATGAGGACGCAGGAAGTTCTCATACTGCTCCAGCTGACTATGAAGCTCGTCCAGACTTCCTACTCTCTCCAAAATCTTTCCACCTTCCAAATGAAATACTAATGTACGTCCATTCACTTCACAGTATTCTAATTTACTTAACTCAATTCGTGCAATCCCGCTTTTACAGCGCAAAATTATGCTACACTGTTGTTCCTTTTCACATTCAGAAATAGCGGAATCCATCAATCGAAAGAAGCTTTCCTCCCAAATAGGCTTTAGCTGATAGAAGTATGCACCTACTGCATAAGATTGCACGGCAAATTCAGAAGAGGATGTTAAAAAAATTATTTTGACATTTGTGTCATATTGCCGGATTTCTTTTGCAACATTAATTCCGTTCTGTCCCGGCATAATCACATCCAAAAACAACACATCCAGCCGCATTCCTTTTTCAATTTCAGCCAATAATTCCAAAGGACTGTGAAACGCTGTGTATACAATTTCCTGATTTCGTTCTACACGATATCGATCAAGCAAAACACTGATTTCGCTTAATATGGATAAATCATCATCACAAAACCCTATCTTTATCATCGTAATCTACACTTTCTTTTGTATCCTAAATACACATAAAATTTTCATGTACGGAATCCACAATTCTTGACATAATAATTCTTCTACTTTATCATGAGTATACACCGTACATCGATGTACGATGCAAGCATATTACAAAAGCATTATATTTAACAATTATTTCCCAGGATTACAATAGGAGGTTTTATGTCACAAAATGATAACAGACTAATGTCCATTGGTGAAGCCGCCAAATCCCTTGGCATTACCCGTAGAATTATTTTAAATTATGAGTCTAAAGGGCTCCTTACTCCTGACAAAAAGGATTCTACAACCGGAAACCGTTACTATACCGCCGACTCCATAACCCGAATGCGCACCATTCGAATACTGCAAAATCTCGGTCTTTCCCTTGATGATATTTATGCTTACTATAATGGCATAACGGATTTAGAACCTCTGATTACACGCCTGGAACAGCTCCGGGACGAAATCAATCTGAATATTGAAAAATTAAAGGAACGTGTAAAAAGTGAAAATGATTTTGAAATTCAGACTGTTACCATTCCTGCCCAAACTATTTATCGTAAAATACTTCGCACAGAAACCTTAGAAGAAAAGACCAGGCAACTACGGGAAATTTTTCTTGAGGCAATCCGCAGCTTTGGTTCAGATACCAGTAAGCGTATGTTTTTTATAGAGTATCCTCTTGATGATCCTGATTTGATTTCTTACTGCATTGCGATTCCACAGATAAGTCAAGGAGAGGATATCCTTAACTTATCCGAGGAAAAGGTACTTTCCATGTTTTACCACGGAAGCTATGAATCCATCCCTGCCGTAAGGGACAAGATTATTGCTTATGCAAAGGAAAATGGAATTCCCTTAAAAGGAACCTGCCGCCATATATACCTGGAAGGACCGCCCCAACACAAGGATCCTTCCAAATTCATTACGCAGGTTGCTCTGCCAATTCAGTGTTAGCAGCTGATTAATGTAATCCATAAAGATCTGTTTTCAAGGGTGCAAAAATGGGCAGGAGAAATCTCCTACCCATTTTCCTTTATGCTTAATAACAATAATTCCATAGTCAAATCAAAGTTTACGTTGGCATTCAAACGATTCTTTGCCTTTTCCAATGCTTCTATGATTTCTTCAATTCCCTCATAGCTGCTGCGCTGTGCCACACGGCGCAATGCCTGAATCTCTTCCCTAAACACCAAATGATTCACATCATTTGTTGCCTTAAACAGCAATACATCCCGATACCAAATTGCCATAATATCCAGATAATCATTGATTTCCAGCTTGTAATCACCAATCTTCTTTATGGCAGCCACAATCTCATGGAGCTCCATATCCTGAATATATTTCAAAAGGGATAATGCCTCATTTTTTACATTTTCAAAATCCTCGCTGGATGCCAGGGAACGTGCTTTGCCAATATTTCCTCTGGCAAAAGCCACACAAACCTCCGCCTTATAATCGGGAATCTGCATCTGTTCCATCAAATATTTACGCACCAGCTCATCCGCTACCGGCTTCATATTTAACACTACACAGCGACTTAGAATGGTAGGCAATAAAGAGTTTACATTAGAAGTAAGCAGAAGAATTACTGCATACTCAGGCGGCTCCTCCAGAGTCTTTAAGATTGCATTCTGTGCCTGCACAGTCATTTTCTCTGCTTCATTAATAATATACACCTTGTATGGGCTGCTATAGGGCTTGATAGCCACATCATTATTAATCTGTGCACGGATATCGTCAACACTAATGGTATTGGGCTTTTCATGCATTACCTTAATAATATCCGGCTGATTATCTGACAGTGCCTGTTTACAGGAATGACATTCCTGACAAGGATTTTCTTTATTGTTTTCACATTGCAATGCCATGGCAAAAACCTTGGCAATAAATTCCTTACCGGAAGATTTTTCTCCATTAATAATATAAGCATGGGAAATTTTTCCGGAAGAAAGTGCACCCTGTAAATGCTCTTTAATTTGTTCCTGCCCCACAATATCCTTAAACTCTGCCATACCTTCCGCCCTCCTGTGTAAATTTCTTATGTAAATATATCTAGAAGCAATCCCCTGATTTCACCAATTTTATTTAGGATTGCCAGATTGTCTTTCTCATCCTTCATCAATTCCTGCGCCAGTTGATCCAGATTTTCATCCACAAGACGTATAATTCCATATACGCGATGCCTTCCTCTTCTGTCCAAGAAATTCTCTCTGGTAAAGGAATGAGAATGGGTTACCACCTCATTTAAAAATTCCTTTATCAGTCCCCTATAGTGCCGCATATCCTTTACATCTCGGCGCTTTGCCAGCTTCTGCCCCTCTGCGGTAATCTGCTCCATTAAACCATTCAGCTTTGTTTGCAGCTCCGCCTCGCCAATATGACTTGCCAGCATAAACTTAAAGGTACCGTCCGTAGGCTGTGTTACTTGCGTCTGCTCTATGGGCGCACTCTGCATTACCTGATTCACTTTAATATCCATACGCCCATGTCACCTCCCAATTAATTACATACTTTGAGCTTCCTTACCAAATCACGATTTATAAACTTTACACACAATTCTCTTTTATGTAATTGGAAATCTCATTCAGACAGCTTTCCAAATCATGGTTCCAAAATCGTCTGCTGATTCCTGCCTCTCTAATCTTTTCATCGGCAAAATCCTCGCTGTCCGCAAGGAATCTACGACACATTTCTTCATATTTTGGTTTTTTTTGCTTTTTCTCCCGATTTAATGCCCGTTGCAGACGAACCCCATCATCCAATTCTATTAAAACCGGAAGAAGATTTTCTTCTCCAAAATACTCCCTTGTTTTCAAATAGGATTCTAATGTACCTATTATAACATAATTATTCTCTTTTAGCTGTATTTGTTCATCATCCACTGTAAAATAACGCCATAACCCATGAAAAGTATTATAAGAACGTTGCTCTATAATCTTTCCACCGGCAAGCATGTCTTGAAACCCCTGTTCATCGGTAAAGAAATACTCCACACCATTACGCTCTCCCTCACGGATAGGTCTGGTGGTATAAGGCACGATAGTTTTTAATGCTACCGTGCCCCTTTTCAATAACTCTTTGAATATGGTATCTTTACCGGAAGAACTTTTCCCCATAAGATATATGATTTTACCCATTCTTTATTTTACCTCAACCACACGAATCATATTGGTTTTTCCGGGAATACCCAAAGGCACTCCTGCAGTAATGACAGCAATGTCACCTTTCTTTAAATAACCTTCCTTTTCAGCCAGCTTCACTGCATTTTCAAAAAGCTCTTCTGTATCTTCCGCTTTGGGCAGGAAAAGCGGCTTCACACCCCAGGAGAGATTCAATTTTCTGGCAACTCTATTATCCATTGCACAACCGATAATAGGACAACCGGGCTTATATCTGGCAATCGCTTCTGCAGTAAAACCGGATAAGGTTACCGTAATAATAGCCGCCGCCTTCAAATCCATGGCAGTGGTACAGGTTGCATGGGCAATTGCGGTGGTAATGTCATCCTTTTCTGATGTCGATAATTTCGCCATACGAGATCGATAATCAATATCTCTCTCGGCAGATTCTGCAATTTTTGACATGGTTTTTACCGCTTCCACAGGATACAGACCTGCAGCACTTTCACCGGAAAGCATAATTGCAGTGGTTCCGTCATAAATGGCATTGGCAATATCCGTTGCCTCGGCTCTGGTAGGTCTGGGATTTTTAATCATGGACTCCAGCATCTGAGTAGCGGTAATTACATGCTTACCCTGTGCATTTGCCAGCTTAATCATTTTTTTCTGTAATACAGGAACCTCTTCCAGTGGAATTTCAACACCCATATCACCACGAGCTACCATAACACCATCGGATACACTGAGAATTTCCTCCAAATTTTGAATACCCTGCATATTTTCAATTTTTGCGATAATTTTCATATCGCTATTGTATTCATCCAAAATACTTCTTACTTCCAAAATGTCTTCTTTAGTTCTTGCAAAAGAGGCTGCAAGATACTCAAAACCGGTCTGTGCACCAAAAATAATATCCGCTCTGTCCACATCACTAATATAAGGCATGGAGAGAATAGCACCGGGTACATTGACACCCTTATGATTGGATACAAAACCACCATTATTAACATGGCAAACAATTTCCGTGTCCTGAATTGCTTCTACACACATTTCAATCAGACCATCATCTATCAGAATGGTTGTTCCCACAGAAATGTCATTTTTTAAATTCTTATAGGTAATTGAAGCACGCTCCGATGTACCCATAATATCTTCGGTAGTAAGGGTAAAGGTTTGTCCTGCTGTAAGCTCCACCTTACCACCCTCAAAATCACAGAGACGAATTTCCGGTCCCTTGGTATCAAGAAGGGTTGCTACCGGCAAGCCAACTTCTTCTCTTACCTTAACAACTCTGT
Organism: Lachnospiraceae bacterium; assembly: GCA_017624835.1. Taxonomy (GTDB): domain Bacteria; phylum Bacillota; class Clostridia; order Lachnospirales; family Lachnospiraceae; genus Acetatifactor. Next base: position 158,227 of record JAGAMG010000022.1, read on the forward strand.
CATATTTTCTTTTCTGCTCCTCATGTGTTCCGTGGGAAAAATTAAATCTGGCAACATTCATGCCTGCCAGCATAAGCTCCTTCAAACGTTCTTCACTCTCACTGGCAGGTCCAATCGTACAAATAATTTTAGTTTTTCTCATAATAAATCCTTTCAAATTTCTTATTTTTCTTCTAAGAGCACCTTTATACAAAGGGGTTCCAGGGATTCAATTCCCTGTAAGGAAAGTCCTAGTTCTTTATATTGTAGCAATTGCTCATAAAGTGCTTGTGTTAGCACCTCCCCCGGAACCAAAATTGGTATTCCCGGTGGATATAAATTGATAAATTCTCCAATAGCTCTGCCTACTGCCTGATTTAACGGGATTATTTCTGTTTCCATATCCCAGGCTTTCGCAAGTGGCATTGCTGCTCTATTTTTTTGAAATTCTCCTTTAGCCACAGCTTTGCATTTCTCAAAATTCCCTATTGATGCCTCAATGCATCTGTCTATGGCTAACAAAGCCTTCTCCATCCGTTCATAAGCTTCTTTTCCATCCCCAATCGTAAACATGGCAAGACAATAACTTCCCGCCGCCATTTCCAATTGGAGATGATAGGACTTCAATAGCATATCATAAATCTCTTGTCCCGACAAACCTAAATCTTTAGAAGATATTACCAGCTTTCCTACGTCCTGCTTTCCGGTCTGCAGCGGCAAGAATTTAAGATGCTTACATGTTTTCAAATTCTGTAACAAACCATTATAATTATTAAAGAAAGTTTCGAAAAGCGTCTCTCCCTCATCCTCCACAATCTGCAAGGCATTGTCAATACTTGCCATTAATACATAGGATGGGCTGCTGCTTTGGTAAATATGCAAAAAACGTTTTAATTTACTACGGTCAATCAAATTACCATTTACATGTAGCAGTGCTGTCTGGGTCATTGCCGGCAAGGTCTTATGCACACTATGAATCACAATGTCCGCGCCCTGCTGACAGCTATTTTTAGGAAATCCTTTTGCCAGTCCCAAATGCGCACCATGAGCCTCATCCACAATTAAGGGAATTCCTCTTTCATGAACCACTTCTGCAATTGCTTTAATATCTGCAATTCTTCCTTCATAGGTAGGAGACACCAAAAGAACTGCTTCGATATCCGGTTCCTCTTGCAATGCTGCTTCTACCTGCTTCGGTGTAATTGCACCACAAATATCATACTCCTCTATAATCTCCGGGTACAGATAAGATATTGTTAAATTTCTCAAATATGCGGCATGATATGCTGCTTTATGACAATTTCTTGCCATCAAAATATGCCCATTTGGAGGCAAAGCTGCACTGATTGCACTCAAAATACCACAGGTACTTCCGTTTACTAAATAAAAAGTCTCCTCCGCACCATATAATAGGGAAGCTTTTTCCTGCAATTCTTGTAAAATCCCCTGTGCCTGATGAAGATTATCAAAACCATCTATTTCTGTAATATCCAGCTTCATAATCTGCGCATCTATGCATCCTGTTAATTGCCTTTTATGACCGGGCATGTGATAGGGATAATAATCGCTGTCTCCATATTGTTTTAATTTATTATACAATTCACTCAATAGTACTTTCTCACTTTGCAAACTGTTTGCTCGTTATCGCGGCAAAAATCAAATGCCGCTGCGTGGCGCTTGATTTTCTGCTCGCGTAGGTTATCACTCGCAAAACCGCACTTCGTGCTTATTGTCTGCTTACGCAGACCTTTTGCTCGTTATCGCGGCGAAAATCAAATGCCGCTACGCGGCGCTTGATTTTCTGCTCGCGTAGGTTATCACTCGCAAAACCGCACTTCGTGCTTATTGTCTGCTTACGCAGACCTTTTGCTCGTTATCGCGGCGAAAATCAAATGCCGCTGCGCGGCGCTTGATTTTCTGCTCGCGTACATTATATCATCAATGGGGGTAAAAAAACAGTGCGAAAAGGCTGAAATTAAGTCTTTCGCACTGTTTTTAAAAGACGAACTGCACTAATAACATATAGCAAAGCGTTCCTGCTCCAATACTTAGCAATGTATTTTTTCTCCACAGGTGAAACACCACTACTAAGCCGATTGACAAAAATTCCGGAATACCTCGACTTCCTTCAAAGACATTAACTCCCTTTAAACAGTATACTACCAAAATAGTCATAATTGCGGGTGGTAAAACATTTCCCAGATATTTTACCAAAGAAGGGACTTCTCTTTTTCCTCCCAAAACTAAAAATGGTAATGCTCTGGTCAATAATGTACATATGGCTACAACTGAAATAATGGCTATTGAATGTCCCATCTTTTTTTCTCTCCTATCAATATTAATGCAACCAATGTCAATGCAGGCAATAAAAATTTATCCGCACCAAATATAAAGAGACATAAAATGCCTATCACAGCACCTACTATAGCTGGTCTATGCTCCTTGCTATCCATCCATTGATTGATTACAATTACTACAAATAATGCCGTCATGGAAAAATCCACTCCTGTGGTATCAAAAGTAATCAATTGTCCAATAACAGCTCCTAACACGGAGCCTATAATCCAATAACAGTGGTCAAATAAAGCAATCATAAAGGAAATCCGTTTCTCATTCATTTCCTTAGGCACCTTTAAACCACACAAAACAGAATAAGTCTCATCCGTCAAAGAAAAAATCATATACGGATAATATTTTCCCATACTTTGAAATTTCTCTATAAAAGACAGTCCATAAAATAAATGTCTTCCATTAATAAATAATGTCATTACAGCTGCATACAGTAAACTTACTCCACCTGTTAAAAGTGTTACCAATACAAACTGCATGCTTCCTGCATAAATACAGACACTACACAAAAAAGCCCACCAAAAGCTATAGCCGGCATCCTGAAGCATCAATCCAAATGCAATTCCAAGAAATATATACCCCAGCATAACAGGTACGGATTGAGCAAATGCAAAACGAATTTCATCAAACTTCATTTTTTTCATATGCATAATATCCTTTGAAAAAAAGTATAAAAAAAAAGCACCTTATATGCTTTCCTACGACTGAGACATCGGGGATTCAGAACCCACGGGGTTCGAATCTTCTAAGATTCTACTCTACTGAGACATCGGGGATTCGAACCCCGGACAACTTGATTAAAAGTCAAGTGCTCTACCGACTGAGCTAATATCCCATACACAATACTATTTTTGAGTATTGCAAATGCCCAGAACCGGAATCGAACCAGTGACA
>JAGAMG010000023.1 GCA_017624835.1 Lachnospiraceae bacterium
AAAAAATTTGAAGAGTTATTTTATTTTTAGGAGGTCATCATGGAAAATCTTATGTTATTAATCTTAGGTCTGTTTATATCTGCGATTGGTTTCGTGAACATAAAAGGTAATATCAGTACCGTCCATTCATATAACCGCAGAAAGGTTAAAGAGGAGGATGTACCAAAGTATGGGAAAGCAGTCGGTACAGGAACGCTAATTATGGGAATATCCCTGGTTTTGGCATTTGTTGCTTCTTTTTGGAGTGAATTGTTGATCGCAATTATCGTAATGCCGGCATTTATTGTAGGGATAGGATTCATTTTATATGGGCAATTCAAATATAACAAAGGTATATTTTGAGCGTATAGTTGAGGGATGAAGGATGAAAACACGGGAACAGGTACTGGTCTATGGATTATCTTTTCCGGACACTTATCAGGACGCTCCATTTCACGATCCGAACTGGCAGTTGGTGAGAGTGAGGAACAGTAAAAAAGCTTTCCTTTGGACTTATGAGAGGAACGGACAGCTTTGCATCAATGTGAAGGTTGATCCAGAGTGGCGGGATTTATGGAGAAGAACGTATCCATCTGTGATTCCAGGATATCACCAGAATAAGGAACATTGGAATACGGTAATACTGGACGGAACGGTGCCGGAGAAAGAAATAAAACGGATGATCGCAGAAAGCTATGATTTGATTGCAAAACAATGAGAATTGTGCTGTCAGCCTTTTTCTGGTACAATAATATCATTATTAGCTGATAGATTAATCGAGTTATAACATGGAGGATGCAGCATTATGAAAAGGTATGAATATGTTTCTGTACATATAGGCAGATTTGTGGGAGCCAAATCAAAGGAACACAGACAGATCATTGATGACTATGCAAAAAAGGGATATCGTTATGTTGGCTATATACCAACGGTTATATCCGATTATGGGAAGATTAAGGATATGGATTTGATATTTGAGTTGGATGTGTAAAATTGTTTTTTTTGAAGGAGAATGAGCTATGGTACCTATTACGACTATTGTTGCCTGTATCATTACGTTGATGGTCAGCCTGGTGCTGCCGATTGTAGCCCTGATTGGATTAGCAGTAAAAAATAAAAAGCAGGGGATCGTTTCTGCCTGGCTGTTGGGCGCTGCCGGTTTCTTTGTGACCCAGATTCTAATCCGACTGCCTATTTTGGCCGCCCTGCAAAGCCAAAGCTGGTTTGCGGTCTTTGCGCAGAACAATCCGTTCATTTATGCCTTTGGTCTTGCCTTTACGGCGGGGCTTTTCGAGTTGGCGGGGCGATATGCGGTAGCGAAGCTGATGGAGAAAAAGTTGACCTGGAAGCGGTCTCTGGCTGCAGGTCTGGGCCATGGAGGCATAGAGGCAATACTACTCATCGGTATGACCTATGTAAACAATCTGATCTATATCGCGATGATTAACAGTGGCTATTTTGATACACTGATTACTCAGACCGCTGGGCTGGGAGTGGACGTAACCCAGCTGGAACTGATTCGGACACAGTTGGTTGGAATGGCGCCTTCTATGTTCCTGCTGTCAGGCTTCGAGCGTCTCTTGGCTATGACCGGCCATTTGGCCATGAGTGTCTTGGTCTGCTATGGCGTGGCTCATAAAAAGGTGGGCATTTGTGTCCTGTTGTGTCTGGGAATTCATACCCTGATGGATCTGACGGCGGGGATTTCTCTGGTGCTGCCTCAGAATATTGCTTATCCTGTTATCTACGTGGTTCTCACCGTTATGGCCGTGGTGTCTGTGGTGATTCTAAAGAACATCCACCGTCGTTGGAAGTAGTTAGCGTTTAGTGGAGGGTAATGCATTGGGAAATATAATTGGTGCGATTATATTAGGTGTAATAGCAATTGCGTGTTTTATATTTAGTTATTTACAGTTTCAGGAAAAAGGCTTCTTGTTTAATAATGCATATATTTATGCCTCAAAGCAGGAGAGAGAAACTATGGATAAGAAGCCACATTACAAACAATCAGGAATTGTCTTTGTATTCATAGGTATTATATTTTTGATAAATGCCATTGACACCATTCTGCAAACGGGTTGGTTAAACTTTTTTGTAATAGGAATTGCAGTCATTGCGATAGTATATGCAATAGTGTCATCCTTAATAATAGAGAAAAGAAAAAAGTAAGCCCGTGCTCCATGGGGACAAGATCAGAGAAGGAAATCATTCTTTCCGCACGATAGAAGAGATAATGTGCAGAAGTATATACTGTATTTTACTCAATGCATGTAATAGAATGAAATTAACATAAAATTACAAAAAAGAACATGAGGTGAATACATATGTGGTCTATAATTTTTGTTATATTGATGCTCGTTGTCTTTGGGAAAATATTGAAATTTGCCATAAAGGCTACATGGGGCATTGCCAAGATCGTAGTCTCTTTGGTTTTGTTGCCATTGATTTTAGTGGGATTGGTTTTGTCCGGTTTGATCGTGCTGGCATTACCGCTTCTGATTGTTGTGGGTATCATTTCTTTTGTGGTACTGCGTGATTAAGCAGTTTCGAAGAATACCGAAATAAAACTGATCATAGAAAGCGAGGAAGGATTATGCGTTATGAAATAAAAGGTGGTTCTTTTCCGGTGGTGGAATGTCAGCTGGAGAGCGGTGAGCAGATGATCACTGAGCGAGGCTCCATGGTATGGATGAGTCCGAATATGCAGATGGAGACAAAAGGCGGCGGTTTGGGAAGAATGTTTTCCAAGGTATTGTCCGGAGAAAGTATGTTCCATAATATTTACACAGCAAGAGGGAACGGTATGATTGCCTTTGGTTCCAGTTTTCCCGGTCAGATTAAGCCGGTGCAGATCGGCAGAGGACAGGAGATGATCGTACAGAAGAGTGCTTTTCTGGCAGCCCAGTCAGGAGTAGATATCTCCATTCATTTCAGTAAAAAAATAGGTGTCGGATTGTTTGGCGGAGAAGGCTTTATTATGCAGCGCCTTTCCGGTAATGGCATGGCTTTCGTGGAAATTGATGGGGAACTGATTGAGTATGAATTGCAGACAGGTCAACAGATCGTAGTGGATACCGGTAATGTGGCAGGATTTACCCCCGGTGTGCAGATGGAGATACGACAGGTGCCGGGCATGAAAAATATGCTGCTTGGAGGCGAAGGAATCTTTAATACCGTGCTTACCGGACCGGGCAGGGTATGGCTGCAGACCATGCCGATCTCCAATGTGGCTATGTCCATCAGACCGTATATTCCTACCGGAAATGGTTGATGGCAGAAAACCACAATTCGGGTCCGAAGCAGATACGTTTATATTGCGCTGTTGATTGAAAATAAGGGAAAGATAGAGGTTGTGAATCTGGATTTTGTAGTAAGGATTCGGGAATATCCCAGAAAGAAAAACGGGAAAAAACAGCCATTGGTGTTAGATTAAAGCGTCCCAATGAGAGAGGACCGCATATGACATTGATTGTAGAGCAGGGATAGACAAGGATTGGAGCAGAAAGAATAAATGAATAAATATAAAATGTTAAGTATTATGTTTGAATTAGCTGCATGCTGCTTTATCATAGGGACAATTAACCATATATTAAACACCGGAGAAGGAATTGTATCATCGATTCTTTTGGCCGTAGGGTGTCTCTGCATGTCTTATGCATTTCATAAAAAGAAATAAGGCAACGGAAATTTGCGGCAAGGAAGCGCAAACTAAAAAGAGGATAGGAATATTAGGGATGAGCAGGAAGATACATGTAAGACCGGGAAAAGGTCAGTCAAAATTTGGATTTATAGTAGGTATTATTTTTTGTCTGATCGGACTATTTATTGTGGTGCCCACTTTCGGATTGTTTGGACTTTTGTGGACGGCAGTGGCCGGATATATCACTTATGTAAATTATCGGAATGGTTTTACTGATAAGCAGATTGACAGCCATGTGATTGAGGTTGATGGGGATGGGGAGGACGTGACGGTGACATCCCATACCGGATTGGGCCGACGCATCTATAGTGTTGATGAAAATCCTGTCCGGGCAGATGAACAAAGCAAAGAAAGCATTGAAACAAGATTGAAGAAGCTGACAGATTTATACGTTCAATCCCTGATTACCAGAGAAGAATATGAGCAAAAGAAGAAAGAGATACTGGATGAACTGTAAATAAATGTGATAATAATTTAACAAGGAGAAATACATGAAAAGACTTTACAAATCAAATAACAAAATGATAGATGGCGTATGCGCAGGTGTTGCAGAGTATTTTAATATTGACCCGACTGTGGTCCGTGTTGTCTGGGCAATTTTCAGCTGCATGGGAGGCAGCGGCATACTGGCTTATATTATTGCTGCACTTGTGATGCCAAAGAATCCGGAAGTGTAGAGGGAAAAAGATATATGAAATTTTGTATTGAGCATTTAATAAAAAGCTATGAGAAGAAGCAGGTTTTGAAGGATATCGATTACGCCTTTGAAGACGGAAAAATATATGGTCTGTTAGGCAGGAACGGTGCCGGTAAGACCACACTATTTAACTGCCTGAATGGGGATATCAGATATGACTCCGGGAAAATATATCTGGAGGAAGAACAGCAGACCAGAAATGTGTTGCCGGAGGATATCGGTTATGTCCTGTCAACACCAACAGTACCGGAATTTATGACCGGAAGGGAGTTTTTGAAGTTTTTCCTGGATATTCATGAAGATTCCATTGTTGAACCGAAGACCATAGATGAGTATTTTGAATATATGGGTATTGAAACAGAAGATCGTGACCGGCTTTTGAAAAATTATTCTCACGGTATGAAGAACAAAATGCAGATGCTGGTAAATATTATCTCAAAGCCTAACGTGCTTTTATTGGATGAGCCGCTGACCTCTTTGGACGTTGTGGTGGCAGAAGAAATGAAGCAGCTTTTGCGGAATCTGAAAGAAGGGCGAGTGATCATTGTTTCCACGCATATTATGGATCTGGCACTGGATCTGTGTGATGAGATTGTACTGCTCAGCCATGGGGAATTAGAACGGGTAGATAAAGAGGAGCTGGATAACCGGGAATTTAAGGAGAAGATTATAGCAGCCCTTCGGGAGGATGGAAATGATTAAAACCTTGCGTTTGTCTTTTGCATTAAAAAATACATACCGCGTGAATTCCATACTGTATTCCATCAAACAGATACCGCTGTTAAAACGGATCATTCCGGAAGGTGTTTACCACATTCGGGGATTTAAGTTATTTGCAAATGTGCTTTCTGTAATATGGGAAATCCTTACGGTTTTTCTAGGTAAGCTGCTTTACTTTCTTTTGATGATCGTAGGTGCCGCCTCCCTTTACTCTCTGCCTGCAGAATCGCAGGGGCAGGTGTTTTTGCATCTTTTGCTGGTACTGACACTGATCGGGGCGGTAATGAATACCTATATGTTTAATCCTACGAAGGATAAGTACTATGCCATGATCCTGCTGGGGATGAATGCCCGAGAATATGCGTTGACAAACTATTTCTATGCTATCGGGAAAGTATTGGTGGGATTTTTGCTGTGCAGTTTCTTGTTTGGCAAAGGTGCCGGTCTTACCTGGTGGCAATGTCTTTTGATACCGTTTTTTGTGGCAGGGGCAAAGCTGATGGTGGCAGCAGCTGAATTGCGGGATTATGAGAAAAACGGTAATGTAGGAAACGAAAACAAGCTGAATAAATTGATATGGTGGATTATTGCTGTTTTTCTGGCCGTGGCTTACGGGTTGCCGGCGCTGGGAATTCTCCTGCCGGTGAAAGTAAGTGTGACTGCTATGTGCTTTTTTGTGGCAGGCGGATTGATCTCTGTAAAAAAAGTAATCGCTTTTCGGGATTACAGAGCCATGTATCAGGAGCTGTTAGCAGGTTCCATGATGCAGATGGATCCTTCTGCGCAGGCGAAGCTGCAGCGTGAGGCAAGCAATAAGCTGATTAGTGCGGATACGGATATTGCCAGCAGTAAAAAAGGATTTGAATATTTGAATGAGCTTTTTATCAAAAGGCATCAGAAAATCCTATGGAAGTCCACAAAGAAAATAACCTATGTGTCCATGGCAGTGATTGCCGCAGTATTGCTGGGGTTTGTGTTGATGCCGGAATTGAAGGAAGGCGTCAATGGAGTATTACTTTTGTATCTTCCCTATTTCGTGTTTGTTATGTATATGATCAACAGGGGAACCGGTTTTACCAGAGCACTGTTTGTAAACTGCGATCACAGCCTGCTGACCTATCCCTTTTATAAACAGCCTAAATTTATCCTGAAACTGTTCAAGATACGTCTTCGGGAGATTATAAAGGTCAATCTGTTGCCGGCATCAGTAATCGGAGCGGGACTTTCGCTGTTGCTGTATGCTTCCGGGGGAACCGATAATCCTTGGAATTACATAGTTTTGTTTGTGTCAATTGCAGCACTCAGTGTTTTCTTCTCCGTCCATTATCTGACTATCTATTATTTGCTGCAGCCATATAATGCCGGGACAGAAATAAAGAGCGGTACCTACCAGCTTATCATGTGGTTAACTTATATGGTCTGCTATATGATGATAAGGATCAAGATGTCCACTGTGGTGTTTGGGATCATGACAATTGTATTTTGTCTGTTATACAGTGTGATAGCCTGTGCGCTGGTTTATAAGTTTGCACCCCGGACTTTTAAAATCCGGACGTAAAATGGAGGTATATTTTATGAATATAGGCTTTTATCTATGTGGAGTTTTAGTAATACCATTTGCAATTATAGGAGTATTGTTTGCGATCTTTAAGGAAAAATCAGCAAAATTTGTTTCAGGTTTTAATTCGTTTTCGAAAGAAGAACAAGCTTTGTATGATAAGGCTCGTATTTCTCGTGATATAAGAAACCAGTGTTTTACATGGACCGCTATAATGTTAACAGGAGCATTATTTTCCTATTTTTTATCACCATATATGGCTATTCCAGCTTTTGTTATTTGGTTAGTTCTGTTTTTTAAAGAGGTACATTTTGACAATCGTAAAGCATTTGAAAAATATTTACTAAAGTAAATTCCAGTTTGAGAAGCCAATCCATGAGCGGGAAGTGAATGTGTTGAAAGAACGGATAGAACAGGCAAAAGTTCATATGTAAACCTTTGTTGCGGATATGTAAAGTCAGTGTGGTGGAGATTTTTCCGGATACTCAGTACAATGAAATCATCAAAGATAAGGAGGATTTCTCATGAAGATATCAGAAAAAATTGTACATCTTAGAAAACGGAACGGATTGTCCCAGGAAGACCTGGCTGAAAAGTTGGAGGTTTCAAGACAGGCTATTTCTCGGTGGGAGATGGGAACGGCAAAACCGGATGCAAATAATATTTTGCAGATTAGCAGATTATTTGGAGTAACGACAGATTATCTGTTGCATGATGAATATGAGAGTGATAATGATTTGCCTAAAATTAAAGAAAGTAATCACATACTACATATGAATCTGACGTTACTGGCAATTATTTCTCAGATGGCATTTCTGAACGCTACCATAAAGCCATTTCATGAGATGCGGGACCAGGGAATGGATATGGTTGAGTTGGTGATTAAAGTAGTACCGTTGCTTTCAAGCTCCATCTGGATGGCCTTTAATCTTAGATATGAAAAGGATAAACAACAGTATCGGAAAAACACCCGGATAGAGCTGCTATATTGTGTAATTCAGGCCGGCATTGCATTGTTTGGGTATTACACCAGAATGTATAATGTTGGAACAATCCTGCTGATCACGGTTGCAATGGTATATATTTTCAAAATTAATCCGAAGTATATGAACCGGCAGCTGACAAAGAAAAAGAAATAGTGATTAAGGAACTACAGGGAGGGCTTGGACATGAGCGTATGTACCTTTATAGCGGCTGATTGCCCACTGAAGGAAGCGGCACCTGAGAAAGAATATCCTCTACATATCAATATTGATGAAGGTACCATAGAGGATGGTGGAGCAGATGACAATTATTTTTTATATAGATTTCGGGATGTGAGCAGTTACACCGATAAAAAGTATGGGGTTTGTCTGGAGTGGCATTACACGGAGGGACGTGCAAAACAGATCCTGGAATATGTCAAAGCCGCATTGGAGCAGACAAATGTGGTGGAGTTGTGGCATGTGTGGTTGATGGACTATTATGAATATGATGAGCGCCCTATCATCCAAAAACGCAAGCTTACTTTTTCGCAATTATCTGTGAATGATATCAAGGAGCTGAATGATGCCAGGATATGGAATAATGCGGATTGTAACAGACCTTCCTTTTACTGTCTGCAGGTGGTACGATAGGAGAGAATGAGATGAAAAATACGAGAATGTGTCCAAAGTGTCAGAGTAGTGATATTGTCAGAATAGATGGTAATACAGGAGCTTATGGATCAGGGAATAATATCCTGCTTGGCGGAACGATATTTTCTGCTGTAAAAGTAAACCGGTATATCTGTTGTAGCTGTGGATTCACAGAAGAGTGGATTGACAGGTGTGATATTGATACTGTGAAGAACAGCCGAAAAGCAAAGAAGCCATGAGTTTATGAGCGATCTTGAAGGTGCGCAAATGTTAATTTCGGTTGCTTGAGGTAAAATTAGGCTGCCTTTACAATAAAGCTATCAAATTTAGGAGGTGGCTTATATGTTAAGCGATAATATCAGGATACTCAGAAAACAGAAAGGTTATACGCAGGAAGAATTGGCAATCCGGTTGCATGTGGTCAGGCAGACTGTCTCAAAGTGGGAGAAAGGACTATCAGTACCGGATGCAGACACACTACAGAGATTGGCAGAATTATTGGAGGTAGAGGTCAGGCAACTTCTGGGATCCGGAGTGGACATGGAGAAAGGTAACAGTGAAGTGACAGAGCAGCTTGCCCGGATCAATGAACAGCTGGCTATAAAAAACAGGAGGACACGAAGGATCTGGAAGACAGTAGGTATTATTCTACTGGTATTATTGATCTTCAATATACTTGCAATAGTTGCAAACTTTGCAGCTTTTGAAAGCTTATCAACAGAAATGGCGGTTCAGGAAGCCTCTGAGGTGATTATTTCTGAACCATAAAATGGAGAGGTATAGAGACATATATGGATAAATTGAACGATACTATGAAGCAATTACAAAACAATCTGGAGAGTCAGGTAGAGGCACTAGAACCCGCCCCGTTCCAGCCAGTAGATGGGGAAGAATGGGAGTGGGAAACAGTTTCTTTCGATGGTACTCAAAAGGATAATACAGCATGGCTTGCGCTTATCTCTGAACACATAAAATCAGCAAAGAGCTTTGAAATCCAATGCTGGGAGGACGAGGTGGAGGAAATGATCCTGGCACCGCAGTACGGGGAAATAAAGCCTTCCAACTGGAAGAAAGGAACCATTGTGGAAGGTATCGTAACATCGGATTTTATCAGAATGGTGCTTGAGATGCCGAAGCCAAAGGATAGGGAAAGCTACAATAAGATGACGCCATTCTTTGACATAGCGTTTGACAATGGTTTTTCAAGTCAGCACTATGGAACGGAAGTGATTATTAAGAAAAAGAGGTAAGATATGATGGATGATTTCATTGAATTGATATTGGAATTAATCTTAGACGGGGCAATAGAAGCTGCTGGCAGCAAAAGGGTGCCCATGCCGGTGAGAATCCTTTTGGCTGCGATTATTCTAATCTTGGTTTTCGGTGTCTGTGGGTTGCTTATTTATATTGGTGTTGATACCGGAAACGCTGGACTGACGGTTCTGGGAACAGCAATTGCAGTAGTATTTATTGTACTTGCTATTGTAAAAATCAGAAAGCATAAGAAATAAGCCCATAGGAATTAACCGGGGGATGAGTTGGAGTGGAAATGAACAACGAGGATATGACTGAAAGCCTTCTGGATACGATCTGCTATGTGATAGATATCTTACCGACACGTGTTCAGGAGTTTGAAAAATTTTCAGAAATAGAAGAGTATTATCTGCAGAAGCAGGAGCTTGAGAAATTCACGGAGAAGATGGTAAATATTATACTGAAAATACAGTGTTATCATGACTTTGAGATTTACCATGGAAAGTGGTATCGCAAGGTATCACCTGTTCAATTGGCAGAAATGGTAAGGGAAACCATTCAGAGCAAGGAAGAGTTTTTGAATCTTTTAAGCAGGCAGGATAACATGCTGCTTGCGATAAGTGGGCAGGCACTTTATATGTCGGTGTATAATCCGACACTGGCGGCAATTGCAAATCTGTCCATGCTGGCAACTGCCGAAGGGTTGTTTATGAGAAGGGCAGAAAATTGATGGGAGGTGGCAGAATGCTTACAACTCCGTTTGGAAACATAAAGATAGAATTTGATGGTCAGGAAACTGATTATGAGATAAGAGAGATATTACCAAACAAAAGGGTATGGCCAGATGTAGTGCAGGGATTTTTGCTGCGTCTACGATACATACCGGACGGCAGGCCGCATATACTCCGCTGTGTAATAGACAGCACCGCGGATGAAGTACAGGGAGAGAGCGGTGAGCGTTTGGAAATGACATCGCTTTATATGGGAGAAGGAAAAATCTCTATCGGAGTGGAAGCAGAATTCTGCGATCCACCGGTATTTTCATATGATTTTGGCGGGAAAAACCTGCTAAACGGAATAGAGATAGAACTTTTCCCTGAAACAAAAGAACAATATTTTATATTCGGTGTCGCATGGCTGGATGAAGTGGATGAGGAGAGGGATGTGCAGACTTGGTTTGCTGCAGATCCTACAATATCCGGAAGTGCAGCAGGTTGGAAAAAGAGTATATGATTTTTGGAGGAATAGCAAATGAGGAAATATATAGGTTATATCCCGGCAATATTTGCTGATGTGTGATAAAGAAGTAGTAGAAGTGTAAAAAATTTTGCCGTTCCTATCCGGCGTTTGCGCATTGCGCCGGATAGGTCGGGCGGTCATTCGGGCAGGTCTACCTTGCCAACGAAAGAGTAATAAATATCAATG
>JAGAMG010000024.1 GCA_017624835.1 Lachnospiraceae bacterium
ATGCTCGTGGTCATGCTCGTGCTCATGATCGTGGCAACCGCAAGTACAATGCTCATCATGGTCATGATGGTGCTCATTTGCATGCTCCAGCATCTCTTTCATCATATTTTCCAAGCTATCTACACCTTCAATTGTCTTTAATACTTCTTTACCCTCAAGCTGAGTTAAAGGGGTTGTAATAATCGTTGCTTTCGCATTGTGCTCACGAATCATTTCCACACAGGCATTTATTTTTTCCTGATTTACCTTGTCAGTTCTGCTCAAAATAATCGTTCCTGCATAAGCAATCTGATTAGTAAAGAACTCTCCAAAATTCTTCATATACATCTTACATTTGGACGCATCCACCACTGCAACTGCGCTGTTTACCTGCACATCCAAATCAGCTGCCACATCCTCTACAGCCTTTAATACATCTGAAAGCTTTCCAACACCGGAGGGCTCAATCAGCACTCTTTCCGGCTCATAGGTATTAATAACTTCCTTCAAGGAAGTTCCAAAATCACCTACCAGAGAACAACAAATACAACCGGAATTCATCTCTTTAATTTCAATACCGGATTCCTTCAAAAAGCCTCCATCAATACCGATTTCACCAAATTCATTTTCAATCAGTACTGTTTTACTTCCATTCAATGCTTCACCTAAAAGCTTCTTTATTAAGGTAGTCTTTCCTGCTCCCAGGAAGCCTGATACTACATCTATTTTTGTCATAATTTCCTCCAATCTGAAACAGGTCTGTCCACCTGCTTCCTGCATGCATAATAAACACACTTTTTCACTGCTTAATATTTTCCCCCATATCCTCCCGCTTGTCAATAAGACTATTCTAAAAGTTTTCTCAAAAATGAAGGATTTCTCAATTTGAATAATTGCAATCCTCTAATACTTTGTGTTATACTCTATAAATCAAATTTACATCTTGTTTACTATTTTTCATTCAAAGTAAACTTCACAGGCTTTAAAAAATCATATTTACCCACTTTTTACAACAAAATATATGCATATTGAAATATTCTTATTGCCTTTTTGACAGCTTTTGTGCTATCATAGAATTGGGATATGAAATATGCAGATAGGAGATACTATGGCATACAACATCATATTCTATGAAAACGAAAATGGGAAATCTGAAATATGGAATTTTCTAGAAAACCTACGAAAAAAATCAGCCACAAATAAAGATGCCCGCATACAATATAAGCAAGCTATTCTTTATATCAAGCTATTGCAAAATAATGGCACAATGCTCCCTGATACAATTACCAAGCACATAGACGAAAATATCTGGGAACTTCGTCCAGGTAACAATCGCATCTTCTATTTCTATTGTGATGAAAATAATTTTATTCTTTTACACCATTTTCGCAAAAAAACACAAAAGACACCTCGCCGTGAAATTGCAAAAGCTAAAGCAGAGCGTGACGATTATTTATCCCAAAAGGAGAAAAATGACTATGAAAAATTGGAATGATTATAAGGAATATGTTAAAAACATTGATTCTGACAGCTACAAAACACTAAGCGATATGGAAGAACAAGCCCAGCTAATTAGTGCAATTATTAAACAACGCAATGAACTAGGTCTAAGTCAACGCGATCTTGCTGCAATTTGTGGCATGCCTCAATCCTCTGTAGCAAGAATTGAATCTCTTCAAACCAGCCCCAATCTGGCTACCCTTTTAAAACTATTGCGCCCATTAGGCTTAAAGTTAACTATAATAAAATAAACTATTAATACTATATTTTCTTAGTAATCATTCCCTTACCAGCTCATACTCCGCCATAATAATGCTCAAGGGTACTGCTGCCACTTCCCTAACTTCCTCATTTGTTCCGCACAAAATACCAATAAACCATCCCGCTTCATCAAATACAGCGCCACCGGACATACCCGGAAGAATCTCTCCCCGAATCAACATCATATATTGATTAAAATCCTCACTAAATATCCATGGATAAATAAGAGTACCGCTGATTTGTTCTACATCTCCGGCACTATTGCTTCCCTGCATTATCAGCTTTTCATCTCCCGTAAGAGTATCAAAGGCTTCTTTATCAATACTCACAGAAGAATATTGCTTATCTGCTTCCACCCTGATAAAAGCAACATCCGAGGAATTGGATATTACATAGGAGCTGCTCTCTACCACACTTCCATCCTCAAAGATAACCTCTACAGAATCCTTTGCCGATTGTAACACATGAGCTGCTGTTACAATAATCATATTTTCTTCATTGTTCTTATAAACCACACCGCTTCCGGTAATTTCTCCTGCCGCTATCTGTACAATAGGGGACAATTCCTCCTCCGAAGCATTACCACAACCAGCTAGCATTACTGCAAACAGGATAACACATATAAGCACCAACCTATTTCTATATCCCTTAACATGATACCAACTAAACATTCGTCGTATTTCTCCTTTTTCACAATGAAACCTAAGCGTAACATATTTTTCCAAATTTCAGCCATCTAATACAAAAACGAACCACCACTCTTTTGAGCAGCAGTCCAAATTCATTTTCTCTTGGTGTAAGCAAGACGATAAGCCAGATTATATCTTGTATAATCCGACACCCTAGAAAACATGATGTTTTCGGCACTTTTTGTTGCTAACGGACACATATTTAAACAAATTATAAGCGTTTAAATATAACATTTTTGCTGCTCATTTATCACATATTTGCATTGTATAATAAAAGTGGTAGCCTCGCAAGAACTACCACATTCTCATTCATCATTTTTTATTTTTATCCTCAAATTGTATTTTTATTGTACTTTTTTATTTTATTTGTAATTTTCCCCTTCCTTTTTGTCATTTATATATAGGGACATAGGATATATATCATTTATACAAAGGAGGAACGCATTATGGATGAGTTTTTAGCTTACATTACAATTTTTCAAATTGCAACTGACTTATTTGATTTATTTATCGGTTCATCATTAATATTTGGAGCCTTAAAATGGAGAAAAGGTCTGTTGTCTGCAACTGCATTTTATTGGGGACTGGTACTCGGACTCATCAGCGGCGTATTTTTTACATATGTATTTGATACATCTCCCCTCTCAATACTAATTATGGCAGCTATAGGTGCTATAATATTCCCCATATTTACATATGTTATCCCTGCTGTAAATCGATTTGTACTTGGTTTTATTGTTGTCATGAAATTATTATTCATGTTTACAACCGTGATGTGCAAAGATGGAAACATGGAATTAACTACAGCCCTTACTCTTCCTCTCATTTTAGGTACTTTGTCAGGGATTATTTTTATGTTTCTCAAACAGCTCAGCGTCTTACCATTTGTACTCGGTTGTGTATTTATTGGTGCAAGTCAATTTGCACCTACAATCGCAAAATACATAAATCAATTCATTTTTGGTATTACACATGACTACTCTTTGCTATTTGACCCTATTGATTTTATTTTTGCACTCTTTAAAATAGAATTAACAGATGGATTAACTCTGTTACTTGTAATAATATTTATGTGTATTGGAATTCCATTTCAACTTCACTCTATCAAAAAGCAAGGATACGGCTATGATACTCCTATTATTGCATTTGAAACAGACGATCCCAATATGCATGGCAAAATAGTATCTTAAACAATACAAACATTTTCTATGTCCCGAGAGTGTCGCAAAATAACTAAATTTTAGTTATGGAGCAACACTCCCTTCTTTTGTTGAAATGAAAATCTGGGAAAACTTCGTTTTTTGAAGTTTTTCCCAGAATTTTTTGCATACTTTAACAAAGTTTTCACATCATTTTTAAGCTATATTATCGGAAACAGATAACTTCCCAACCTATCATTCTGGATTTTAGCATGCAGTTTATTGATGATGTATCCCAAACACAGTAAAAGAAGCTCCAGTCTTACTATGGTTTTCCCACGAAACAGAACTTTTTGGAAATCATAACCATTTTTTAGAACACCGAAAGTACCTTCTACCTGAATGGAGCGGTTCATACGATATTTTATTCCTGTTTCACTTATAATGTTTTCATAGGACATCTTCCTGTGCTCCATAAAGTTTTTAGATACATACAATCGTTTGTTTCCTTTTGCTTTTGTATATTTATCTTTGTAAGGACACCCACCGCGGTTTGTACATTCGTATACAGTTACCTCTGATTCATAACCATTCTTACTTTTCTGCTTCTTTTCATACAGTAGAAGCAATGTTTTTCCAGCATGACAGGTATAGATATCATTTAAAATATCATATCTCATGTTTTCACGTTTGCTTATATCCTGCTTAAAACTTTGTTTTTTCCACTTCTCATATGTATGAGACTTAAAATAAGGTATCTGATTTTGCTGCACCAGATAATCATAAGCCTCTTCACTTTCATAACCGGAATCTGCAGTTACACTCGGATAACGGAATCTAAGCTGTTTTTCCATATGTTTAAAAATGGAACCATCATCCATACGTCATTTCTTTCCTGAAAAATATCTGCCGCAACAATATATTCACTGTCTACACCAATCTGTACATTATATCCGGGGTTTAATTGGGCATTTCGCATATGGTCATCTTTCATGTGCATGAATGTGGCATTCTCATCCGTTTTGGAATAGCTGTTACGGCTGAAAAAACGTAAGTTGTGCAGATCGTATAGAAACTGTCTGCCAAAAAAAGCTGGAACAATTCCGTATATCGTTGATGTACACTTTTTCTTTTTCCGCGACCATGTACAAAAACAACACTGTGTGTAAGGCAGTAAAACTTCAGATAATCTACAATTTTTGAAGATAGGCCACTCGGTTTTCTTTTAAAATGCCAAAAGACTGCATATAATCCCTGTTTAACATCTGTACGGCATCTTCCATCTTTGCAAACATTTTTTCTTCCCATTTTCCTACGAATTTCTTCCAGCCAAAAGTATATTTATTGACACAGGCTTCCAGCTTTGTACCATCAAAAAATACCATTTCTTTTGATAATTCACCCATTGCTACAAGTCACCGTACCATTTGATAAAACAGGGCTTCGCAGACGCTGGCAGAGCAAGCCAGATACAGCAAAGTGTAATCCAATTCGTGGCTCAGCAATCTGACAGAATCATCATCAGTAATCAAACCTTCCAAACAATGTGTTAAACCAATTGATAAATTTCGCCAAGTTCTGCATAATTTATGTGGTGTAATAAGTTATAAGTCATATCTTATTATACCGTGAAAAGCAGGTTCTTCGGAGCCTACTTCTCTATTTTTTAGTATAACAATAACATAATAATTCTATCTACCCAACACATCAATCATATACAATAGCATTAAATATGACTTTTTTTCAGATAACTTAAATGGCCAAAAAACATTAAACCTTCTGCTTACTTCGATTTCTTTTTCATCCACTCTTTTTTGAATATCTAAGGAAGCCTGTGCTGCACCTTGTATACTACCTTCGCGTCCTTGTTCTGATATCTCCAAACCTATAAACGCTCTTTGTTTTGTTGCCTTAATAATTGTGTCATTAAATCTACTTGCAATAAACTCATTTTCCAAATGCACTCTTTTTGCAATGCTTTCATCATTCTTTCCAACAGAAACTAAAAATTTATTCCATAAATATTCCGGCATTACATTCAATTGGCTATGAACCCCTAATACAATAGAATAATCAAATAAATTCTCATCTATTCCAATATTATAAGTTCTTACTTTTTCATATAATTTATCAAGCACTCGTATCATCTTTGGTGCAGTTGTCATTGGACTAAAAAATGCACGAGCTTTTTTTAAATCTTTTGTTGCAACATTCAAGTACTCTAAATAATCCTCTTTTGATAACCCTAAGAAGTCCTTTACCATAATAACAATTTTATCACCAACTTCTAAATTGTATTTTTTAATGCATCTTTCATTGACTTTTCATCAATATCTATTAAAAAAATTTTCTCGAAATGTCCACTTAATTTACATAAATCTAGGTCATTACATTTACCAGCTCCAAAAATTGCAGCTGTTTTTCCAGGATTTGAATTGCTTATAATAAAGTCTGTTATTTCATCTCTATATTTTTCCCAATCCTCAAAAGCATTTTTAATCTCCAAATTTTCTATAGCTATTTTATAAATATCCTCATTTAAAGATAATTTACCCATGATTTTTTCTCCTTTGTATTTAATCGGCTTATTAATCACACCAACCGTCAATATTAAACAGCTCCCGCCTAACTTTACAAATAATCTTCTATATCACAAAAATCTATTTCTTTCAGAATATATATTTTCCATTTTTCATTTTCTTTTACATATTTAATATATCCCATTTCTTTCAGATGCTTTTTAACATCTTCAATTACTTCATAACCCATGTGATCCACAGGACCATTATATGCATAATTTATAGCCTTGTTATTTATTTTCGATGCATAACACCAATTACTCTGATTTGCTTTACATTCATTCTCAATATACTTATAGATTCGTATAACAAATAATGCAAATCTTCCATTTCCATTTATAAGTTGGGATGATAATACATACTTCTTATGTTCTATTTTCTCGCTATTCCACATTATATTCCCCCCTTATAGATATCGTAATTATACCACACTACCTACTATAATTCAACAAAACAGGAAAACCGCCCTACTCTACTAAAGCAGAACGATAATGCTCCTGAGTGAAACAGAATCTCTGAACACGCAACTTGATTTTTACGACCTAGGTATTTTTATGCCCATTTTTAAGAAAGGGTGATATTATGGCAAAGTAAAAGCACCCTAAACTCCCTAATCGCTTGGGCAGTATAAAGAAATTATCCGACAATCGTGTTAATCCCTATACCATATATCCTCCCACAACAGATTTTAGTGAAAATGGGACTCCCATTACGCCCAATGCCTCTGTTATGTATCTGATTGGTATACCGGTTTTTATGCACTTATGGAATATAACATTGTCAGTAAAATTATATCTTCCTACAACAACACCAAACGCATCGAATCCGGCAATAAAACATTCGCAGAAGTATACAAGCTATACTATGCCGATAAATATGAGAATCCTAACAGTAAAAAGAACTTTTCAAAATCTTCCATCAACGCTTATAACTCCGCATACAAAAAATGCACTGCTCTATATGACAAGCCAATGAAATCCATCACCAAAACGGATATGCAAAGCATAATAGACTCCTGCATTCTTGGATATGGCAGCTTAGTGAATCTGAAAAACCTATTTAGCCAAATGTTTGCCTATTCCCTCCAAAACGGAATTGTCGAAATGGACTACTCACGCTTTGTAACGATAAACACCGAGAAAGACTTTGAAACAGGAGAACCATTCACAGAGCATGAAATAAAGCTGCTCTGGCAGAATAAGGACAACCAAGATGTGCAAATCATTCTGATTCTGATATATACCGGTATGAGAATTGGAGAATTAGAGGTCGTTGGTATTGATTACACAGAGAACTATTTCAAGGGTGGCTTAAAGACTCCGGCTGGAAAGGACCGTATTATTCCATTCCCGGACAGTATCATGGAATATATTAAAACTTTCAATCAGAAATCATTTAATGCTGGAACCTTCCGGGACAAAAAATTTTATAACCTCATTCAATCCATTGGAATGGATCCTCTGACAAATGGAAAGAAACATACTCCTCATGATTGCCGCCACACCTTTTCATGGTTGTGTGATAAATATGGAGTGGATGAATTATCAAAGCATCTATTGATGGGGCACAGCCTTGGAAATGATGTTGAGAAATCAGTATACGGACATAGAACAGTTGAACAGCTCCGCGAAGAAATTAACAAAATAACTGTTCCGAATTTGTCACTAACGTGTTGCTAACGTATTCGTATTTATTCATATTTTATATGATTTATTTCCACTTTTACGTTTACTCAAAAGCATGAAAAAACCTAGTAAAATCAAGCATTTCAGCCATTTTACTAGGTCAAATAAGTGTAAGCAAGACGATAAGCCGGATTATGTCTTGTATAATCATCTATCTACTACGGCTGTCACCAGCCGTCTCCAGCGACCCACCTGAAAGCAGGCCGGGCAAGCCTGTTGCTTTCTTTTTGGTCTTGCTTCGGATGGGGTTTACATGGCTCCGTCTGTTACCAGACGGACGGTAGTCTCTTACACTGCCTTTCCACCCTGACCACGGCGAAGCACAAGTGCTGCGCCGGAAAGAACCCGCAAGCGGCTTCTTTCGCACTTTCGTTTCCGAAAGCGGGCGGTATATTTCTGTTGCACTAGCCTTGGAGTCACCTCCACCAGACGTTATCTGGCATCCTGCCCTGCGAAGTCCGGACTTTCCTCACCCGCATTGCTGCGGCCGCGATTATATATCTTACTTACACTTAAGTGATTATAATGGTAACGAATCCAAAAATCAAGCCTTTTTCGATTTTGTCATTTTTGTCAAACCAATGTCCACCCAAGGCTTCAACCTCTTAAATAAGAAGAAGTAACCTGCAATAGCCATGGGGTACATCATCAAATAATAGGGCAAAATATACCTTGCTTTGGCTTCATATAAAATACTGAAAAGAAATCCTCCCAGCATACCAATTGCTAACAAATGCTGTAATATCGCCCCATTCCTTCTCACACCAAAAAGGAAATAGCACAGCATACCTATGTAAAGCACAAATTGTATACGGTCGCAAAACGCCCTGATTCCCACCTGATATTCCCCGGAGATTTTTTCAATCAGACTACCGGGTACTAATTCCGGTTCCTTTCCCGGCCAAAATTTGTGGCTGAAATACAAGGCTTGGTACATGGGTTGATTCCATTGGGACAACAGCTTTCCTTTAAAAAATTCACCCGCATAGGTAGGATTTTCTATAAAAAATTTAATCCTTTCCCCGATATCTTCCTTTGAAATTTCTGCTGTTACTTCAGAATCACATTCGGCACCATAGTATACTGCTTTACTGTAGGAGGAATCCCAGCCGTATACACCTTCATTTTCCTGTAGCCCCATTGCAATATGGGTATACATGGGAATTCCCTCAGCAATCTCCATACCGGAACGGATTTCATACATTTTTAAAATAGCACCATTTAGCAGCATGGGACAAATAACGGATAACAAAAGCGCAAGCAACAGCTTTTTATCCTTTTTTACCAACACATAAATTCCACCGGCCAAACAAAGAGCAACCAATAAAATCAAAGAATTCTGTCTGGTAATAATCGCCATCGTTATGGCACCTATTACCCCTACAAGATATCTCACATAGCCGGTTCTTTCATATCCCAGCAAACAGCTTGCTGTAAGTAAAATGAAAAAAGTACTTGGAAGGTCCCCATAAACCCAGCCGGTATAGAAAATCAACGGAAGACAGCCCATACTGAAAACCAGATATCCGGCGGTCATCATCCTATGCTCTGTAATTTGCCAAACAATACGATATCCCAAGTAGACAATTCCCACTGCCAGCAAAACACATATTACCTGACAGGCAAAATAATTATAAGTACCTACTATCAGAAATAACAATTCAACCAAGAATATCAAACCCAACTGATAGGGATACATTCCACAATATCCACCGGGCACCAGATTTCCATAATTTCCTTCAATAAACATGGATGCGGTACCATAGATATAAGCCTGATCTCCCTCCGGCTGCCTCTTTACTACTGTTATCCACCAGAAGCCTCCGACAGCTGTCCATATCATGGCTACCGCAAGCAGCAGCTTTACTATCACATTTTGCATTTTTATGGATATTCTTTTATCCAAATAAAACAATCCTAATAAAAATGCTGCTGCGCCAACCACAAACAATATATTTGCTATCATGGAATCCTTAGTATTAACAGGTATCTCAGCTCCGCCGATTTCAACATACTGAGTATATCGAAGGGCATACCAGGAAAGCCATATAAAAATCAAACTTCCCACAATGGCAACTACCCAATCGGCAACACCTGCAAGCTTTTGTATTCCCTTAGACATTGAAACAGCTTCCTCCTACAAACTCTCTGCAAATAGAGTTGTTTGGTAAGCTTTCACTACTTACGCCCAAGAAATAATCCAGGAATTTCAAAAGCCTCTTGGCCTCATAATATTCCGGTGCTCCCTTAGGAATCTGGAACAATAAAGGCTCTGCAAACTGCTTCAATACAGCAAGCTCATAAATCAATACGGAATTAAACATGGCATCAGCCTGCTCCTGGAAGGGGAAAATATTTTCCTCCTCTCCTCTTCGCACCGAAGGCCACATTTCAATGGTTCTTCTGGCTTCTGTTCCACGGGTTCTGGCATCCCTTACCATTCTGCGGAGGAGTCGGCCATCAGTGGTAGGAATACGATTATGCTCATCAATATTAATATTGGTAAGAGCACTGATATAAATCTTATATTTGCTTTCCTCCGGCAGTGCATAGGACATCTTCTCATTCAAGCCATGGATTCCTTCAATTATTAAAATATCCTCTGCTCCAAGCTGTTTAAATCTGCCGTTATACTCTCTTTTTCCTGTTTTAAAATTGAACTTGGGAAGCTCAACTCTCTCCCCTGCCAGCAACTTACACATATCCTCATTAAACTGCTTTACGTCAATGGCTTCCAAACATTCAAAATTGTAATCCCCATTTTCATCCCTTGGAGTAAATTCACGATTTACAAAATAATCATCCAGACCAATGGGATGAGGAACCATACCTAAGGTACGAAGCTGAATGGAAAGTCTGTGAGAAAAGCTGGTCTTTCCGGAAGAAGAAGGCCCTGCAATCATAATGAACTTTACATTGCCCCGACTTACAATATCCTTGGCAATCTCGCCAATTTTCCGCTCCTGCTCCGCTTCCTGTACCAGAATCATTTCACTTAAGGAGCCACTGCAAATCTGGTCATTCAAATCTCCAACAGTCTGAATGCCAACCTTCCGTCCCCACTCCTCGGAAGTTTTAAAGGTAGCAAAAAGCTTTTTCCGCTCTTCAAAGGGTTCCACAGAAAGAGGATTCTTCTTTGTAGGCAATAACAGCATAAAGCCCTCATCATAGGAAATCACATCATAATGCTTTACATAGCCTGTATGAGGCAGCATATAACCATAATAATAGTCATAATATCCACCAATTTCATACACATTTACAAAAGAACTGCGACGATAACGGAACAGCTTCTCTTTATCCTTCATGCCCTGTGCCTTAAACAGCTCCATGGCATCGTCTATGGGATAGGACTTTTTAATAAAAGGAAGCTTCCAGGCCGTCAGTTCCTCCATCCTCTGCTTAATCTTCTTTGCATTTTCCGCATTGGATATATAACTGCCTTGTGGGCTGATATATAAGCCATGTCCTACCGCAAACTCCACACGGCTGTTCTGTGCTGCCTCTGCTCCAAAAATATCATTTACAGCCTTTAAATACAGCATAATAGCCGTTCGCACATAGGTTTTGTAACCTATATCATCCTTTAAGGTAAAGAAATCCAAGGTACAATCCTTTGTAACTGTTTTAAACAGCTCACGAATTTTACCATCTGCTGCCACAACAGCAATCATATTCTGATACTCTTCCTGATACTCGTTCGCGATATCCTCAAAGGTAGTTCCCTGAGGATACTGTTTCTTTTCACCTTTTATCGTAATCGTATACATTCCTTGCCCTTCCCTTCTCTTTTTATAGTTTATTGCTCATTTTCTAAATGAAATAATGCCAACGCCCTATGAATACTTTCTAATTCTTTCCGAATCTCCAGCAGCCTGTTTTGGGCACGCTCATTACCATTACCGGACAAATTATCCGCTATTTGCTGCATATTACGTTCCGTTTCCTCCAGATACTGTTTTAAGACGGGATGCTTTCTTTGCAACAATAGTTCCCCATACTTTTCTTCCAGGGAATACTCCGTTTCCTCCAAAATACATGCCGAAGTCTGAACCTTTGTTATTTCTCCTGCCACCCCCACATTTTCCTCCGGGCAATAGCTTACCTTCATCAGAAAATAATATTTTCCATCTTCACAAAGTATATTCTCATCCAGTAACCGATATCCTTCTGACTTTAAAAATCTGCGAAATTCCGGAAGTTCTGATTGAGGCTGCAAAATCAATTCCTGAAGTCCTCTTGCCTTATCCCGGCTGTCAGTCAAAATTCTTGTCATAAGCCTGCCCCCCATGCCTGCACAAACAAGTGACTGCGCCTCGCCTTCCTTAAATTCCTTTAATCCGTCCGACAAACGGGTAGTTATGTAACTTTCAAGCCCATATTCTGCAATATGCTCCTTCGCTCTGGATAAAGGTCCTGTCCTCACATCCATAGCCAGCACGCCGGGGCTGATGCCCCGCTGTACCAGATATATGGACACAAAACCATGGTCACAGCCCACATCCACAACAGTCCTGCCAGAGGTCACCATTTCCGCAAGGGTTTGTAACCTCTCGGAAAGCACTACTGCCGCCATTAATCCAAGAAGTCCTTCAGCTTACGGCTGCGGCTGGGATGACGGAGCTTACGAAGGGCCTTTGCCTCAATCTGACGAATACGCTCACGGGTAACGTTAAATTCCTTACCTACCTCTTCCAAGGTGCGAGCTCGTCCATCATCCAGACCAAAACGAAGACGAAGTACCTTCTGCTCTCTCTCAGTTAAGGTACCCAGCACCTCAACCAATTGCTCCTTGAGCAGGGTAAAAGCTGCTGCATCCGCAGGTACGGGAACATTGTCATCCTGAATGAAATCACCCAAATGACTGTCCTCTTCCTCACCGATAGGGGTTTCCAAAGAAACAGGCTCCTGACTGATTTTTAAGATTTCGCGTACTCTCTCAACGGGCATATTCATTTCTTCTGCAATTTCCTCAGGAGAAGGCTCTCTTCCTAATTCCTGCAAAAGCTGACGACTGACACGAATCAGCTTATTAATGGTTTCTACCATATGCACAGGGATACGAATGGTTCTTGCCTGATCCGCAATTGCTCTTGTAATCGCCTGACGAATCCACCATGTAGCATAGGTGGAAAACTTATAACCCTTACGATAATCGAATTTTTCTACAGCCTTAATAAGACCCAGGTTTCCTTCCTGAATCAAATCGAGGAACAACATTCCTCTACCCACATATCTCTTGGCGATGCTGACTACCAGACGAAGGTTTGCCTCTGCAAGACGCTTTTTCGCCTCCTGATCACCTTCCTCCATTCTCTGTGCCAATGCAATCTCCTCTTCTGCACTCAAAAGAGGTACCTTACCGATTTCCTTCAGATACATACGAACAGGGTCTTCAATGCTGACACCCTCGGGCACGGACAAATCAATGTTTTCTACATCAACCTCGTCCTCCTCGGTGAGGATAATTTCCTCATCATCCACATCATCACCTTCCGTAATGCGCAGTACATCCACACCATTCTGATCCAGCATTTCCAATATTTTTTCAAACTGTTCCTCTTCCAAAGGCATGTCCGCAAAATGATCGCTGATTTCCTGATATTCCAGCACATTTTTCTTCTTTTTTGCCATATTCAAGAGTTCTTTATATTTCTCTAAAAATTTTGCCTGTGTGTTTTCATCCATTTTTCTGGTTCCATCCTTCCTTGTAAAACATTTTATTCGTAATTTTAACCATTTTCCTATTACACTATTCCATTGAAATACGCGTTCTGGCCAATTCTTCCAATGCTTTTTTTCCCTCAATTACAGATTTTAATGCATTCATATCACTGCCCATTTGAGAAGCATAATATTCATAACTGTTTCTTTTTACCGAAAGCAATATATCATGAAATGCCTTTTCCTTCTCCTGCACAGTAGTAAGCTCCGGCAAATTAGTATTGAACAGGGCAGCTGCCTCCCGCTGTTCCTCCTCATCCTCAAACATGCTGATGATAGCTGCCGGATTATATTCCCCTCTTTCAAGCTCCTCAAAAAGCCTAGCGGCAACACGTTTGTACAAATCCTCCGTAAAATCCTCCGCGGAAATATACTTACTGATTTTTGGATAAATTCCCGGGTCATCGGTAATCCAGGTAATCAAAAGCCTTTGGGCGCGTTTTGCATTTTCCTCCGGCTTATTCTTTTGCTGTACTCCCGACTTGGGACGTTCCACAGGGCGTACCAAGCCCGTCTGGGATGCATAGCTTATTACCAGCTTCCGCAAATGCTCAAAGGCAATATGATACTTGTCCGCCACCGCCTGAAGATAATTTTCTCTTTCCACCTCTTCCTTAAACTCACATAGCTTCTTTGCTATTTCACGATGGAATTTGGTTTTTTCCTCCGGGTCGTTTTGATTATATTGCTGCTCCAGCACTCTTATTTCAAAGAAAAAGCTGTTCTCTGCCCTGTCAATCCGCTCCTGAAAGGCTTCCCTGCCAAGATTTTTAATAAATTCATCGGGGTCCTTATAGGGACGCATATCTATGACCTTACCGGTAAGCCCAGCTTCCCGCAGGATACCGATACCTCTCAGTGCCGCCTTGGTTCCTGCACCATCACTATCATATGCCAAAAGTACATTTTCCGTATAACGGTGTAAAAGACTTGCCTGCTCCGAGGTAAATGCCGTTCCCAGGGATGCTACAGCCTGAGTAAAGCCTGCCTGATGCAGTGCTATTACATCCATGTATCCCTCGCAAAGTATGATATTGCCGCTTCGGGCTGTACGGGCAAAATTCAAACCATACAAATTACGCCTCTTATCAAATACCGGCGTTTCCGGGGAATTCAGATACTTAGGCTCCCCATCTCCCATCACTCTGCCGCCAAAGCCAATGACACGATGATTACTGTCCTGAATGGGAAACATTACCCTGTTCCAAAACTGGCTCAGCAAACCACCTCGTTCTGAAAAATTAGCCAATCCTGCTTCTTTAATCAGGGCATCCTCAAAGCCCTTCTGCCTTAAATACTGCACCAACAGAGCACCGTTTTTACCGGCGTAACCCAATCCAAACTTATGGATGGTTTCATCGGACAATTCTCTTTTCTTTAGATATTGATATCCTATTTGTCCATGGGTATCTCTCAATTGATAATAAAAATACTTGGCAGCCTCCTTGTTGACCTCCAACAGCCTTGCCCGCTTATTCGCCTTTTGCTGCATTTCAGGGGAATATTCCACCTCAGGCAGCTTTACTCCTGCGCGGTCTGCCAACTGCTTTACAGCCTCCGGGAAGGTATAATTTTCATAATTCATAAGAAAAGTAAACACATTTCCACCTGCTCCGCATCCAAAGCAATGATACATCTGCTTATTTCCCGATACGGAAAAAGAGGGGGACTTTTCATTATGAAAAGGACATAGCCCCCAATGGCTGCTGCCTTTCTTTTGTAGTCTTACATATCCTGACACCACATCCACGATATCATTTTTCATTCTGACTTCTTCTATCAGTTCCTCAGGATAATACATTGATACTAACCTTTCTAAATCTGCCATGATTTAGGTATGTAAATTTCCTCATAAACAGAAATTGCAAACCTGTCACTCATGGCACCTACATAATCACAAACCACCTTTTCCCGTGGTTCTCCCTCCGACAATAAATTGAGAAACTCCTCCGGTAATTCATCCACATGCTTCAGATAATGCAGATACAATGTTTCCATCAGTACTTCTGCCTTGCTTTCTTCGCTCTTAGCCTCAGGATTTTGATACACTCTGTCAAACATAAACTGACGAATCCGCTTCATGGCATCCGCCACCGGCTCGGACATGATAATGTCATTTTTTCCCATGCTGTTGGTTACGATATCATGGATAAAATGATCCAATCTCTCACCGGGAGAAGAACCCAAAATTTCACGAATATCTGCCGGCACATCAGTTTCCTTCAAAATCCCTGCTCTTACCGCATCATCCATATCATGATGAATATAAGCGATTTTATCCGACAAGCGAACAATTTTGCCTTCCAAAGTATGAGGCTTTCCTATGGTCTGATGATTTAAAATACCATCCCTTACCTCATAGGTAAGATTTAAGCCTCTGCCCTTTTTCTCCAATCTGTCCACAGTCCGCACACTCTGCTCACTGTGTTCAAAGCCAAAGGGACATACCCGGTTTAACGCCCGTTCTCCCGCATGCCCAAAGGGAGTATGCCCCAAATCATGTCCCAAAGCAATGGCCTCTACCAGCTCTTCATTGAGCTTTAACGCCTTTGCAATGGTTCTGGCATTTTGGGAAACCTCCAGGGTATGAGTCAATCTGGTCCGATAATGGTCACCCTCCGGGGTCAAAAACACTTGCGTCTTGTCCTTCAGTCTTCTAAATGCCTTACAATGAATAATTCTGTCCCTGTCACGCTGAAAAACAGGGCGAATGTCACACTGCTCCTCCGGTTTAAGTCTCCCTTTTGAATTCATACTAAGGGATGCATAGGGACTTAAATAATCCTTTTCGTACTGCTCTAAGCTTTCTCTGATTGTCATGTCTGCCTCACATTCTGACGTTTTCTCGTCTATCAAACAAAAACCTTTGTTCCTAATATAAGCACACCATACAATAACCCTACTGTAATTATTCTGCGCGGGCACTTGAAATCCTTTTATTTTTTTGAAAAATTTGAACAAAAAAATCTGCCGTGCTAGCGACAGATTTCATAAACAAATTCTGCAATTTTATCCATTGCCTCCGTTGCCTTTTTCACAGGCGACATCTGGAATACATGCCACATTCCCTTAAAACGCTCTAATTTCACAGAAATATCCTGTTCCTGCATGGCTTTATAAAGCCTGAGGGAATCGCTAAGCAGAATCTCATTCTCCCCTACCTGGATATAAGTAGGTGGAAATCCTGCAAAATCTCCGAATAACGGGGAAATCATAGGATTGGTAATATCCCAGCCATCCACATAGGCAGACGTTACTCTTTCCATATACTCATGATCAAGCACCGGATCCACTGCTGCTTTCGTCTGATAGCTTTTACCGGTAGCAGTCATATCCGTCCAAGGGGACATGAGCACCAGCCCTCTGGGAAGCATTCTTCCTTCCTCCTTTAGACGCAAGGTAAGAGCAAGTGCCAGATTTCCTCCGGCAGAATCCCCTGTTATAATCACATCCCTTGCTCCATACCCCAAAAGCATCAGATAATTCCATGCCTTCATGGCATCCTCCAAGGCTGCCGGATATGGATTTTCCGGTGCCAAACGATAATCAAAGCACAGTACCTCCATGGTGGTTGCCATTGCCAGCTTGGAGGTCAGACTTCTTGCATATAGACTGCTGCCGGTAGAATAACCGCCGCCGTGACAATGCAAAATCACATGCTTTTTCATATGGGCACGATTCAGGCTAATCCATTCCCCATACATGCCATCAATCTCAAGCTCCCGATAACTTAATTCCTTGGTATTTCCAAGCAGCATTCCAATCTGATCCTGGGATTGTCTGTGTTTTTCCAAATCTGTATTTTCCACTAATCCATGCACCCGTTTTACCAGCTGCATGAGACTCTGGTTCCTCTTACTGATTTTCGCCATAACTTCTCCTTAAAAGTGTAATCTCCTGCGCACTGCATTGCGGACTCTTCGTAACGATAGCATTGTAATAATTGCAATATCAATTACCGTGCAGATAGTCATTACCACTGCTGCCCATCGAATATGCACCTCTCCTGCAAGATACCTGTCAATCATAAACTCCAGACCACCGCAAAGCAATCCAATTGCCGTAATGACATACAAGCCAATGGTCAAAAAAGACTTGGGCAGCTTACGGATGCAAAGCGTCAGCAATTCCAAAATCACTGTAATATATATCACTATGGGTAATCCCAATCCCCAAAACCATTTATCACTTTCTATCATATAGGCCAACATATACAAATATCCGCTTACTGCAATTCCGTCAAACAGTATGGACACATAAACCGGCTGCTTGGTATAAATCACAAAGGGAATCAAGGTTACCCATAAAATTACACATACACCGATTACCGCCAAGGACCATAAGGCTCCTGTAAATACAAAGGCATTTAACAAACCGCAGGTAATTGCAGTAGCCAGACACACTATTGTCACAAAAATACCCATATCCTTGCTTTTTACAACCTCTACCTGTCCCTTTTCCTCCGGAAATGGGGTTTTAGCATTTTGAGCTATCACCTCTCTGGGATTCATAACCGGTGTATTGCACAGAGCACATTCCTTTGCTGTTTTATCCAATTCCACACCGCAGTTCACACAATATGACATAGTTTCCCTTTCCATGCGACCTTTACAACGCATTTTCTTTTTTCATTTTTATTCCATTACATCCAAAGTACGGTTGCTCTCTATCTTTACATGAATTCCGTCCTTTACCAGCTTACGGAAAAAGTAGCGCTCCACATCCGCTTCAATAATACTGCTGGCAAAATTAATGGTCAGAATATCCCCAAAGCTGATAATAGCGCAATTGGTTCTGCTGGAAAAGGGCTGACCCATGCAAATATCAAAACGCTCAATATAGGGCTTCATTGCCTCCGGCACCTTCATAGCTCCCATATTGGTAAGCCCCGCAGAAGAATTTCGATCCTGTACCTTGGTATAAAACTGTCTCACCACAAAATCTTTAATAAACAATGGCACCACGCGAATCAAGGGATGGCGCTGGGTTGCCGCATTGGTGGTAATATCCCCTCGCAAGAACTTTTCATTGATATAATAACGCATATAATTATGCACCTGAACCACAATTTCCTCAAAGGTATAATCCCCAAGCCTTGGGTCAATGCCCGGATATATCATGGTAATAAAATTCCGCAAAGTATTGGAAGGAAAGAAACGCCGCAGGTTTACCGGCATGGCTATCTTTACGGGCTTTAATCTGATATGCCAATCCTTCTGCTGTTTTTCCAGCAAGGCATACAAAAGCACTGCATTCAGATACTCGGTAATGGTGGCATTGTATTTTTTTGCCACTTCCATAACTTGGGAAACGGACATAATACCATCAATAATATTCAGGGTATAAAAAGGCTCCTTGGTACCGCGAACACGGTAGGTTTTCTCCCCCGGTCTGGGAGGACAAACCTTGGCATTGGCATATTTCATATAGGCATCTTCCAATTCCCCGGAATCCGGTTCCTGCGTAATATCCAATACAAAGCCTTCATTGGGAATTTCCTCATGCCCCAACAGCCGTAAATAAACTGCCGCTACTGTCATCAGCACACACATACCTCCGGTACCGTCTCCCAGACTGTGATGTGCCTCTAAGGAAATTCTGCTTCCATAATAATAAAACCGGATTAAATACCTGTTATTCGCCTTAAAATACATGGGCTGGCAGGGATTCTTTACATCCGCCTGCACAAAGGGACCGGGGCGGTTATTAGGCTCCAGATAACGCCAAAAAAGCCCCTTTCGGATAGCCGCCTTGTAGGTAGGAAATCGCGGCATGGTCATATCCACCGCCTTTTGCAATACATCCGGCTTAATTTCCTCCTTCAAAAGCACTGACAACCGATATACTGAAGAAAAGTCCCGCCTCTGCAACGTGGGATAAACAATTGCAGATAAATCCAGCTTATACCAATCCTTATGAGTAGATTTTTTCTTTATGCTGTTTTCTTGTGTTTTTTCTTTTTTTGACATATATTTACTTCCTGATTACATCCCTTTTTACATTTAAATTATATTCCACATTTTTGTCTACTTCTCTTACTTTATATTTTACTTCCTTTCTCTCAAAAATACAACTTGTTATGCACGACAAAAAAAGCCTAGTAAAAACTAGACTTTTAAGATGCAGGAAAAGAGACTTGAACTCTCATGGTATTGCTACCACACGGACCTGAACCGTGCGCGTCTGCCAATTCCGCCATTCCTGCGAACAAAATATATTTTATATCCTTTCCAGAAAAATGTCAATAGAATTTTCGCAATTTTTTACACAATTTTTTATCTTTTTAAAATACCTATTATCACATCGTAATTTTCCGGTTGGTGAGGGAAACTACAGTTAGTGCAAACCTTGATTTTCCGCCCCTCCTTTTCAATATAGTTGGGATTCCCCGGACAATTCTCCCGATTATATAAGGGACAATAGCAGAATAAACAGTTAAACTCATTTAGCCCCTTATGGCAGGGAAAATATTTGCACTCTCTGTTTTCAAAAAAACGATGGGAATTTTCCATAGAATCTACTTTTCCTTTCGTTCCCGATATCTCCTTGCCTTATCCACAAAGCTTTGAGCAAATGCCGGATTGGAGGGGTAATAAAGATGAGGAAAGCCAAGCCAGAAATGTTCTCCGGCAAGAACACAGGGATAATTTTTTCCGGTAACAGGCTTCACTGCCAGACAATCACTTCCATTACATTCACTGTCAAAATAATGAAACTCATGACCTCTGATTCTCTCCCCTTCCGGCAAAAACCAGCTCTGCTTTTCTTCCAGCTCAATATATCCAAAACGCACCAGCTTTTGAGTATCACGGCAGGAAAAGGGAAGCACCCCCGCCATTTTCCTGCTCTTTCCTTCTTTATCTATCATAGCAGAATGTAAATACAAAAATCCACCACATTCTGCTACTACAGGCATTTTATTTTCAAATGCCTGCTTTATTTCTGCCAACATCCCTGTATTACTGCTAAACGCTTCCCCATGTAATTCCGGGTAACCTCCTCCTAAAAGAAGTCCATCACAGCCCTCCGGCAGCTTCTTATCGTGAAGTGGGGAAAAATATACTAATCTAGCGCCATTCTCCTGTAGCAATAGCAGATTGTCTTCATAGTAAAAACAAAAAGCCTCATCCCTTGCAACCGCAATTATGGGCTTGTCTGTAGACACCTTTTCCCCTTCCTGTACCCCGTTATGTTCTTGATAATCATAGCCTGCCAACACTTCCGCACATTCTGCAATCTCCAAAATACGCTCCAGAGAAACCGTCTTTTCTAATTCACAAGCACTTTCCCGGAGCTGTTCCCTTACATTGGCTATTTCATCAGGCATCATTAATCCCAGATGTCGGCTTTCCAGATGCAGCTTTTTATTTTCCGGGAAATAACCCACCACAGATATTTGACATTCCTCTTCTATCAAAGGCTTGACTACCTCATAATAAGACTTTGACATTCGGTTCAAGAGAACTCCGGCAATCAAATGCTCCCTATCGTATGCCAAAAATCCTGCAATCATAGGTATTACAGAACGCCCCATGCCTTTGGCATCCACCACCAGAATAATGGGAGTTTTGGTTACCTTTGCCAAATGATAAGAGGAACCTTCCTCACGGATACCGCCCAGACCGTCAAAAAGTCCCATAACGCCTTCCAACACTGCAAAATCCTCTTCTCGACTGTTTTTCAGGAAAAGTGCTCTGGTCTTCTCTTCCCCTGTAAAAAAAGTGTCCAGATTTTTTGAGGGAATATCAAGAACCTTTGCATGAAACATAGGGTCAATATAGTCCGGTCCACATTTATAGGAAATAACCTGTTGTCCCTGCTTTTTCAATGCCTGTAGCAGCGCACAGGTAATTGTGGTCTTCCCGCTTCCGCTTTTAGGAGCAGCTATCATCACTCGTTTTCTGTTCATTGTTTTCTCACTCTATTTCCTCAACTTTTACTTCTTACATAGGTCAAAGGCACATATCCAAACAGGATTCTCCGCCTGCATCAAATGATATTCTCCTACCTTCTTTGCTCTACTGACCTGCAGCTGTACTATCTCCGGGGTTTCCATAGGGAACCGGGATATTACTTCTTTGATTTCACAGATAGTCTCCATGCTAATGGCATTTATTACCACTCTCATTCCCGGATTTCGTTGATACAAAGTTTCCAATATTTCCTTCATTCTGCCACCGCTTCCACCGATAAAGGCATGGGTGGGCATGGGTAATTCTTCCAGTCCCTCCGGTGCTTCTGCGGATACCACTGAGATATTTTCCAATTGGAATTTCTCTTTGTTTTTTTCTATCAAAGCTAGCGCTTCTTCCTTGCGTTCTATGGCATATACCTGTATTTCCTCCGAAAGCCCTGCAATTTCTATGGCAATGGAACCGCTTCCACTGCCGATATCATAGACCACGGCATTTTTATGGAGCTTTAATTTGCAGATACTGACCTCTCTGACCTCTTCCTTGGTCATAGGAACCTTATCCCGAATAAATTCTGTATCTGCCACTCCATGAGTTACCTTCTTGCCTACAGCAAGAGGATTTCTGATAAAACAGGTATATAAGCCTTCTTCCCTTACTTCACAGCACTGCGCCGGAGTCAATATTTTTATCTGTTGCTCCGGGTAGGATAGCTGATAGCCTGCCACAATCTCACAGGCAGTCATACCTGCTGCCACCAGAATATTTCCCAGCTTATTTACATCCTTTACCCCGGACATCAGTAGAAAAGTCTTTTTCTCACACCTGATTCTTTGAACTAAATTCACCAGTTCCTTTCCATGCATACTGCATATTGCAGCATCCTGATAGCTTTCCCCAATACAGGAAGCAAGGTAAGAAATCGAAGAAATTCCCGGCAACACACGAAAAGACGCCTCTAAGCCACCCTCTGTTATCCCCTGTTGCAACACCCTGTACAAAGCCTGACAACCACTATAAAATCCACTATCCCCGGAAAACAGTATAACCACCTTCCCTGATTCCAGAATATCCCCTTTTTGCTGTATTTCCTTTAGATAAGATAGAATCTGTTCCCCTCTATAATAGGGCTTCTTTTCTACTTTAGGTTGGTAGGGAGCAATCATCCGTTCTGCCCCTAACAAAATATCCGCTGTTTCGATTGCCTGAGAAACCTCTTTTGTCAAAGTATTCCTGCTGCCCATGCCTACCCCGGCCAACAAAATCTCCATTTTTTTCTTCTGCTTTATCTGTTGCCCACAAAGCTTTTCTAATTCCCGGCAGACTTCTGCAAAAGAATAGCCTTTGTCCGTTTGTGGCTGACCAATCACAAATACCGGAATCCCCGTGTTTTTCGCCGCTTCCAGCTTTTCCTGATAGCCACCGTTTCTGCCGCTTGCCTTGGTTACCAAGCATTTTATCTGATACTGCCGGATAATTGCCTCATTCATTTCTACGGAAAAGGGCCCCTGCAAGGCCAGAATCTGCTTCCCATTGATTCCATTTTTAATACACAGCTCCAGACTTTCCATTCCCGGCAGCACCCGCACATAAAGCCTGCTTTTCAACTCTTCTGAAACACAGTATTTCCCAAGCTCCTTGCTGCCTGTGGTCAGTAATACATTGCCCTCCACAGCTTCCAATGCCTTTGCACAGACTTCGTTAGAATCAAACCAGCTAATTTCCCCGATATCCTCTTCTATGCCAACTTCCCGCTGCAGGCGTAAGTAAGGAATGTTCAGTCCCTCCATTGCTGCTTTTATATTTTCTGTCACAAGCTCCGCATAGGGATGAGTTGCATCCACTACTGCAACAAAATCACCTTCCACAATGTATTGCCGTATCTCTTCCCGATTCATTCTGCCCCGGTGTATCTTTGCCAGGGGATGCTCCTTTAGAACAATTTCCCCATATTCCGTGGCAACACAAATCACTTGACGGATTCCCGCCTCCGCCAGACACTCCGACAATTTTCTTCCTTCAGTTGTTCCTGCAAATATCAGTATTTCTTTCAATTTGATATCCTCGCTTTGTAATCAGCTTTCCATTGACAATCTCAGAACCTTCATTTCCCACGAACACTGTGGTAAACATATTCACCTCTGCTTCCCGCAGCTCCTTCAAGGTACAGGTCACCACTTTGGTACCCTCCCTGCCGATATTCTCCACATAGCCACAGGGTCTGTCTTCCTCCATACTGCGAAGCAGAATATCACAGGCTCTCATCAAATAATCCTTTCTCTTATGGCTGGAAGGATTATAAATAGCAATGGCAAAATCTCCCTCTGCTGCCGCCATGAGCCTTTTTTCAATTTTCTCCCAAGGGGTCAGCAAATCACTTAAACTAATAACACAGAAATCGTGATTCAAAGGCGCTCCCAAAACCGCTGCGCCACTGTTTGCCGCCGTAATTCCGGGAATCACCAAAAGCTCCGTATCCGGATGTGTCTTACCCATTTCAAACATCAGGGATGCCAGACCATAGACTCCCGCATCTCCACTGCAAATCAATGCTACCTGTTTCCCTTTTTCCGCCTCTTCAAAACAAAGGACACATCGCTCCTGTTCCTGACGCATAGGAGTGGACAGCATTTCTTTTCCGACAAAACGCTCTCCCAGCAATTTTATATAAACCGTATAGCCAATAATCACATCGGACTGCTCCAATGCCTGTATGGCTTCCAAAGTCATCATTTCTTCTTTTCCCGGACCCATTCCTATGATATAAATTCTATTCTTCATCAAATACTACACTCCATTCTCTTTTTGCAATGGCTATGGTCATTCCGTCCTCTGCATGCTTTTCGTAAATCAATTCTCCATGGGGTTCACAGACCTTTAACGCTGCACGTTCACACACATTATCCACTCCTACCTTACCCTCCACAAAAACAGAAGAATGAAAGCTTCCTTTTACCTTCTGTAATTCTTCTGCTGTATAGGTTATAAAAGGAATATTGTGCTTCCGGCTCCATGCAAGAAGCCCTCGCTCCTCCTTTTTCTGTTCAATAGATGCAAGCGCCAGAAGCTGTGTTTTATCAATTCCGACTTCCACCATGCTTCTTTGAATAAAAGCTTCTATTTTTTCCAATTCCTTACCTTTTCTACAGCCCATTCCTATCACATATTCTCTGGGCTTCAGTAAAATTGCCCCATCAAAATCCTGATTCCGGGTGGTTACCACAATATCAACTGACTGCTTAGGCGGAAAAGAAACTATCTGTATTCCCTCCGGAATCCTACAAGCCGCTTTAAAATGCTCCGGTTCTATGGACAGTGTAATCCTTTTCCCAGCCAATACCTTAGAGGAAACCTTGGCAATGCCACATCTATTTACAATATGTAATTCATTTTTCTTCGCAAATAAATCTACTGCGAACTTTCCATTGATATCCGTAGCCGTGGTAATAACAGGAACTGCTCCCGTTTTCCGGGAAATAAGATATGCCAGTTCATTGGCACCACCCACATGTCCGGAAAGAATAGGAATCACATACTCGCCCTTTTCATCCATTACCAGCACCGGACTATCCTGAAGCTTATTTGTAATATGGGGCGCAATTGCTCTCACTGCAATCCCGCAGGCACCAATAAAAAGTAGTGCATTCTTCTCTTCCATCTGATGCTTCGCCCATTCTCCGATAGGTTCTTCTACAAATTCTTCTCCCAATAAGAGATTGTGCTCATGCATCGGTATATCATCTCTACCCATGGTCTCCTGTGAGCATTGGCTACACTTAGTAAACAAAGTGACTTCCATTTCCTCCAAAACTCTTGCAATTTTCCCAGCTAAAGTCATTCCATTTTGGGTAAAACTAATGACACTTAATCTCATGGTTCCGTCCTCGTATTTTCTAAATGCTCTCCCTTTCTTTGCCTTTGGCACTGCGAAATTCTGTGGAAAAATCCGGTGCATATAACCGGGATTTCTTATAATTCTGATGGGTAATCACGTCCCCCACCAACACCAATGCAGTCTTGGTAATCCCATGGGTTGCTGCTGTCTCCCGTAGAGTTTCCAGGGTACAGATATATGCCTCTTCTTCCGGCCAGGTTGCTTTATATACAAGTGCCGCCGGAGTTTCCTTGGAATACCCTCCTGCAATCAGTCGCCTGCTTAATTCTTCCAGCATTCCCGTACTCAGGTAAATTGCCATGGATGCCTGATGGGCAGCAAAGCTTTCTATACTTTCCTTGGGCGGAACCTTTGTTTCTCCTTCCATTCTGGTAATAATCAATGATTGGGAAATTCCCGGCAGGGTATATTCCAGATTTAAGGATGCCGCTGCTCCAAAACAGGCACTGACACCGGGACAACTCTCATAAGCAATTCCCAGCTTGTCCAATTCCTCCATCTGTTCTCTGACAGCTCCATAAATGCTGGGGTCACCGGTATGAAGCCGAACGATTACTTTCCCCTGTGCTTCTCCCTGCTTCATAAGGTCTATCACCTCATCCAAGGTCAATTTTGCACTGTTATATATCCGGCAGTCATCCCTTGCATATCCCAGAAGCTCGGGATTTACCAGAGAACCTGCATAAATAATGATATCCGCCTGCTTAAGCAAACGCATTCCCCTTACAGTTATCAAATCTACCGCCCCTGTTCCTGCGCCAACAAAGTAAACCATTCTGCTGCCTCCTTACTTTTTGCTAATTCTCCAAATTCATTTGCATACAAAATACAGTCAATCTGCATTTTTCCCTTTGCACGCTTATTCAGATAGTAACATATTCGCTTCATGGCATAATTCATCACTTCTCTCAGCCTTCCGCTTTCCTCCAAAATGCGTACTGCTTCCTCGGTAGTAACACATTCCAATATCCTTTGTATATGCTCCACTTCTACGCCATGCTTAATAGAAAAAGCTGCCAACAGCTCCATACGGCAATCCCCTTCCCCGGAATGGGTGTTCATAATTCCTCCTGCAACCTTAATCAGCTTTCCGATATGTCCCGTCAAAAGCATTTTTTGAAAGCCCATTTCCACCGCCATATCAATGGTTTCTCCAATAAAATTGCTGCACTTTACACTTCTGTCCAAATCATAGCCATAGGTCTTTTTTATAAAATCCAGGCCGTAATTTCCCGGGGAAACTGCCACATAATCAAATCCTTGAGCTTTCCGCTGGTTCAATTCCACCTTAATGGTGTCCACTATTGCCTGACTGCTCATGGGCTCCACAATTCCGCTGGTTCCCAAGATGGAAATACCGCCCACAATACCAAGTCTGGGATTAAAGGTATGCTCCGCCAGCTTTTCTCCCTCCGGCACAAAAATCTCAACCTGTAAGCAGCCTTTATAATCTGTAATACTGCAAACCTGCTGCACCTCTCTGGTTATCATTTCCCTAGGCACATGATTGATGGCCGCATTTCCCACAGGCTGGTCAAGACCGGGCTTGGTTACTCTTCCCACACCCTTGCCCCCGTCAATTACTATCTGCGGAAATTGACTTTCTCCCCGTGTTTCAATTATCGTCCCATAAACCTGCTTTCTATCTTTCTGCTTTCCATAGGAAACCTTTGCATAAATCAAAGCCCCTGTGGTAATATCCGGGTCATCCCCACCATCCTTTTCCACAGCACAGCTGACCTCCTGCTCTTTCCGGTGAATATCCTGAATTTGTGCTGTATATGGAATTCCCTTTGGTGTCTCTATGGTAATTTCTGTTTTTTGCTTTCCTGTTAACAGCATATAGGCTGCTGCTTTTGCAGCCGCAGCCGCACAGCTTCCTGTGGTAAAACCATACCGCATTTTTCAGCACCTCTTCCGTCAAACGTAACATCATTACCTTCTGCCGAGCTCATACAACAAAGCATTGCAGATAGCTGCTGCCACATTACTGCCACCCTTTCTGCCACGATTGACAATATAGGGCACATCCGTTTCCATAATGATTTCCTTGGCAACCTCCACATTCACAAAGCCTACCGGTACACCAATCACAAAGGCCGGCTTCCAGGCTCCCTCCTGTATCATTTCATATAATTGTATTAAGGCAGTGGGGGCATTCCCAATCACAAAAATAATCGGCTTTGGAATCTTTGCCGCCCTCTCCATACTGACAGCCGCCCGGGTGGTCTTCCTCTCCTTTGCCAGACGTGCCACCTCTTCCTCTGCCATAAAGCAATGGGGCTCTCCACCAAATTTGGCAAGCATCCGCTTATTGATTCCGGCAAGTGCCATATTGGTATCCGTCACAATATCCGCACCATTCAGAATTAAGTTTTTTGCAATTTTAACTGCATCCCGGGAAAAACAAAGAGTTTCCGTATATTCAAAATCCGCGGTGGTATGTATCACTCTCTTGGTTATCATTTCCTGCTCTTTGGGAAGCAGAATCCCTCTTCTGGTAAGCTCCTCTGAAATGATTTCAAAGCTTCTATTTTCAATTTCCTCCGGCAATAAATGCTCTATTTTTTTCTGTTCTATTCTAATTTGTTCCATGCTGCTTCCCTTATTTCTCCTATGGCTTTCAATAGCTTCTCATTGTCCTGTCGGTTTCTCACGGCAATCCGGTAATAACCATCCTGCAAGCCACGGAAATTCCTACAATCCCGGATTAGGATTCCCTGTGCAAGCAATAACTCATATAATGGCAAATCACTTTGAAAGAAAATAAAATTTGCCTCCCCGATAAATACCCGAAATCCCAGTTTGCTTAAGCCCTCTTCTAAAAACTGTCTTTCTTTTTTTACAAAAGCAACCGTCTGTTCCACAAAATCTAGTTGTTTGACACAGACACCTCCTGCTGCCTGAGCAAATACAGAAAGATTCCACTCCGGCATCTGCCGTCCGACTTTCTTAAGTAGCTCCTGATTGCTGCAAACCAAATACCCTAAGCGTACTCCCGGGATGGCAAATATTTTGGTAAAAGCCCGTACCAATATCAAATTCTCATATTCCTCTATTTCAGACAACATAGAAGCCCCTCTGCCACAAAATTCTATAAAACATTCATCCAATACCACTGTGATGCTTTTTTCCTTGCAATGTTTTAAAAGTCTTTTCAAATATCCTCTGTCTATCAGCTTCCCTGTTGGATTATTGGGATTTGCCAGAAATAGTAGTGCTGTATCTTCTGACAACACATGAAAGAAATCTTCTCCCAATGCAAACTGTGCCTCTTCCTTCATAGGATAATAAATAATCTCTCCGTGCACTGCTCCTGCTGCATATTCATAGCCATAAAAGGCGGGAACCGGTATCACAGTCTTTCCAGGCTGTATGCCATGAACAATTGCCATAAAAAGCTCTGACGCACCATTTCCGAAAAGCAAAAACTCCTGTGGAACCGACAGCATCTCACTGACTGCGCATTTCACTTTTTCTGCTGTAATATCAGGATACTCACCTGAAGAACCAACTGCATCCTTAAGCGCCTCCATTACCGCCTCAGGCATTCCTAAAGGATTTACATTCACTGAAAAATCTATTTTCACTTGATTTCTATATATATCACCGCCGTGTATTCCCTGCACTACTGCCATCTCCCTCTATACCATTGCCATCAAAACCAGACATAAAGCTTCACCCATCCATGCAGTCAAATACAATAAATAATTGACTCGCTTAATGTCCTCATAATCAACCTTTCGCAGCCTATCACCGATATAAGGCTTTTTCACTATTTTGCCAAAATAGCTGGCATCTCCTGCAAGCTGAATTCCCAATGCTCCCGCACATACGGATTCCGTCTGGGCAGAATTGGGACTGGCGTGGTTCCGGTTATCCCTTTTATAGATAAAAAAGGCTCTCTTTCCCGAAAAGCTCTTTCCACCGCAAAATGCTGCCAAAATCATCAGATAGGCACTGATTCTTGCAGGAATATAGTTTACCAAATCATCCAACTTGGCTGCCGCTCTTCCAAAATACAAATATTTATCATTTTTATATCCCACCATGGAATCCATGGTATTGATTGCTTTGTAAAAGAATCCTAATACAGGCCCCCCAAGAGCAATGTATAACATGGGAGCAATCACTCCATCCGAAGTGTTCTCTGCCACAGTCTCTATAGCCGCTTTGGCTACACCCTCTTCATCCAGCACTGCCGTGTCCCTGCCTACAATCATGGAAACCGCCTTTCTGGCCTCCTCCAGATTCCGGTCTTTCAGGCAATGATATACCTTCATACTTTCCACCTTTAGACATTTTGTGGCAAGAATTTGATAGGTCATTATGGTTTCTGCCAAAATCCCCAGATAGGGATGTATCATGTATGCTCCCAACAAAACGGCAGCCGCAACCGAAACAGTAATCAACAACACCAAAACTACAAGCACAATTCCTT
Source organism: Lachnospiraceae bacterium (assembly GCA_017624835.1). Lineage (GTDB taxonomy): Bacteria > Bacillota > Clostridia > Lachnospirales > Lachnospiraceae > Acetatifactor. The sequence continues at coordinate 29,806 of JAGAMG010000024.1, forward strand.
TTTTGCATTCCTGCTCTGAATTCCTATTTTGCATTCCTTCATCCGTCTGCTTTAACAACCTTTTTTCCAGCTTTGCTATCAGATTTCCAATGAAACGGATGGGATGTGGCAAACAGTAGGGATCGCCCAGAAGCAAATCCAACAAAAACCCTAAAAAAAATGCCAACATGTGATATTTCATGTCCTTATTCTCCCAATATTCAAAACTTTTCCACATCCACTATGGCAGGTGCACCACCGCGTTCTTTAAACACCCCCAGATACCCACCACCATTGGCTACCTGATAATCAAAATAATCTCCTCCGGAATATTGACTTAACAGGGACATAATAGTCCCCCCATGTACAATCATTCCCACCACAAGACTCCTCTGATTCCATGCTCCTGATTCGGAAAGGTACGCCAGCATTCTGCGAAAACCGCCGTCACATCGAAGTGTAAATGCTTCCCTGCTTTCCCCTTCCGGAAAAGGCAGTGTTCCATTACTGTCAATCCATGCCTGATAGCGTCTATCTTTCTGCAATTCCATATAATTCTTTCCTTCAAAGGCTCCAAAATCCATTTCCGCCCATTCGGGAATGATAATGGGCGCAATCTCCGGATAAAGAATCTGCGCCGTTTCCAAGCAACGCTTCATGGGGCTAATAAAAAGTTGGGTAACTTGTGGGTAACGCTCTTCTTTTTTTGCTTGTAGCAATTCCCTTTTTCCGGCTTCCCAAAGACCTTCCTCAGTTCTTCCCAGATAACGATGTTCTTTATTGGATTTTGTAGCTCCATGCCGGATGAAAACCAGCTTTACTTGATTCTCTGCCCTATTCCGCATATTACACGCTCCACTTCTTCTGCCTGCTTTGCAAGCTCCACAAGGATTCTTCCGGTACGCTCTCTATATTCTCTTTCAAAGGCATCCATGGGGACAATCCCATTGCCGATTTCATCACTGATAATGATGCAGTCAGGATATCGCTCCAACAATCCCATAATTTCCTTCTCCGGGCAGCCACCTTGTTGAATGCAATTTTTTATCCATTGATGAAAATTATTGAAAATGATAGTCTTACTCTGGGACATTGTATCTACCTGTGTTGCTGCTTCCTTTACAAGCTCTCCATCCGGTATCGCACCATCCCATACCATACAGCTTTCCTGCTGCTTACCATTTTCCTGCATAATCCTCTGTAGAACAAATTTTAATTTTCCCTGGGCATAACCACCCACATATAACTTCATGCTTTCCATCCTCTATTTCAAAAGATTTAACAATGCTGCGGCTACCACCATGCCGCCCTCACAAAGCAGTACAAAGTACCCTGCAGTATCTCCGGTAATTCCGCCTAATTCTTTTTTGGTGCGATAATAATAGTAACCAAATACCCCAAAGGCAACTGCCACAATCATAGCTCCTGCCGTAAGCGACTGCCACAACATTAAACCCATACAGATAACACCTTGCAGACACAATAGGACTCTCACAATTTTTCTCCGGGCATGATTGGCAAACAAATAGAGCATTCCTTCCTTTTTGGCAGAAGGAAAAGAAACCACACTGATTCCGCTGAGGCAGCGAGCCAAAAAGAAGCCCGCACATACAATGCCCAATAGATTCTCATCCTGAAGCTCCGAAAAGGCTCCCAAATAAACCAATCCATAGGTACCCAGCATAATTACCGCAAAGGCTCCAATATGGGAATCCTTCAAAATCTCCAATTTCTTTTCCCTGGGCTGATAGGAATGAAAGGCATCCATGGTATCCATAAAGCCATCCACATGGAATCCCCCTGTAATAAGCAGGGGAATTGCTGCGCCAATCAGCGTGGCACACAGCCTTCCGATTTCATATTGCCTGCAAAACATGCTCCAAAGATAAAGGCAGCCACCTATCACGGCTCCCACCCATGGGAAAAAGCACAGCATATATTTCATATCCTCTTCCTTCCACTCAAATTGGGGAACAGGAATCTTGGAATACAGGGAAAATGCAATAAAAAAAGCCTTTATGATATGCATATTATTTTCCTTCCTTTATGGTCAGCGGAATCCCTACCACTACCTCTATTACTGTATCTGCCATAACAGCCATTTTCTCATTAATGCTTCCCAATGCTTGAATGTACTCCATGGTAGTTTCATCGTAGACATTACCATCCTCAAACACATTGTTTGTGACAATTACCAGATGCTTCAAACCATTTCTCAGCAGGTTTATTTCCTGTACAATCTTTTCTGAAACCTCTTCTGCCCTTTTGGGCTCTTTCTCAGAAAACATTTCGTTGGCAACAAGATTAGACATGCATTCCAACAAGGCGGACTGCTCCTCCATCTTCTCCAAGGCTTCCAAAATATCTGTGGGCTGCTCTATGGTAACAAATTCCTTTCCTGCTCTCAGCCTCCGGTGTCTTTCAATTTTGGTTTGTCCCTCTTTATCAAAAACCTGCATGGTGGCAAGATAATATTTTCTACTTCCCCGGGCGAGTCTGACAAGGTATTCCTCCGCATAAGCAGATTTACCACTGCCGCTTCCGCCCATAATTAAAATCATCATTTTCTATCAGCTTCCTCTTTCCACACTAGAATCTTTTGTACTGCTCTATTTCAATATCCGCAAAGGTTGTCCTGTCACTATAAACCTTTAATACCATATCCAATAAGGCAAACATCATCACTGCACCGGTTCCCTCGCCTAAAGCCAATCTGCCGTCAATAACCGGCTCCAGCCCCAAAGCCCGCATCAGTCTTTCTACAGCCGGCTCCTTTCCCTTATGGGAAGGAAGCAGGAATGCCTTGGTACCGGGCAGAAGATGTTCTGCAACCAACGCTGCTACCATGCTGATTACACCATCTAACACTATGGGCACATGAAAAAGAGCTCCGCCCATACAGACCCCTGCCAACCCTGCAATATCCAATCCTCCCACGGTGGCTAAAACAGTCAGGGCATCCGCCTTATCTAAATGGTATTTCAAGATTGCCTCTCCAATTACCTGCCGTTTCCGGGAAAGTCCCGCATCATCAAGCCCTGCTCCTCTGCCGGTAACCTGCCCCACCTCACATGGCAGCAGTGCTGCCGCAACAGCGCTGCTGGTAGTGGTATTTCCAATCCCCATTTCACCGGTGGCAAGGATGTGATATCCCGCCTCTTTACAGGAAGCTACCATATCAATTCCCACTGCAATGGCACGGATGGCTTCCTCCTCCGTCATAGCCGGTTCTTTCCTAAAATTCCCGGTGCCACATCTTATTTTCCGATTTAATACCCCTTCTATAGATTCTTCTCTATTGATACCAATGTCTACAGGAATGGTGTCCGCCCCAATCAGGGCTGCCATTTTCCCTACAGCAGATTGCTTTTCTGCCATTTTCCCGGCAACGGCTGCCGTAACCTCCTGACCGGACTGGCTGATTCCCTCTGTCACAATTCCATTGTCCGCGCACATGATAATAACTGCTTTTCTGGAAATATCTATTTTGTCCGTGCCAATAATGGCTCCTATCTGTGCCGTCAGGGTTTCAAATCTGCCCATTCCGTCAATGGGCTTGGCAACTCCATCCCAATTTTTGCAAATCTGCTTTCGCACCGCTTCCTCCGGTGCCTCTATACTCAATCCATTTAGTTCCTCTCTGGTAAATTTATTCCAAATGGGCTTCTGTAAGCATCCCATAAATTTCCTCCATATTCAGATACTGCCTCAAGGTATCCGCCAATTTATCATACTGCTTTTCCTTAAAGGTCTGATAATCCTCAAACACGCCCTCTTCTATTTCAATTCCCTTTTTCTCTGCCAATACCTGAACAATGGCAGCTGCCATATTTCCTAAATCAAATAATCCATGAACATAGGAACCGTATACATTGGGATTGCTGCCGGAAACTACAGTGGAGTTATCCGGATTAACACATTCCTGTGCCCTGCTGCCTGCCTCTTGCATCAAGTCCTCGCAGCCTACAAAGCCTGTCTCACCCATATGAATCTCATATCCGTTATAGGCACAGCCTGAAATAGCAGCAAGGCTTCCTGCCAGTCCATTGACTACGCCCTCTACCTGACAACGTTTCTTTTCTTTCTTCAAAACTGTGGAAACAGGCAACAGCTCCATTCCCCTGATACTGCCTCCTTCTTCTACCCTATCCGGGTCTGCTATCTCACAGCCCAGCATCTGATATCCGCCACAGATACCAAAAACAGGAATTTTCTCTGCCAGCTTCTTTATTGCTGCCTCCAATCCATTCTGGCGCATCCACTTTAAATCCCCCATGGTATTTTTACTGCCGGGCAGGAAAACCATGTCCGGATGCTGCAACTCACCCACGGAAGTTACATAACGGACTGTCACATCCTCCATCTGTTCAAACACATTAAAATCAGTAAAATTAGAAATTCTGGGATAACGGATTACTGCAATGTCAATCAGTCCCGCCCCCTTTTTGTTAAAACGTTCCGTGAGACTATCCTCATCCTCCAGCTTAAGCTCCATATAAGGAACCACCCCGGTTACCGGAACCTTCCCCTTTTCCTCCAGCATTTCAATACCGGGGTCAAGTATGCTCTTGTCTCCTCGGAATTTATTGATAATTAACCCCTTTACCCTTTTCTTTTCGTCTTCCTCTAATAGCATCAAAGTACCCAGAAGCTGTGCAAACACACCGCCCCTGTCAATGTCCCCCACCAAAAGCACGGGCGCATCCACCAGCTTTGCCAAGCCCATGTTCACAATATCATTCTGCTTTAAATTGATTTCCGCAGGACTCCCCGCCCCTTCAATGACTATGATATCTGCATATTCTTCCAGCTTCCGAAAGGCCTTTTTAATGTCCGGTATGAGTTGCTTTTTGTAGGCAAAGTATTCTCTCGCCGGCATGTTGCCCAACACCTCTCCATTGACAATGACCTGGGAACCAATATGATTGGTAGGCTTTAATAAAATCGGATTCATACAGACCATGGGCTTAATCCCTGCTGCCTCTGCCTGCATTACCTGGGCTCTTCCCATTTCAAGCCCCTCCTCCGTAATAAAGGAGTTTAATGCCATGTTCTGGGATTTAAAGGGTGCAACCCGGTAGCCATCCTGTTTAAAAATTCTGCAAAGTCCTGCCACCAAAAGGCTCTTTCCCGCATTGGACATTGTGCCCTGAATCATAATTACTTTTGCCATGTATTACTACCTCTTCCAACCTTCCACCATCACACTATAACCTTTGTCTCAATTCTTTTTCCTGCTGCCTGTGCATATGCAAGCAACGCCCCATTCGCTACCTCTAAGGTTCCAAATTTTTCCTTGCAGCAAACCACACGCTCACAAGCATCTATTTTTTGCTTTGCCCTCTCCAAAACTTCCTCCGGAATAGGTTCAAATGCCTCTGTCCCAATTACCTCTGCTGCCAACGCCTTCGCCACAGGATAATCCACATCATTTTCAAATAAAATCCCCGCAATAAAGGCAATACCTTCTCGCTGTAATCTACGATAGGCATTCCTTCCGGTACCCCCACCGGCTATTACAAAAACCTTTGCATCTTCCCTAATGGCTTCCAGCTCCATATTGCTGTTTTCCTCATCAAAGCATCCGGAAGCAATTCCAAATAATTGGTTAATATAACCCGGTACAAAAATCTCCTCGGGCGTTCCAAAACGGTCAACATATGCCCCGTTCACGCATAAAATTTTATCCGCTACTCTTGCTGCCAGCTCCAGCTCATGCAGGGACATAATCACAGTAAGTCCCTTTTTTCTGCGCATCTCCTGCAATATGGACAAAAACTCCAATTTATATTTCACATCCAGATAGGAGGTTGGCTCATCCAATATAATAATTTCCGGTTCCTGACAAATTGCTCTGGCAAGCATAACCCTTTGTCTTTGTCCATCACTGATTTGGGTATAATCCCGGTCTTTGATTTCTGTTACATGCACCAGTTCCATTGCTTCTTCTACCATTCGGTAGTCTTCTTTGGATAAAATTCCAAAATGTCCTGTGTAGGGGTAGCGTCCGGTGGCAACAACCTCCTCACAGGTCATCATTTCCGTCTTAAGCTTGTCCGTTAATACTACTGCCATTTTCCGGGACAATTCTGTGCCGGACATTTGACTAAGACTTTGCTTATCCAGATAAACCACACCACTGATTAGCTCCAACTGCTTTGCAATACTTTTTAAAATGGTGGACTTGCCGGCCCCGTTGGGACCTATCAGTGTCAATATATCCCCCTTTTTTAACCCAATCTCAATATCTTTAATCAAAGGGCGTTTCTGATATCCAACACACATTTTCTTTGTGGAAAAATAATACTCCATTACACAGCCCTCTCCTTCTTACGTCTCACCATAATCCACAGTACAATGGGCGCTCCAAATACTGCTGTTACCGTACTAATACTGAGCTCTGTAGGAGCAAACAGGGTTCTCGCCAGTAAATCACAAAACAGGCAAAAAACGCTGCCTCCCAGAAAGCATGCCGGTATCATAAGAATGGGCTTGGTAGTACCAAGCATCCCTTTTACCAGATGGGGCACTGCCACTCCCACAAAGGATATGGGTCCTGCAAAAGCTACAATACAGGCAGATAACAGGCTGGACAAAACCACCATTGCTCCTCGCAGGAATTTGATGTTTACCCCCATGTTCCTTGCATACGCTTCCCCCAATTGATAGGCACCGAGGGGCTTGGACAAGAAAAAAACAATCAAAGAAGTCACCAATACCACAGCAGCCATAACCACCACATGATCCCAGGTCGTTCCCGAAAAACTTCCCCTGGACCAATTATGAAGATTCACAATATCTGCATCATTGGCAAAGGTCACTACAAACTCCGTCACTGCCGAACAAATATATCCAATCATGACACCACTGATAATCAGCATGGACATTTTACTTACCTTCCGGGACATCAACAGCACAAAGCCCATGGATAAAAGGGCTCCCAGAAATGCTGAGGAAATAAGCATGGTGGAACTGACACGTACAGATTTCCCTAAAAGGAACACCATTACCAATGCCACCACCATTTTTGCTCCCGAAGAAATTCCCAAGGTAAAGGGACCGGCAATGGGATTGTGGAAAAAGGTCTGTAAAAGATAACCTGCCAATGCCAAAGCACCCCCAAGAATCATAGCCGCAACAGCTCTGGGAAAACGGATATCCCAGAGAATCCTCTGTATGGTCTGCTCCATTTCCAAGCCTACAAGACATTTCCCAATATCCGATAGGGAAATCTCCACACTTCCAATACAGATATTGCAGACTAAGAATACTAACACACCGATTCCAAGCAGTAAAAAAGATGCTATGTGTCTAATTTTCCGATTCCCCTGCCTCTGCATTTTTTCCTCCTGCTCCTATACTAAAATGTACTACTCTAAACGGAAAAGATATTCCATTTCCGCTGTTTCTTCCTCCATAAGCATGCTATGCATATCCTCAATTAAGTAACCAATTGACATGGACTGCTGATACATGTCATTGGTGGTACACCAGACATTTCCCTCCTGCACCGCTTTAAAATCCTTTAAGAGCTCACTTTTTTCCAGCAAGGTCTCCACAGATGTAACGCTTCCGTCAATGGTACTGTTGTAAATTAGGAAATCCGCATCCTTAGCTGTATGATAAAACTCTTCCATCTGGATATTCATGGTAGAACGTTTGGTATCATCCTCCCCAAGGTTCTCAAAAACATATCTGCCACCCGCCAATTCTATCATTTTAGGCACATAATCAGATGGTCTCCGCACTTGAACCATGCCATTTGATGTGATATAAAAAAAGGCCACAGTCTTGTCCGTCTTTTCATCAGCAGTTACACGTTCCAGAATATCTGTCTGTTCTGCAAACACTCTCTCCGCCAACTCTTCTTTTCCCAACAGGGCACCAAAGAATTTTATCCATTCTACTCTGCCCAGAGGATGGGACTCGTAGCTGGAATAATCTATCATTACCGGAATCCCAAAGCCCTCCAGTTGTTCAATTACCTCCGGCGAATGGGAAATCATATTGTTTTCGATTGCAAGTAAGCAGCCCTTGGATAATATCAGCTCATAATCCGGCTTATTATATTTTCCGGCATAAACCAGATCTCCATTTGCCATTGCTGTTCTTGCTTCTTCAATGTACCAGCCATCCTCCTTTTGTCCGGATAGGCTAATGGTATCCAAGGCATCCAGTTCGCAGAACATATTCATAGCGGCGGTGGCAACCAGATAAATATCCTTGATAGGCCGCTGTAATATCACAGCCTTTTCCAGTTCCTTAGGTAAGTCTGCACCTTGGGGTACTTCTTTATCTTCCGGCACTACCAGCAATTGCGTTCCATCGGTAATGGTCAGCAGGATGTAATCTCCGGTATAATAGTCCACCTTAAAGTTCTCTGCATATTGTAGCTCCATCGTGCTTTCGTAAAGCAAATCAGCGGTCTCCGCTTCCATGCTTCCGATGCTTGCCTCTAAATTAGAATTAGAAGCAGGACTGCTGCAGCCACACAGTCCCAACAGTCCTATACAAACAACAAAACATAGAGTTAATATGTTCCTACTTCGGTTCATTCATAATCCTCTTATTTCAAGTTTTCTTTTTCTATTCCACAGCCTTCATACTTTCAGAATGGAAGGTAAGTGTATATTCAACCTCGTGAGGCTTACTCATTGCAACGGTATCACCGATTACAGGCATTTCTGCATCATATACCAATACCGGAATTTCAAAGGTAGAATTTCCTTCCGTATTAGTCGGAAGATACTTTTCCCCCTCTACCAGCATGTAATCATAATTGGGACTGCTCCACTCAATAGTTGCTACCGCTTTTCCCTCAGTTACTGTAATGGTTGCTGGTGAAATAACTGTGGTCTTACCACTTCCGCCACTTAAGGTTACATCAATTGTGTAGGTACCATCTTCTACAGCAGCCTCACCAATAGATGCTGACAGGAAGGTAAGCTGACGGTCATACCACTCTTCTTTTTTCTTACTAAAGGCTGCACAGTCAATGGGCGCGTCTAACTCTGCTACAGGAATTGTATATGTATAAGCCCCATTTGCATCCTCAACAAAAGGAATACAGTCAGCTTCCTCCGCGGATGCAGCCTGCTCTCCCGTTCCCATATAAAGCTTAGTATATCCGGTGCCACTCAGTGTAATTACCGCAGTCATATTACCTTCAGCCACTGTCAGCTCAGCCTTTTCAATCTTAAACATGGAGGAGCTTGATTCTACTTCTATTGCATAGGTACCATCCTTGATATCCCTAACAGTCTGATTTTCCACCTCTGATTCCACCACACCTGTAAAACTTGTACCTCGAGAAATCGCCTCCTGTAAATGTGCTACATAAATATCCTGAATTGCCGGAATTTGTCCAAGTCCTTCCAGAATACACTCCACTTCGTAGCCTTCTTTTTCCAAAACAGTTTTCCAGGAATCCTCTTCCGCTCCCGCCATATCGTTATTAGCATGGTCTCCGGCAACCACCATCAAAGGCTCCAATACCACCTTCTTGTAGGTTCCCTTTGCTTTCAATGCAGCAACCACATCATCCAGAGTAGGTGCTGCTTCTACGGTACCAATAAAGTAGTTCTCATAACCACCTTCACTGAGCTTGTCCTGAAGCCTTGCATATACTGCATTGGAGTCTGCCTCTGTTCCATGTCCCATAAAACAGATAGCTGTCTCACCATTATCATAGGATGCCGTCTTTTCTGTGATTGCTTTTACAACTGCATCAAAATCAGTTTCATCCATCAGCAAAGGCTCTGCCAATACAATCTTCTCAAATTTATCCAGATAATCCGTCAAAGTCTTAGCAAGATCATTATATTCAAAACCATTCATCAAATGAGTGGGCTGCACCGTCAATTCCCTAATGCCATCTGCCACTGCTCTGTCCAATGCTTTCTCTACATTATCAATTTCCAAGCCATCCCGTTCTTTCAGAACATCTATAATAATCTGGCTGGTAAATGCTCTGCGAACTTCATAATCGGGACATACTTTCGAAACAGAATTTTCAATAGCCCCGATTGTAATATCACGACTATCGTTATAGCTGGTTCCAAAGCTCACTACTAAAATTGCCTTATCATTTTTTTCCGCTTCCTGTTCAGCAATAGATGCTGCCGTTCCTGCTTGGGATACTTCTACGCTGGGAGTTACGCTTTCTTGCTGTACCACTCCACTCACCTCTTTCTGCTGGGTTTCTGCACTACCGCAGCCGCCAAGACAGCATATACTTAACATAGCTGCCAACATCATTACCAATTGTTTTTTCATATTTTCCTCATTTCTGCAGTTCTACTGCGTTTTATTGATTCATTAAATATGTCGCTATTGTCAAAAAACGCACCTGCAAACCGCATATCGAGAAAAACTGCTCACAAAAAGAAAAACCCTTTCCTAGTTACAGGTAAAGGGTTTGTACACAAAAGGAATCTGCCCGAGCATACTTTTCCCCAAAAAGCAAGGCTCCAGCAAATACACACGTACAACCAGTTACTCGTGGTCTGAAACAAACGTTTCTGTACAGCATTCAGGCAGGTCTCCCGGCTTAAAGATCATCGCATTGGCCATCTTCCCAGTTTCCCAGTGATATAGCGGCTTCTACTCCCTAATTACGGTGACGAGTTCGTACAGGATTTGCACCTGTTTCCCTTTTCACCGGAGCCAATCCTATTCAAGATTGCTCCGACACCTGATTACTACATATTCAATTCAATTTAATATAACATATGTGCACAAAAAAAGAAAGGGCATTTCTCCCTTTCTTTTACTGTTTTTTATTTCACTGTTTCTTATTGATAGAATCATCTACCACAATTAGAATAAAGTATTAAACAAGCTACCGCTGTCATAAACATTATTCACTGTACCATTGGTGTTGTACATGCTGCTCTTGGAAGCTTCGTTATCAGCTGTGGCATTAATCCTGGAAGCCTGTGCAGAAACACGATAGCCATAGGAACCAACTCCGTTAAACATACTCTTAGCGGTATTCATATTAGCCTTCATAAAGGTATCCTTATTAAGAGATAAGGTACTGTCCTCATTCATGGTAATACCAAGCTTATTTAAGGTCTTAATGTTAGCAGCTGTAGCATTTGCCATGGTTACCGCTTTATCGGTAACTCTCTCATTACCGGCATCATCCACTGCACTAATTACGGAATTATAATTATTTACAAAACTATTTACAGCCTTATAAATTGCCTCAGTATCATATTCTTCCGAGGTCTTCTCCACACCGTTTTCATCCTTGGTGGTAATTTCCTTTTTATTAAATACGGATTTTTTACCGGTCTCTACCAATGCATCTGCAGACTCTTTTAATGCATCAGTGGCAGTATCCACCTTTGCAAGACTCTTCTTTTCTTCCTCTGTAGCAGTGGTAGTATTGGCATTATTATTCTTATTTGTCTGATTTTTTACAGAATCACTGCCTGTCTCTCTATAATAAGCCTTCATCAGCTTACCATAGCTACCATTCTTAATAGCTGCATAATCAGAAAGGAAATTTAAGTTTGCTCCACTTGAATTTTTCGTTCCTAAATTGGAAAATAAATATGAATAATCTGTCTTAGAAAAAATATTAATTGCCATAGTCTACCTCCTTGTATTCTACGCATCCTTGCAAAAGTACCTTTTTCCTACTTCTATGGTATCATATATTTCGTCAAATGAACAGCAAATATTTAGTTTTTTTCCAAAATTTGCTGTAGCATGACTACTCTGTTGAAGGGGAAGGAGAAATAATAGCCATCCACGAAATCCTCTGTCAGTGCAATAATCTCCTTTGCCAGTTGGATTCCTGCCTGTTCTCCCTCTTCCCTGGTCATATCCTCACGATATCTGGCAAGAACCTCCTCCGTTACCTCAATACCTGTCATTTCATTTTTCATAAAGGTGGCATTTTTCAAACTCACAAAGGGCATGATCCCACACAAAATACGGGCTCCGGTTTCTTCCTTTACTCTTCTGAGACGTTCCACACCTTGCTTTGTAGAAACAGGCTGTGTCAGGAAAAAGGTTGCTCCTGCTGCCATCTTTTTCTTGACTCTTCCTATTTCCACATCCAAATTTCTGCGGGTTTGATTGATAGCTCCACCAAAACATATGGGTGCATCTGCAAACTGCTCCTCATTCATATCATTGGCAATCTGCATTAACCCTACTGAGTCAAAGTTGAACACACTCTTCACACTGCTTCTTACCATCATGGGAATGGGGTCGCCTGTTACAATCAGGAAATTATGAATGCCATTGATATGTGCCCCCAACAGCTGGGAACGCATTGCTATAGCGTTTTTATCCCTACAGCAAAGATGGGGCATTACACACATTCCTGTTTCTCTGGCAACCTTTTCTGCCATGAGAATGGAATCTGCCCTGGTACGTCCCGAGGGGGAATCCGGAAAAGTAAGCACATCCACACCACTTTTCAAAAGCAGATGCGCCGCATCCATCAGCTTTTCATCATCACTGCCAAGGGGTGGGGCTAATTCTACGGCGATGAGCTTTTTACCTGTTTTTCCGGCAAAGAAAGAGTGGTTAATGATGGTTCTTTGTTCCTTGCCATCTGCCCCTTCTGTTCTTCCTGCATCATCCTCTCTAACATTTCCGTCTCTTACATTTTCTGCATTTGCTGCTTCTGTCTCTCCTGCTTCGTTATTCTCCTGCTCCCACTTTTTCTTTTTTTCTTCTAACAACACATTCATCCTGCTGATATACTCCGGCGTAGTACCGCAGCAGCCGCCAAGGATTGTCACACCATCCTCTGCCAAATCCCCTGTTTTCGCCACAAAGTAATTGATATTTTCATTGGAGAAAATCATACGGTTGCTGACATTTTGAGGATACCCTGCATTGGGAAATGCAGTTAACGGCTTATTAATGGGCATTTTTAATCCTCGGATAATCTGCTGCATATGGGCAGGACCCACACCACAATTAAAGCCAACCGCATCTATCCATTCTATACTTTCTGCTTTACCAATCAGCTTCCGTGCACTTAACCCCAAATTACTATAGCCAAACTGATTTATCGCAAACTGAACAATTATAAATGCCTTATTTCCGATAAATTCTATGGCAGGACGGATGTCTTCTATATCCGCAAAGGTTTCAAATACAAAAACCTCTGCCCCTTCCTCCAAAAATACCCGGCAGATATCTATGTATTCCTGAACAACAGTTTCTTTTGCTGCCGGATTCTCATTGGGTATCTGACCGATATCTGCCGCAACAAATACGGATTCCCGGCATGTTTCCACGTTATCTCCGGCAGTTTCCACGTTGTCTTTCGCCATATTTTCTACAGCCTGTTTTGCCAAACGGTATCCGCTACGCAGATTTTCTTCTACCTCTTCCCATGCATTCTGTAACATTACTGTATTGCTGGCATAAGTATTGGCACGAAGAAGTCTCGCCCCCGCTGCAATATATTCCTTATGTATCTCTACAACTCTTTCCGGATGCAGCTTATTGGCAAACTCCGGTAGCTCCTTTGTGTCGTATTTCAATGCATAATAGGTACCAAAGGCACCATCACAGAGCAAATGGTTTTGTTTGATTTGGTTTTTAATTTCTTCTTTACTGTATTGTTTCACTGTAATTTCCTCATAACTATTCTCATTTATCCCAGCATTCCACCCTAAACTACACTTTTATCCCTCTTCCACTCATATACATTTCTTCCCCAAAGTAAGACATTTAAATGAAACATCATTATCTGCCCCTACTTACTCTCATCCGTAATTGCCTCATTAGACACAAACATCCAGATTTCTGAATTCTCCGGAAGCTGTAAGGTCACACGACAAATTTCCCCTGTCATCTCTGATAAACAGTCCAAAACCACCTGATTGCCCATCTGACTTCCTGCTATACATGTAAAATTCTGTGCATTCGTATCCCCATGCTGCATCACATAAGCGTCACTGTTGTTCAAATAGCACCATTCTAAAGGCTTCTCCATATCTTCCATCGTCAGCCCAAGACGCGACTTTAGTACAGACGCAACCTGTTTTCCGGTAACACGGGTAATATCCGTGAAGATTTCATCCATCTCTGCCCATTCCAAATATTCCTGCACTTCTTCGTCCGTCAGCTTTTCCATATCCAGCCCGCAGCCGGTATAAAAGAGCTCATTCAAATCAATCTGCTTAGGCTCGTCATAATAGCTTAGTAAAAAGGCGTTATTCTCCCGGCTGTTAACATAATCCGTCCATTGTGCCAGTTCCTGCTCTGTCAAAGCCACTGTTTCTGCTACGGCATCAGAAGTAACCGTTTCCGTTAGTTCCACTATACTCTCCTGCTGTGTTTCTACTGCCACATTAGAATCAGACGTTTCCGTTGGAGCCGCAGTGTTATCGTTCTGTATTTCTACGGCTCTGTTACCACAGCCCAAAAGGACAGTGACACAGAAAGCACAGAGCAACCATATGCTGATTTTTTTCTTTTTTTTCATCTATGTACTCCTCAATACCCGCCTATATACCTTAATATCGTTACTTTATTTCAAAATTCAATAAAATACAAACTTCATACAGAAAAAAGAAAAAAGCCTTGAAATTTCAAGGCTTTTTCTTAAAAGGTTACTGCGGAAGATGGGACTTGAACCCACACGGTGTAACCACCACAAGATCCTTAGTCTTGCTCGTCTGCCAATTCCGACACTTCCGCATTTACGCACCGCGCAAATATGATATTAGCACCTTTATAGAAAAAAGTCAATTGTTTTTTTGAAAAATTTGTAGGAATTTTTCAAACAATTACAAATTCTATTATAGATTGCTATTTTGCTGATGACTTCACAACTAAAATCAAATATTGACAAATTCTCATTAATAATATAATATTAGTTATATAACAATCATTATATTTCATAGAAAGGAGGATACACATGCCACCAAAAGCAAAAATTACAAAAGAAATGATCGTGGATGTGGCTTTTGGTATTATTCAAAGTGATGGTGTAGATAAAGTTACTGCCCGTAATATTTCTGAGCAATTGAACTGCTCTACCCAACCGGTATTATATCATTTTGCAACCGTAGAGGATATCAAAAAGGCTGCCTATGAAAAAGCAGACGCATATCACTCAAATTATATCATGAACATGGAAAAGGACTACGAAAATCCCATGCTTACAATTGGAATGAATTATATTCATTTTGCAATGGAGGAAAAAAATCTGTTTCGTTTTCTATTTCAATCAAATGAATTTTCAGGAGCAAGTATACCGGACTTGTTGAATTTAGAAGCATTATTACCACTCTTCACGGTTCTGCAACAGGAAGCAGATGTATCCTTGGAGGAAGCCAAGGAGATTTTTAGTACCTTGTTTATTTTTGCTCACGGATATGCAAGTCTGTATGCAAATAATACTATGATTTATGATGAGGCCAAGATAATATCAGAATTGGAAAAAGTATTTTACGGAACACTTTATGTGATGAAAGGAGATACGGATGAAAAAAACATTTGAAAAGCATGAATCTTTAATCAGCATTTTATTAATCATTTTATATGTAGTAATCAATTCCTACTGTATGCAAAACTTTGGATTGGAAGACTATAGAAGCACAATTATAAATACCATTTTTTCAATCGCTTTACTGCTTTTAATAATCACGATTAAAAGAACAGCCTATTATGGATTAACCAAGGTAACTGATTATAAAAAATATTTATATTTCATTCCTTTAGTATTAATTATATCCGTTAATATATGGAACGGATTTAATATTGTCCATACTCCAACTGAGATTCTCTTTTATATTCTATCCATGCTCAACATTGGTTTTATAGAAGAAATTATCTTTCGAGGCTTCTTGTTTAAAATGATGGCAAAGGATAACCTTAAAAGTGCCATCATAGTAAGCTCCGTTACTTTTGGACTGGGACATATTGTCAATCTGCTTAATGGAGCAGATTTCGTTCCTACTTTATTACAGATGTGTTATGCAATCGCTTTAGGATATCTGTTTGTCATTATATTTTATAAGAGCAAATCACTTATTCCCTGCATAATAGCACATTCTCTTATTAATTCCTTTTCAATATTTAATATTGAGAACAACGTATCTTTATACATAAGATCTGCATTTTTAATTGTTGTGCCGCTTGCTTATGCGTTCTATATAAATAAAACGATTAAAGAATAGAAATGCGTGAAATATAATGATATAATGGTTGTCTAAAGCGACTTATTAAAATACATAATAAACAAACGAGGCAATCCATGAAAAAAACAGGACAATTAATAGAACTCATTTCAGAAAAAGGCATAAAGGTTTTGGCAATCATCATTTTAGGATGGCTCACCTTTTGGCAGGCAATCCGTACCTTCCGCCTGCCCTTTGATTATATTGAAGAATATGTCCGGGAGTATCCCGACTCTCCTATAAAAAATCTATTATTCCTACTCTTCTGTATCATATTCTTCTTCCTGATACAGAAGGTAATCCTTCGGGGCGATACTGCCAGACAAAAGAAAACGGTATTTGTTATTGCCCTAATTGATATTTTTATAGTTGGAATCCTTTTATCAGCCTGGGTATCCATCTGTGATATTTCACCCTATTGGGATCAGTTGGAGGTTTTGAATGCTGCCTCCGGCTTCCGCCAGGGTGACTTCGGAAATATGGAATATAATTACTTACAGATGTATACCCAGCACTACGGACTTATCTTTTTTGAAGAATTCTTCTTAGGTATTTGGAACAATTACCGAATTTTCCAATACCTGAATGTCCTTTTCATTATGATGATAATTTTTCTGTTTTACCGGGTTACCGATTTATTTTTTGACAGCCCCAGAATCAGCCTTTATAGCTTGATGAGCGTTACCGTCTTTATTCCCATGCACGTTTACGTGGTGTATGTGTACGGTGATTTAGGTTCAATCGCATTGTGTATGCTCTGTCTTTGGGCATTATTGAAATGGAACATTACATCAAAACTTCGATATGTTTTGATTGCTTTATTCAGTGCTTCTATTGCAACTCTAATCCGGCAAAACAGTCTGATTATTCTGTTAGCTATTTTAATTGGCATGGTTATCCATGCTTGGAAAACCTGGAATTGGAAAAAGTTTGTTGTTGCAATTGCAGTACTTGTACTTCCTCTGCTATCCGTTCAGCTTGTGGAAGGAATTTATGAAATCCGCTCCGGTCGTGAAATTGGTGCCGGACTTCCTGCGGTTGTGTGGTTTTCCATGGGGATTCAGCAGGATTCCAACGGTGTAGGCTTTGATACTGCCTATGACGAGTCTATTTGGTGGCACAGCGACTGTGACCCTGAAAAAACCGCAGAAGCTGCCATAAAGGATATTAAGCACAGGTGGGAGGAGATAAAGGGAGACCCAGCCCTAATCAGAGAATTAATCCGCTATAAGGCATTGGAGCAATGGATCGAACCCACCTTTACCAGCTTTACCATGACCGGCAAATTTGAAGAGCCTGCCAATGCAGTGGTAGAAACCCTTTATTTTGGAACTTTGCCGGACTATATTTGCCGCTTTATGAATTTTTATCTTTTTGTAATCTATGCATGTGCTTTCCTATGGGCTATTAGGGGCGTGTTCCGTAAGGAGGGAATGCTTACTTCTATTATGTTAATTGCCTTTGTAGGCGGTTTCCTGTTTGGTATGATATGGGAAGCCAAGGGACGCTATATGATGCCCTATGCCATGATGCTGATACCCTATATGGCGTGCGGTTTATCACAAACGCAGGAAAAGCTACTTTCCCTTTTTCAAAAAGGAAAGTAGCTTTTCCTGTATTACCCATACCCCATATGCCATATAGGGTATCATGCAAATCACATATCCAAACACATATCTGCTTTTTGTTTCCCAGATAATACTGAACAAAATTCCTCCTACCACAATTACCAGAGGTAATAGCTGCCAAATATGATTCCGCTTCCTAATACTCATTATTAGGAACAAAAGCACCCCAAAGTAAATTACAAAGGCATAGTAATTTTGAAGATTTACAAGCATTCCCTGTAAACCGCCTTTATAAACTGCTTCCACCAGTCCCGTCACATCCTTGGAATCATCAAAGGTAAGTGTCATGCTTCCATAGGTGGTTTCTCCCCATTGCTCCAGCATTTTATTTTTATAAAAATCCTGTGCCATAGCCGGGTCTTCTGCAAATTCCTGTAGTCTTGCCTTGATATCCACCAGCGCATATTCCGTTGCCTTTTGGGCATCATTTCCCGCCGCCCAAAAGATGGACTCATTATAAGCATTATACACACCATGACCGCCCCAATTACCCTGCATTCCCATTCCTACCCAAAGAATTGCCGGCATGGAGTCACCAAGTTCTATTCCTGAGCGTTTCTCATAAATGGTAGGAATTATCTGCATACTGCCAAACATTACAGCAGTTACCAAGGCTCCAATTAAAATCGCTCGCCATTCCCATTCTCTCCAGGCATAAATCGCCAAACAGATAAAGATTGCCACCACTATAATCAGGGTATTCTTTCTGGCCAATGCAGCTATCGTCAGCGCCAGCACTATGATTGGAATATAACGCTTCTGCTTGGTATCACACCAGTTAAGCAGCGCCCAGATAGCTACAAGACTTAATGCAATGGAACAGATATCCCCATACACCAAATTCACATACAGATGCATGGGCAGAAATCCCGCCACAGTTACCAGACAGTAAAAATTTACAATCTGATTCTGAAATAATTTATCCGTAATCCGATACAAAAAGAATACAATTGCCATAATAAAGATTACATTTAAGTACTGGAATACACGATAATCGCCACCGATTCTCAGTACCAGTTCCTCCAAAAACACCAAATTTAACTGCTGCTGAAAGCCCTGTATGTAATTGTATTCCATATGGGAGTAATCTCCCTCTAAAAAACTTAAGGTAGTTTGATACACCTGCTGTGCATCTCTGCTTTGCCTAAATTGGGTAACTGTAACCCACGTAGTTAAAGTTATTCCTACCATAAGAGTTTCCGCAATTGCAAAGTACCGGACAATTTTTTTCTTTTGTTCTTCGTTCTTATTCCTAAACAATACCCATGACAATACTCCATATAATACAAATATTGCTAAAAATACAAGCACATTTTTAATCACACTGTCCTCATAAACAGTTAAAATTTCCTCCGAGTAATCCAAGGGATAACAGCAAGTATAAGCAGCCGTCCACCAGGTAATTACTGCCATTAAGATAAAAGCAATTACCTTTACACCTTTTTCACTTATATTTTCTATGATAATACCTGCTTTTTTCATTTTTGTCCCTACTTTTTTCTACTTTTCTTTTTGTTTTTCATACTTCTACTTTTCTGTCAAGCTTCTCTTACAAAGACCTTATTATCCTATCATATTTTCCCTCTTTTGTCACATTAAAAAATGCCCCACCCACCCCCAAGGGCGGATGAGACATTTTCTTTTTATTTTTATTCTACAGAAACAATTATCTCTGTACACGTCCGGAAGCGTCACCGCCAGCCAGAGTCTCAACTTCTTTTCTGGATACCAGGTTGAAGTCGCCGGGGATGGTGTGCTTTAATGCAGAAGCAGCTACACCATACTCAAGAGCATCCTTGAAGTTCTTGCCATCAAGCATACCGCAGATAACACCACCAGCGAAGGAGTCACCACCACCTACACGGTCAACGATAGGATGAATGCTGTACTCTTTGGAGTGATAGAATTCCTTGGTATCTCTGGAGTAGATACATGCAGACCAACCGTTATCGGAAGCGGAACGGCTTACACGTAAGGAAGATACACAGTACTCGAAGTTGAACTTCTCTACCATCTGCTCAAAGATGGACTTGTAACCAGCAAGCTCAAGCTCACCACTGGTAACATCGGTATCGCCGGGCTTGAAGCCAAGTACTAACTCAGCATCTTCCTCATTACCGATACATACATCAACGTACTGCATCAGGTTGGTCATAACCTTCTGTGCCTTCTCGGAAGACCACAGTTTCTTACGGAAGTTAAGGTCTACAGAAACCTTTACGCCGTGCTTCTTAGCTGCCTTTAAAGCTTCCTCGGTAAGAACTGCTGCGCTGTCAGATACAGCGGGAGTAATACCGGTGAAGTGGAACCAGTCTGCACCTTCGAAGATAGCATCGAAATCAAAATCTGCTGCAGTTGCAGTAGAGATAGAGGAATGAGCTCTATCATAAACAACCTTGGAAGGTCTCATGGAAGAACCGGACTCAAGGAAGTAGATACCAAGTCTCTCACCACATTTAGCGATGTTCTTGGTTCCTACATTGTATTTTCTCAAAGCAGCTACTGCACACTCACCGATTTCGTTGTTAGGAACTGCAGTAACGAATTCAGCGTCATGTCCATAGTTTGCAAGAGATACTGCAACGTTAGCTTCACCGCCGCCGTAGCATACATCAAACTCGTCTGCCTGGATAAATTTCTCATTGTTGGGGGTGGATAATCTAAGCATGATTTCACCCATGGTAATAACTTTTGCCATTTTAATAAATTCCTTTCGTTTTTAATATTTTTTCGTCTTCTCGACGCGGGCACTCGCATACTTCTTTTTGTTCATGTCATACATGCACAAAAGTATGCTCGTGATACGTTGCTGTCGCAACTAGGTATAAAAGTATATATCTGCATGCTCTTGCAAGCAAGGCATGAAGATAATACTTTCATACCTGCCCGCTACAAGCTTATGCGCTTCTATTTCTGTACCAAATGTACTGCAAATCCGCCGATTTCTTCCTGAAGATAGATAGCCTTCAAAGCACCCTTTGCATCTCTCTTAGCAGATTCCTCGTTGAACTCAACACCAAGAACAGTGCTTAAGTAGTTAACTGCTCTCTCAATGTAGTTGGTTCTGATAGCGATGTGACCATTCTTACCAAGGTAAGGAGTCTTCATAACTTCAAGTGCGGTACCGGCGAAGATGGAGCTGTTGCCAACCTTTGCAGGCATACCAAAGATAAATGCAAAACGGTTAGCAGCCTTAAGAGCCTCTTCCTCGTTCTCTGCATTTACACCAACATGAGCTAATTCAAAGCCAAGCATGGTCTGAACTGCTTCTCTGGTTAACTGCTCAATCTTGTCCCACTCACCGGCATTGATTAAGTCGCCGGGAACCATCCAGGAACCACCACAAGCGATAATCTTGGGGAAGTCAAGGTAAGAAGTAAGATTCTTAGCACTAACACCACCGGTAGGCATAAACTTCATGTTTACATAAGGAGCTGCCATAGCCTTAATCTTTGCAAGACCACCGGACTGCTCAGCAGGGAAGAACTTAACAACATCAAGACCAAGCTCAATAGCCTGCTCGATATCGCTGGGGCTGGAAGTACCGGGAGTAATAGGTACATTCTTCTCGATACAATATTTAACAGTCTTAGGATTTAAACCGGGGCTAACGATGAATTTAGCACCAGCCTCTACTGCTGCATCAACCTGTGCTGCATTTAAAACAGTTCCTGCACCTACACACATGTTAGGGAAGTTATCGGTCATAATCTTGATAGCTTCTGCTGCTGCATCTGTACGGAAGGTTACCTCTGCACAAGGAAGACCACCTGCACATAATGCCTTTGCCAAAGGAAGTGCATCCTCTGCTCTGTCAATTTTTACAACCGGTACAATACCGATTTTGCTGATTTGCTCTAATACTGCGTTCATTTTTTCCTCTTTCTGCATGATTTCACATGCTTTTATATAATTCCGAAGAATCGCTGCGCGATTCTTCTCGACGAAACTTAGAAAATCTTAGATGCAGTATTATAGCATCTTAGATTTTCTTTTCGTCGTTTTACGCCAATAATTCTCTTACGGCCTCTGCAATAGCATCATCCTTGCAGTTTGCAAAGAAGTATTCCTGGAACTTAGCACCGGACAAAGCACCCTTTGCCAAATCCTGGTCAATGTTCTTCAGAATAGTAACCATATCTACATGGGTTACTTCTTTTACCTTATCCAGAATCTTCTTGTTGCGCTGTTCAGGTTCAACTCTCTCCTTAGGATATCCGCCGCCACCGGGAGCACAGAATAATTTCTCGAAGGTATACTCAAGATTTAATTCTCCACCCCAGCCGAAGCCCTGTGCAAAAGGAAGTGCTACACAGTTACCATCGTTTACCTGAGAGAACAGATATGCATCCAGGGGAGAGGTTACATGTCCGCACAATACCTTGGGGAAGGAGTTGCAAGCAAGCATAGCACCCTCACCGGTACCACAACCGGTAATTACAAAGTCAGCTGCACCGGAGTTAATCAGAACTGCTGCCAGAATACCGTTCTGTACATAGGTCAGGGAATTGGAATCCTCAGCACCGTACATACCGTAATTAAACACCTCATGTCCCATGGGCTCTACTACTTTTTTTAGGGTAGCACAGATTAATTCATTCTTTGCTGCCTGACTGTTTTCATTAATTAAAGCGATTTTCATGAAAATAACGCTGCCTTTCTGCCTCTAAAAAGGCTATTTATAAGTATGATACATTAAACGCCACAATAGTCAGCCACCAAAAATCTTTTGGTGACTGACTTGTGTATGCATTTCTTATTTTTAATTCTATACGTCAGTTATTAGCTGGGCTGCTTACCGATGTATGCAAGGATACCACCGTCAACATAGAGAATATGTCCGTTTACACCGTTAGAAGCTTCGGAAGCAAGGAATACTGCAGGTCCGGTAAGCTCTTCAGGCTGTAACCATCTGTTAGCAGGAGTCTTAGCACAGATGAACTGATCGAAAGGATGTCTGCTTCCATCAGGCTGAACCTCACGAAGAGGAGCGGTCTGAGGAGTCTCAATGTAACCGGGTCCAAGGCCGTTACACTGAATGTTGTACTGACCATATTCGGAACAGATATTTCTGGTGAGCATCTTTAAGCCACCCTTTGCAGCTGCGTATGCAGATACAGTCTCACGACCAAGCTCGGACATCATGGAGCAGATGTTGATAATCTTACCAGCACCCTTCTTCATCATAGAAGGAATAACAGCCTTAGCCATGATGAAAGGTCCGTTCAAGTCGATATCGATAACCTGTCTGAACTGAGCAGCGGTCATCTCATGCATAGGAATTCTCTTAATGATACCTGCGTTGTTAACAAGGATATCAATTACACCAACTTCCTTTTCAATCTGTGCAACCATATCGTTAACTGCATCCTCATTGGTTACGTCACAAACATAACCGTGAGCCTTGATGCCTTTTTCAGCGTATGCTGCAAGTCCCTTATCAACCAGCTCCTGATTGATATCGTTGAAGCAGATGGTTGCTCCGTTCTCTGCATATGCAGAAGCGATAGCAAAACCAATACCATAGGATGCACCGGTAACAAGTGCTACTTTACCCTCAAGTGAGAAGTTTGTAAAATTAGACATTTCTTTATCTCCTTTTCTTTATATATTATGTTTTGTATATTATGTTTTTAATTACATAAGATCCTTCATTGCAACGCCGTCCATGTCGTCGAAGTCCTGATTCTCTCCAACCATACCCCAGATAAAGGTATATGCTCTGGAACCGCATCCTGAATGGATGGACCAGCTGGGAGAAATAACAGCTTCTTCATTTCTCATAACGATGTGACGGGTCTCTGTAGGCTCACCCATATAATGCATAACAAATGCATCCTCAGGCATCTCAAAGTAGAGATAAACCTCCATACGTCTGTCATGTGTATGACAGGGCATGGTGTTCCATACGCTACCGGGCTCCAGCTTAGTCATACCCATAACCAGCTGACAGCTCTCTACCTGACCGGGTAAAATATACTTACAGATTACTCTGTGGTTGGCATCCTCTAAGGAACCAAGCTCCACTTTATTCTCATCCTTTACAATCACAACACCCTCTTCAGGAGTTCCGTTAGGCTTAATAACCACGGTAGGGTAGGTCTTGTGTGCAGGAGCGGAATTCAAATAAAATTTTGCAGGATTGGAAGCATCGTCACTTGCAAAAACAATGTCCTTGGAACCCATTCCGATATACATAGCCTCCTTGAAGCCGATATTGTATACCTTGCCATCAATGGAAATGGTACCTGCTCCTCCGATATTAATAACACCCAGCTCTCTTCTCTGGCAGAAATATTCTGCACGAAGCTCGTCTCCGGCTGTAAGAGCAATAGGCTCTGTAGGTACTGCTGCACCTGTAATAATTCTGTCGATGTGGCTGTATACCAATTTAATCTCACCGGGCACGAAAAGATTCTGAATCAGAAACTCTTCTCTCAGACGGTCTGTGGTATAGTGCTTCACATCTCTTGGGGATACTGCTGTTCTAAGTTCCACCTTGCGCCTCTCTTTCTCCAATGTACGCTCTCTTATGACATTGGCTGATACCTTTTAATGAAAGTGCTTACATTATACCATATTTCAACAAGCATTTCCATTAAAATTTTCTCAAAATTTTTACGAGCATATCTCGTTCTGAAATAAAGTATACTAGAAAAAATTCTCCAAGTCTATTCATATATTAATCAAAACATTGCAAATCTTGAACTTTTTTATTATACTAAATTTAATGTTGCCAAAATACATGTTATCTCAATTCCCAAACAGGCAGCAAAATTTACTTAGAAAAGGATTATTTATGGAAAAGCTTACCTCCTGTAAAACCGCAATTGAAAATTGTAAATCATCAAAAACCTTTGCCATTGCCCATCTCTATAAAGAAGAAAAAGCCATGGATATGCATATCCATGACTGTTATGAGCTTTATTATTCCATTTCCGGCGGCAGACAGTTTTTGATAGACAATTGCTTTTACAGCATTGCTCCGGGAGATTTATTTATTATTAACCAATACGAAAGCCATAAGCTGACCCAGATTGACAGTTGTGTTCATGAGCGCATTGTGTTGTCCATCCATCCGGATTTTGTAAAGCAGCTTTCCACTCCGGAAACCAATCTGGATTACTGCTTCAGTAATCGTAACGAACACTTTCAACACAAGCTTTCCCTAAATAAGGAACAGCAGAAGCGTTTTTTGTACTTTATCAATAAAATCACCTCCGCAAATGGCTTTGCCCACGATATTACCGAGTGCGCTGCCTTCATGGAGCTATTGGTTATGATTAACAAAATGTCCACTCAAAACGCCACTGCCACCGCCAATGCGGGCTATAAATACAATCATCAGGTGGATGATATTCTTGCCTTTATCAATCAGAATATCTCCCAGCCCATTACCGTGGAACAGCTTGCAGGACATTTTTACTTAAGCGAATCCTATATCTGTCGGATTTTTAAGGCAGCTACCGGAACCACCATCAATAAATACATTACCGCACGGCGCATCAGTATCGCCAAATCCCACTTAAATGAGGGACTGAGTGTATCCGAAGCCTTTGAGCGAAGCGGTTTTAATGATTACAGTAATTTCTTTAAATCCTTTACCAAGGCTGTAGGCGTATCTCCCAAAAAATATGCCAATTTAAGCATCAGTTAACAGCTACTTTCCTAATCATTCGGTCTTTGATAAAACCTTCCCGACAGACTCTCCGTCCGAATCATATTGATAAAGGCGTCAGGGTCTGTTTCTTTTACAAATTTAAGCACATGACGCACTTCATCCCTTCCCACTACGGAATAGAGAATATTACATTCCTTTTTCCGATAACAGCCAATGCCCTTTATCAAAGTGGCATCATGATTGGTAATCTCCCTGATGCCCTCATAAATTTCATCGGGCTTACCTGTTACAATGAGCAGGGTCTGCTTCTGATACCGCTTATACAGAGTCTGTAACACCTGAGTGGAGGTAAATTGAAAAATAATGGAATACAGCGCCTTATCCCATCCAAACAATGCACCTGCAATTGCCAAAATCACTACATTCCCTGCAAAAATATAATTCCAAGAATCAATGCCGAATTTTTCTGACAAAAAGATGGCAATAAAATCCGTTCCACCGCTGGTAGCCCCGGAAAAGAGACATATACTGATTGCCAATGCCTGAAACAGTCCGCCAAATACCGCCACCAATAACGGGTCGGTAGTAACCACATAAACAGGCACCAAATCCGTTACCAAACCGGTTAACACAATCATCAGACAAGAATACAGGGTAAATTTCTTGCCGATAAATTTAAAGCTTATCACCACAGGAATAGAGTTCAAAATAAAGTTAATCACACTGAAAGGCGGCTCCACCTTCCACAGCAGCACACAGATTTCCTGTATCAACACTGTTAAACCGTTAAAGCCTCCGGGCACCAGCCCTCCGGTTCTGACAAAGCTTTTCAGATTGACAGCCATAATCAGAGATGCTGCAATAATCATCATAGTTCTCTTTATCGTATCTATCACTTGATTTTTTGTTCTCATAGGCGTCTCCGTTTCTTCTCTATAAGCATTAATCCGCCAAACAACATCACACTAACTACGGAAACTGCCACACCTGCCCACTTTCCGGTAGGTACATAATGCATTTCCAGCATATATTCTCCCGGCTCCAAATCAAATGCCATAAGAGTCCCACCAAACAACTGTGGCTCCACCTCTTCTCCATTCACCAACACTTTCCAGCCGGTTTCATAGGGTATGGACAGAATCAGTCTTCCTGCCTCTGTCAGAGCTAATTTTCCCGACACCGCAGTACTGCTATAGTTTACCTCTGTTAAATGCTGTGCAGACAGCTTTGCCAATGCCTGCTGCAAAATTTCTTCATTCAATTGGTAAATATCTGCCGAAATCTTCTGGGTAACATCCTCCTTATCCCCGTTTTTCAGGGTAATGGATTCTCCTTCATAAAGCTGCCCCAGATAGAGAATGGATTCATGCTTTAAATCATTGAAGCTTTGCTCTTCCAGCATTCCTCCGATTGCCTCCACCTTAGAGGTGCCTCCGGCGGTAAGATAGGCATAATAAATTCCGTTTTCCTTGGCAGTAAATTTGACATCATCACCGCTTGCCTTTGCAGATACCTTTTCCAACAAATTCCCGGCAAGTCCCAAATCCTTCATCAGCAGATTTTGAATCCTTATACCATTACTGCTGTCTCCTTCCGGCAAATCAAAGCCCGTCGGTGCCACATAGCCAAAGGGCAGGGTTTGTGTGCTTTCGTATAAATAAATATCCCCACTTTTTTCCAATAACCGATACAGGGAATTTTCATATTTTTCCGACTCCCCAAACATATAATTTACATTGAGAAGAGCCCCGGTAAACGCGGTAGCACCATCAAATCCATAGTACACCTTACTGTGTCTCATTCCCAACCTTTTGTACATATCCATTACAGCGGAATTCATAGTGGAGGAAAATACGGAAGCACTGGGATACCCTGTCAGTGTGGCATCATTCTTGGTTTTTCGGGTAAATTTTTCCAGACGATATATGGTATTACCATTCCCTTCCTTTTCCAATTCCTTCGTATAATCATATAGTGCCTGATAATCCGCCTGCTGTCCCAGATAATCGGAGCGACTGACCGTGCCCACGCTGGTCCATGAGGTATTGATACTGCACTCTGCAACTACCACCACCAGCGTAACCACCGCCAAAACTATTTTTGTGTACTGCTCTCTCAGCGGTTTGGTTCGATATAAATACAAAAGTACTGCATAGGCTGATACAAAAACAAGGGTCAGCATTTCTGTGCCAATCTCAAAATCATCACTTTCCACAAACTTTTCACAAAACAGTAAAAAGACCACTGTCCCCAAATAACTGTACAAAATATATTTTTCTGAAGTTTTCCCCACATTCCGATATGCCTCATAGCACATTATCAACAGCAGAAAAATGTAAATAAAGGACTGCCTTGCGGGCAGGGAATCAGGATAATTCATACCATGCCAGATAAAATCCAGCATGTTGGTACTGAATGCCAGCAGCAAAAATCCCGCCAATGCCATATTGGCAAAGCGTTTTCTGATGGAAATACTCTGATTCAAAACATACATGGGTATCAGCAAAAACACTGCCACGCCGGAATAAATATTGGGCCAATGGTCAAGTCCCTTGTGGGTGGTAACGCACATACAATGTCTGGTCAGCATGTCCAATACCGAAAAATAGGACTCCAGCTTGGTAGGAAAATCCATATCCCCAAAATCCGTTACCATAATAGCGCAGACCTCGGGAATCAAAAGAATTGCCGCCATCCCTCCTGCCAACAGGGAATACAGGGCAAAATTGCCCACTATGCGTATACTTCGTTTCTCCGTGACAAAGAGGACACAAAAATACAGCACCAAAAAGATACATACCATAATGGAAATATAATAATTAGTGAAAATGGAAAGTGCCAGCGTAACACAGTAAAGACCGCATTTCCCCTCCTTCACAAGCCGTTCCAACCCTAATACAACCAACGGCAATAAAATTACACAGTCCAGCCACATGATATTCCAGTTATAGGCTGCCATAAAGCCGGACAGTGCATAAAAACAAGCAAAGAAAAGTACTGCAAAATCCCCATCTCCAAAACGCTTTTGCAAATAATAGGCAGCTGTCAATCCACATAAGCCGATTTTTGCAATCACCAGATAACTCATAAACTCCATCAAAAAAGCTTCCGGTACCAAAAAAGCCAGCCAATGAAGGGGACTTGCCAGATAATAAACATAAAGTGCCAAAAAGTTGGAACCAATCCCCACATGATAGGAATAAGCCAGCCCCTCACCTGCTTTGATTTTATTCAAAAACTCACTGAAAAAAGGCATGTACTGGTGATACATATCCATATACAAAAAGCTTCTGTCTCCAAAGGGATAAATTCCTCTGATAATAAAAATTGTCAGCATTATCACTACCGGCAATAAAAAACAGCACAGCAATGTCTTGCGTTTATTCATAGCGTTGCAATTCCTTTCACATATTTCATCTGTTTTTTTTACAAAAAATGTTTTATAATCAATTCAGTTTTGCATATATTAATTAAACCTATTTTTGAGGAAAGAACATGAAAATAGCCATACTCGGAAGAAAAAAAGACACCACCAATTACGAAAACTATGTAAAGCGCCTGTCTCAAATCCCCGTTTCCACCCTGAACCCGGTCGAGATTACCAATTGTCAGGCTCTGATTCTTCCCGGTGGCGGTGATATTACTCCTGCCTTTTTTGGGGAACACAATAACGGTTCCAAAGATATTGATACGGAGCTTGACATTTTACAGTTCCAGGCATTGGAATATGCCCTGCAAAAAAACATTCCCATCCTGGGTATCTGCAAGGGCATGCAGTTAATCAATGTAGCCTTTGGCGGCACCCTGATACAGGATATGCCCGCTACTTCCGCATTTCACCGTTATATAGAAAAAGACCAATACCACATCACCCATATTCTGGAAGGCTCCGTTCTTCATAAGCTGTATGGCAAGGAAGCCTATGTGAACAGTGCCCATCATCAATGTGTCAATGCTTTGGGAAAGGAGCTTGTTCCCATTCAATGGTGCCCACAGGATAACTGTATTGAAGCCATCATTCATGAACAGCTTCCCATTCTGGGTGTACAGTGGCATCCCGAGCGTTTAAACAAAAGTCTTACTCCGATTGGGGGAGAGTCTCTTCTTGAGCTCTTTTTGGCATGGGTAAATATCTAGCACGTTTCAGAGGAAAGCCGCGGCTTACCTCTGCTTTCATGCGCTGTCCACCGATTTGAAACAGGGATTTCATAATTTTTTTCAAAACCTCCGCTGTTTCCTCATCCACTTCCCCTATGGCATCCTTAATTTTATTCATACTCTTTTTCCAATCTGCCGCAAAATCAATCAAATTATCCGCTTCGGAAGCAGAAACAATTTGGTAAAAGGTATCTACAAAGGTTCTCAGCTGTTGCTCATCCAGCGATAAAATCCATTCGTTAATGGTTCCGTCCACAAATCGTCTGCTTTCATAAATATCGTTTGCTTTTATAAACTCCCCATTTTTTACCAGCCATGTATAAGGGTCATGCTGAGCCAAGCCTAAACGGTTACTTTCCACTACCTGATAATGGATACCCGTTTCAAAAATCATTCCAATTAATGAGGAATGGGGCAAAATCTTTACTACTCTGCTCTCTATTTTATCATAGCCACAGCTTTCTAAGACCTCCGGTCGAAAGCCGGGTCCGTCCATATTGTAAATTTTAATTATACGCTTCTGCACATCGGGAATACACTTCATAGCGCTGTAAACTGCCAGATTTCCGCCTTTGGAATGCCCACCCACATAGAATGGAGCATGTAAACGTCCGGTTACCATGTTTAAGTACTTCACACTATAGCTTTGAGCCGGTATGGGCGACAAATAAGCCATATTAAAATCTTCTTTCCAACCTATTATCGTTTCATCCGTTCCCCGAAACGCGATATATATGGTGCCATCCTCCAACAAAAAGGTAACGGCTGAAAACTGGGTTTCCCACTCCTTCTCCACCAGATTAATATAGCAATTCAGACGCATATTTCCAAATCTGCAACCCGAAAGTGCAGCAGTAAATAATGCCCTGTTCTGTTTTTCATATCTGGTATCTGAAAAGAGCTTATGAAAATCCACATGCTCTGCTATCTCCTTTATGGAAATAGATGCTCCTTCCTTTCGCACATCACACACAATCCCATCATACTTCAGATAGGAAAGCTGACATAATACCAGACTGTCCACATCATTCATGGGCATTTCTGTCAGGGGACAATCACCGTACTTATTCAGATAATCAATTATTGTTCCTATCAAGCTTACACTTCCCTTTGTTTTTAGAATTTTCCGCCCCCATTTTCCTGCGCTCATTGTACCACACTTTTCCTTTTTTTGTATAGCCATATGAAACCTCATTTACCAATTTCACAAGTTGCGTATTTTTCATAAATATGTTACTTTTGTATTATACGTTTGAAAATAAATTTGCATACATTTGCATTTCTATTTCTTTGAAAACATGGGAAGGTGATTTTTATGAGTAAAATACGGATTGTTGCAGATTCTACCTGCGATTTATCTCCCGATTTAAGAGAAAAATATGATATCACTATAATTCCTCTATGCATTGTAATGGAGGACAAAAGCTATTATGACGGCGAAGAAATAACTACTGACGAAATTTTTGAATGGTCCGACACCAATCGAACCACTCCCAAAACCTCCGCAGTA
The DNA here is from genome assembly GCA_017624835.1 of Lachnospiraceae bacterium. Lineage (GTDB taxonomy): Bacteria > Bacillota > Clostridia > Lachnospirales > Lachnospiraceae > Acetatifactor. Next base: position 60,865 of record JAGAMG010000024.1, read on the forward strand.
TCCTACGAGCGGGCTTTGGAAATTATGAAACCCTTTATGGATGCCGGGGATGAAATTATTTTCTTTGGTATTTCCGAGCAAATGAGCACCACCTGTAATATCATCCGCCTGATTGCTGAGGATATGGAATATCCCAAACTCCATGTAATTGATTCCATGAATCTCTCCACCGGCATCGGACTCCAGATTCTTTATGCGGCAGAACTGGCAGCGGATGGTAAATCCGCCACCGAGATTATAGAGCGGGTGGAACAACGCCGTGGAAAGGTTCGTGCAAGCTTCGTAGTAGAAACCCTTACTTATCTGGCAAGAGGCGGTCGCTGCACCGCTGTTACGGCATTGCTTGCCAATACCCTAAAGCTGAAACCACAAATCATTGTAGAAAGAGGTGCCATGGGTGTTTCAAAAAAATTCCGCGGCAGACAGTCCTCTGTAATCATGAAATATGCAAGGGAATTGGAAGCTGATTTACTGATGGCAGACCCTACCTGCGTATTTGTAACCCATGCCCATTGTGATGATGCAATTGTCAAAGAAGTAGTAGACTATTTAGAGGGACTTGATTACTTCGGCAAGGTCTATGTAACCAATGCAGGCGGAGTTATTTCAAGCCACTGTGGTCCCGGAACCCTGGGTATCTTGTTCTATGCAAATTAATACGGATAAAACCTGCTTATTCCGTCCCTATTTTATCAAACAAAAAACAGACCATAATTTCACAGCAATATCTGCCTAATTATCTGCTGTGAAAATTATGGTCTGTTTTTTATAAAATATTTTTTACCTTTTATCTATAAATATATGTTTATGAATGTCCTACCAGATAGTCTCTGTCTTCCATATCGATATATTCTCTTTCCTCTGCCACACTCATATAGGCAGGACGAATAATCTTATCCATGTTAATTAATTCTTCAATACGATGTGCGCTCCAGCCAACAATTCTGGCAATAGCAAAAATAGGGGTATACAGCTCCAAAGGAATCTCCAGCATACTGTAAACAAAGCCACTGTAAAAGTCCACATTTGCACTTACACCCTTGTAAATCTTTGCTTTCTGTGAAATTACCTCAGGAGCAATTCTCTCAATCATGGAATATAATGCAAAATCCTTTTCTCTTCCCTTTGCAGTTGCCAGCTTCTCTACAAAGCCCTTAAACACCTGCGCTCTGGGGTCTGACAGGGAATAAACCGCATGACCCATACCATAAATAAGTCCCTTTCTATCAAAGGCCTCCTTATTCAATATCTTCTGGAGATATGCTCTGACTGCCTCTTCATCCTCCCAATCGGACACATTGGCTTCAATATCACGCATCATTTCCACAACCTTAATATTGGCACCTCCATGCTTTGGTCCCTTTAAGGAAGAAAGCGCTGCCGCAATAACGGAATAGGTATCGGAACCGGAGGAGGTAACCACACGGGTGGTAAAGGTAGAATTATTACCGCCGCCATGCTCCATATGTAATACCAATGCAATATCTAAAACCTTTGCCTCAAGCTCCGTATATTTCTTGTCCGGCCTTAGCATCATCAAGAGATTTTCCGCTGTGGATAATCTCTTTTGAGGGCGATGGATGTACATACTTTCATCATTGCTGTAATGATTGTAGGAATGATAACCGTACACCGCCATCATGGGGAATACCCCAATCAGTCCGATACACTGACAAAGTACATTTTCTATAGAGGTATCACTACAATTTTTATCATAGGACGCCAATGTCAGCACACTTCGAATCATGGAATTCATAATATCGCTGCTGGATGCCTTCATAATAACATCACGGGTAAAGTTTCTGGGCAATGTCCTGTGAGATGCCAGAATATTATTAAAATGCTTTAACTCTCCTTCATTTGGCAAATCACCAAACAACAAAAGATATGCCACCTCTTCAAAACCAAATCTCTTATCCCGAAAACCATTTACCAACTCGATACAGTCATATCCACGATACCAGAGCTTTCCATCACAGGGTACCTTTTGACCATTTTCCATTTTAAAGGATTCAATACGGGATATATTGGTTAATCCTGCCAATACACCACTGCCGTTTTTATCACGCAGTCCCCTCTTAACGCCGTACTCATCAAACAAGCTCAAATCCAACTTATCCGCATTCCGGCATAAATCTGCATAATCTGCTAAATAATTGTCACTTCTTCTCATGGTAGCCCTCCTTGTCCTGTCTTCCTATTTTTTCTACTTCCCTTTTGCTCTATATCATTTGTTACCTGACCCTATTATATAAGCTAATCCTACGCTTTCTTTTGTTATATTTCCTCCCGTTCTGTCTCAGCCAGCTCCCGGGACATATTTTGACACAACAGCTGCATCACCCGGAAGGTTGCTTCCTTATCCTCGGGAGTAATTCCCGATGCAAGAGAAGCACCCATATCCTTACGAATCTGTTCCACCTCAATAATAATAGGCTCCGCAGCTTCCGTAGGCTTAATATGGACACATCTTCTGTCTGTCTTATCCTCATACAATTCCACATAGCCCTTTTGATGCAAATGTTCCACGGACTTGGAAACATTAGCCTTGGACATACCTTCATCCACAATATCCTTTGACAAATTCTTATCTCCGGCACGGGACACATAATGCAGTACATCAATATCAGCAATTCTCAAATCATACTTTTTCATCACGCCCTGACAGCGTCTTTCATATAATTTCTTATACTTGTAAACCACTGTCAGCGTATCAAATAAATGGTACATAATTGCCTCTCTTATACAAATAGCTGTCACTCTATTTCAAAATAGTTTACTTTGAAACTGTTTCCTTGTAAACAATATTAATATGTATACAACTCACTTGTCAAGCACAAACTAATAATCTTTATGACTTCTTTTGATATTTTATCTGAAAATTCTTCTTTTCTATCAAAAAGGAACCACATTCTTTATTCCATAACCGGATTCAGAACATGGTTCCTTTATTTAACCTTTATAATTATTTGATTTTCTCAAAGAGAAAAACTTTTACAGCAGGGACTCATACAGCTTGGTAATATCCTCTACGCTGGTCTCCTTAGGATTGCCGGGACGGCATGCATCATCATAAGCGGACTGTGCCAGGAAAGGAATATCCTCTCTCTTTACGATTTCCTTCAAGTCAGCAGGGATTCCTACATCCTCGGACAGCTTCTTAACAGCATCCACAGCAGCCTTTCTGTATTCCTCCTGAGTCATGGAGTCAACACCTGCAACGCCCATTGCTCTTGCGATTTCACGGTACTTCTCTCCGGTTGCCTCTGCATTGTATTCCATAACGGTAGGAAGAATAATTGCATTTGCAACACCGTGAGGAGTATCATAAAGTGCTCCCAAAGGATGAGCCATGGAATGTACAATACCAAGACCTACATTGGAGAAGCCCATACCTGCTACATACTGTCCCAAAGCCATACCTTCTCTGCCTTCGGGTGTGTTTGCAACTGCACCACGCAGACTCTTTGCAATGATTTCAATTGCCTTAATATGGAACATATCGGAAAGCTCCCATGCGCCTGCGGTAATATAACCCTCGATTGCATGTGTCAAGGCATCCATACCGGTTGCTGCGGTCAATCCCTTAGGCATGGTACTCATCATTTCCGGGTCAACAAATGCTACAACAGGGATATCATTGGTATCCACGCATACCATCTTACGGTTCTTTTCCACGTCAGTGATAACGTAATTAATAGTAACCTCTGCTGCGGTTCCTGCGGTAGTAGGTACTGCAAAAATAGGAACGGACTTATTCTTGGTAGGTGCAACACCTTCCAGACTTCTGATATCTGCAAATTCAGGGTTTGCAATTACGATACCAACACCCTTTGCAGTATCCATGGAAGAACCGCCACCGATTGCAATAATATAATCTGCTTCCGCTTTCTTGAAAGCCTCCACACCGGACTGTACATTTTCAATGGTGGGATTGGGCTTAATATTGGAATAAATTTCATAAACAAGTCCTGCATTATCCAATACATCGGTAACCTTCTTGGTTACACCGAATTGAATCAAATCGGGGTCGGAACATACAAGTGCTTTCTTGAAATTTCTTCTTTTTGCCTCCGCCGCAATCTCCTGAATTGCTCCTGCGCCGTGATAAGAGGTTTCGTTCAGTACAAATCTGTTTGCCATGTTTACTCTCCTTTTCTTTTTGTATTTTGGGGATAATGTGACATCACAATTATCCTTTGTTTCTGTCTCATAAAAGGACTCTTACTTATAAAAGATGTATGGGCATTTCCTCAGTTAAGTGACATACCGCATTTACCGGATTCTGCATTTCCTGTGCTTTCTCTACATTCTTTTCAGGTGATTTTTTCTCAGCGGTAGTCTTTTTTGCTGCTGTTGTTTTCTTAGCTGCGGTATCCTTCTTTGTGACGTTTGCCTTCTTTGCAGCCACTTTCTTCTCTGCTGCCGGTTTCTTAGGTGCAGTATCCTTCTTTACAGGTGTTTCCTCTACTGCTTTTACTTCTGCTACCTTTACCTCGGCTTCCTGCTTTGCTACTGCCTTTTCCTGGACTGCTTCCGCTTTCACATTGGATGCCTTTGATGCTCTTTTAATGCTTCCTGCTCCTACTGCCATGTCTCATCAATCTCCTTTGCCAATTCCATATATTCACCTGCACTTCTGGCACTCTTTTTGTGTACCAGAATGGGTTTACTGTCATCCTGCGCCCATTCCACTTCACTGTCCACACGGATGATATGTTCAAATACATTTACGCCTTCCGTACTGCGCAGAGTCTCAACAGTCTGCTTATAGTAATTCTTTCTGGCATCCACCTTGGTAATGGCAATGCCAAGCAGCTCTAAATCTTCATTGATGCCACGTACATCCTCTAAAAACTCAAACATATTCGCCACACCAAAAAGACCCCATGGGCTTGCCTCCACCGGCATAATCACATAATCGGAGGCACAAAGAATATTCATCACCCAGCCCCCCAAGGTAGGTGGTGCATCTATCAAAATATAATCATATTCACCGGAGGCTTTTATTTTTTTCAAACATCCTCTTAAGATAAATTCTCTTTGCCACTTGGTAAAAAGCTCATATTCCATACCACTCATCAATGTGGAGGATGGAATCAAATCCAAATTTTCATAGGGAGTAGAAACAATATAATCGGACAAATCCTCCTGTTTTTTGATTGCCTGATATAAATTCTTTTCCCCTGTGGCAAATTCCAACACCTCATCCTCAGTAAAAAAAGACAGGGATAGATTCAACTGCATATCCCCGTCAATCAAAAGGACCTTTTTCCCCATGACCGAGAGGGAGTATCCTATGTTGGCGCAGGAAGTGGTCTTCCCGCTGCCACCCTTATTATTTGCAAATGCGATTATTCTAGTTTTCTTCTCCATACAGACAGACAATTCCTTTATCCTTGAAATATTCCATCCACGCATCGGACGGGCGTACATCAGTTACTACCATATCTATCCCACTCACTTCACAGATTTGTGAAAAAGCAATCTTTTCAAATTTTGTACTGTCCACTGCCAAAATCTTCTGGGAAGCAGAATGCAGCATTGCTTTCTTTACCTGTGAAAACATTTCATTGGCATCGGTAATACCCTTTTCCATGTCAATTCCCTTACAGGACAAAATTACCTTATCCACATTAAAGGAATTAATACTTTCCACTGCCTTGGGTCCCACCAGCGCCAAATAATTCTCACGAAGGGTGCCGCCTGTAGCTATCACATCCCAACCGGAGGCATCGGACAATTCCACCAAAACCTCTATGGAATTGGTTACAACCGTCAGACGCTTTTTGCCCTTAAGGGCTTTCACAATGGATACTGCCGTAGTACTGGGATCCACAATAATATGATCCCCATCCGAAATCAATTCCTGAATAATATCCGCAATAATTCGTTTACCCTGCATATTCTTTTTCTTGCGGACATTAAAAGGCATATCTGTATTATTATTTTCTGCAAGGACTGCTCCCCCATAGGTTTTGGTTGCCAATCCTTCCTTATCCAATCTGTCCAAATCTCTTCGGATAGTTTCCTCAGATACCCCAAATTGCTCACTTAATTCGTTAACAACAACCCTTTTTTCATCCTGGAGCTTTTCAAGTATCAGGTTCCTTCTCTCTGCTGCTAACATAACCCGGCCCCTTTTCTTTTTACTTTCTACATAATAGACTTACAAATCTGCGGATCAGGATGTGCAATCACGGAGGAATCAAGGAACATTCCCTTCTCACCCACAGATGCCTTAGCCTTTGCAATGGCAGCCTCACAGGCTGCAACCTCACCGGTAATCAGCATATAGGACTTACCGCACATACCCTTTGCAATACGAAGCTCAATGAGCTTTACAATAGCTGTCTTGGCTGCAATATCCGCTGCCACGATAATGGAAGCCGCATCATAGGTTTCTAAGATACCCAATGCATTTACCCCATCAATCTGACTGCTGCCGTAAATAGCCGGGAAGATGGACTCATCCGGATTGCCAAGTACAAAGCTGTCAATCAATTCATCCGCTCTTGTACTTTCCGCACGCTCAACAGCTGCCTTCACCGCACTCAAATCTCCTGCAATCAATGCAATATATTTTCCGGGACATACGGTCTGCGCCTCTAAAAGCTCCACATCCGCTGTTTTTACCATCTGGTCTGCCGCGGTAATACCGGCTGAAACAGTCTTAAATTCAATCATTCCGATTGCTCTACTCATGGTCTTCCTCATTTCTGTGTTTGTCTTTATTGCTACACACTTGGGAGCTCACGTTTTCCAAGCTCCACATCATACAAATACAAGCTAACCTTCTACCAGCATTACATATCCATCCGCAACTTCCTTTACCGTACCGGTAATAGAAGCATGGATATTCACAGATAATCCGTCCGCTGCTGTACCAATAATGTCACCGCAGTTCACCTTATCACCAACTGCCACACTAGCCTTTGCCGGAGCACCGATATGCTGGGACAGATTTATTTTTACTTCCTTGCTGCTTCTGATTACATCATCCAGCACTGCCGGCTTATCATAGCTGCTAAGTCCCAATCTGGAAAGGAGACGACCTTCCCATACTCTGCGGTACTCACGGGAGTCCTTAACAGGAGTTGCCTCCACTACAGGGGGCTTGATGCCAGCCTTACGCAAACCATTCTTATATTCATTAATCATGGTTCTGGGAGATAAGCCCTGAGGACAACTAAACATTTCACAAAGTCCACAGGCACTACAGAACATGGTGTCCAGATAGGTTTCTAGATTCTGAAAATCCTTATTCGCTGCCGCCCGCATAAATAAATGAGGCTGAATGGGATGTCCCAATGCATGTCTGGGGCATAAATCCGTACAGCTCTGGCACTGACAACAGCTGGATGCTGCTCTTGCCACTGCTGTGGAAAACCGATTGGTCTTTCGCAATACCAATACATGGTCTTCCGGCAACACTATTACTGCATTAGTGGTCTTGGTTACAGGCATATAGTCCTTCCCAAAATTCCCCATCATAGGACCGCCTAAAAGATAAACAGGCTTATCCGTGGTAATCCTGCCTGCCATGGCAACCACATCACGGATACGGGTTCCGATGGGTACCCGGACAGTAATGGGATTTTCTACCTCTCCCACAACCGTTACACATTTATCCGTGACAGGATGGTTTTCCCATACTGCCCGATAAACGTTAAATACCGTCTCCACGTTAAATACAGCCACACCACATTCAATGGGCAGCCCCCCGGGACGTACCACTCTTCCGGTTGCCTCATAAATCAAAACAACCTCATCACCCATGGGATATGCTCCCGGTAATTTATGTATACGCACCATAGGAAACTCCGAAAGATATTCCTCCAAAGCCTCTATTGTGCTCTCATATTCTTCTTTAATTCCGATAATTGCATCTTTTGCACCAACAGTTTCAGCAATTAGTGCAAATGCTTTCAAGATTTCCTGTGCGTGAACCTTCAAAAGCTGTCTGTGCAGCTTAAGGAGGGGTTCACACTCCGCGCAGTTCATGAGAATGGTATCCGCCTTGTCAGACAGCTTTCCATAAGTAGGAAATCCTGCTCCGCCGGCTCCCACGATACCATTCTCTCTTAAGATTTTGCTTAAGTTAGCAATTTCCATAACCTGTTACCCCAGCTTTCCGATATCATCAATAATTCCGACAATAGCGGCATCAATAGGAGCATCCGGCAATCCACAGCCGATGCGGGCAGCACTGCCCTGTGCCACTAAAACATACTCGCCAATTCCGGCACCAATATTATCAATGGCAACCAACTGCTTCTGTTCACCATTCATTATGTTTATAGGCTCAATTACCATGAACTTGTTACCAATCAGGTTATCCTGCTTGCGGGTTGAAACGATACTTCCTGTTACTTTTCCAATAATCATTTCTATCACTCGTTCCCAAATTTATTTAATGATAGCCACCTTGTCACCCTGCTTGATTTCACTTGCATTTGCCTCATCGGTATCAATATGCATCTCAAGGGTAAAGCTCTCATCCACACGGATTTTTACATTGTTAAATGTAGTTCCGCGCTCATTTTCTACTTTTACGCTGACATAATCACCGTCACTGACGCCGCATGCATTAGCATCTGCGGGAGACATATGAATATGTCTTGCTGCAACAATGCAGCCTTCCTTACAATATACAGCACCCTTAGGTCCTACAATTGCAATGGGCGCACTTCCTGCGATGTCGCCGGATTCACGAACCGGTACATTGATTCCCAGCTTTCTGGCATCCGTACTGCTGATTTCCACCTGTGTACTCTTACGGGCAGGTCCTAAAACTCTTACATTTTCAATTGCACGGAGCTTCAGTCCAACAATAGTACAGCATTCATTAGAAGCAAACTGACCACCCATCAGCTCTTTCTTTTTGGTAAGCTGATATCCGGGACCAAACAAAGCCTCCACATGCTCCTGGGACAAATGAATATGCCTATTACTCACACCCACCGGAACCAAAAATCCGTTGCCCTTTTCCTGCTGATTCTGCATACAGGATATAACCAATCTGGTTAAAGCTTCCAAATCCTTATTTTCCACTTCACTCACCTGTTACCCTTCCTTGTTTTTAAATAGTCAAATATGACTATTTATGGTCACTTTTACAATAATGATTTGGTTATCGATAACCCAGGACTCAGCGCACTATGTTCTGCTAAGTGTGCCCTTGAAAGACGTCGGTCCTTAGCAAGGAGACGAAATTCATTTCGTCTACGAGCTTAGTACCGCTACGTCTTTCACGGAGCGAAAGCGTGCCACGTGCAGAATATAGTGCACTGAGTCCGGCAGCTTACGACAAACTCAAACCATTACTGCTATGTAACCATGAATTCATATTTGTCTTACACTATTTGATAACAGGCAAAATTCCTTCAACATCAGTGTGAGGACGAGGAATTACGTGCTGAGCAACAAGCTCACCAAGTCTCTCTGCATTAGCTGCACCAGCTTCTACTGCAGACTTAACAGCGCCTACATCACCACGTACCATAACGGTTACCAGACCGGAACCAATCTTCTCGGTACCTACCAATGCAACGTTTGCTGCCTTACACATAGAATCTGCAGCCTCGATTGCTGCGATAAGTCCTCTAGTTTCAACCATTCCTAATGCTTCCTGTGCCATAATTTTTTCCTCCTAAAATTTGTTTCTTTCTTATTATGTTACTTACATTTTACTGCATTTACACAGTAGTTTCTACTTGTTTTTTTCGCTTCCGGATTTTATTTTTTCTGAAGGCGTTTTGCGCTTTTTGCTACTATCTTGCGAGTTTCCTCACAAGGGGATGCAATCACACCGGATGCCGCCAGAATATGATGATTCGCTTTTGCAATATTGGCTGCCGCTTCTACAGCTGCTTTCACATCGGAAACGCTGCCTTCCACAATAATGGTTACCAGACGGCCACCCAGCTTACGTTCCCAGGTTACCAGGGAAACATCTGCTGCCTTACACATCGCATCCAGGGAATCAATCGCAGCAACTACACCGGAAACTTCGATTAATCCGTATGAGCTACCCATAATCTATTACGCCTTAGGGAATCCGGGAAGGATCTTCTCAACGTCATTGTGAGGACGGGGAATTACGTGCTGAGCAACTAACTCTCCAAGACGGCTTGCTGCTGCCGCACCGGATTCAACTGCTGCCTTAACAGCTCCTACGTCTCCACGAACCATAACGGTTACCAAACCGGAACCAATCTTCTCAGTACCTACTAAAGTAACCTCTGCGGACTTGGTCATTGCATCTGCTGCATCAATTGCTGCTGTAAGTCCTCTTGTTTCTACCATTCCTAATGCTTCCTGTGCCATTTTATTTCCTCTCTTTCTATCCATTCAAAAATTAGTTGGTGTCAAAACCACATATATTTAACATTTTTAATGTGTCCTGTGTAGGTCTTGGTATTACATGACTCTGCACAACACCGGATACACTCTCTGCCATCTGGATTCCTGCTTCCACTGCAGCAGTTACATCTTCTACACTGCCACGGAATTTAACGGTTACCAGAAGGGGTACCGGAAGAGCATCTGCATTTGCCGGCTTATTCTTATCGAAGGGCTCTAATGTTACATTAGCCGCCTTACAGCCTGCATCCGCTGCCATGAAAGCACATACAAGTCCATAAACCTCCAGGATTCCTACTGCTCTCTCGTCCATCCTTACATTCCCTTTCCTTTTTATAGCCTGGAAGAATCGCCTGCGATTCTTCCGGATGAAATATAGTGTTTCTTAGGCGGCGTCCTCCGATGCCTTAGAAATACTTTTCATCCTTTAGTCCGGGAACACTGCAATCTTAAGACCGGTCATTGCAAGATTCTTCTTATAAGCCTCATTAATCTGGCTTAAAGGATATCTATCAGAAATTAACTCACTGATAGGAAGACCGATTGCCTTTGCACTCTTTAAGAAATCAAAGGTGGTTGCGTAATCGCGCAGTGTATATACCCAGCTACCTACAGTCGTAATTTCCTTGGAGCAGATGTCAAAGTGAGGATTAATGGTTGCATCTCCACCATTGATGAAGAAACCAAGCTCACAAAGTCCACCGCCGTTGCGAATAAATTTGTAAATATTGGAGTGACCGGCAGGTGAACCTGTACACTGGAAAGCAAAATCAGCAAGATGTCCGCCAAACTTCTCATTAACACCTTCAGCCATTGCCTCTACACCATTGTAATCATTGAAATTTACAGAATCGGAAGCTCCCAATCTCTTAGCAAACTCAAGTCTTCCCGCATTACCGTCAACTGCAATAATATTCATAATACCCATGGTACGCAGAATTGCGATACAAATCAGACCGATAGGTCCACAACCCTGTACTACCACACGGCTGTTGAATTTCAGGATTCCGGTGCTCTTTGCACGCTCTACTGCGTGAATCAAAACTGCACAGGGCTCAATTAAGATACGGGAATCCAAATCCAGGTCGCTTACATTAAAGAAAGTGGAACCCTTACGGATTAAGATATAATCTGCAAACCATCCGTTCAAATGTACATCATCATCGGGAAGCAGACCGTATACATCAGCACCGCCTACATTCTGCTTGTTCAAGTCGAACATGGTAATGTCCGGGTTATCCTTGAAAATCATACAGGTAACAATCTTGTCACCAAGCTTAACATCCTTACCTGCACTATCCTTCTTAACGTTCTTACCCATCTTTACGATTTCGCCTGTTCCCTCATGTCCGAGAGCTACAGGGATAAGTCCGAAAGGATCTCTCTTATATTCGTGAGCATCTGTACCACAGATACCACATCCCTCTACTCTTACAAGGATGTCATCATCGCCAACCTCAGGCATGGGATATTCTTTTACTTCAACAGTCTCAAGTGCTGTTAACATAGCAACATGTGCTGTCTTAGGAATCTCTTTACTTCCAGCGGAAGAAGCAGCTGCAGGAGCAGAACCGGAAAGCTGGCTAAGTACCTGTTTTACAATTGCTTCTACCTGAGTAGAATTCATCTCCATTTTATTTTCCTCCTATCTAATGCAAAGACTGTCAGACATAGTACAACGTCTGCGCTTTGTGAAGGTTGCTGCACTGGTCAGACCTTCGCCGGTACGGCTTGCAATGGTAAAGGTAGGGAAGCCTTCGCCGCCAAAGCCTAAAGCTGCGTAAGAAGGTCCGTTCTTTACTAAGATTGCGGTATCCATTGCTCTTGCATACTCAGTAATTCTGTCAACATTCTTGGAATGAATATGTGCAGAGTGGCGGTTGCCATGCTCAAGCCATACAGCCTTTTCTACAGCATCCTTGAAATCCTTTGCTCTGACAACACCAAGGATTGGCATCATCAGCTCTTCTGCAATCAAGGGATGCTCCTTAGGTCCTTCAAATACGATACAACGGATATTGTCAGGTACCTCAACACCTACCATCTTAAGCAGTGCCTTAGCACTTCTTCCTACACACTTACGGTTCAGAGCGCCTTTTTCGGTTAAAACTGTCTTAATCAGCTTATCCTGTACCTCAGGAGATGCCAAATAACAGCCCTGCTCTTCCACCATGTATTTCATTAACTGATCACAGATAGCATCCACTGCTACAACTTCCTTCTCTGCAATACAAGGAAGGTTATTGTCAAAGGTACATCCGTTTACAATGTCCTCTGCAGCCTTTCTGATATCTGCTGTCTCATCAACCAATGCGGGAGGATTTCCTGCACCTGCACCGATACCGCGCTTACCACTGGATAATACAGCGGTTACAACGCCGGGACCACCGGTAGCTACCAACAAAGGAATATCCTTGTGCTTCATCATAATCGCACTGGAGTCCAAGGTGGGTTTTTCCACGGTACATGCAATGTTATCCGGACCGCCAGCTTCCAGGGAAGCCTCGTTCAACAGATTCACTGCAAAAATGGAGGTGCGGATTGCCTGAGGATGGGGATTGAATACTACGGTATTTCCACCAGCAAGCATTCCCATTGTGTTACAGAGAACGGTTTCACTGGGGTTGGTACAAGGAGTAATTGCTCCGATTACACCAAAGGGTCCCATCTCTACCAGAGTCAGTCCTCTGTCACCGGACCAAGCGGTAGTGGTAATATCTTCTGTTCCGGGAGTCTTTTCAGCTACCAGAATATGCTTCAGAATCTTGTCGCCCACATTACCCATGCCGGTTTCATTTACGCCCATACGAGCCATTGTTTCTGCATTTTGTTTAATTTTGATACGTATTTTGGAAATAATCTTTTCACGCTGATCCATTGACATCATACGTACCACTTTTTGTGCTTCTTTTGCCTTTTCGATTGCTGTATTCATGTCAGCGAAAACGCCATGCATTCCTGATACACCACTATCAAGCTGCATCTTTGCCATAACTTCGCCTACAATACTTTTGATCTGGCTTTCTGTCATTTCCAAGCTATCACTTCCTTTAATATATTTTTTCCGTACTCACCGAGCTTTGTATCCTGCTCGGCAGTGCCACCGCTTACGCCGATTGCACCGATTAACACATCATCCAGATAGAGGGGTTCTCCGCCTCCAAAGATTACTATCTTGCCCTCATTGGTATGCTGAATACCGTACAGGGAGCCTCCCGGTGCTGCAAGCTCTGCCAGCTTCGCGGTTGACATTTGAAAGGCTACTGAGGTATAGGTTTTGTTTAATGCTACGTCATAGCTGCCGATGTATGCACCATCCATACAGTGAATGGCTACGGGTCTGCCGGAGGCATCCGAAACAGCTACCACTGCTTTAACACCCATACGCGCCGCCTCTGCTTCCACTTTTTCCATTAATCTTAATGCAAGGTCAAGATTCATAGTGGAGGAGGCTTTCATTTTGCGGATAATATCACGGACGGTATTTTCCATGTTTTGCTCCATTGGAATAACCTCCTTCCCAAAGCTTTCTTTCAAAGAAACTATTTCATTTCAGAAATAACCTTCTTAACGATTGCAGCAATTGCATCAGCATCTACGCCCTTGTTGCTGTCACAGTCACAACCGAAGTTGTACTCATAACCGGGGAACTTGCTGTAATCCATGCTACCGCAGCTTCCGCCACAGTTATGGCAGTTGTCGCCACCCTTATTTAAGCAAACGTTTGCAGGATGCTTACCGGGCATACCGAATTTACGACGGATTTCGTACAGCTTCTTAATATTCTCTTTATCAAATTCCTTAGGACCGCCAAGCATTTTGGACTTGTACAGAAGCTCTGCATAGAACTCCAAGCTTTCCATCTTGTGGTAAGCAGCCATCAAATCAGTACTCCAGGATAATGCACCATGGCTCTCAAGCAGTACTGCATCGAAGTAAGGAAGATACTTCTCAAGATTATCAGGAATCTCCATAGTAGAAGGAGTACCATACTCAGCGATGGGCACACAACCTAAAGAGATAACTGCTTCAGGCATGATGGGCTGGGTCAAAGGAATACCTGCAATTGCAAAAGCGGTTGCGAAGGTAGGATGTGCATGAACTACTGCTCCTACATCGGGACGCTTCTCATATACTCTCATATGCATTTTAATTTCGGATGAAGGCTTGAAGCCCTTGTTAGCCTGGATTACATTACCCTTTGCGTCTACCTTACAGATAAATTCAGGGGTCATGAAGCCCTTAGAAACACCGGTAGGGGTGCAAAGGAATTCATTGTCGTTGAGCTTTACGGAGATGTTACCGTCATTAGCTGCTACCATGTTGCGGTTGTAAATTCTTTTACCAACCTCACAAATTTGTTTTTTGATTTCCATTTCGTTCATCATGAATGGTTCCTCCTTAAACTTTAATAGGTTTTTATTATGAAAATGATTGCCATTTAAGTATCATTTATCAATCATTTATCAATCTGGTTATTTTGTTAATTCAGAAGCCTTAATTTTTTCCGGCTCCTCCATAAGATAATTTAGTATTTCAGGTACCCCTTCCCCTTTTAGGGAATTTACATGGAATATTCTTGTACAACCTGCTACCTGCAGCCACCTGTCTGCCAATGGAACATTTGCGTTTGGCAGGTCTATCTTGGTTACAATTCCGATGCATTCACGGTTTGCCTGACTGGTTACATTGGGTGGAAACAGGGAATAGGGTTCATTTGCCGCCACTAAGATTCCCACCACATCTGCTTCATAGGTATATAAAGCAAGGGCTTTTCCAAGTCTGTGACTCTGGGCATATTCACCGGGAGTATCAATTACACTTTCGTAATAATGCACATCCTGGGTTTTATAATAATGGATTTCCTCTCCCCGAAGCGCCTGGGTCAGTGTGGTCTTACCGGCCTCGCTCCGCCCCATCAAAATCAGCTTTCTCATGTCTTTGTAATGGTGCAGACTGTGTAATTTAATTTATCTTTTACATATTCCAAAGCCGCTTCCATTGCTGCCTGTACCTCACTTACGGTACCTGTGATAATCATGGAACCGCTGAAACGGTCTACAAAGCCAAGAGTAATACCGCTGGCTTTCAAGGCAACATCCGCCATGATAATTGCAGTTTCGGAAGGTGTAACTGTGGTTACACCAATGGCAGCCTTTTCATAGTCCACCTTAGGATCCAAGCCCAGCTTCTGATAAAGAATTTTATCAGGACTTGCAATAATGTGCGCAAGTGTTACCTGACAGCCGGGAACATATTCCTGAATAATTCGCATATGCTCTTCATTATTCAGCATTGATACGTCAAAATTTCCTCTCATTTTGCACCTCCATGGAAATTGTTTTTAGTTAACCGCCTATCTGACAATTTAACCTTGATACATTTTCCACTACTTTTTTTAGCATATCCATATGCTCGTTTTCCGGGGGCAGGATACCATCCATCAGGTATTCCCTGCCAAGCCCCTCATATTTGTCCTGCCCTAATCTGTGATAAGGCAACAAGTGTATCTTATCCACACCGGGCAGCTTATCTGCAAACTGTGCAATTCCTGCGATTTCCTCCGGTGTAGCATTAAAGGTAGGAATCACAGGCACCCGGATTACTAACCGGGTCTTTCCTGATGCCGCAATCTTTCTAGCGTTTTCCAGCATCATCTCATTGCTCATTCCTGTAAATTCTTTATGCTTTGCTGGATTGGTATGCTTGATATCCATCAAATAAGTATCCAGATAGGGAAGAATTTCTTCTATCACCTCGAATGGTGCGCAGCCCATACTCTCCATAGCTGTGGAAATCCCCTTAGCTTTCGCTGTCTGCAAAAGAGCTTTTGCAAACTTTGGCTGACAAAGACTTTCTCCTCCGGAAAGGGTAATACCACCACCACTTCTGCGATAATAGGCTCTGTCCTTCTCTACAACCTCCATAACCTCTGCAACCGTCACATCCCGTCCGATAACCTTGGGCTTGCCGTCCACCATCATGGTCTGAATGACATATTCCTGAGACTCGGGGTTACAGCACCAGCGGCATCGTAACACACAGCCTTTCAGGAATACGATGGTTCTTATGCCCATTCCGTCATGGATGGAATATCGCTGGATATCAAAAATACGACCTTTTGTCTGTAATAAATCTTCCATATTAAAATCCCTGTTCTGTTCTACGGATGATATCATCCTGCAAGCTCTTGGAAAGTGTGGTAAACAGTGCACTGTAGCCTGCTACACGAACTACCAGATGCTTGTAGTTTTCGGGATGCTTCTGTGCATCAAGCAAGGTCTCTCTGGACACTACATTAAACTGCACATGACTTCCCTTTCTGTCAAAGTAGCTGCGAATCAGATTTACAAAATTATCAAGTCCTGCTTCTCCGCTTAAAGCAGAAGGATGGAATTTCTGGTTATACAAGGTACCGTTGGAAGCAATACCGTGATCCAATTTGGATACGGAATTGGCTGCTGCGGTAGGTCCGTTTACATCCTTTCCTGCGGAAGGAGAAACACCATCCGCCATAGGAGTACCGGCAAGTCTGCCGTCGGGAGTTGCTCCGGTCTGTGCACCAAGGGGAACGTTAGCAGATACGGGATAAAGACCTGCCTGGAACTGTCCTCCTCTGGGGTTATAATACTGAAGTAACGGTTTGGTGTATGTATAGGCAGCCTCTCTTGCCATCATATCCACTTCTTCTTCGTCATTTCCGAATTTTGCAAGATTATCAATCATTGCCAAAAGCTCTTCAAATTTCTTTTTATCTTCTGCAGTTACGGACTGCTTAATAATTTCCTGGCTGGCTCTTGCCACAGTATCTGAGTTGGGCTCTATGCCCTTCTGCGCCATTTCTCTTGCCACATTTCCTGCCACCTGGGCAACTACCAGAGGACTTACCTCCTGTCCGTAATTGAACATTAATGCTTTTTTGTATTCCGCTAAAGTAACCTTCTTTTCCTCAAAGACAAGCTTCTTAATTGCATAAAGGGAATCTGCCACGTTTGCGATACCAAAGCCCTGAGGTCCGGTAAAGTTGTAAACACAACCGCCCTGCTCACAGGTCTTGCCTCTTGCCATACAGTCATCCACCATACTTGCTAAGTAAGGCAGAGGCATACGCTCTGTATGAGCCTGGTCAATGGCATTATCCGCATTTACCAAAAGAGCAATAAAGTAATTCATTTGCTCCTGATATGCTGCATAGAACTCATCAAAGGTTCTCATCTGCTCCACCGGCTGGGTCTTGGGTCCAATCTGCTCGCCACAATCCATACCGCTGGTAAATACCAGTTCCAAAGGACGGCACATATTATAAAATGCTGCATCATGCCACCCCATGGTTTTGCCGGGAACCTGAGGCTCCACACAACCAATGATATTATAGCTTCTTGCTTCCTCCAAAGTCAGTCCTCTGCTCATTAGGGAAGGAATAATCACTTCGTCATTGTAATATGCCGGAAGTCCGATACCGGTTCTGGTAAGCTCTGCTGCACGAATCAACAAATCGTGGGGAGAGCCGTTCCATACACGGATGGATAAGGAAGGCATGGGAAGGAATACATGGAAGGAAGCCTCTATACACATAAAGGACAAATCATTAGTTACATCCTGTCCTGCCTCATTCTGTCCACCTACTATCAGGTTCTGGAATAAGCTATATCCCGCAAAGCCCTTTGCACTTTCTGCATCCCTGCATTTATTCAAATCATTTAATTTTACCCAGATACAGTCAATCAACTCCTGCGCCTGTTCTCTGGTAATTTTTCCTGCATCAATATCCTTCTTATAATAAGGATACATATATTGGTCAAAACGACCGGGAGAAATGGAATGTCCTGAGGACTCCATCTGTAATAACTGCTGTACAAACCAAAAGCTCTGGCATGCCTCATGGAAGGTGGTTGCACCCTCAGCAGGTACCTTACGGCAATTGGAAGCAATGGTCTCAAGCTCTGCCTTACGAACTGCATCATTACATTCCTTTGCCATCTTGGCAGCAAGCTCTGCATATCTGTTGGCATACAGGATAACTGCCTCACAGCTGATAATCACTGCCTCTAAGAAACGGCTCTTGGTAGCATAATCCGCATCACCCACACCGCATTTGGCAAGCTCCGCCTTCGCCTCAGCAATAATTCCCTCATAACCGATAGCTAACACCTTATCGTACTGTACGGTAATATGTCCTACACCATTGTAAAAATAATTACCCGGTGTGAAAATATTATGTTCCATAGCCTTCAAGGCTTCCGGTGCCATATAAGCAGTTGCCAACTCACTGGTGGTCTTGCCCTTCCAATAGCTGTTTGCTTCCTTTATTTCCTTCTTTGCCTTATCGGAAATATAGAAGGGGTCTGCTTCTCTGGTTGCCACCGTCTCAAACTCCTGCTCCAGCCATTCATAGGAAAATTCCGGGAAAGTCTGACAGCCTCTGGGAGCGATTGTGGAGCTTCCTACAATCAACTCATCCTCTCTAATAATAATAGGAATATTCTTTAAAATATGCTCGAACGCCTTAGCACGTCTTATAATCAGCGGCTCATTTTCCGTCTGCTTATAGCTCTCTGTCACAAGCACCGCTCTGGCAGATTCAATCTCAGGCATCTTAGCATAAAGATGCTCAACCAATCTGGTAATTCTTTCTGTTTTTGGAATTCTGGAACTATTGTACTTCGCCATCTCGAAACCTGCCCTTCTGCAAATCTAACTGACAAAAAATGTCAAAAACAAACATATGTGTGAAAAAATTCACATTCTCAATTTGTCAATATGCATATCTCACATTTTTAAGGGGTTAAAAATGTGAACTTTTCACAAAGTTTTTATTTGAAATCAACACGAAACCACAACTTTAAATTCATTATATGACTGTTCCTGTGGTTTGTCAATGGGAATATGTGTTGTTTTCGTTGGTTTTAAGCCATGCGATAAAAAGTGAGAGAAGGGCGATGGGGAGCTCGCTCACCGCTCGCACTTCTTTCGCTTTTTATCATAGGGCGCATGCCCGTAATGAAATAAACTCAGGGACACCGGCGGTGTCCCTGAGTTTATGAATGTGCATGGCTTAAACATGTGTAACATGGCTTAAACATGTGTAACATGGCTTAAACACTCTCACCACACCCCGCAACAAAAAGCATCGTCCCATAACCCACAGTTACAAGACGATGCTCTTTTTACTTATAATAATATAACCAATCCCTTATTCCACAATAGTATAACCACTTGCTTCAAAGCCTGCCTGACTTGCCTTCAAAGAAATTCCATTTCCCATTCCATCTAATTCAAGAAGACCTAATTCAGTCAATTCCTCAACAGCGGAGCCTGTAGCATCAATTACGATATCCATTGTGTAATTATTGTCTCCGGCAACACCGGTACACTCCACACCTTCTACTGCCTGATACATAGCTACCACTTCACCATAAATTGCAACAATCTGCTCTTTCTGTGTAGCATCCAATACAGAGGTATCTACTTCAATCTTCTCAATCATCTTCTGAACAACATCACCCTTTGCTTCCAGAGTAATCTCATCTGTAATTGCAAGACCACTTTCCTCCTGTACCATACGATAAGTTACAGACTGCTCCTTACCGCCACATGCTGTCATGGCAAATGCCATTACAAGTGCCAAGATTCCTACTACTACTTTTCTTACGTTCTTCATCTTATTTATCCTCCTCATTTGTCAAGGTTTCCTTTCCGAAAACCCACAAGGGATTCTATACCTCAAAAACAGAATTGTCAATACAAAACCCCACTTGAGTTTCCGCAGTATAAATCATTTTTGATAATGTCACTATATACCACAAAGGAAAATGTCACAGATGTGGTATGATACCCTCCTATAAAGGAGGTTGATATTATCAGAAAGGTTAATTTGAACATGGATGAACAGAAGAAATATGAAGTAAT
>JAGAMG010000025.1 GCA_017624835.1 Lachnospiraceae bacterium
CCTATAAACTTTCCCCCATCCGGTTGACAGTATTTACCCCCTGTTATAATATGAATATAACAATTTCGAAATCTCGGAAGGAGGCAGTGGGATGATAATTGAGATTGATTTTAACAGTGATGAAGCGTTATATTTACAGCTGCGCAATCAGATTATCATGGGAATTGCCACGGCTCAATTTCGTGAGGGAGATTCTCTTCCCAGTGTTCGGCAGTTGGCGGATACGATAGGTATTAACATGCATACGGTAAATAAAGCATATACTGTCTTGAAGCAGGAAGGCTATGTAAAGGTAGACAGGCGTAAGGGTGCAGTAATTGCTATAGATGTGGATAGAATGAGAACCTTGAGTGAATTGAAAAAGGAATTACAGGTCATATTAGCAAAGAGTAGCTGTAAAAATATTTCCCGGGAAGAGATTCATGAATTAATTGATGAAATATATAGAGAGTATGGAGGGCTGAAATAATGCAGTCACATTTTACGGATAAAGCACAGAATGCTTTGGCGTTGGCAAAAAAGGCGGCTCGAAGCTTGAAACAGGGCTATATCGGAACGGAGCATATACTGCTTGGTTTGTTAAAGGAAAAGGAAGGCGTAGCAGGCACTGTATTAAGAGAGCATAAGGTGGAGGAAGAACAGGTTCAGAATATGATTCGGGATCTGATTGCCTTTGAAAACGGAGTGCAGCTAAAGGAGAGAGAAGGCTATTCTCCCAGAGCCAAAAAGATTATTGAGGAAGCCCACAAGCAGGCAGAGCGTTTTGCACAGCAAAGCACGGGAACAGAGCATCTTCTGCTGGCAATTATAAAAGAGGGAGAAAATGTAGCGGTAAGGCTGTTAAATACTCTGGGAGTAAATATTCAAAAGCTTTATGTGGACACCCTGATTGCCATTGGTCAGGACGGCAATCTGTATAAAGAGGATTTGGGAAAGAAAAATCAAGGAAAGGGCAGAACCTCTACGCTGGAGCAGTACAGTAGGGATTTGACTGCTTTGGCAAGAAATGGCAAGCTGGATCCGGTTATCGGCAGAGAGGATGAGATTCAAAGAGTCATTCAGATATTAAGCCGTCGTACCAAGAACAATCCCTGTCTGATTGGGGAGCCCGGCGTGGGTAAGACTGCGGTAGTGGAAGGACTTGCATTAAGAATTGTTTCCGGTAATGTACCCTTTACCGTACAGAATAAACGCTTACTTACTTTGGATTTGTCCGGCATGGTTGCGGGAAGCAAATACCGTGGTGAATTTGAAGAACGAATTAAGCGGGTGGTAAAGGAAGTCATCGATGATGGAAATGTGATTCTCTTTTTGGATGAACTTCACACCATTATCGGAGCCGGTGGAGCGGAGGGAGCCATTGATGCTTCCAATATATTAAAGCCCTCTCTTGCAAGAGGAGAAATTCAATTGATTGGTGCCACCACCATAGCGGAGTATCGCAAGCATGTGGAGAAGGATGCCGCTTTGGAAAGACGTTTTCAGCCGGTAACAGTGGAAGAGCCTACGGAAGAAGAGGCAATTCGGATTCTGGATGGGATTAAAGGCAAGTATGAGGAGCATCATAAGATTCAGATTACCGCTGAAGCTGTAGAAGCAGCAGTGCGTTTGTCCAACCGCTATATTAATGACAGAAATTTACCGGATAAGGCAATTGATTTGATTGATGAAGCTGCTGCCAGTGCCAGACTTCATAGTATGAATGCACCGGATAAGGCGAAGGAAATGCTGGACGAAATAAAAAAAATGGATCAGCAGATTGAACGTTCTGTGCGAATGGAAGCATTTACCCAGGCAGCAGAAATAAAGAGGAATCAAGATGCCCTGCTAAAGAAATACGAACGCTTGATGGAGCGAAAAGAAAAGCAGGAAAATAAAATCAACTTTTCCATTGGAGAAAATGAAATTGCGGAAGTAGTTGCCATGTGGACAAAGATTCCGGTGCAGAAGCTGGCTGAAAAAGAAAGTGAAAAGCTGCTTAAGCTGGAAAATCTGTTGCATAAACGTGTAATAGGTCAGGAGGAGGCTGTGGTGGCAGTGGCTAAGGCCATGCGCCGAGGCAGAGTGGGACTTAAGGATCCCAATCGACCCATTGGCTCCTTCCTGTTTTTGGGACCTACCGGTGTGGGAAAAACAGAGCTTAGTAAGGCATTGGCAGAGGCTATGTTTGGCTCCGAGGACGCCATGATTCGTGTAGATATGTCGGAATACATGGAAGGACATTCCGTATCCAAAATGATAGGTTCACCTCCGGGCTATGTGGGCTTTGATGAAGGGGGACAATTATCCGAGAAGGTACGTCGGAATCCTTATTCGGTGGTGCTTTTTGATGAAATTGAGAAGGCGCATCCGGATGTATTTAATGTACTTTTACAGGTGTTGGATGACGGACACATCACGGACTCCAAGGGACGTAAGGTAAGCTTTAAAAACACGGTGCTTATTATGACCTCCAATGCCGGTGCCCAGAGGATTGTGGATCCCAAGAATCTTGGATTTGCCGCAGAAAGTAACGCTAAGAAAGATTACGAAAAAATGAAAAATGGCGTTATGGAAGAGGTAAAACGCAGCTTTAAACCGGAATTCATCAATCGAATTGATGATATTATTGTATTCCATCAGTTGAACGATGAAAATATGAAGGAAATTGTAAGTCTATTGGCATCCAATTTAAGCAAAAGATGTCAGGCGCAAATGGATATTAAGCTGAATTTGACTCCTGCTTTAAAGGAGCATCTGGTAGCAAAGTATGCGGACAATAAAATGGGAGCAAGACCCTTGAAGCGTGCCATCCAATCCGTTGTGGAGGATGCACTGGCAGAGGAAATTTTACAGAAAAAGATAGCTCCCGGTGATAACGTTTCAGCGGGCTATAAAAACGGAAAAGTAACTTTTACAAAAAAATAAAATATTTGTAGAAAAAGAGCCGAATTTGTATTATACTTTATCTACAAACTATCAGGAGGACGGGCAGATGGCAGTAGTAGAAGAGCTGCTTCGCAGTGAAGCAGACAACACAATCAGTTTTGGTAATCATAAGCTTGCAGCAAAGGCAAAGCTGGAGGATTTTCAGCATGCCGGAGATTTGCTGAAGGTAAAGACCTTTGGAGAGATAACCAAGTTGGAAAAGAACGGTATGTTTCTTTATGAATCCGTTCCCGGAACCAGTGTGCTCAACTTTAAAGAGCAGGAAAATGGTGTGGAATTTATCGTAGAAGGCGATGAGGATGCACAGATTACTCTTGGCTTAATTGATGATACAGAGTATGAGGTGTTCATTGCTGAGAAGAGTATGGGTACCATGAAGACCGGCTTAGGTGGCAAGTTAAGTCTGAGTGTGGAACTGCAGAATGCAGGAGAGGTTGCAGTAAAAATTATACAGGCATAGTATCCTTGATACGCGCCTGCAATAGAGCTTGAGGAAAGAAAACCAAGCACAGGGGAATATCCTCGGTGCCTGGTTTTTTTATGTAAGAGAGAAAGGAAGGGGATTGTAATGGCAAAGGCGAAAACAACTACAGTATTTTTTTGTCAGAATTGCGGATATGAGTCCTCCAAGTGGCTGGGACAGTGCCCCGGCTGCAAGGAATGGAATACCTTTGTAGAGGAATTGGTGGATAAAGCAGAATTAAAAAATGCCGGGGGTCAGTTAAAGAGAATGCGGGAAAAGGCGGAGCCCTGCCTGCTTGCGGAGATTGCCATTGGGGAAGAAAATAAGCTGTTAACCGGAATAGAAGAATTGGACAGAGTGCTGGGTGGAGGTATTGTGCAAGGTTCTCTGACTCTGGTAGGAGGGGACCCGGGAATTGGTAAGTCAACACTTTTGTTACAGGTATGCCGAAATTTGTCGGAGGCGAGCCATAAGGTGCTTTATATTTCGGGAGAGGAATCCCAAATTCAGATAAAAATGAGAGCGGATCGTATCGGGAGCTTTTCTAAGAATATGCTGCTGTTATGTGAAACCAATTTGGACACCATTGCAGAGGTGATTCGAACCACTAAGCCGGAGGTTGTAATTATTGATTCCATACAGACCATGTATAATGATGGTGTTTCAGCGGCACCGGGCAGTGTTTCCCAGGTAAGGGAGTCAACAGGAGTATTGCTGCAGCTTGCCAAGGGACTTGGTGTATCCGTATTTATTGTGGGACATGTGACCAAGGAGGGAACCGTAGCAGGTCCCAGAGTACTGGAGCATATGGTAGATACAGTGCTTTATTTTGAAGGGGACAGGCATGCTTCCTATCGGATTTTGCGAGGGGTAAAGAATCGTTTTGGCTCTACCAATGAAATTGGCGTATTTGAAATGCAGGAGCGGGGACTGGTACAGGTGGCAAATCCTTCGGAATATATGTTAAACGGCAGACCGGAAAATGCCAGTGGTTCCATAGTAGCATGTACCATGGAAGGAACCAGACCCTTGCTGATTGAAATTCAAGCCTTGGTTTGTCACAGTAATTTTGGGATTCCCAGGAGACAGGCCACAGGCACGGATTTTAACAGGGTCAATTTATTGATGGCGGTATTGGAAAAGCGGTCTGGTGTGCAGTTATCCAATTGTGATGCCTATGTGAATATAACCGGTGGTATGAAAATCGTGGAGCCGGCTCTTGATTTGGGTGTGGTGCTGGCTGTTTTATCCAGTTTTCGTAATAAGGTGCTTAGTCCAAAGCTGGTAGCATTTGGAGAAGTGGGCTTAAGCGGCGAAGTCCGTGCTGTCAGTCAGGCGGCTCAGAGAGTAGCGGAGGCGGAGAAACTTGGCTTTGAAATCTGCGTGGTTCCTCAGGTATGTATGGAGGAATGTAAAAAAGGAAGTAAAATAAAAGTAATTGGGGTAAAATCCGTTCAGGATGCCATAGATTGTTTGTTGTAAGAAGAAAATGATGTTTGAAAAGGAATAATTATGACTTGATTAAATAAGCAACAAAAAACAGAAGCGAATTGCTTCTGTTTTTTTAGCAGGGGAAGAGGGAATCGAACCCCCGTTAACGGTTTTGGAGACCGCCGCACTACCGCTGTACTATTCCCCTAAAGGATATTAGTTTTCCAACGAATGCTATTATAGCATAGGTGGATAGTATTTAGCAAGTGAAAAATCAAAATTTTTGCAAAAATTTTTACAATTATTTCTTTGCACAATTAAAGCACCCACAGGGGGAAACCTGCGGGCACTTTAATTGTGTAAAAGGGGAATTTTTTCCGGAAATTCAACTAATTAGCGACTTGATTCTCATCAAGTAAATTCATTATATCACACAAATAAAATTTGTCTACCCTTTTTTGCAAAAAAATATAAAAAAATATAAATTAGTGCTTTTTTCTATTAAAAACATGTAATGAACAAGATACAGAATTATTTTATCTTTTCTTGAGTTTCCGCAAAATGTAATTTCAAAATGAATATAGCATCCAAAAGTACCAATCTGCCGATTTTTTTGAGGTCGAGAATGGCAGTTCTGTGAGTAGAGGCACTTTAATAAGCCCCGCCGGAACCGGACTTTGGGAGA
>JAGAMG010000026.1 GCA_017624835.1 Lachnospiraceae bacterium
CATCGTTCTCGTACTGGATGGAAGAAGTCTCGATGGACATCTTTGCACAGTACTTCTTGAAGTTCTCAGGAAGTCTGGTAGACCAGAGAACTGTTAAGTTAGGCTCAGGTGAAGCACCTAAGTTGGTTAAGGTGTGCAGATAACGGAAGGACATCTTGGAAACAAGGTGACGACCATCAACACCAACACCAGCCAGGGACTCAGTTACCCATACAGGGTCACCGGCGAAAATCTGGTTGTATTCAGGAGTACGAGCAAATTTGATAAGACGCAGCTTCATGATGAAGTGGTCAACGAATTCCTGAATCTGCTCCTCGGTAAAGGTTCCGTTAGCTAAGTCTCTCTCTGCGTATACATCAAGGAAGGTAGAAGTACGTCCAAGGGACATAGCAGCACCATTCTGCTCCTTAACTGCACACAGATAACCGAAGTAAGTCCACTGAATAGCTTCCTTAACGTTAGCTGCAGGTTTGGAAATATCGCAACCATAAGAAGCTGCCATTTCCTTCATTAACTTAAGAGCAACAATCTGCTCGGAAATTTCTTCACGAAGACGGATAACGTCATCAGTCATAACACGACCGGTGGAATCCTTCTGCTCAAGCTTATCCTCAATCAGTCTGTCAATACCGTACAGAGCAACACGTCTGTAGTCACCGATGATACGACCACGTCCGTAAGCATCAGGAAGACCGGTAATGATGTGGGAAGAACGGCAAGCTCTCATTTCCTGATTGTAAGCATCGAAACAACCTGCGTTGTGAGTTTTTCTGTGAGTGGAGAAGAACTCGCTGATTTCAGGATCAACTTCATATCCGTTATCGGAGCAAGCTTTCTCTGCCATACGGATACCACCGTAAGGCTGTAAGGAACGCTTGAAAGGCTTGTCAGTCTGGAAGCCTACGATAGTTTCCTTATCCTTGTTTAAATAGCCAGGACCGTGAGAAGTAATGGTAGAAACTACCTTGGTGTCCATATCAAGAACGCCGCCTGCTTCTCTTTCCTGCTTCTGTAATTCAAGTACCTGTGCCCACAAATCCTTTGTGTTCTGTGTAGCGTCAGCTAAGAAGCTCTCATCGCCATCATAAGGATGATAGTTTCTCTGGATGAAGTCACGTACGTTAACTTCTTTGTCCCATTTGCCGCCTACAAAATCTTTCCATTCTGGTCTCATTTTGAAATAGCCTCCTATAAAATTTGAATTAGTAAAAATTTAGTTTAAGTGATACATTGCGCATCACTTTAGTACCTCTAATCCTTAGTCTCATTATATGAAAAAGCAAAGTGAGAGTCAAGGTCGGTAGTGTACTTTTTTCTATACAAAGCATGATAAATTCAAGAAAAATGTGCTATTTACGCCAAAGGCATAATGTGTTAAAATTTTTAAATTGATAAAGGAAAAATTTGAGATTAAGGACAATAAAAAATATGAAAAAAATACAAAAGAGAATTATTATTATATTATGTGTGGCTTTTGTGTGCGTGATGTGCATAGGAACATTGGATTTAGGAACAGAAGACAGGAATGATATTTTATATATAAGTTCACCGGAAGATTTGGAGAATTTCTCCAAATCTGTAAACGAAGGAAACACCTATCAGGATGTACATGTGGTTTTGACATGTGACATCGATATGTCCAAGGTGGCTAATTTCACGCCAATAGGGCAGTGGGGACAGGGAAATTACTTTTGTGGGGTTTTCAACGGAAATGGTCATGTGATTCGCAATCTGACAATTGTTCCGGAGGAATCGGAAGGGACGGAAATAATTGAAAATTTGGGGCTTTTTGGGACGCTGGGAGGAATTGTCTGTAATCTGACCATAGAAAATTGTTATGTCAGAGGAAACGCCTGTGGTGCCTTTTGTTGTATTGCGGCGGATGAAGGGATATCTGCCATACTGAATTGTGAAGTGAAAAACTCGGAGATTAATGCAGAATTTACAAGCATTATTGGTGGGCAGTATTTTGGTATTGTTGAAAATTGTGTCATTGATGGTCAAGGGGATTCTGAAGTGCTAAACAGTAATCTGAAAGAAATATGGGACAAATATGGCATAGGACAACTGAATACTTGGGTAGACACAGAGGAAGGGATTTCTTTATCAATGGAAAAAGCAGAAGTACCGGAAAAGGTATATCTGAAGATTGAAAATATCTATGATGGTGAAATATATCCTATCTATTCGGCGGAAGCAGGCTGTAATGTATTTTGTGTGCCAAGTATTGAAGGAAACAGAAAAGCTGTATTGGTTCTGGAGATGGCAAACGGCAGTATTGTAAAAGAGGAAATAGCCCTGCCCTGTAAGAAGGCGGAGGTAGAAGTGAATCATGAAACTTATGAATTTCAATTTCTGAACAGTGAAAATACCGCCACGGTATTTATTGATGTGGATGGGGAAGGTAACTTTAAATATTTGAGAGAATCAAAAGAAACTATACTTCTCGGAATTGTATGGGTGGCGGATGAAAAGGGACAATGCCAATACATAGGGGAATTGGAAAGAATACGAAGCAGAGGAAATAATTCCTGGTTTGAACCAAAGCAAAGCTTTTCCTTTAAGCTGATGCAAAGCGGAGACATTCTTGGAATGGGGCGCGATAAGGATTATGTATTACTTCCGGGGTATAGAGATTCTTCCCTATTGGCTTACCAGATAACCTGGGATTTATGCAAGGAATTTAAATGGGAACATGCATTGTCAGGAGAGATGGTGCAGTTATATGTGGATGGAGACTATTGGGGGCTCTATTTACTGACGGAGAAAGTGGAAGCAGGAGCGGAAAGAATTCCTGTGGAGCAGAGTAATGACAAAACAGGTGGCTTTGTATATGAATACTCGGCGATTGGCTATGAGGAAAGAGAAATAGCGGTAACCGCAGAACATGGAAATGGATTGGTATTTACATCCCCTGTTTTCCCTACAAAGGAGCAGATAGAGTATTCACACACACTTTGGAACGATATAGAAGAGGCAGTTTATAGCCCGGATGGTTATAATTCCAAGGGAAAGCACTATACAGAGTATATTGATTTGGAATCCTTTGCTACCCAATGGCTTCTATATGAAATGTATGCCGAGGTAAGTGTAAAGCGTAGCGTTTATTTTTATAAG
Organism: Lachnospiraceae bacterium; assembly: GCA_017624835.1. Taxonomy (GTDB): domain Bacteria; phylum Bacillota; class Clostridia; order Lachnospirales; family Lachnospiraceae; genus Acetatifactor. The sequence goes on from JAGAMG010000026.1 coordinate 3,118, forward strand.
CATCCTGACAGTACCGGGGATGGAAAACTCTACGCATATCAGCCCTGGGATATGGAGCATTCCTGTGCATGGCTGGATATGGCATACTACAGAAGAATGGCAGGTTCTACAGAATTTTGGAGATTGTTGGGTACCCATGAAGAATTTGCAGAGGAGATACGCAGACAGTGGAAGGAAAAATTCCTGCCCGCATTGGACAAACTGCTGGCGGAAGGTGTGGTTGAAAATCCGGAAGGTATCAGTTCTATTGACTATTATATTGAGAATCTGCGTGCTGCATCCCTGCTGGAGGAATTCAGATGGGGAAAACAGCAGAGTATTCCTGAAAAGGGAGAAGCGATTAAAAAATGGTTTGACATCAGAATTCCATTTTTGTCCGAAAACTTATACACGGATGAATTCTTCATGGAGGAATAGCTTGTCAGATTTGGGGCAATGTATTATACTAGATGGGTAAATTATTTTGTAATATCGAAAGGAGAATATAGAAAATGAGTGGAATAACCAAAGACATGACTATTGGTGAAATTCTTCGCACAAATCCCAATGTGGCTCCTGTATTGATGAATGCAGGTATGCATTGTTTAGGATGTCCTTCCGCACAGGGAGAATCTTTGGAGGAGGCTGCTATGGTTCATGGCATTGATATTGATGCTTTGATGGCAGCTATTGAGGCAATTTAAGACAGGATTTCCGAAGGAATGGATAAAGATAAAAGCTTCTCACAGGGTTTGTGTGAGAAGCTTTTTGAATACCAAATTTTAAAGATTACCTAAAACCTGTAGAGCATTTTCGGAAATAATTGCTTCAAAATGCTCCTGTAAAAAGGTTTCGCCGGCAGTCTGTATGCGTTGTAATACACCATATTCAGATATCATATTGCAGGCTCTGTCAAAAATTTCTCTTTCCGCCTGCCCCTGAATTAACAAGAGAAGATAATTACCGGATTTTTCATCTTTATAAAGGGTACTTAACCCGGTATAGGAATTTCCCACTACGGCAGCAGCACTGAGAGTCAACCGAAAAGAATCGAATCGGAACAAGCGTGCTCGTTTGGTATCGGCTTCGGAATCAGCAGATACATTGGCTGTGGATACAGGTGCTTCGGCAGGAGTCCTGTCCTTATCCTGAAGCCTGCGGAATAAATCAGCAATCTCCTCCGGTGCATCCTCAGCATCGAAGTCTTCTGAGTCGATATCCTCGGTAACCGAGGGAGCAAACCTTGAAAAACGGGTATCCAATTCCTCAGGATCTTCCACCTTAGTAATAATCAATACAATACATTCGGCATTTAACGGAATGGCTTCTATCATAAGAGGGATATCCTCTGCCTCAAATCCGAATTCATAATTAGCCTGCTGCATCATATCTCGAAAAAGGTTTTTAGCCTTTTCTGTTCCATATGCCAATTCACTTATTTTCAGTTCACGGCTGGCCAGATCTTCTCTGGTCAGGGTACAACGAATTTGGTTTTCATTTACTTTTTCAATTTTCATATGATTACCCTTCCTTTCTGCATCCTATGATGCTGATTGGATTAAAAGTATATTATACTTTCGCCTCTTTTTAGTCAATAGCAGGAAAAAGAGTTTAATAAAATTTTATAAAATTTACTGTTGTAATGGGAAATAGTACTTGCATCCCGGAAAAAAATGGTATATAATCACTCCATAAATGCCTCCGGCAATCCTGTACGGGGAGGAGGCATCGGTCAATATTCTAGTTGAGTCAAAGGGAACCATCGTTCCGTTTCATCCTTATTAAATTTATAATTATATACTCTAAATTTGGTATTTTACTTGTAGTTGGAAAAGTCTGCGTTAGGATTGCAGCTACTATTCTGTTTTACAATCTAATTATACCATATTATATGGCAGATGTGTATTCTATGACATAAATTTATGGATGTCTTACAAGCAAAAGCTTGTTGAAGTCTGGTAATTCAACTAATACTTTTCACACTTATAATTCAAATTAAACATTTATTTATTGGAAATTTTTGCTGTAAAAGTACGGCCGGAGGCATTTTAGCTTCTATGCGCAGGCTTGGGAAAATGTATCACAGCACTTTTGGTCGAGAAACTGTTTAATAGAAGCGAAAGAAGGAAGCAAATGTCAGTATTTCTATGAAATTTCACAGGTAACCATTCACAGGATTGCCTCTTATGCATTGGTAAAAGATTAAGAAATCATTAATTCTGTGGAATTTTGTCAAATTTAGTAATGACGGTTAATGTCGAGTGTGTTAGAATGTAACTGTCTGTTTTTTGGTGGAACAGGCGGTTACATTAACACAAAAATCCTAAGAGAACGGATGGGAAAAGAAATGAAAAAAATAATACCTATTATTGTGGCACTGGTGCTGATTTTGTTGATTGGCGGTGTGGCAGTCGGAAGTGTGCTGTTAGAGAAATATTCCTACAGCAAGGAAGAGGCAGATTGGGATGAGTTCTATCAGGTGTCAGGGAAGGAAGCAGCAATCATTCTTCAGGATGAAATGGTTGAAGAAAAAGCAATTGTCCATGAAGGAAGCTGCTATCTGGATTTGGCAACTGTTCATAAATATTTAAATGAAATTTTTTATGTGGATATGGGAGAGCAGCTTCTGCTCTATACCACAGCTACTGATATTATCAGTGCACAAATCGGAGGAAAGACCTATACCTCCTCTGAGGGAAGCAAGGAAACGGATTATGTGATTTGCTATGTGGAAAATGATACTCTGTATGTGGCAATGGAATATGTAGAGTTGTTTACTAATTATTCCTTTGAAGTATTCGACCGCCATATTCAGGTATATACCGAATGGGGAACCAGACAGGTTGCTGAAATAACAAAAGATACTGCTGTCCGTGTAAAGGGTGGTATAAAAAGCCCCATTTTGAAGGAAGTGGTTAAGGGTGAACAGGTAGAGATTTTGGAACAGATGGAAACCTGGAGCAAGGTAAAAACAGAAGATTCTGTAATCGGTTATGTGGAAAATAAGCGATTGACAGAAATGGAGGAAGAAAAGGAAACGCCGGTTACTTCTTATAAAGCACCGGAATACACCTCTATTGCGTTGGATAGAAAGGTAAGTTTGGGATTTCATGCTATTGGGGGCGTTGGCGGTAATTCCACCTTGGGAGAGATGATTGCGAAAACAAAGGGAATGAATGTGATTGCACCTACCTGGTTTAGTCTTAATGATGAAGAAGGAAATTTCCGTAGCTTCGGAGAAGCAAGCTATGTATCCAAAGCCCATGATATGGGATTGCAGGTATGGGGTGTATTGGATGATTTCAATTTTAACAATGAAACAGGTGCGAATTTAAGTGTATATAACGTATTGTCCTCCACTACTAAGAGACAATATCTGGTACAGAATATTACAAATACTGCTTTGGGATTAGGGTTGGACGGTATCAACCTTGACTTTGAACGTCTAAACTCAGATACCGGTGTTCATTTTGTACAGTTTTTGAGAGAATTATCCATACAGTGCAGAGCCAATAATCTGGTATTGTCCATAGATAATTATGTTCCCTTTAATTTTAATGATTATTACCGCCTTGATATACAGGGACAGGTGGCGGATTATGTGATTATCATGGGATACGATGAGCATTGGCACGGAAGCGGAGACCCGGGAAGTGTAGCAAGTATTGATTATGTAACCGGTGGTATTGAGAGAACTTTGGAGGAGGTTCCGGCTCAGAAGGTGGTAAATGCATTGCCCTTCTATACCATTTTATGGAAGCTGGACGGTGCCAATGTAACGGATGAATATCTGACCTTGAATAATACAGCAGATTATCTGAATAGAGTGGGAATAACTCCGGAGTGGAATGAAGAAACCTGCCAAAATTATGCTGAGTGGAATTCCGGTAATGCAACCTATCGGATATGGCTGGAGGATGCAGAGTCCATCAGTGTTAAGCTGAATGTAATGAATGCACATAATATCGGTGGCGTGGCTGTATGGCGTCTGGGCTATGGAACTCAAGGGGTATGGGAGCTTTTGAATGCCTATGTAAATTCCTAAAGTAAAGAAAATCTTAAATCAGAGGACTTGATTATCTTAAGGATAGTCAGGTTCTCTTGTTCTTTTGTCGGATAGATAAGTCATATACATATAAAAAATATCTGACGGAGAAGTTATGAGCAGGATAGAGCATAAACTGCTTTCCCTTGTGATGGGAATCATGCTGATTGTATCCATGTTTTTTGTGGGAAAGGAAGCGGCAGAATATGTAAACGGAAGTAATGTAAAAAACATGGAACGCTGTGTGGTGATTGATGCCGGACATGGAGGGGATGACCCCGGGAAAATAGGAATCAATGATGCCCTGGAAAAGGAAATAAATTTGCAGATAGCCTTCCGGGTAAAGGAGTATTTAGAGCAAAATGATATACGTGTAATTATGACCAGAGAGACGGATGAGGGGTTATATGACAGGAATGTCTCCAATAAGAAGGTGCAGGATATGAAGCGTAGATTGGAAATCATAGATAAGGCGTCACCGGAAGTGACAGTCAGCATTCATCAAAACAGTTATCCTGAGGAATCCATTCATGGAGCACAGGTTTTTTATTATAATGGAAGTGTGGAAGGGCAAAAGATTGCCCAAAAGATTCAAGAGCAGTTTATAAAAAAGGTAGATGGAGAAAACAAACGTCAAATTAAAGCCAATGACAGTTATTATTTGTTAAAGAAAACAGCCACTCCCATTGTAATAGTAGAATGTGGTTTTTTATCAAATTATCAGGAGGCTGAAAATTTGTGTAAGGAGGAGTATCAGGAAAAAGTTGCATGGGCAATTTGCATGGGGATTATGCAATATTTGAATAATAAGTAAAAATGTTAGTATAATCAGCAAATTACTTGGGAGATTACAATATTTTACTTTTACTTTCATATATAAATGTGCTATACTAAAACTAAGTATGCAGATTGATAGAAGGTGCCCTTTGATGGAAACAAAAGTAATAAAAATTCAAGCGGAAAATGGCGTCTTTTCAAAGGCTGAAGAGGAAGCATTGCGATTGGCAGGAGAAAACCTGCAACAGGGAGGTTTGGTTGCATTTCCCACAGAGACCGTGTATGGACTGGGTGGGGATGCATTAAATCCTGCTTCTTCCCGTAAAATATATGCGGCTAAGGGGCGTCCCTCGGATAATCCTTTGATTGTGCATATCTCTCGCCTGGAAGATATTTATGAGATTGTAGATACCGTGTCTGAGGACGCAATTAAAATAGCCCGGGAATTCTGGCCGGGACCATTGACCATGATTTTACCCAAATCAGCAAAGGTACCCTATGAGACCACCGGTGGATTGGATACCGTGGCAGTGAGAATGCCTTCCCATCCGGTAGCAAGGAAGCTGATAGAATATGGTGGCGGATATATAGCAGCTCCCAGTGCCAATATTTCAGGTAAGCCAAGTCCTACGGTTGCCAAATATGTAATTGAGGATATGGATGGCAAAATAGATGTCATCATAGATGGTGGAGAAGTAGGGATTGGATTGGAATCCACCATTATTGATTTGACGGTAACGCCTCCGGAGATATTAAGACCCGGTTATATAACGGATAAGATGCTGGCAGAGGTGTTGGGACAGGTGGATACGGATGTGACGATTTTACATGCCGAAAGCGGACAGGCACCCAAAGCACCGGGAATGAAATACAGACATTATGCACCCAAGGGTGAATTGACGGTGGTGCAGGGAGCACCGGAAGCTGTTGCGGCATATATTAATTCCTGTACAACTGCTGATAAACAAAAGGGTTATAAGACCGGTGTTATCGGGACTCAGGAAATGGCGAATGTTTATCAGGCAGATGTGATAAAGGTGGTTGGAAGCAGGCAGGATGAAGAGAGTATCGGAAGACATCTTTACAGCTTCCTTCGTGAATTTGACGATGAGCAGGTTACAAGGATTTATTCGGAAAGTTTTGCTTCAGAAGGCTTTGGACAAGCTATTATGAATCGTTTGCTGAAAGCTGCAGGGCATAATATAGTCCGACTGGATGCGCCGGAAGTGTAAAGTTGAATAGAATACAGGATAAAATATAATTTGGATTACAGAAATGAGGAGAATGAAAATGATAGCAATCGGAAGTGACCATGGCGGTTATGAATTGAAGCAGAGAGTAATTAAGTATTTAGAGGAAAAGAATCTTCCTTATCAGGATATGGGCTGTAACGGCAAGGATAGCTGTGATTATCCTGTGTTTGGACATGCAGTGGCAAAGGCAGTGGCAGATGGAACCTGTGAAACAGGAATTGTTATCTGTACTACCGGTATTGGTATCAGTATATCAGCAAATAAAATAGAGGGTGTGCGTTGTGCACTTTGCTCCGATACCCTTTCTGCCAAGATGACCAAGCTTCATAACAATGCAAACGTATTGGCATTGGGAGCCGGTATTGTGGGAGAAAATTTGGCTTTGGAAATCGTAGATACCTTTTTAAATACTCCTTTCTCCAATGAAGAAAGACATCAGAGAAGAGTGGATTTGATAGAGCAATTTTAGTTTTGGAAAAGAATACGGGAGGAAATCAGAATGGCAAAAGCAATAGTAATGGATCATCCGTTGATTCAACATAAAATCGGATTAATTCGCAGAAAAGAAACAGGAACCAAGGATTTCAGACAGGCAATCAGTGAAATTGCCATGCTGATTTGCTATGAGGCAACCAGAAATCTGCCTCTGGATGATGTGGAAATAGAAACGCCTATTTGTAAGACTACCGTAAAAGAATTAAAGGGAAAGAAGATGGCAATCGTTCCGATTCTTAGAGCAGGTCTTGGGATGGTGGATGGCATGTTGAATCTGATTCCGGCAGCAAAGGTAGGTCATATCGGTTTGTACCGAGATCCGGAAACCTTAAAGCCGGTAGAATATTATTGTAAGCTTCCTGCCGACTGTGCGGAAAGAGAAGTGTTTGTGGTGGATCCCATGCTGGCAACCGGCGGTTCTTCCGTTGCAGCGATTCAGATGTTAAAGGATAAGGGATGCAAAAATATCCATTTTATGTGCATTATTGCAGCTCCTGAAGGTGTAGAAGCCATGAAGGAAGCTCATCCCGATGTGGATATGTATATCGGTGCCTTGGATGAAAAATTGAATGACCATGGTTATATTGTTCCGGGCTTAGGAGATGCAGGAGATCGTATTTTCGGTACCAAATAGCAGAGGAAATGCTTATGAATATGAAACCAAAGAGCACAAAACGCAAGGATTATATCAATTGGGATGAATATTTTATGGGAGTGGCGCATTTGTCAGGCATGCGTTCCAAGGATCCCAATACTCAGGTGGGTGCCTGTATTGTAAGCGGGGATAACAAGATTCTTTCCATGGGGTACAATGGATTCCCCTGTGGCTGTTCTGATGATGAGTTTCCCTGGGATAGGGAAGGGGATATGCTGGATACCAAGTATCCCTTTGTGACCCATAGTGAGTTAAATGCCATATTAAATTACCGAGGAGGTTCACTGGAGGGCACAAAGCTTTATGTGTCTTTATTTCCCTGCAATGAATGTGCCAAGGCAATTATTCAGGCGGGTATCAGAACGGTTGTGTATGACAGTGATAAATATAAGGGAACGGATTCCAATATTGCAGCAAAAAAAATGTTTGATGCGGCAGGAGTGGAGTACATACCCTATGTGAGAACAGGAAGACAAATTTCGATAGAAGTGTAATTGAAGTATAAAAGAGAGGAATAAGAATTTGAAGGGCCTACGAAAGACGGTTATGCTGTTTTTGGTGGTTATGCTGATAGGAATGGTGCCTGCATACAAAAAAGTGGCAACAGCAACCACTACAAAGGAGCAGATTCAGCAGACCCAGCAGGAAAAAAACAATCTGGAAAACGAATTAAATAAGACTCAGGAAAATCTGGCAGGACTTAAGGGTGAGCATAATACCCTGAAAGGCGAATTAAATAATTTAAATACTCAGATGACTGAGGTTAGCAATAATCTTGCAGATTTGGAGCAGCAGATTACTGCCAAGGAAAAGGATATTGAGGAGACTCAGATTTGTCTGGCAGAAGCGAGAGAGACGGAAAGCTGGCAATATGATTGTATGGTAATCCGTGTCCGTGATATGTATGAGCGCAAGGATACCAGTTATCTGAATGCTATATTGAATACAGGCAGTTTTAGTGAAATGCTGAATACTGCGGATGTGTTTGAAAAGATTGCGGCATATGATCAAAAGAAACTACAGGAATTTAAAGAAAACAGAGCTTTGATTGAGGCGCAGGAGGCGTTACTGCAGCAGGAAAAAACAGAATTGGACAACTTAAAGACCGCAGCAGAGGCAGAAAAAAGTAAGGTGTCCGGTCTGATTAGCCAGACCTCAAATACCATGGCAAAATATGAGGATGAGATTTCCGATGCAGAAGCAAAAGCCTTAGCCTATGAAGCGGAAATTAAAAAGAAGGAAGAGGACTTGGAATATCTGAAAAAGAAGCTTGCTGAGGAATTGGCATTGTCCAAGGCAGCAGCAGGCGGCGTCTGGAGGGATATTTCAGAAGTTGAATTTGATGAGGGAGACCGTTATCTGCTTGCCAATCTGATTTACTGTGAAGCAGGCGGGGAACCCTATGACGGTAAGGTGGCAGTAGGTAGTGTTGTAATTAACAGAGTGCTCAGTGGAGCGTTTCCTGATACCGTTGTGGGAGTTGTTTATCAGAGTAAACAATTTTCACCTGTAGGCAGCGGAAGATTGGAATTGGCATTGGGAGCTAATAAGGCTACCGCAGATTGTTATAGAGCAGCGGACGAAGCTATGTCCGGTGTGACAAATGTAGGGAACTGCGTATTTTTCAGAACTCCGGTGGAGGGCTTGGAAGGTATTGATATTGGTGGACATGTATTCTATTAATTATTCACAGTAAGATAAAGGGAGAAACGCCTATGAGAATCCAGCGAGCGGGAGATTCGTACTATAACAAACGATTAACGGATTGCAAGCTATATGTGCGAAAAAATCTGACTGTTGTGAAGGCAACGGAATGGTATTATGTGTTGGTAGGGGAGAATTCCTATCTTCCCATAAGCAGTCTGATTTTGCCTGAGGATGGTGCGGTGCTTTTGAAGGAAGCCGAAAACCTAAAGGAAAAGGTGGAGCTGATTACTTCTATTACCGATTGTACGGGCGGGCATCGCAATATCTATTTACGAATGGAGCGGAGTAATCAGACTGAGGAAGGAGTGCCACTGCTATTGATAACATTATTTGATATTAAGGATATGGAAACACGAAATATGGAGGTGGAAGGTTTGTTGATGAAATACAGACATTTCATGTCCATAAATAGTGATTTTGTAAACGAATATTATTTTGAATATACTCTAGAGGATAATCAGTTTGTATTATATAAGTATGTAAATGACCGCTCTTTGCCCATATGCTTCGGCTCTTTGGAAGAATTTGTGGCGAAAATGGATGCAGAGCATAAGCCTACGGAGGAACAGCAGGAACAAATGAAGGTTTTTTGTAACTATTTGAAATCCGGCAGTTCTGCTTTTGAAATGGAATTTCCCATGCTTTATCAGGGAAAGAAATCCAGTTGTAGAGTAAAAGGCGGAAGACTTTATAAAAATAAGAATTTTATTGCAGGAATCTTTCTGCCCAATCATATGGCGGATAATGAGGCCTATTATCTCAGTCCCGCTGCCAGAGATGCAGGTACCGGTTTGTTTAATAAAAGAGCGGTTACGGAATATACCATGGAGAGGCTTAGTAGTTCCACAGCAACCCATTGGTTTATGATTATGGACATTGATGATTTTAAGAATATCAATGATACCTTCGGACACCTTTTCGGTGATGAAGTAATTCGCAAGGTGGCTGAAATTTTACAGTTAAATGTAGGCTATCGCGGTGTAGTAGGCCGTTTTGGCGGAGATGAGTTTTTTGTGCTTTTGGAGAAGATTCCGGATAGACTTGCTTTGAAGAATATGCTGAAAACCATCATGAAAGAAATGGCATATGCTTTTGATCCGCAGCTAAAGGTTACAGCATCCATTGGTATTACCCAATATCCTGTGGACGGTACCTCCTATGAAGAGCTTTTTGAAAAGGCGGATAAGGCATTGTATATTGCCAAGGAAAAAGGCAAGGATCGTCATATCATTTATGATGAAAAAATGCATGGTGCTTTGCAAAAGGATGATATGAAGACCATGACTATGGCATATGCAGTATCCAGGGAGAGACGCAGGGAAGCATTAATTGATATTTTAGGTAATCTATATGAGCAGGGCGTGGAGTATGTAACGGAAAATCCTAAGATTCAGAAGCTGATTCGGGACATGTATGATTTGGATGGTGTAGCTATTTATACCGATTATGGAAAAACACTTGTCTGTCGTAATGGAGATTATAGTAAACCGGCGGTTGATTTGTCAAAGTACATGAAGGATGAAAAATGGGTTGCTCTATATGAGTTGTATGATAATAAGGATACTTATGTAGAGACAACCATTGCAAAATTGAAGATGTATCATACGGAGTATCATCAGGAGATGCAGGGACAGGAGCTTGGAGCTACAATACAATGTCTTGGACGTAAAGAGGGAGAACCCTATGCGTTGGTTTCCTTTGATGTATTTAATCGTAATAGGAAGTGGTCCGATACGGATGTTGAAATGTTAAGTCTTATTGGAAATTGTATTAGTAAACTGCTTTGCAAAAACTAGAATAAAAAAGAGCTTTGCAGCAATTGGGTAGAAGAAATTGCTGCAAAGCTCTTTTGGGTTTTAGAATGACTTACAATCCCAGCTTTTGTAAATGTGTTTGCAGACGATCAAACTTATCTCGATAAATATAGGAAAGCAGTTGATTAAGCTGGCGCAGGCAGGCGCACATTTGCTGCTCGGTAAGGAGCCCTTTTTCAAAGGCTTCCGCCAATTCGTCCAAATCCACTACCTGTACAGTGCCGTCAGGATGGACGATAACATCCGCAAGTAAATCCGTAACAATCAAAGAATTGTTTTCCCGGTTATAATCATAACTGACCACATCACAATACCAATAGAGCAAGGAATTATCAGGACGTAAGAACTTACTTACCTTAATGCCGTCATGTAAAAAATAACAGGAGCATCCATGGGAAAAAGTGGTCTTAGGATTGAGGGTATTCCATTTGGTGAGAATAATCTCCTCGTTTTGCTCCAAAATAATATCATCCTTCAATAAAATACACTCATCGGGAATCAGGCGTTTGCGATAAATCTGTAATGGGCTCATAGGTTCTCCTTTCTGTCTATGGGACGTGGCTGGTTTATAAGGTTACACTTTCTAATTGGGAAAAGGGCACAAATGGCGCAGGTGGTATGGTATGAGGACAAAGCTCCTTCTCCATCCATATCATATCATACCAGGCATTTTGCTTGTAGCCTGATTTTGTAAAATGTGCAATGGTTTTATATCCGAAGCTTTCGTGAAAGGCAATGCTTGGAGGATTGGGGTAGGCAATGCAGGCACAGAGATTGCATACATGCTGTCTGGTAAGAAGCTGCTCTAATGCCTGATATAATGCAGTGCCGATACCCTGCTTATGAACGCCCGTTTTTACATAAATAGAGGTTTCCACGGACCATGCGTAGGCAGCTCTTGTTTTGAAAGGGGAGGCATAGGCATACCCTAGGATTTCAGAATTATCTTCTGCTATCAGATAGGGGTACTTTGATAAAATACCTTGCATTCTGGATTCAAATTCCTCAAGGGAGGGAACCTGATATTCAAAGGTAATGGCGGTTTGTTCCACATAGGGAGCGTATATTTTTAACAGAGCAGGAGCATCCTTAAGGGTAGCTATTCGTATGTTCATGGCTGAAAATACCTCATAATATTAGATTTTTTATGCTTTGTAAAAAATATTACAGCGGTAAGCGAGACAAGTCAATGTGGAAAAAAGTCAAATTAAGAAATTTCTATAAATGTATACTATTTTCCCTAGACATTTTGTCATAATTTATTTATAATTTAACATAGATTGTTGTGTAATGTTGTCAAAAAATGGAAAGTGTACAACAATTTGAAAGAGGCTGTCGCACCCCACAGTCAGTTAGCGGAAAGGCATGGTGTTTTGGGTGGCAGGAAAACGCAAAAAAGGCTATGACAAAAGTGTATATCGTTCCTTTGCAATGATAATGCAGTTTGGGATAAATATGCTGGTACCCATCTGCATGATGTCTGCCTTGGGAATTTATCTTGACCGGCGTTTTGATACCTCCCATTGGATGGTGATTCTGTTTTTTGCGGGAGCAATAGCGGGAGGACAGAATGTTTATCGCATGGCAAGGCAGATTTATTCGCCGGAGGGTAGGCAGGAAGACCAAACCAGCAAAAGCAGTTCTAAGGAGCTTCAACAGAAAAATGACAATAATTGATAGATTAAAAAGCAAAAACAGAACTCTTTTGGAGATGTATGCCGGAATTGTTTTTTGGGGAATGGTTTGTCAGGCAGTGGGAATGTTTTTGGTAAACGATCAGGGAGTGTACGCAAGGAGTTTGTGGTTTGGTATTCTTTTTGCATTGGTAAACACCATTCACATGTATCGTTCCTTGGACAGAGCTTTGGATTTTGATGAAAAGACAGCATCCAAAATGATTTATCGTTCCTATTTGTTTCGCTATGTGTCGGTAGCAGTGGTATTGCTTTTGGTGATGATTACCGAGGTGATGAATCCATTGGTTGTGTTTTTGGGGTATATGGGATTGAAAGTAACGGCGTATTTACAGCCGATTACTCATAAATTATGTAACAAATTGTTTCACGAAACGGATCCTGTTCCACAGGCTATGCCTGAGGAAGAGCAGGGTCAAACATTAAATGAATAAGGAGGTGAAACTATGGGACATGGAATTTTGTTATCCGGTGCCGATAATATTGACTTTATGGTACATGGAATTATGAAATATTCCTTCTTTGGTCATGAGGTATGGATAACAACGACACATGTGTGTGTCCTGATTGTCATGCTAATCCTGATGGGCTTTGCAGTTGCAGCAAACCGATGTATGGCAAAAGCCACAGAAGTTCCGGGCAATTTCCAAAATGTCATTGAATTGATGGTGGAAAAGCTGGACGGGATTGTTGATGGTGCAATGGGAAATGCAGCTCCTAGATTTTATAATTATATAGGAACGATTTTTGTCTTCATCATCTTTAGTAATATATCAGGCTTGTTGGGACTTCGTCCTCCAACTGCGGATTACGGCGTGACATTGGCGTTAGGTCTGATTAGCTTTACGGTAATTCATTTTAATCAGTTTAAGTATCAGTCTGCCAAAGAAATCTGGGTTAATATGTGTTCTCCATTGCCACCCTGGCTGCCGATTTGGCTTCCCATTAACCTTATCAGTGAGATTGCGGTACCGATATCCCTGTCATTGCGTCTTTTTGCAAATGTGTTGTCCGGTACTGTTATGATGGCATTGATTTACGGTTTGCTGGGATGGATTGCAACTATTTGGCCCGCAGCATTACATGCATATTTTGATTTGTTCTCAGGAGCGATTCAGACTTATGTGTTCTGTATGCTTACCATGACTTATATCTCTGATGCAAGAAATGGAAATTAAGTCGGAAAGAAGATTAGTAAAAGAATAAAAATAAACGGACAGAATTGTCCATATAGGAGGAAATATTATGGATTTTAATGAAAACTTTATTTTAGGATGTTCCGCAATTGGTGCAGGTTTGGCAGTTATCGCCGGTATCGGACCCGGTGTTGGTCAGGGTATTGCAGCTGGTCATGCAGCAGCAGCAGTTGGACGTAATCCCGGCGCAAAGTCCGATATTACCGGTACCATGATTTTGGGTCAGGCGGTTGCAGAGACTACCGGTTTGTATGGTCTGTTGGTTGCTATGCTGTTAATGTTCGTAAAACCTTTACTGCCCTAATCAAGATTTACTTGTTATGGTAGAAAGGAGGTAAAGAATGATACTTTTAACAGGGGGCGACATGGAGAGACTGTTTGGTCTGGACTTTCAGCTGATTGCAGATGCAAGTCTGATGATTATAGCAATCTTCTTTTTGGTGCTTTTTATGGGTTATTTCCTGTTTAATCCGGCAAGAAAGCTTTTAAATGACCGTAAGGAAAAAATTCGCGGTGATTTGGAAGAAGCAAAGGGAAACAGGGAAAGTGCTGAGCAGTTAAAAGCGGAATATGAAAGTAAGCTTAAGGACGTTGACAAAGAAGCGGAAAGTATCTTAAGTGACGCCAGAAAACGTGCTCTTGCCAATGAAAATCAGATTATTGCCCAGGCTAAGGAAGAAGCGTCCCGCATTATCGAAAGAGCTCGTACTGAGGCTGAACTTGAGAAGCAGAAGATGTCCGATGATATAAAGAAGGAAATTATATCAGTGGCATCCGTTATGGCAGGCAAGCTGGCTACTGCTTCTATTGACCCTGCTATGCAGGCACAGCTTATTGAGGAGACTCTGAAGGAAATGGGTGATGACACATGGCAAAATTAGTTTCCAAGACATATGGAGAAGCTCTGTTTGAATTGGCAATGGAAGAAAACAAAACTCGGGAAATGATGGAAGAGATACAGGCAATTCGCGATGTACTCACGGCAAATCCTGATTTTGATAAGTTAATGATGCATCCCGGCATTCCCAAGCAGGAAAAGATGCAGGTAATGGAAAATGTCTGGAAAGGCAAGGTGAGTGATGAACTTGCAGGCTTTTTGCAGATAGTAATTACCAAGGAACGCTATGGGGAGCTACAGGCGATTTTTGAGTATTTTATTAATAAAGTAAAGGAACTTCAAAAAATCGGTGTGGCATATGTGACTACTGCAGTAGAATTGACGGACGCACAAAAATCAGATGTGTGTTCCAGAATTCTTGCTACCAGCAGTTATGAGACCATGGAGATGCATTATGCTGTGGATTCTTCTTTGATTGGCGGGATGGTTATCCGTATCAATGACAGAGTGGTGGATAGTAGTATCCGAACCAGATTAAATGATATGACAAAACAATTATTAAATATTCAGCTGGGTTAATCTGCTGAAAGAAAGGTGCGACAGATCCATGAATTTAAGACCAGAAGAAATCAGTTCCGTAATTAAGGAACAAATAAAGAGATATGCTTCTACGCTGGATGTATCTGATGTGGGTACCGTTATTCAGGTTGCTGACGGTATCGCTCGTGTACATGGATTGGAAAATGCCATGCAGGGTGAATTGTTGGAATTCCCCGGCGATGTATATGGCATGGTGCTCAACCTTGAGGAAGACAATGTTGGTGTAGTACTGTTAGGCAGTGCTAAGAATATTAACGAGGGTGATACAGTTAAGACAACAGGACGAGTTGTGGAGGTGCCTGTAGGCGATGCTTTGCTTGGTCGTGTTGTAAATTCCCTTGGACAGCCTATTGATGGGAAAGGTCCTATTCAGACCAGCAAGTTCCGTAAGATTGAGCGTGTAGCAAGCGGTGTTATTACCAGAAAGAGCGTAGATACTCCCTTACAGACCGGTATTAAGGCTATCGATTCCATGGTTCCCATCGGAAGAGGACAGCGTGAGCTTATTATCGGTGACCGTCAGACAGGTAAAACTGCTATTGCGATTGATACCATTATCAATCAGAAGGGGCAGAATGTAAAATGTATTTATGTGGCAATCGGTCAGAAGGCTTCTACCGTTGCTAATATTGTGAAAACCTTGGAGGAGCATGGCGCCATGGCGTATACCACCATTGTGGTATCTACCGCAAGTGACCTTGCCCCCTTGCAGTATATTGCTCCCTATTCCGGCTGTGCAATCGGTGAGGAATGGATGGAGAACGGAGAGGATGTATTGGTAGTATATGATGACTTAAGTAAGCATGCTACTGCTTATCGTACACTCTCCCTGCTGCTTCGTCGTCCACCCGGACGTGAGGCATATCCCGGTGATGTATTCTATCTGCATTCCAGACTTTTGGAGCGTGCAGCAAGAATGAGTGAGGAGTACGGTGGAGGTTCCCTGACTGCCCTTCCTATTATCGAAACACAGGCAGGCGACGTATCCGCATATATTCCTACTAATGTTATTTCCATTACCGATGGACAGATTTATCTGGAAACAGAAATGTTTAATGCAGGCTTCCGCCCTGCGGTTAATGCAGGTCTTTCCGTATCCCGAGTTGGTGGTGCGGCACAGATTAAGGCGATGAAGAAGATTGCTGCTCCTATTCGTACAGAATTGGCACAGTATCGCGAACTGGCAGCGTTTGCTCAGTTTGGTTCCGAACTGGATGCAGATACCAAGGAGAAGCTGGCGCAGGGTGAAAGAATCAAAGAGGTTCTGAAGCAGCCCCAGTACCTGCCCATGCCTGTACAGTATCAGGTTATCATCATTTATGCAGTAACCAATAAATATCTGCTGGATGTTCCTGTTGAGGATATTACCAGATTTGAAAAAGAATTCTTTGAGTTCCTGGATACCAAGTATCCTGAGGTTCCCAATGCAATTAAGGAAGAAAAGGTAATTTCGGAAGCAACAGAGGAAACCTTAAAGAAGGCAATTGCAGAATTTAAAGCAGCGTTTTTAAAATATAAATGAGGATAAACTATGGCATCAATGCGTGATATAAAGCGCCGGAAAAGTAGTATCCAGGGCACACAGCAGATAACCAAGGCCATGAAGCTTGTCTCAACCGTAAAATTGCAACGTGCAAGAGCAAATGCAGAACGTTCTAAATCCTATTTTGATTGCATGTACAATACTGTTAACAGTATTTTGTCCCGTGTAGGTCATATAGAGCATAAATATTTGCTTCCCGGCAAATCTCCCAAGAAGGCGGTAATTGTAATTACCTCTAACAGAGGACTTGCAGGAGGCTACAACTCCAATGTGGTAAAGCTGATTACCAAAAATGAGAATTGGAATCAGGAGGATGTAGTTATTTATGCTATTGGTAATAAGGGACGTGAAGCATTAGCAAGAAGCGGCTATGAGATTAAGGAGGAATTGCCCGAGGTAATTGAAGAGCCTGCATATGCAGATGCAATGCAGTTGTCGGCACGTTTGCTGGCTGCCTTTGCTGCTGATGAGATTGGTGAGATTTATCTGGCGTATACTTCCTTTAAGAATACCGTGAGCCATGTTCCCACTCTGTTGAAGCTTCTGCCTGTAGAAATGGAAAGCACTTCTGAAGAGCAGATTCATGATGGCGGTGCTATTATGAATTTTGAGCCGGAGGATGTGGAGGCACTTGATATGATTGTGCCCAAGTACATTACAAGCCTGATTTATGGTGCAATGATGGAGGCAGTTGCCAGTGAAAACGGTGCCCGTATGCAGGCAATGGATAATGCTACCAGCAATGCAGAAGAAATTATCAGTGATTTGTCATTGAAGTATAACAGAGCAAGACAGGGCTCCATTACACAGGAGTTAACAGAAATTATTGCGGGAGCAGAAGCTCTCGGTTAAGGGCGAAAAGTTTATCTAAGGCTGCATAGGACGCAGCCTAAGTTAAACTATGTTTCGCCCGGAAGAATCGCTTGCGATTCTTCCATAGTTATGATTAAATTGCTCATATTTGGGCAGGAAAGAGGTAGAAATGGCAGGAGAAAACAAAGGCAAGGTTGTTCAGGTCATCGGTGCGGTACTTGATGTACGCTTCGACCAGGGCAAGCTGCCTGAAATCAATGATGCAATCCGTATTCCTACCAGGGATGGCGGAGAGCTTGTGGTAGAGGTTTCTCAGCATTTGGGTGATGATACCGTTAGATGTATCGCCATGGGTCCTACTGACGGATTGGTTCGTGGCATGGATGCAATTGCAACCGGTGCAGCGATATCCGTTCCAGTAGGTGAAAATACACTGGGACGAATTTTTAATGTATTAGGTCAGCCCATTGATAATAAGCCGGCTCCGGAAAATGTAAGCTATGAGCCTATTCACAGACCGGCACCCAGCTTTGAAGAGCAGGCTACCGATACAGAGCTTTTAGAGACCGGTATTAAGGTCGTAGACCTTTTGTGCCCTTACCAGAAGGGTGGTAAAATCGGTCTGTTTGGTGGTGCAGGTGTAGGTAAGACAGTTTTGATTCAGGAGCTGATTCGTAATATTGCTACAGAGCATGGTGGATACTCCGTATTTACCGGTGTAGGTGAGCGTACCCGTGAGGGTAATGACCTGTATCACGAAATGCAGGAGTCCGGCGTTATCGACAAGACCACCATGGTATTTGGTCAGATGAACGAGCCCCCCGGAGCGAGAATGCGTGTAGGTTTAACAGGACTTACCATGGCAGAGTATTTCCGTGACAAGGGTGGTAAGGACGTACTTTTGTTTATTGATAATATTTTCCGATTTACACAGGCAGGTAGTGAGGTTTCTGCTTTGCTGGGACGTATGCCCTCTGCAGTAGGTTATCAGCCCACTTTGCAGACGGAAATGGGTGCTTTGCAGGAGCGTATTACTTCTACAAAGAATGGTTCCATTACCTCCGTTCAGGCAGTTTATGTGCCTGCGGATGACTTGACTGACCCTGCACCGGCAACAACCTTTGCACATTTGGATGCAACCACCGTATTATCACGTTCCATCGTAGAACTTGGTATTTACCCTGCGGTAGATCCTTTGGAATCCACATCCCGTATTCTGGATCCCAGAATCGTGGGTGATGAGCATTATAAGACAGCCCGTGGTGTACAGGAAATTCTTCAGCGTTATAAAGAATTGCAGGATATTATTGCAATTCTTGGTATGGACGAACTTTCAGAAGAGGATAAGCTGGTAGTATCCCGTGCGCGTAAGGTGCAGAGATTCCTGTCTCAGCCTTTCTTCGTAGCAGGACAGTTTACAGGTCTGGAAGGAAAATATGTACCTATCAATGAGACCATCCGTGGCTTCAAAGAGATTCTGGAAGGAAAACATGATGACATTCCGGAAAGCTACTTCCTGAATGCCGGTAGCATTGACGATGTTCTGGCTAAGGTAAAATAGTATTAAGAAAGGAATGGTATCTGTATGGCGGATAAGCATTTTCAATTGCGTATCATTACACCTGACAGAGTCTTTTATGAAGGCGATGTTGAGATGGTGGAATTTAATACCACAGAAGGACAGATTGGTGTTTTGCCGGGACATATTCCTATGACAGTTATCATAAAGCCGGGAATCCTTCATATATATGAGGAAGATGCGGAAAAAAATGCGGCACTTCATTCAGGCTTTGTAGAAATTTTGCAGGAAAGAGTAACTATTCTTGCAGAGGTAATAGAGTGGCCGGATGAAATCGATGCTACACGTGCGGAGGAAGCAAAGCAGCGAGCAGAAGAAAGACTTCGTAGCCGTACACCGGAGACAGATATTATGAGAGCGGAAACGGCATTGCTTAGAGCAATGGCACGTATTGAAGTTCTTAAGTAGGTGTCACAGGACAATGCGTAAGTGCATAGCTTATTAAAAAAGCTATGAGGCATTGCTATGGATTGGAATTCCACAGGAATACATTCTTTCCACGCAAATGTACCTCTTCCCTTCTTTATGACCCATCAGGGATATATGGGAGCGGAACAGGAAAGGAAAGTACTGCAGGATTTGGAATATTTACAGTCTGCTTACCCAAATGAGGTGAAGCGATATCAGAGTAAAATCGCAGAAATATTGGACAAATTCGATTATGAAGGCAGTATGATATATGATGAATATCCGGATTGCTATGGTCTTAGGAGAATGGCAGGAACGATAATTACCATATTGCAGAACGAGGAAAAGAAATATCCGGAAGAAGAACGCACACCGGACGCAAAATGGGTCTGGCTGGAAGATATGATTTTAGTACTTCTGTGTCA
This sequence comes from Lachnospiraceae bacterium, assembly GCA_017624835.1. GTDB lineage: Bacteria > Bacillota > Clostridia > Lachnospirales > Lachnospiraceae > Acetatifactor. The sequence continues at coordinate 22,939 of JAGAMG010000026.1, forward strand.
TGAAATATACAAGCGAAGACACGGAGGAAGACGAGGAATCATAAAATTTTAGTACAATAAAAGGTAGAGATAAAACAAACCGTTTCCATAAAAGGAGCGGTTTGTTTTTTACGCAGAAATAACGTTACTAATACCCCAAAATGTGTTATACTGTACGCGGAAAGAAAATCAAGCGGCGCGAAGCGACATAAAATTTTGAGAGTGTAGATTATGGATGAGTTATTAAAAGTTTTACAGGAAACAATAAATCAGGATTTATTTCAGATAATATTAAGCAATACGAGGGATGCAAATCAAGCTACCAAGGTAAAAGTGCGTCCGGTAAAGATAAAAGAACAATTGCTTTTTCAGGAAACATTATACAGGGGGACTCAGGTTTTTCATCAGAATTTTTCGGAAAAAGAAATGGTGGAACGGATACAAAATTATTTGGAGGGCTTGTTTAAGCAGGGTGAAATAAAGACGGTATTGGAGGAGGTTACCGTATTAGTCAGTAAAAAGGGAAAAATTACAGTTAAGAGAAAGAAACAGGCATTTCCCGAAAGTAATATAAAGAGTGATGCTGAGCAGAAATTACAGCATAACCGAACCAAGCAGTATATATTGATGGATGGACAGCCGGTGGACTTTTTGGTAGGACTGGGCGTGCAGACGCCGGATGGACGAGTTACCAAGAATCGTTATGATAAATTCCGTCAAATCAATCGATATTTGGAGTTTATTGAAGATGTTTTGGAGGAATTGCCAAAGGACAGAACAATCCGCATTATAGATTTTGGATGTGGGAAGTCTTATTTAACATTTGCAATGTATTACTATCTTCATGAATTACAGCATAGGGATATAGAGGTAACCGGGCTGGATTTAAAGGCGGATGTAATTCGCCATTGCAACGAACTGGCTCAGAATTTGGGATATACACATTTGCATTTTGAAAAAGGGGATATTAGTACCTATGATGGAGCAGATGCAGTGGATATGGTGGTAACCTTACATGCCTGCGATACTGCTACAGATTATGCATTGGAAAAGGCGATAAAATGGGGAGCTAATGTAATTATGGCGGTTCCCTGCTGTCAGCATGAAATTAATAAGCAGATTAAGAGTGAAATGCTGAAACCGGTGTTGAAGTACGGCTTGATAAAGGAGCGGATGTCTGCTTTAATTACAGACGCCTTGCGGGCAAATTTGTTGGAGCAACAAGGCTATGATACCCAGATTTTAGAATTTATCGATATGGAGCATACTCCTAAAAATCTGTTGATACGTGCAGTAAAGAGAAAAGGTATGCAAGCCCGAAAAAAGAGGAATGATATTACGGAAGTGACAGAACTTTTACAAATATCACCTACATTGGAGCGTTTATTGAAGGAATAGAAGCATGAAGAAAACAATAATAAAATCACTGGCATTTGTGATTATTTTTTTAGTGTCCATTGTGGTCATTGGAAAAAGTATGAACAAGGATCATGATAATTTAACAATGGAGATGGCGCCGGCAACACTTCCTACCATTTCCATGGAGAAAGATGGGATTTTATACAATCAGCTTCATGGTTATGTGGAGCCTATGGAAGTTGCCTATCAAAGAGATAATATTACAGTATTGGGCGAAAGTCGTAATACCAATATTTCTATAGATACCTATGGACGAAAAATAAAAGGGATTTCCATGCAGGTTAGAAACGTGGATGGAAGCAGATTGATTGAGGATACTCCCATTACGGAATATGAAGAAAATAAAGATTGGATTTTTGCAGAGCTGTCGTTAAAGGATTTGATAGAGAAGGATACGGAATATTCTCTTACCATTATATTGGAGCTGGATAATAGGCAGGAGGTCTATTATTATACTAAGGTTATCTGGAGTGACCAGATGTACGTGGCTGAAAAAATGGCTTTTGTAATGGATTTTCATGAAAAGCTTTATAATAGAGAGGCTGCAAGAGAGCTGACAAAATATTTGGAAACCAATTCCAAGCTGGAAAGTAATAGTTCCTTTCATAAGGTAAATATCCATAGCAGTTTTCGACAGATTACTTGGGGAGATTTAGCGGTTGAAGAAATAGGCGACCCCTTACTACAGCTTACTGCGGTGGCGAATCAGACAGCTTCCATGTTGATAAAATATATGGTTGCAACGCCTTCGGGAGAGGAAAAGACTTATTATGAAGTAGAAGAATATTATCGCGTTCGATATACCACTGATAGAATATATTTGCTGGATTATGAGAGAACCATGACGCAGATACCGGATGTGAACCGCATGTATGCCAATGATAAAATTCTTCTGGGTATTACCGCTGAGGATATTGCCATGGTAGAAAGTGAAGACGGAAATATTATTGTTTTTGAAGTGGCAAGAAAGCTGTGTAGCTATAATGTTACAACCAATAAATTGGCGGTGATTTTTTCCTTTTATGACGATAATAATATGGACGCAAGAACCGTATTTAAGGATCATACCATTAAAATTCTGGATGTGGATGAAGGCGGAAATATTCGTTTTGCAGTTTATGGATATATGAACAGGGGACGGCATGAAGGAGAGGTTGGAATCCAAATTTACTCCTATGACAATGCTGTAAATACAATAGAAGAATTATTGTATATACCCTATCACAAATCCTATGAGGTATTGAAGGCGGAGTTAGAACAGCTGCTTTATCTTAATCGTGAGCGAATGCTTTATCTTTCCTTGGAAAACACAGTTTATGGAATTGATTTAGACACAAAGACCTATAACAGAATGGTAACTATTACCCGGGATGAAAGTCTCTATGTGTCCGATAATCATAAGATAATTGTATGGCCGGGGCAGGAGGATGTTTACCATTGTAATAACTTAGTAATAAAGAATCTAAATAATGATACGCAGAATGTCATAACTGTGAAGCCGGGAGAAGTGATTCGCCCCCTTGGCTTTATGGGGGAAGATATTATATATGGTGTGGCAAAGGCAGAGGATGTAAAGGAAGAAAACTCCGGAAGAATCTTTTTCCCCATGTATAAGGTGTGCATTTGTAGTTCTGATGGTAAGCTTTTAAAATCCTATGAGCAACCCGGAATTTATATTTCAGAGTGTAAAGTGGTGGATAATCAGATTACTTTGGAACGATTATCAAAAAGTACGGATGGAATTTATAAGGAAACCTCCGCTGATCACATTATGAATAATATCGAAGAGGATATTGGTAAAAATATAATAGTATCTGCAAATATTGATATTTATGAGAGATATGTGCAAATAAAAACTAAAACCACAATTGATAGTAAGAGCATAAAGATATTGACGCCAAAGGAAGTGGTTTTTGAAGGTGGAAGAGAAGTGGAACTGACACCGGAAACAAAGGTGGAAAGATATTTTGTGCAAGGACCCTATGGAATAGACGGAATTTACTGCGACCCCGGTCGGGCTGTAAATCTTGCCTATGAAAATTCCGGCGTGGTAGTAAATGATTCCGGAAATTGTGTATGGTTAAAGGGTAATCGGGTAAGCAGAAATCAGATTATGGCTATCAAGGAGGAGAGTGTAACAAAAACTAAGAGCAGCCTTGTGGTTTGTCTGGATACTATGTTGAAATTTGAAGGTATTATTCGAAATTCAGAGTATTTGCTGAGCAAAGGACAGACGGTTATGGATATTTTGGGAGATAATCTTCCGGACGCACAGGTGCTTGACCTTAGCGGTTGTGAATTGGATGCCGTTCTTTATTATGTAAATAAGGATATTCCTGTATTGGCGATTATGGAAAATGGCGAAGCGGTATTGGTGACTGGTTTTAATGAATACAATGTAGTAGTTATGGATCCTACTTCCAATTTTCTTGGAAAGGTTGGCATGAATGATGCTACAGAGTGGTTCCGCGATAACGGAAACCACTTTATAACATACATGAAAAATGAAAGTTAACGGGGAAAAAGGTATTTTTGATATTTTTTTAGTGTGTTATATAAAAGGCTTCCCAATATACCGCAGGAAATAATTTCCCCAATTCCTACAGTAACACAAAAATAGGGAATGGAGCCTTCGAATTGGTAAACATAGGAAAGGACGAAGGGCACAATAATAGTATTGGCTAAAATGGGTGGCAGTGGTGCCATCCATTTTTTGTGGTTACGCAAGGCATAAGTACCCAGCGCACCCAGTAGTGTGGCAATGCTGCCCCAGAAAATATCCCAAAGCAGGCAGCCGGTAATAAAATTACTAAGGATGCAGCCGATAAATAAGCCGGGTATGGCAGCGGGAGTAAATAGGGGTAAAATGGTTAAGGCTTCTGAAAAGCGGACCTGAATGGCATAATTTGCCAAACCCAGAGCGTTGGCTATCAATGTAAGCACAACATAAAGAGCAGCAATCACTGCTGCGTGGACGATAAATGTTACTTTCTTCATTTTTTATTCTCCTGTAGTTTTATTTTTTCCCCGTCCCGGACGGTTTGGTCAGGAAGGTTTCGAACTGACCGTTACTTAGTATACTACAAAACAGAGTAATGTCAAGTCTTTGAAAATAATATTTAAAACCATTTAATTTTCAGAAAATTATACTTGAATGTTTATAGTTTTATGGTTATTATAGTAATATGGGCATAGTACTAATGAACTATATTACAAAAGAGTGAGAGGGTTTTGGTATGGAAGAAAAACAAAAGAAAATCAGAAAGGTTGTTCCGAAAGAAGCAATTTTTAAAGTTATGCTGTATTTAACCTATGTGGTTTCCGCAGTATTTTTATTAAAAAATATCATAACCAAAGATGTGGGTGGCATGGTTGCGGTAGGATTGGTTTTATTAGTATTTACAGCAGTACTTCTACTGATGCGTATGATGAAGACGGCGGAAGAATCCATGCAACTGGTGGTGTCCATCGGATTAATCTTTGTAGTATTTGTTATCTCGCTTTTCAGTGGAAAATGCTATAGTGATGACTTTATATTGTATCTGGCAGTTATGGGTATTTCCGGTATGTATTTACGCCCCTACTATACACAAATACAGATTATCATTTGTGACATTTTATTAGTAATTCAATATCTGATTCACCCCGAAAAGGCTGAGTCTCTGAGTCAGTTTGTTATGTGTGGGGCAGTGTTTACTTTGGCGGGAGTTATCTTTTATCTGGCTATCAGTCGTGGTCGTTCCTTTATTGAAATTAGTCGTCAGCGCGCAGAAGAGGCAGAAATATTGTTGGAGTCCATCCGAAAAATGGGACAGGAATTGGAGAAAAACTTTGAAAGCTCATCTCAGGGGCTGGAGGGGCTAAAAAAAGCAAATACACAGCTTGATTGTAATGCTGCAGAATTACGTCAGGGTTCCTATGGAATTTCTTTTGTAGCCAAGGATGTTTCTGAAGCCTGTGAAGAAGTTTTGGCTAAGATACAGGAAACAGAACAGCAGGTGGATGCATTGACAAAAGAAGTTCGTGAATGTGAGGGTGCCTTGGCAGTAAATAGTCAAAATATGGCAGAAATGGGATTGCAAATGAAGGCTGTGCAGACTGCAACCGGTGAAGTGAATGAGGTATTCCGATTGTTGGGAATCCATATGCAGGAAATATTTGAAATTACAGAGCAAATGAACAAGATATCTGCAAGCACCAATATGCTTGCTTTAAATGCTTCCATAGAAGCAGCCAGAGCAGGGCAGAGTGGCGCTGGTTTTGCAGTGGTTGCATCCAAGGTTCAGGAATTAGCTGTTGACAGTAATAAATGTTCTGAACGGGTTGAAGAGGTAGTAGCACAGATGCAAAATCAGATTCGGGAGACTACCAGACATTTGACGACAAGCGGTCAGGTAATTGATGGCTCATTGGATACTCTTCAGGGGTTGCAAAACAGCTTTAAACAATTGATAAATGAGTTTGGCGATTTGTATGAGAATATCAATGTGCAAAATGAAAATATTAGTCAGGTGGATGGAATATTTGAGAATTTGAAAGAACGAATCAGTCAAATGAATTTGTATTCTGAGGCAAATCAAATAGCAGTGGATGCTATGGCAGGTGCCATGAATCTGTATAAAGAAGGTATGGAGCATATGATAACGGATACGGAACAGGTGCGGGAATTATCCGGTGACATGCTTCGTGTGGCAAATCAGTAAGTGTGCGTTTTTCATAAGCCGGCACGATTCAGACGCTTGCGTACTTGGTAGCCCAAAGAGTAGGAAAGAAAAATTTTTACAATATCAAAAAGTAAAAAAGGCAGAACGGCAGAGGAAAATGCTGCCAAGAAGCTGAGCTTTGCCTGCAGAGTTAACCATATGGTACCGAAGAAATAGCACACAAGAGTACCTAATAGTAGTCCAAGTAAGCAGGAAAAAACCTTTCCCTGCCATCTGTCCACAAAAAAACCACAAATAAGCGGCAGAAACAAATAACCAATGAGATAACCACCGGTGGGTCCAAGGAGCTTTCCCACGCCCCCGGTAAAGCCGGAAAATATTGGCAGACCTGCAAAACCCAAAAGAAGATACAGTAAGACACTTAGGAAGCTACGCTTTTGTCCCAAAACAATAATTACAAAATAAATCACAAAGGTGGCAAGTGACAGGGGGATGGGACTAAAAGGCAGTTGTATGGAGATGGGAGCTAATAGGCAAAGGGTTGCTGTCATTAAGCCGGTTAATGTCATAGTCTGAATGGATGAAGTTGATTTAGGGGATTGGAGATTTTTATGGGATGGAGTCATGGTAAAGTGGTTCCTTCCGGGCAATGTTAAAATAATTGATAAAAGTAAGCGCATCAAGAAGAATTTTCTGATGCGCTTTTTAAATGCATATTTAGGGGCTTGCTTTTTACAGCTCACCCTTTTTGTATTTTGCAACAATGTTTTGAATTCTTTCATTAGGATTCAGAAGGTCGCTGATGGAAGAATCATGATTTAAGGTGTCAATAATATAGGCAATGTATTTGCTCATATCACAGTTGATATACCACTCCCTCTGAAGTAAATCGGGGGTCTGATAAATCAGGTTGGTGGTCAGAACCTTGTCAATAATTCCGCTTTCGTACGCCTTGTCAAACTTGTCCAAACCATTGGTAAACAAACCGAAGGTGGAGAAGACGAAAATCTTGTTTGCCTTACGTGCTTTCAAAGCAGCAGCAACTTCTAAAACGCTTTCACCGGAGGAAATCATATCGTCAATGATAATCATATCCTTTCCTTCTACGCTGGTACCCAAAAATTCATGAGCAACAATGGGGTTACGACCATTTACAATTCTGGTATAATCACGTCTCTTATAGAACATACCCATATCAAGACCTAAAACATTGGCCACATAAATGGCACGACTCATACCGCCTTCATCAGGGCTGATTACCATCATATGGTCGGAATCAATCTGTAAGTCTTTTACATTGCGAAGCAGACCCTTGATAAACTGATATGCAGGCTGTACGGTTTCAAAGCCGTGAAGGGGGATTGCATTTTGTACTCTGGGGTCATGAGCATCAAAGGTAATGATATTATCAACACCCATTCTCACAAGCTCCTGTAATGCCAATGCACAATCCAAGGATTCACGAGAGGTTCTCTTATGCTGGCGACTTTCATAAAGGAAAGGCATAATCACAGTAATACGACGACCCTTTCCGCCAACTGCTGCAATAATTCTCTTTAAATCCTGATAATGGTCATCGGGAGACATGTGATTCTCGTGTCCGCCTAAGGAATAGGTCAGGGAGTAATTTAATACATCAACCAATAAATAAAGGTCGGTACCACGAACGGATTCCATAATCATACCCTTTGCTTCACCGGAACCAAAACGGGGAACCTTGGCATCCAATAAATAGGAATCTCTTTGATAACCGGAAAATGCAAGGGAGTCCTTGTGCTCGCTTTCGCGCTCTGCACGCCATTTTACCAGATATTGATCAACCTGCTCTCCCAATGTCTTACATCCCGGTAGGGAAATGATTCCTAAGGAACCAACGGGTATGGTTTCTAAGTTTCTTTTTTCTTCGCGGTTGCCCATGAAAAAATCCTCACTTTCTATGAATTCACTAGATTTGAATTACGTTTTTTGTACATGCGTATGTCAGGACCGGTAAGCTTACAAATAGTGTAATTGCTGGTAATCCTGGAAAATATTCTGTCTGAATAACGGTCACGCAGCTCTTCCAAACTTAAATTGGTAGATATGATAGTTGATTTCTTTGCTAAATGTCGTTCATTAAGCAAGGAAAATAACTGGGATGTTACAAAAGTATTGGTAACCTCTGTGCCCAAATCGTCAATTATCACCAAATCGCAATTATATATGTCTTTGTAAAAATTGTAAAGAGCATCTTTTGACTTTATATCAAAAGAATAGCGTGCGAGGGTGTCAAATAACCCTGAAGAACTGAAATAGATAACAGAATGTCCGCCTTGCAAAATTTCCCCGGCAACACATCCTGACAAAAAACTTTTACCTGTACCTACTGTACCATAAAAGAAGAGATTGTGGTAGTCTTGTTTAAAGTTTTGTACAAAATTTCGACAAATATCCACGCATCTCTGAAAACGGGTTAAATCCTCTCCCTGATAGTATTCATAGGAAAGGGTGGAAAAATTCTCTTTCGCAATCATTTCCTGAATATTGGATTGTTCATATAAAAGAGCAATTTCCTGACGATGAAAACAAGAGCATTTTTCTTTCATTCCATCGCTGCCTGTAATGTATCCTGTGTCATGACATAAGCTACAGTCGTAAATAGGTTCTAAATAGTCTGCAGGTAAGCCGGCGGACTCTAATAAAGCCTTCTTTTGCGAAGCGATCTTTGCAAGGGTGGTACGAAGATTGTCCAACGCAGAGTCGTCGCCATTCAGCATAAGCTTCGCTTGGGATACGGAGATACTGCTAACGGAATTTTCCAGCTCCTGATAAGCAGGAAGCAGGTGGTATACCTTTTGCCGACGTTCCTCGGAAAGCCGGCGATTATAGTCACGGGTTTGTTCATATCCTTTTATGATGGATTCATATTGTGTGTTGGTTAATGCCACGACAAAGTCTCCTTTGTGTCATATTAATTGCTTAACAGTTCACGTTCCAAGGCATCAAAGTCATAGGTGTTCTGGGTGAACTGATTGAATTTATTGGTGGAAGCAGGTTTGGGAGCAGTTTTCTTCTTTTGGTATAATTCATCAATCTTATGAATATCTGCTTTGTGATGTACATTATCGCGCTTCCAGCTGCTCAGAATACCTTCTGCATATTCAAAACGATGCTTGTCCGTTGCAAGAACAGTACGCTCACATGCTTCTAATATAATATCAGTAGTAAAACCGTATTCCTTGGTCCAGCGATTAATGTATTCCATTTCCTTGGCAGTAGGAGAAGTGCTTTTACCTAATTCATTCATAATGGAGTATACACTCTTGTCGTATCTGGTAGAAAATTTCTGAGCCTGCTTGGGGGTGGTGATTCCTTCCTCTGCCCAATTTACAGCTACTTTTTCTATGTACTTAAAATCCTTCTTGCCACGGTCCACGCAGTACTGAAGCAGATAGTCAATCAAATCCTCTGAAAAATGAAGCACATCTGTGAAAAACAGAATGGTCTTTATTTCTGAAGGGGTTAAAGGCTTACCAATATAAGATTCTGCTATAAAAAGTAACTGAGCTGTTTCTTCTCTATTTTTAAATTCCTTAAGCTGATCCAGTGAGTACGCAGGCTTGATAAAGCCGGGAACCTCTGTGGAGGTTGCCTGAGTACTAATGGCAGGTGTGGGAGATGCTGCGTGAGTATTCATCGCTTCTTGCACGGGAACTGTCTGAGCTACAGAAGGAACAGGTGAAACATTTTGCGAAGAAGCATTTATTGTTGCAGCTGGACAGCATAAATCCCGCAGGTGTATTCCTGTAAGATTTTTTTCCTGGTCATAGTCCAAATCCAAGAGCTTTTGCTTTTCCCAATATTTTAATGCACGGATAACGTCCTTTTCTGTATGGTTAAACTTGTCCGCTATACCGGACACACTAATAGCCTGATTGGCATTCATCATGCGAATCAGGTAAAAGTAAACCTTTAACTGTGCGTCGTTGGCATCCTTCATGTATTCGTCTATAAAGCGGTTGGGTATAACGGTGGAATCACCATAATTGTCTTTGTATATTGTTAAACGTGCCATGTATGTAATCCTTTCATTGCTCTTCACTTACGGAGCAAGACCAAGTATAACATAAGGATGAAAAAAAGGAAATAGTAAAAATGCCGGAAACCCTTGAAAACACTGGGGTTTTAGTAAAGATGTGGATATGGTGGAAAATGTGGATAAGATTGTTTTTAGAAGAAAAAAATCGAAATTATACTGTGTTTTAAATAAAAAATATGAAAGAAATTTATCCACAGAAAAAATAAAAATATCCACAGAAAAAATTCCTGTATAAAAGAATTTTTCTGTGGATAATGTGGACAACTATATTCCTAAAAGATTTTCGCCGATTTTAAGCACATCTCCGGCACCCATAGTTATCAACAGGTCACCGTTTATGCAATTTTCCAATAAGAAATTTTCAATCTCATCAAAAGACGGGAAATAGAAGCATTCCTGCCCCAAATCCTGAATAGCCTTCTGTAAGGTTTCGGAGCTGATGCCTAAGGTATCTGTTTCACGGGCTGCATAGATGTCTGCCAAAACAACCTTATCTGCCAAGGATAATGCTTTTGCAAAGTCTTCCATAAAAGCCTTGGTACGAGTATAGGTATGGGGCTGGAAAACACACCATAATGTTTTGTGCGGATAATTTTGAGCTGCGGTCAGGGTGGCAGTGATTTCCGTGGGATGATGAGCATAGTCATCAATTATGGTTACACCGCCGATGGTTCCCTTGTATTCAAATCTTCGGTCGGTACCATGGAAATCCTTGAGAGCGGCAGCAGTTACTTTGCGGTCTAAGCAAAGTACATCTGCCAGAGCGATGGCAGCAAGGGCATTGCTCACATTATGTTCACCGGGAACCTGTAACTGAAATGTTTCAGCAGGCTTATTAGACACTGTCAACGTAAAGCAGGGATAACCTGTTTCATCATAGGAAATTGCAGTTGCAGAATAATCAGCAGGGGTACCTTCGCTGGTAGTCTGATTACAGGAGTAGGTAATAACCTTGCAGGAAAGTCCTTCGGTAATCTCACTATATTGGGGAATGTCACCGTTAATAATCAGGCAACCATCCTCCGGTAACAGCTTTGCAAATTCCCGGAAGGAATTGCGGATATCTGCTAAATCCTTAAAGAAATCCAAATGGTCTTCTTCTATATTAAGGATAATACCGATTTTAGGGAAAAAGCTTAAGAAGCTGTTGGTATATTCACAGGCTTCTGTTACAAAAAGGTCTGTTTTACCCACTCGGATATTTCCACCGATGGTTTTTAAAATACCTCCAATGGATAGAGTAGGATCAGTATCCGCCTTTAATAAAATTTCGCTGACCATGGAGGTGGTAGTAGTTTTTCCGTGGGTACCGCTAATGGCAATGGGAGTCCGGTAATTTTTCATAATCTGTCCTAAAAGCTGTGCCCGGGAAAGGTAAGGAATATTTTTGCTGACGGTTGCGATATATTCAGGATTGTCTTCGTGTACGGCACTGGTGAATACTACACAGTCAATATCATCGGTAATATTTTCAGACCGTTGTCCATAAAATACAGTAATTCCCTTTTGGATAAGACCCTCTGTCAGGGCGCTTTTGGTGCGGTCAGAGCCGGACACCTTAAAACCGGCATCTGCCAGGATTTCTGCCAGACCGCTCATGCTGATGCCACCGATGCCCACAAAGTAAATGGATGTTGGATTGTTAAAGTCTATCTGATACATAATTGCGTTTCCTTTATATTCAAATTTTTAATAATACTATATATTATACGCGGATATTTACTAAAAAACAAATGTAAATTGAAAATGTGTAAAATGTCTATCTTAAAAGAAAGTAAATAATTTTGTCTTGGTAGAAATTTACAAAATATTACGACAAAAATCGGCAAATATGTAAATAATGGATATAAAATCGGCAAAAAAACAAAAAATATTTGGAATTAATATTCACTTTCGAGGGTAGGTGTGCTATAATCAAATAACAAAATATTACCAACAGGTAGAGAAGGCTAGATTGAGGTGAGGACATGATTAAAAAAGAAATGATTGCCATGCTTTTGGCTGGCGGACAGGGAAGCCGTCTTGGAGTATTGACCTCCAAGGTTGCAAAGCCTGCAGTAGCATTTGGTGGAAAATATCGTATTATTGATTTCCCACTTTCTAATTGTATTAACTCCGGCGTTGATACAGTAGGTGTATTGACACAGTATCAGCCCTTGCGGTTAAATTCCCATATTGGTATCGGTATCCCTTGGGATTTGGACCGTAATATTGGAGGTGTAACTGTACTTCCACCTTATGAGAAGAGTACCAACAGTGAATGGTATACCGGTACTGCAAATGCAATTTATCAGAATTTGGAATACATGGAGAGTTACAATCCTGAGTATGTTCTGATTCTTTCCGGTGACCATATTTATAAGATGGATTATGAAGTAATGCTTGATTTTCATAAGGCAAACAATGCGGAGGTAACTATCGCTGTTATGCCCGTGCCTATGGAGGAAGCAAGTCGTTTCGGTATTATGATTACCGATGAGGATAAAAAGATTGTTGACTTTGAAGAGAAGCCTGCAAATCCCAGAAGTAATCTGGCAAGTATGGGTATTTATATCTTTAGCTGGAAGACATTGAGAGAGGCTCTGATTAAAATGGCTGAACAGCCGGCTCTTGACTTTGGTAAGCATGTAATTCCATATTGCCGTGAAAAGGGTGCTCCTATGTATGCATATGAGTTTACCGGTTATTGGAAGGATGTAGGTACTCTCAGTTCTTATTGGGAAGCAAATATGGAGCTGATTGATATTGTTCCCGAGTTTAATCTTTATGAAGAATATTGGAAGATTTACACCAAAAGTGAGATTCAGCCTCCACAGTATATTGCAGCGGACAGTGTGGTAGAGCGCAGCATTATCGGTGAGGGTACGGATATTTATGGTGAGGTTTACAATTCTGTAATCGGATGTGGCGTTACCATTGGTAAGGGAACCGTTGTACGGGATTCCATTATTATGAATCAGACTCAGATTGGTGATGGCTGTGAGTTAAACAAGGCGATTATCGCAGAAAATGCAACCATTGGAAATAACGTAAAGCTGGGTGTTGGTGAAGAGGCTGACAATGATACGGCTCCTCATATTTACAATCAGGGAATTGTAACCATTGGAGAAAAGAGCGTGGTTCCTAATGGTATCAGCATTGGCAAGAACTCCGTGGTATTTGGAGTTACAACCGCTGCCGATTATGAAGATTCCCATCTTGCAAGCGGCAAAACATTGATTAAGGCAGGTGAAGAGTAGTGAGAGCGATTGGAATTATTTTAGCAGGCGGCAATAATCATAGAATGAAAGAGCTTTCCCAAAAGAGGGCTGTTTGTGCAATGCCCATAGCAGGTAGCTATCGCAGCATTGACTTTACATTAAGTAATATGTCCAATTCACATATTCAAAAGGTAGCAGTACTTACACAATATAATGCTAAAAGCCTGAATGAGCATTTGAATTCCTCTAAGTGGTGGGATTTTGGACGTAAACAGGGTGGCTTGTATGTATTCACTCCTGTAGTGACCGCTGAGAACAGCAATTGGTACAGAGGAACCGCAGATGCAATGTATCAGAACCTTGATTTCTTGAAAAACAGCCATGAGCCTTATGTTGTGATTGCATCCGGTGATGGTGTTTACAAGATTGATTTTAATAAGGTATTAGAATACCATATTGAGAAAAAGGCTGATATTACCGTTGTATGCCGTGATATGGAGAAGGGTACCAATATTGAAAGATTTGGTACTGTGAAGATGAATGAGGAAAGCCGTATTGAGGAATTTGAGGAGAAGCCTTTACAGGCAAAGACCAATACTATTTCCTGCGGTATCTATGTAATTCGTCGTCGTCTGTTGATTGAAATGATTGAAAAATGTGCAGAGGAAGACAGACATGATTTTGTAAAGGATATTCTCATTCGTTACAAGGATATCAAGAGAATCTTCGGATATAAAATGAAGGATTATTGGAGAAATATCGCTTCTGTGGAAGATTACTACAACACCAATATGGATTTCCTGAAGCCGGAGGTGCGTAACTACTTCTTTAAGTAGTATCCCGATATTTATTCCAAGGTGGATGACCTTCCTCCTGCAAAATATAATACAGGTGCAGATATCAAGAACAGCTTGATTTCCAGTGGCTGTATTGTTAACGGTACTGTTGAAAATTCAGTTATTTTCAAGAAGAGCTATATTGGAAATAATTGTGTTATCAAGAATTCCATCATTTTAAATGATGTTTATATAGGAGATAACACCTATATTGAAAACTGTATTGTGGAGAGCCGCGATACAATTCGTGCAAATTCCCGCTTCGTTGGAGAAGGTGATATCAAGATTGTTGTAGAACGCAATGAGAGATATGTAATCTAACGATTGACTAATGAATGACAAAAGATGACAGGCTGAAGGGGGCAATGCATATGAAGATTACAGATGTTCGTGTTCGTAAAATTACAAAAGAAGGTAAGATGAAGGCTATTGTTTCAATTACTTTGGATGATGAATTTGTAGTACATGATATCAAGGTAATTGAAGGCGAGAAAGGGGTGTTTATCGCCATGCCCAGCAAGAAAGCCACTGATGGGGAATACAGGGATATTGCACATCCCATTAATTCCTCCACCAGGGAAAGCATTCAGAAGATTATTCTGGAGAGCTACGAGAAGGCTTTAGAAGAGCCGGATGATGTAATTTAGTTTTAAAATAAAAGGAAAGAGGAGACTGTGGCAACGCAGTCTCCTTTGTGTATGGTGTACTTTGCTACATATGTTTTAGAGGAGAGAGAATAATTGAGTATGGAAAAGAAAAATAAAGGGATGATATGGATACTGTTTGTTATTGGAGTTGTTTTAGTTGGCGGAATCATTTTCCGCATAACCAAGCCATGGCAAAATTCTGTTGCACCACATTCACAAGTGGAAGCAGAGGGAATAGCAGAAAGTTATATAAAGGATGCCCTGCCCACAGAGGAATTGACGGAAATCATTTTCTGGAGCGGTGATACTCCAATCAGTATAGGAAAGAGGGAAGACATTACTAAAATTCAGGAATGCCTTCATTCTATGAAAGGGAAAAAGGTAGAAGCTGATGGGGAGGATGTTCCCGCCGGTTTTGTTCGAATTGAGCTGGTATATCAAAAGCAGAAGATTTCTCTTAGCATGCAGAGTAAAAGGATCAATATAAACGGGACTATATATAATATGGAGGATGCCAATCCTTTGATTGATTTGTGCAGAAGCATTGCGGAAAGAAATGGGTAAGAATATAAAAATCTCTCCGGGAATTTGATTTATTCAGGTGTACTCGCCTAAAAAGATTCCCGGAGAGGTTTATTATTGGAACAATATAAATTACTTCTTTCTACGATATAATTCCTTTGGAGTATACAGATGTCTGGGAATACCATCCACCATAATGGGAGCCACATCGCCCTGCACAAGAGGTTCCACGTAGGTAATGAATTCCTGGGTAACATAGGTGCCGTCCTCGGTAATCCAATTTCGAGGAACACATTTTTCGTCATTTGCGATTTTATGTACATCTCGCAGGGCGCTTCCGCACTGATAGGGCTCATCGGAGAAACGCTGTAATACGACCATCTGACCGGAATCCCCTTCATCGGCAGCTTTCACAGCAGCTCCACCAACCTGATAAGCCTCCAGGATATCCACACGGGAGGCTAGATGGGAGCCTGCACGCTGTAGGGTGCTGAACTCGATGGAGCGGGTCTTGCAGCCAAGTTCGCCGGCAATGAAGTTTGCCAGATATGCGGCGGTACCGGAAAGCTGTTTGTGTCCAAAGGCATCTACAAAATTAATGTCACTGCCTAATTCACAGACATATCTGCCGTCCGCGGTACGGATGCCCTCGGATACGGCAACTACTACAGAGGTTTTTTCCTCTAAAAGAGCAGCGACTCTTTCCTTGAAATTCTGCAAATCAAAGGTGATTTCCGGTAAATAAATTAAATCAGGACCTTCACAATCTTCCCCTTTAGAAAGGGCAGTGGCACCGGTCAGCCAACCGGCATTTCTACCCATAACCTCTACAATAGTTACAAGTCCCTTGGAGTATTCCAAACAGAAGCCGTCACGAATGATTTCCTTCATGGAGGTACCGATATATTTCGCTGCACTTCCGTAGCCGGGAGTATGGTCGGTTAACGCAAGGTCATTGTCAATAGTTTTGGGACATCCGATAAATCTGGTGCCATGTCCGGTGAGGACAGCATAATCGGACAGTTTTTTGATAGTGTCCATGGAATCGTTGCCACCAATATAAATAAAGGCTTCAATATCCAGCTTATCTAAAATATTGAAAATCTTTTCGTATACGGTAATGTCCTCGTGAATTCCCGGAAGTTTATAACGGCAGGAGCCTAGGAAAGCAGCGGGAGTCCTCTTTAAAAGCTCTTCGTCCAATTCAGTGCGGATATGTTCCGATAAATCAATATATTTTTCTTCTAATAAACCCTGTATTCCATGAAGCATACCATATACTTTATTTGCTCCACGGTCGATTGCTGTGCGGTATACGCCTGCAAGGCTGGAATTAATTGCGGCGGTGGGTCCGCCTGACTGGCCTACAATAACATTTCGTTTCATGTCGATACCTCCTGAGTAAATACAGTTTTCTCTATTTTAATATATTTTTCTGAAAATTTCCACAACTATTTGCGAATTTCCAAAATATTTCAGCATGATATTTTAAAGTTTTTGGATTTTGCGAATAGAGTGAAAGGCGATTACTAAGTTGTGGAACAGTCCAAACATAGTCTTGTATTTTTTCGGGAAAAATGAGAGAATAAGTAGCAAGTCGATGGATGAAAACAGAGAGTAGAAGGATATATTTAAAGTGGAGGCAATATGTACATTATTGTAGGTTTGGGAAATCCCAAAAAGGAATATGAAAATACAAGACATAATATTGGATTTGATGTAATAGATAAATTAGCAGAGCAGGAAGGAATTTCCGTGCTGGAGAAGAAGCATAAGGCAATCATTGGTAAGGGATATGTAGCAGGACAGAAATGTATCCTTGCTAAGCCCCAAACCTATATGAATCTCAGTGGGGAAAGTGTCCGGGAGCTGATTGATTATTATAAGGTGGATGAAACAGAAGAGTTAATTGTTATTTCCGATGATATCAGTCTGGATGTGGGACAGCTTCGTATTCGTAAGAAGGGTAGTGCCGGTGGACACAATGGATTAAAAAATATTATAGCTCATTTAGGGCATGATGGGTTTATGCGTGTGAAAATGGGCGTAGGTGAGAAGCCCAAGGGCTATGATTTAGCGGACTATGTATTAGGACATTTTTCAAAAGAAGAACGAGGAGTAATGGATAAGGCTGCAGAACGGGCAACGGATGCCATTCGCATGATGATTACCGAAGATGCGGATGCAGCCATGAATGAATATAACCGTAAGACTTTGGAGGCATAACATGCATGCATTATTTGCACCCATAAAGGAATTGCCGGATTATCAAGGGATGAGGGATGCACTAAAACAGGGTAATGCTTCCATTGCTCTGTCCGGTTGCGTGGATTCTCAAAAGCTGCATATTGTATATGGATTTAGCGATGGCATAAAATATAAGGTCATCGTTACTTATAATGATTTAAAAGCAAAAGAAATCTTTGAAGAATATAAATTTTATGACAGAAATGTCATGTTGTATCCTGCCAAGGATCTGATTTTTTTTCAGGCGGATATTCATGGAAATCAGTTAGTGAAGGAGCGTGTTCGCACCTTACGTCGAATAATGGAGCGTAAGCCGGTAACCATTGTGACCACCTATGCTGCATTAATGACACCTCAGGTAATGTGGGAAGAGCAGGACATTATTCAGGTTCATCGAGGGGATAGTGTAAATGAAAGTGCAGTGGCAAAGCAGTTGGTTGCCATGGGCTATACGAAAACTTATCAGGTAGAAAATCCCGGTGAGTTTTCTATCAGGGGTGGTATCGTGGATATCTTTGACCTTACTGAGGAGAATCCCTATCGTATTGAGCTTTGGGGGGATGAAGTGGATTCCATTCGTAGTTTTGATATTTTGAGCCAGCGTTCCATTGAGAAGCTGGAAGGTATCAGTATTTATCCGGCATCAGAGTTTGTATTGTCCAAGGAAAGAATACATGCCGGGTTAGAGCATTTGGAGAAGGAAGCCAAAAAGCAGGAAAAAATCTTTCGGGATGCTCATAAACCGGAGGAGGCACATCGAATTGTAACTCAGGTAAAGGAGCTTAGAGAGCAGCTTTTAGAGTTCCAAAGCATGATCAACCTGGAAAGTTATATTCGATATTTCTTTGAGGATACGGTAACCTTGCCCCAGCTTTTGGGTAGGGTTGCCTGTAAAGGCATTCAGGAAGGCTTAGGGCAGGCGGCAGCTCGGCAGTTATGCTTCTTTATAGAAGAACCACTCCGAGTCAAGGAACAGGCGGATGCTATCGAATTAGAATTTCGGGAAAGCATGGAACAACGTGTGTCCAAGGGTTATATTTTGCCGGGGCAGATGAACATTTTGTACAGTGGGGAACAGGTGGCAGCCGGGATTTCCAAGTACAATGTAGTCACCTTGGCGACCATGGAGAGCAAATATGGATTTTTTAAGGCGGAGCAAAAGAGTGATTTGGCAGCTCGCAATATTGCGCCTTATAATAATAGCTTTGAAGCATTGGTAAGGGATTTGAAAAAGTATCGTAAGAATGGTTATCGGGTGCTATTGCTTTCCGGTTCCCGGACCAGAGCAAAGCGTTTGGCGGAGGATTTGCGAGACCAGGAGCTTTCCGCAGTGTATACGGAAGACCCCTTTAGAGAGGTACAACCGGGAGAGGTTTTGACCTATTACGGTCATGTGGGAAAGGGCTTTGAGTATCCTTGGCTGAAATTTGTAGTGCTTTCTGAGACCGATATTTTTGGTGCGGAAAAAAAGAAAAAGAAGAAGAAAAAGCTCTATCAGGGGCAGAAGATAAATGATTTTAATGAATTAAAGGTTGGCGATTATGTAGTCCATGAAACCCATGGCCTGGGTATCTATAAGGGTATCGAAAAGGTGGAAATGGAAAAAATTGTCAAGGATTATATTAAGATAGAATATCGGGATGGGGGGAATTTGTACATTCTTGCCACCGGTCTTGATGTAATTCAAAAATATGCCTCCGCAGATGCCAAAAAGCCCAAGCTGAATAAGCTGGGCAGCAAGGAATGGGAGCGTACCAAAACAAAGGTGCGCAGTGCGGTCAATGAGGTGGCAAAGGATTTGGTGGAGCTGTATGCCTTAAGGCAGGCAAGTGAGGGCTATCAGTATGGTAAGGATACTGTCTGGCAGCGGGAATTTGAAGAAATGTTTCCCTTTGAAGAGACGGAAGACCAATTGGCTGCCATTGCAGATACCAAGGCTGATATGGAAAGCTCCAAGATTATGGACCGCCTTGTCTGTGGTGATGTGGGATATGGAAAGACGGAAATTGCTATTCGTGCGGCATTTAAGGCAGTACAGGAGGGTAAACAGGTGGTGTATCTGGTGCCAACTACTATTTTAGCCCAGCAGCATTACAATACCTTTGCTCAGCGTATGAAGGATTTTCCGGTGCGGGTGGATTTGCTTAGCCGTTTTCGTACCCCGTCAGAAATAAAAAAGAGCTTAACGGACTTGCAGAAGGGCTTTGTAGATATTATCATAGGTACTCATAGAGTGCTTTCCGATGATGTGAAATTTAAGGATTTAGGTCTTCTAATTATTGATGAGGAGCAGCGATTTGGCGTTGCCCATAAGGAAAAAATCAAGAAATTAAAGGAAAATGTAGATGTACTGACTCTTACAGCTACCCCCATTCCCAGAACCCTTCATATGAGCCTGATTGGTATCAGGGATATGAGTGTACTGGAGGAAGCACCCAATGATCGTTTGCCCATACAGACCTTTGTGTGCGAATACAATGATGAAATGGTGCGAGAGGCAATTGTCCGGGAAATGACAAGGGGCGGGCAGGTTTATTATGTCTACAATCGTGTGAATAATATTGGAGACATTGCAGCTCAGGTTGCCAAGCTGGTGCCGGAGGCAACTGTGGCATTTGCCCATGGACAAATGAAGGAGCATGAGCTGGAACGGATTATGTTCGATTATATCAATGGGGATATTGATGTACTGGTTTCCACCACCATTATTGAAACGGGCTTAGATATTTCCAATGCCAATACCATGATTATTCATGATTCCGATAGTTTGGGCTTATCCCAGCTTTATCAGCTTCGCGGCCGTGTGGGACGTTCCAATCGTACCGCCTATGCCTTCCTTATGTATAAGCGGGATAAGATGCTGAAAGAAGTGGCCGAAAAGCGTTTGGCTGCGATTAAGGAATTTACAGATTTGGGCAGCGGCTTTAAAATTGCTATGAGGGATTTGGAAATCCGCGGTGCAGGAAATCTTTTGGGAGTAAAGCAACATGGGCATATGGAGGCAGTAGGCTATGATATGTACTGCAAGATGCTCAATGAGGCGGTAAAGGGGCTGAAGGGAATTCCTACGATAACAGATTTTTCTACGGTTATCGATTTGGATGTGGATGCCTTTATTCCCGGGGAATACATCGTAAATGAGGTGCAAAAGCTGGATATCTATAAGCGCATTGCAGGCATTGAAAATGAGAAGGAACGGGATGATATGAAGGATGAACTGTTAGA
Source organism: Lachnospiraceae bacterium (assembly GCA_017624835.1). Classification (GTDB taxonomy): domain Bacteria; phylum Bacillota; class Clostridia; order Lachnospirales; family Lachnospiraceae; genus Acetatifactor. The sequence goes on from JAGAMG010000026.1 coordinate 43,756, forward strand.
CCGCTTTGGCGGTATTCCTAAGTCCGTGGATAATCTCCTTCGCATTGCATTAATCAGAGTTTCTGCGCATGAACTGTTTATGACAGAAATTAAAGGAAAAAACGAGAGAATTACTTTTACCTTTCGCCCGGATGCTAAGGTGAATCCGGCAAAAATCCCTGAAATGTTGAAAAAGTATGGTCAGAATCTTACCTTTACTGCATACGGCAATCCATTCTTTACTTATAAGTATAAGAAGACAGGTCTGGTGGAAACGGATGCGGAGCTGCTGTTAGATATGACGGAAAAGCTTTTAGTAGAAATGAAGCTGTTAATAGATTGAGAGGAGGCATTATTTTGTTTTCATATGAAAAGAAATTTTTGGAGTGGGTACAAAAGCATATTTTTGTGATTTTTCTGATATTTGTGACAATTATCAGTGTGGTGCTCAGATATTCCGTAAAGGATTTTGTAAGTAAGGACTTTAAGGTGTATCTACTGCCTTGGTACGAAGAAATACAGGAAAACGGTGGTCTGGCGGCATTGGACACTAATGTAGGTACCTACAATATGTTGTTTCAGTTTTTGATTGCATTGTTAACCTATTTGCCCATTAATCCCTTAACCGGGTACAAGGTGTTATCCTGCGTATTTGATTATGGACTGGCAGTGGCAATGGCTGCATTGGTTCATCATGTAAGTGAGAAGGACAAAAAGTGGAATGCAGGATTGGCATATACCCTTTCCATTTTATCACCCATTGTATTTTTAAATTCTTCCCTGTGGGGACAGTGTGATGTGATTTATACCTTTTTTGTGGTGCTTTCTTTGCTTTTCTTTATGCAGGAAAAATATGTGAAAAGCTTTATTTTCTTTGGCATCGCATTTGCTTTTAAGCTACAGGCTGCGTTTGTACTGCCGGCATTTTTGTTTGTGTATTTTGTAAAAAAGAAATTTTCGATTTTGTATTTTGCCATTATTCCCGTGGTGATGTGCGTGACCTCCATTCCTAATGTGATTATGGGGAGAAAGTGGACGGATGTATTTACCATTTATGTGGAGCAGACCGATGTATTTCCGGCTGTCTATATGAATTATCCCACCTTTTGGACTACCCTGCTTTCCCACCATGAGGTGGCGGATTTTGATATGTTTAAGACCTTTACCATGCTTTTCACCTTGATGATTCTGGCAGTTGCAATGATTATCCTGTTTAAGGAAATAAAGGAGATACAATCCAGGCATATTTTGTATTACGCATTTCTCTTTGCCTATACCTGTATCCTGTTTTTGCCTTCCATGCATGAAAGATATGGTTTTATTTATGAAATGTTGGCAATTGGTATTGTATTTCTAAATAAGAAAACCATCCCGCTGTTGGTAACACTTACCTGCTTATCCTTATATACATATGGTGCCTATTTATATGATTCTATTATTTCTATAAGAGTACTTTCGGTGGTGAATATTGTGACATATCTGTTATATTGGTATATTTTGTGGAAGGATATGAAAGCAACTGAGGTAGTCAAAAACTGATAAATGAATATTAGCAAAAAAGAACCGACTGTTATAGGGCAGTCGGCTCTTTTAAATTCTGTGCAAGTGCGGAAAGCTGTGCAAGGCTATTATCGTTTAGGGCAGAATGAAGGGTTACCACAGGCTCACAAAAGGTTAGATTTTTGCAGCCTTCCAACATGCTCTTCATTACCTTGGCAGCAACGGGAGCCCAGGAGCCATTTTCTATCAATCCGATTCGTCTGTTTTGGAAATTATGCTCTGTCAATTGTGTTATAAATTCCCGCATGCGTGGGAAAATACCATTATTATAGGTGGTGGTTGCCAGTACAAGCCTGTCATACTGAAAGGCTTCAGAAACCACAGCGGACAAATCACACTTGGTAATATCCCGAAGGAGAAGCTTTGTGGGACTGCTTTCTTGTAGAATTTCTGCCAATTTTACCACGGCTCCTTCTGTATTACCATACATGGAGCTATAGACAAGCAAAACCCCTTGACTTTCCGGCTGATAACTTGCCCAGGTTTGATAGAGTTTTAAATAATTATCCAGTGGTGCCTCCAATATGGGACCATGCAGGGAACAGATTCGTTGCATGGGAAGAGAGGAAGCCTTTTGCAGGAGTCTGTTTACCTGCATTCCGTATTTGCCAACTATATTGATATAGTAGCGGCGGGCTTCGCTTGTCCATCCTTCGTCTACATCCAATGCACCGAATTTACCAAAGGCATCTGCGGAAAATAAAGTTCCCGTATGCTGCTCAAAGGTCATAATTACCTCCGGCCAATGAATCATAGGAGCTTCCAAAAAGGCCAGGGTATGCTGTCCCAGACAAAGGAGGTCGCCTTCCTTTACTACAATTTTGCGATTGGCATAATCGGTGCCAAAAAACTGCTGTAGCATAGCAAAGGCCTTGGCACCTGCTACAATCAAAGCATCCTTATATTTTTCCATAAACAGGGCAATGCCTGCGGAATGGTCCGGCTCCATATGCTGTATGATTAGAAAATCCGGCGCAGTATTGCCCAATTCCCTTTCTATATTTTCCAGCCATTGTTCTGTAAAATGAATGTCCACAGTGTCCATAACAGCATTTTTTTCATCGCAAATTAAATAGGAATTGTAGGACATCCCATGTTTGACCGGATACTGTCTTTCGAACATAGTGATTTCATGGTCGTTAACACCAATGTATTTGATTCCTTCTGTTATATGCATGGCAAGTTCCCCGCATTTTTTAGATTTCAGAAAACTGGTCTTTTCCTACAGAACAAAGGGGACAAAGCCAGTCTTCAGGTACATCCTCCCATTTTGTGCCGGGCGCAATACCATTTTCCGGGTCGCCGGCTTCCTCGTCATAAATATAACCACAAACATCGCAAATGTAACTCATGCATTATTTCCTCCTGATTTTCTACTTGCATACAGTATATGTCAGTGAAGGTATTTTATTCAGGAAAGATTCTCTTTCAGAAGAGTTTTTTATAGTATAAAAGGCTACATAACAGTGTGACAGCTCCAAGCAACACAAAGGCTGTGGCTAAGTTGGTTATATCCGCAAAGGCGCCTGCCAGAGGAAACATTAAAATCATAAAAACAGAAAAAAACATACTATTTACAGAGATTAAAGTGGCGCGCTGGGCAGATGGAATTCTTTGATTCAACGCATTGGACTGCACCGGGTACAATACAGAATTAAAAAAAGTGGCAACCAATAAAGCACCTATGGAAAGGTATAAATGGTAAAAGCCAAAGAGTAGAATACTAAGGCTAATCATAAGTGCTCCGAATAAAGCCGTTTTTCGCCCCAGAAGCTTGCTGAAACTATTGTTTGATAGTGCACCAAGGCAAGCTGCAAGTCCTGCAAACAGCATAACAATACTGATTTCTATTTTATTCAGCCCCAGCTCATAAAAATATTGCTGCCCATAGAAGAACAGGGTATTAAAAGCGGAAAAAACAGCTGAATAGTATACAATAATCAGCAGTATCTGCCTATCCTTTTGCAGGATTGCAGCACTGGTTTGAAAATGTTTTTTCACAGTGGAACAGACAGATGTATGTTTCGCTGTGGCAGTTCTTCCGATGGTGGGCTCCGTCATAAACAGAAGGGGTATCAGACCCAGAGCGGCAATCACAGTAGAGGTGGCATAGCAATAAGAAAAAGAATATTCAGCCAGGATTCCGCCTAATACTGTTGCAACGGATTGGGATACCTCAATCAGCATATTAATGCGTCCGTTGATAATGGGATAGTTTTCTTCCGTTTCCAATTGCTTCAGACTGTCATAAACAAGAGCTTCCTCGGAACCGGAGTTAAAATTTCCGCTTAAGGATTGCAGGATAAAGCTAAGGGCAAAGCCTGCAAACGTGTTGGAAAAGAGCATAATAATACAGGAGAAAATCATGAGAATCCGACTTACAAGCATGGAACGCTTCCTGCCTAACAAATCGGCAGCTGCCCCAGAGGGAATTTCAAAGAGCAAGCCTGTTATGTGGTAAATACCCTCCAAAAGACCGATTTCCAAAAGGCTCATACCGCGATAAGCAAGGTAGAGTACCCAGATGGAATTGGACATACTCAGGTTATTGATAAAGCTATAGAAATATTCAGAGATAATATTGTGTTGAAGTTTTTTCTGTAATAAATTCATTGGTAATTCCTTCTTTCTATTAATGTAATCACCGAAGGGTGATATTGGTGTAATTTGGACATAAAAAAACAGGGAATCAGAAAAAGTTGATTACCTGTGCTAAAGTGGAATTATCTGCGCATTTATTACAAATAAATTAGAATGAAGTTCTAAACGAATATTCTAAAAAAGGGCGCAGTAATCCCGTAACAATTCAAAAATGCATGTTTTTGACATGCTACTGCTACTGCAAATAGGAGTGTATCCTAACCCGTTCATCATAGAACCCCTTTCTGAAATAATCTGGTAAAAGTATAGCAGACAAGGTGAGTGGAGTCAAGAGGGAGTTTTATGGTACTCAAAAAATGTTATCTTCTTATCAGAACAACTGAAACAGCATTCTGATAAGGAGGTATTTTTATGAAGGGATACACAACAGCAAGCGGTTACATGGGATATGTAGAAGGGGATTATATTTTATTTGCCAGCGAGGAAGATTACAGAGAATATATGGAGGCGTAGAAAACGTTACCGTTAATTTTTTAACTAATGTCTGACATCTTTACCTCTCACTGTTTAATATGCTATAGTATACATAGGAAAATATGTGGGAATTCTGTCAATAATCAGAAAATTCCCTGAAAGAATATAGCAAGAGAGGGCATATGGATATGAAAAAAGAATTCGATTTACTTTCCTTAGGGGAGATTATGTTAAGACTGTCCCCACCGGACAATGAGAGAATTACTAGAGGTGACAGCTTTAGTAAGCAGGCAGGTGGTGCGGAATTAAATGCCATTACCGGTGCTGCTATGCTGGGACTTCGCTGCGGTATTATTTCCAAGCTCCCGGCAAATGATTTGGGAGTTTATATTAAGAATAGAGTACGTCTCTGCGGTGTCAGTGATGACTATCTGGTGTATGATGACGATAAGGATGCACGTTTGGGAGTGTACTATTACGAGAATGGTGCATATCCTCGTAAGCCCCGTATCGTCTATGACCGTAAAAACACCTCCATTAATAAATTAACAGTAAATGATTATGATGAATCTCTTTACAGTGCCACCAGATGCTTCCATACCAGTGGAATTACTTTGGCGCTCAGCCCTGAGCTTCGAGCAACAGCTATTGAGATGATTAAGCGTTTTAAAGAGCAGGGAGCAATTATTTCCTTCGATGTTAACTTCCGTGGTAATCTTTGGACGGGAGCGGAGGCAAAGGAATGTATTGAATCCATTTTGCCCTATGTGGACATTTTCTTCTGCTCAGAGGATACTGCTCGTCTCACCTTCTTGAAAGAGGGGGATGCCAAGAGCATTATGAAGAGCTTTACGGAGGAATATCCTATTTCCATTGTGGCATCTACCCAGCGTGTAGTACATAGTCCCAAGCGCCATAGCTTTGGTTCTATTATTTACTGTGCAAAGGATGACACTTATTATGAGGAGGCTCCGTACAGTGATATTGAAGTAGTAGACCGTATCGGAAGCGGTGATGCCTATATTTCAGGTGTATTATATGGCTTGCTGGCTCATGAGGGAGAGTACCAGAAGGCATTGGAGTATGGTAATGCAATCAGTGCATTAAAGAATACCATTCCGGGAGATTTATTATGTACGGATTTAAAGGAAATTGAAGGGATTATCAGGGAGCATAAGTCAACAGGACGTATTGCGGAGATGGATAGATAATTAATTGTATTTATGTAAGGGCATATTTCCTGTTTATTATAAGGAGTGCAGCGTATGGATACAGACAAAACTAAAGAATATATAAAAACAGATGAAAAATATGTTTACCAATCATATACAGAGTATAGTCCCTTAACAGGATTATACTTTACAAAGGCTTTTTACAAAAAAGTTGAAGAATTTTTAAAGCATGCAGAGCAGACAATGTATTGCGTGGTTGCTATTGATATTGAACATTTCCGTTTGTTCAATAAGATTCACGGCAGAGAACAGGGCGACAAATTATTAGTTGAGATTGCTGATACAATCGATGAATTTCGCAGAAAAAACGGTGGAATTGTAGGATATGTGGGAGGAGACAATTTTGGCGTTTTAATGCCCTATGGAGAAGAGGTAATAGCGGAGCTTTGCGATGCGGTTACAGCGGTGATTCGCAGATGGAGCAGTACTATGGGATTTTTGCCGGCATTTGGTATTTATCCCATTGATGATGTTACAGTACCGGCTGCTACTATGTATGATAGAGCAACACTGGCAGTTTCCCATGTAATTGGAAATTATCTCCAAAGAAGCTGTGTATATACCTCGGATATGGAAGAAAAGGTTGAGGAAGAAATAAAGCTTCTGTCAGAGATTCAGGCGGGACTTCAAAAAGAGGAATTTACTTTCTTTATTCAGCCTCAGTGCGATATTGCCACAGGCAAAATTGTAGGTGGTGAATCCTTGGTGCGTTGGAAGCACAGCACAAAGGGAATGATTTCGCCGGGAGTATTTATTCCCGTTTTGGAGCGAAATGGTTTTATTGCGGATTTGGATCGTTATGTTTGGAGAAAGGTATGCCAGTGGCTAAGAAGCTTGCTTGACAGAGGATACAAGCCGGTACCTATTTCCATTAATGTTTCCAGAATTGATATTTTTTCCATGAATGTACCGGCTTTCTTAAATGAGTTGGTGGAAACTTATAACATTCCCGCTAAGCTTCTGAAAGTAGAGGTTACGGAAAGTGCTTATGCGGAAAGCAATGACAAAATTATCAATGCTGTAAAGGAATTGAGAGAATCTGAATTTCTGGTAATGATGGATGATTTTGGAAGCGGATATTCTTCCCTGAATATGTTAAAGGAAGTGTCCGTGGATGTTCTAAAAATGGATATGCGCTTTTTGGATATTACGGAGTCCGAGGAAGAAAAAGGCATCGGTATTTTGGAGTCTGTGGTAAATATGGCAAAGCAGATGCGTATGCCCATTATTGCGGAGGGCGTGGAGACCCAGAAGCAGGAAGATATGCTGTTAAAAATGGGTTGTCGCTACAGTCAGGGATATTATTATTATCGTCCCATGCCAATGGAAGATTTTGAAAAGCTAATTTCCGATGAGAGGAATTTGGATTTAGATGGTTTGTGGTGCAGACAGAATGAATCCATTCGGTTGAGAGAGTTTTTGGATACCAATTTGTTTACGGATGCAATGGTTAACAATATTCTTGGTGCCGCAGCCTTTTATGATATGTATGAGAATCAGATTGAGATTACCAGAGTGAATGAGCAGTATTATCGTCTGGCAGGTGTTTCTTCAGAAACGGATGCAGTAGCCAGCAAGAAATTCTGGAATCATGTCAGGGATGATGACAGACAGCTCTTGGTATCCATGTTTGCGCAGGCGTACAGCAGACCTACGAATGGTGCGGATGGCTATCTTCATTTTGTGAGAGAAGATGGAAAGGTATTGTGGGTTTATATGCGAGTCTTTTTCCTGAGGGAAAGAGATGGGCATCAGATTTTTTACGGCTCCTTGTTAGATATGACATCACAGCTGGAAAGTAAAAGTGATGCGGGGCTTTTTGATACAGAGGTAGAAGATTTAACGGATAAACAGATGGAGCGGCTGGAAAAATATTATGGAAAGCTGCCCTGTGAATATGGAGTTGCCAAGGTAATATTGGGGAATGATGGAAAGGTAGCAGATTATGATATCATATATGCTAATACGGAATTGGGACATGTGTGCGGTGGAGACATTGCCCGGTTACGATATTTGATGAAGAAGCTGTTTGTAAATAAGCGGGAAGAGTTATTGGATAAAGCTTTTCGTGCTGCTTACATGGGAGAGGTAACGGAACTGGAAACTTACAGCTCTATTTCCTATAGCTATTTGCAATTTACCTTTTATCAATATCAACATGGTTATGTAAGCTTTATAGTGCGGAATGTGACCAATGCCCATATTTATGAAAAGACCATGGAGAACATTCTCTTATCCTATAGAGAGGTTTATTTCCTGCATTTGGAAGAAAACTATATTCGTATGATTTATCCTGATGACAATCATTTGATTGAAAGAGGAAATTATGAAGAGACAATTAATCGTCATTTTGGAACAGGAAGAATTTTACGATATGATGAGGAAGGAATCCGCAATTTCCTTTCGTTAGAAAATTTACATCGTGAACTTGCAAAGCAGGATACGGTAGAGTATAAATATCGCAGAAGTGTGCAGGGACTTGGGGAAGAATGGTGTCTGACTTCTGTAAATGTTTGTGAGCGTAAGGATGGAAAGCCGATAACGGCAATTCTGACGATTCGAAGTATTGATGCACTAATGCGTGAAAAGGAAGAACAGAAGCATCAAAATATGGCACAGGTGCTGGCAAATATGTCGGATGGATTCTTTGTGTATGAGGCTACTCATAATGAGAAGATTCTTTATGCTAATCCTTCGGTGCTTAAGCTCTATGGCTGTGAGACGATGGATGAATTCAGGGAGTTGGTCGGAAATTCCTTTACCGGTATGGTGCATCCGGAGGATTTAAGCAGAATTCAATGGGAAATCAAGGAGCAGGTAAAGCATTCCGATACGAATATGGATTTTATTTATTATCGTATTGTGGCTAAGGATGGTACCGTTCGCTGGGTTGATGACTGCGGACATCTGGAGGATTCCGATTCCGGTGAGGACAGCAGACTCTTCTATGTATTTATTACCGATGTTACGGAGAAGCTTTCCGGTGCCGAGAAGGAAAAGTTAATTCGTTTGAATCAACATTATAATAATACATTATTTGTTGAAAATGATATATTTGGAGATAATAGTGCTGTAACACTATAACCAGCAAAGCGAAAGGATGATAAAAGATGGCAGCATTACATGTTACCTTAGAAAATTTTGAAAGTGAAGTTTTAAGCTCTGATAAGCCTGTATTGGTAGATTTTTGGGCAGAGTGGTGTGGTCCCTGCAAGATGCTTCTTCCTACCATTGAAGCGTTGGCAGAGGAAGTAACCCATGCGAAAATCTGTAAGGTAAATGTGGATGAGCAGCCGGAATTGGCAGCTCGCTTCAAAGTAATGAATATCCCCACCCTTATTGTATTTAAGGATGGACAGGCTGTAAACCGTAGTATGGGAGTGCAATCAAAAGAAGCAATTTTAGAGATGTTAAAATAAAAGATTGTGTGATAATTATAAAAGGGCTGTGGATAAGACACAGTCCTTTTATGGTGATGTGTATAACTGTGCACAATTGTGCTTGAAACGCACAAACAGATGGTAAGGAAAATTATGAAGAGGATAAGCGGAAAATCAGTTTTTGAAGGAATTGCCCTTGGTCCGGTGCTTGTGCTGGGAGACCGGGAATTGCAGGTAAATAGAAAAAGTATACAGGACGTGGATGCAGAAGTACAGCGTTTACAGGAAGCTATCGGGGAAGCTCAAGCCCAGTTGCAGCAATTGTATGAGCAATCGGCAAAAGAGTTAGGGGAAGGCAATGCTGCTATATTTCATGTGCATCAATTACTTTTGGAAGATGAGGAATACCAAAAGCGAATTCAGGATAGGATTCAAATGCAGCAGGTAAATAGTGAATATGCAGTGTCCGTTGTAGGAGAACAATTTGTTGATATATTTGCTTCTATGACGGATGAGTACATGAGAGCAAGAGCAGCTGATATCAAGGACATTACCATCAGATTGATTAAATGTCTGGGAGGAGAAATCGGAAAGGTAGCGGAGCTTACAGAGCCGGTTATTATTGTGGCAGAGGAATTAACGCCTAGTGAAACGGTTGTCTTGGATAAGAGTAAAATTTTGGCATTTGTGACTTCCAGAGGGTCAACCAATTCTCATACTGCCATATTGGCAAGAACAATGAATATTCCTGCTTTAGTGGCCATGGATATGAAGCCGGAGGAATTGCAGAGTGGACAGTATGGATTGGTAAATGGATTTATAGGAGAATTTATAGTGGAGCCCAGCGAATCACAGCTGGAAGAAGCCCGGGCGCAAATGCAAAGAATTGCAGAGCAGAGAGCACTTTTACAAGAATTAAGGGGGAAAGAGGCAATAACTTTAAGTGGAAAAAAAATAGTGCTTAATGCTAATATCGGTAGTCTTGATGATTTGGAGAGCGCCCTTGTAAACGATGCGGAAGGTATTGGATTGTTTAGAAGTGAATTTCTGTACATAGGAAGAGATGCATTGCCCGGAGAAGAGGAGCAATTTGAAATATATAAGCAGGCTGTCCAAATGCTGGGAGATAAACCATTGGTGGTTCGTACCTTGGATATCGGAGCTGATAAACAGGCGGAGTATTTACCCATAGAGCAGGAAGAGAATCCTGCAATGGGTTATCGGGGAATTAGAGTTTGTTTGGAAAATCCGGAAATTTTGCAGACCCAGTTGAGGGCTTTATATCGGGCGGCGGTTTATGGAAATCTTTCCATTATGTATCCCATGATTATTTCTGTGGAGGAAGTGCAGACCATTAAGCAGATAGCAGCGGCGGTAAAAACAGAACTTTCCGAAGAAGGAATCCCTTACAGAGATGTGCAGGAGGGAATCATGATTGAAACACCGGCAGCAGCATTGATTAGTGATGAATTAGCAAAGTTGGTGGATTTTTTCAGTATCGGAACCAATGATTTGACACAATATACTTTGGCAATCGACAGGCAGAATGCCAAATTGGACAGTTTTTACAATCCTCACCACAGGGCTGTATTGCGTTTGATTCAAATGGTAGCGGATAATGCACATAAAGCAGGTAAAAGGGTTGCTATCTGTGGAGAACTGGCAGCGGATACGGAATTAACAAAGACCTTTGTAGATATGGGGATTGATGAATTATCAGCAGCTCCCGGGGCGATTTTGCAACTTCGAGACATCATAAGGAGTCTTCCGTAGAAATAAAAGTTCAGCCGCGCCATTCACAAAGCCGCACCCTAGCCTTTTTTATAGTCCATGGCTGAACTTTTGCAAAAAATTATTTGTAAAACCGTATTGATTGTGGTAGTATTAGTCTGTAGTTTTGAAGAGACTGCTACAAAAGAAAGGACTTGGAAAAGTTATGATTAAATTTGTGTGTGCAAAAGATTACGATGAAATGAGCAGAAAGGCTGCTAATGTAATTAGTGCCCAGATGGTAATGAAGGCAAATTCCGTATTAGGTCTGGCAACAGGTTCCACTCCTATCGGTACCTATGCATGTCTGGTAGAAAGATATGAGAAGGGCGATTTGGATTTCTCTAAGATTACCAGCGTAAATTTGGATGAGTATAAGGGACTGACCCATGATAATGACCAGAGCTATTATTACTTTATGAATGATAACCTTTTTAGTAAGGTAAATATTGATTTAAATAATACCTATGTACCTGACGGAACCATTGAGGATTCCGCAGAAGCATGTGCAAAATATGATGAAATTGTACGCGCTACCGGTGGTGTGGATTTGCAGCTGTTGGGTCTTGGACACAACGGACATATCGGATTTAATGAGCCTGCAGAAGTATTCCCTAAGGGAACTCATTGCGTGACTCTTGCACAGTCCACCATTGATGCAAATGCAAGATTCTTTGCTTCCAAGGAAGAGGTTCCTACCCAGGCATACACCATGGGTATTCAGACCATTATGAACGCAAAGAAGATTCTTATGGTAGTAAGTGGTGCTGATAAGGCGGATATTGTTGCAAAGGCATTCTTTGGGGATGTAACTCCTAATGTTCCTGCATCTATTTTGCAGTTACATCAGGATGTAACCATTGTAGGTGATGAGGCAGCATTTTCTAAGATTAAGGATATGATTTAAGCAGGGTAAAATATGGTTATCAAAAATGGCAAAATTTTTGGCACGGATGGTGTCTTTCGAAAGGGAAGCATTTTCGTGAGCGAGAATAAAATTGCAGAAATTATTTATGATGACAGTGGGGAATCTGTTTGCGCAGATTCCCCTTTTTGGTATGCGTTCCATGAAAAAACAAGTATGGAAAATACGGTGGATGCATCGGATTGTTACATAATACCGGGAATGATAGATATTCACCTGCATGGTTGTAATGGGTATGATTTGTGTGATGGAACCCAAAGAGCTATTTGGGAGATTGCAGATTATCAGATAAAGCATGGTGTTACCGGAATGGTGCCTGCTACCATGACTCTGTCCCGGGAAAGGCTTCGGGAGATTTTTCAGACGGTAGGAACATATGAAGATAAGGAAGGCAGCAGGTTTTTGGGAGCAACGATGGAGGGTCCCTTCCTGTCTGCTGCCCGAAAAGGGGCTCAGAAGGGGGAGTATATTCAGAAACCGGATGTGGCTTTTTTACGGGAAATGCAGGAGCTTTCCGGGGGACATATCCGTCAGGTGGTGGTGGCACCGGAGGAGGATAAGGAGTATGCATTTATAAAGGAAATTGCCGCTGAAATCGTAGTTTCACTGGGGCACACCCGGGCGGATTACAAAACAGCCGAAAAAGCCTTTGAATGGGGAGCTAATCATGTAACTCATTTGTTTAATGCCATGCCGGAATGGTTGCATCGTAGCCCCGGCTTGATTGGTGCAGCATATGACAGAAAAGATGTCTTTGTGGAACTGATTTGTGATGGTGTGCATGTACATCCTACAATGGTGCGGGCAGCCTTTGCCCTTTTTGGGGCAGAGAGAATTTGTATGATAAGTGACAGTATCAGAGCAACGGGGATGCCGGAGGGCATATATACTTTGGGCGGTCAGGAGGTTTGTGTGAAGGGTAGAATTTGTACTCTGGCGGATAAAACCCTTGCCGGTTCCGCTTCCAATCTCCATGATTGTTTGAAAAGAGCGGTATTGGAAATGGGAATCTCCTTGGAGGATGCAGTACTTTCCTGTACCCGGACTCCTGTCCGTTCCCTGGGTTTGGATAAGGAATGGGGAAGTATTACAGTTGGCAGGACAGCGGATTTGGTACTATTGGACGAAAAATTAGATATTCAGTATGTAATAAAAGATGGTAAAATAGTAATATAAAGATTTTAACCATATGGTTAGGACAAGGTGGAAGTGTTATTATAGAAGTAAGAAATAGGAATCAGAAAAGAGGATGGGAACATGAATAAGGTAGAATTTCCGGGCGGAGTGTGGCCGGTAATGCTGACTCCCTTTACAGAGGATGGCAGGATTGATTACAATGCATTGGAGCATTTGGTAAATTGGTATATTGATAAGGGCTGTGATGGTTTATTTGCAGTTTGTCAGTCCAGTGAAATGTATTATCTGACCTTGGAGGAACGTTTGCAGTTAGCAGAAGCTGTGGTAAAAATAACGGACGGAAGAGTCCCTGTAATTGCATCGGGAAATATCTGCGATACCCCGGAGGAAAGAATAGAAGAAGCTAACAAAATGGCAAAAACAGGAGTGGATGCCATTGTACTTATCAGTAATTCCTTTGCAGAAGAGGAGGAAAGTGATAAAGTATGGATGGCAAACTGTCTGGATTTTCTGGAACACATTGATTCGGAAATTCCTTTGGGATTTTATGAATGTCCCTATCCCTACAAGAGACTTCTTTCTCTGGAAAATTTGAAAACCTGTGCAGAAACCGGCAGATTTTACTTTTTAAAGGACACCTGCTGTGATGCTGATTTGATTCAACAAAGATTGGATGTGCTTAAGGGAACAAATTTAAAGCTCTATAATGCCAATACCTCCACGCTCTTGGAAACTCTGCGTGCGGGGGCAGTGGGCTTTAGCGGTGTAATGGCAAATTTCCACCCGGAGCTGTATGTGACTCTTTGTAAAAAGTATAAGGAAGAAAAGATAAGCTATCTGCAGGATTTTCTGACGCTGGCTTCGTTAATAGAAAGACAATATTATCCGGTTAATGCCAAGTATCACTTGCAGCAAATTGAGGGAATTCCCATGACCACCTTCAGCAGAAGGATGGATGATAAGGGGATGACGGAAACCTTCCGAAAGGAAGTGAAAATGATGGATGAGCTGGCAAAGGAAATCGGTAAGCATTATTAAGAAAAGGGTAAGCATGGAAAGGCGCATGGATATGGATAACTATTTCAAGGAAGAATTTCAAAATCCCGGGAGCAGCTTCCGTTCCCTTCCTTTTTGGGCATGGAATGGCAAGTTGGATGAGGAAGAACTGAGAAGTCAGGTGCGCCAAATGAAGCAGGCGGGCGTAGGAGGTTTTTTTATTCATTCCAGAATCGGTCTGGAAACAGAGTATCTGGGAGAGGAATGGATGAATTGTGTTAAGGCGGTGGTAGCAGAGGCAAAGGAACAGGGGCTTTATGCCTGGTTGTATGATGAGGACCGCTGGCCCTCCGGAACCGCGGGAGGCAGAGTGACTGCTAAAGGAGATGCCTACCGTTGTAAGGGTCTTACCATGGAGATTTGTTCGGAGAAAAGATATCAGGAAGTATATGAGAAGGAAATCAAGAACCGAAAAAAGGATTCGGATGGACAGGGTGGTATAGATGGAAAAATCGGCGTGGTGGCAGTGTATCGGAAGGTGTTGGAAGAAATCCAAAGTGAAGTGCATTTGGTTGTGAGATTGGAGGTTTCTGCCCCCAGTGAATGGTTTAACCATGAGGCACCACCGGATAACTTAAATCCTGATTGTGTCAGATGTTTTATTCAGGAAACTCACGAAAAATATAAGGAAGCTGTGGGAGAGGAGTTTGGAAAGACCATTCCCGGCATTTTTACGGATGAACCCAGTCTGAATGACAGATTTTGTTATTTTGGAGAAAAGAAAAGTTGGATTCCCTGGACCTTTGGCTTTGGAGCCTATTTTCAGGAGAAAGCAGGCTATGATTTTTTTGAAAAATTACCTTTGTTTTTTTTCCGAGGGGAAGGTTCGGAAAAAGTACGTCATGATTATTGGCGTTGTATTACCCAAAGATATGGGGAAAGTTATTTTAAGGTAATTAGCGAATGGTGTGAGGAAAATCATCTCCTGTTTACCGGACATTTTTTGCAGGAGGACAAGCTGGGGCTTTGTACCCGGGTAAACGGAGCGGTAATGCCTCATTATCAGTATCTTCATGTGCCGGGCATTGATATGCTCTGTGAGCAGACCCGGGAATATCTGACGGTAAAGCAATGTACCAGTGTGGCAGCGCAGCTAGGAAAAAAACAGGTATTGTCAGAAACCTATGGTTGTACCGGCTGGGATTTTACCTTTGAGGGACAAAAGTGGATGGGGGACTGGCAGTACGTTCTGGGAGTGAACAGACGCTGCCAGCATTTGATGCTATATAGCTTGAGAGGGTGCAGGAAGAGAGACTATCCACCAAGCTTTAATTATAATACCAATTGGTGGATGGAAAATAAAATCGTGGATGACTATTTTGCCAGATTATCCCTTGTATTGGAGCAGGGGGAGGCTGTGCGAAACATTTTGCTCATTCATCCGGCTTCCACGGCATGGATGCGATTGGGAGTAAATCCCTATGGAAATCCCAAACGAAAAGAGGAGCGGGATGTCCCCGGTATTAATGATTATGGTAATCAGTTAAACCAACTGATAGAATATCTGGAACGTCAGCATTTGGATTGTGATTTGGGAGACGAACTTTTGATAAAGCAGTATGGAAGTGTGGAAAAGAGGAATGCAACAACAATAAGATTTCAGATAGGAAAAGCAGCTTATGGGGCAGTAGTGCTACCCAATGTGGATACTCTGCTTTTATCCACCTGCGAAAAATTATTGGAATTTATGAACCAGGGGGGATATGTATATGTGCTGAATGCCCATCCTATTATGATAGAGGGGGGATGGGAATATAGGGAGCTTCAGGCGGCGCTGTGTAATCATGCCAATTGGAGAACAGTAAGTTCACAGGAGGAACTGGCGCAGGTACTTGCTCCTTATCGTAGCCTTCGTATTACGGAAGATGGGCAGGAATGTACAAAGGTTTTGTATCAGTTGAGAAAAACCAAAGAGGAATATTTTCTGTTTTTGGTAAATAATAGCCGGACAGAAGAAGTAAATGCAGTAGTAGAGCTTCCGTTTGTGATAAAGCCTATGAGATTAGAACTGTTAACCGGAGAAATTTTGCAGGAAGTGCATTATGAGAATTGGGAAGGAAATACCCGTCTGCATCTGCATTTGACAAAATCCGGTTCGGCAGTTTATTCTTTTAAACCCTATGAATGTGAGACCCGAAGCTATGAAGGAAAGTTTGCATACCGTTTGGAACGCCCCAATGTATTGCCATTGGATATGTGTTGCTATCGTATGGCAGAGGAAGAATGGTCTGAGCAAATGGAAATCTGGCAGGCGCAGAAGCAGATTAGAAAAGCATTGGGGATGCGGGAGAATCACCATAATGGCATTGAACAGCGTTATAAGTGGATTGGGACGCCACATCCCAAGGATGAATGCAATGTTGAGCTTTTATTTACCTTTACGGCAGAGCGGGTGTTTGAGAATATTGCTTTGGCGATGGAAAGACCGGAGGATTTCAGAATTTGGTTAAATGGCGAAGAAATTAATTGGAAAACTGTAGGTTGGCTTTTGGATAAAGAAATTAAGAAGTGCCGATTGCCCCATGTAAGATTAGGAGAAAATCAATTACTTATTTCCTGCGACTATCGAAATGATATGGAATTGGAAAATATTTATTTGGAAGGCAATTTTGGCGTAACAACGGATAGATATCTTACAGAATTACCAAAGAGCCTATCCATTGGAAGTTGGACGGAGCAGGGATTAAAGCATTATTTTGGAAGTGTGACGTATCAGATCCCATTTTTCCTGAATGAGGAAAAAATCAGTGAGGACACTGCTATTGTATTGAAGCTTCCGGTTATTGAGGCTGTTTGTGTGAAGTTACGAGTAAACGGACAGGAATTAGTGATACCTTGGAATTTTAAGAGGGACATTGCTATAGAAAAATGGGTAAAGCCCGGCGAAAATCAAATTGAGTTAGAAGTGGTAGGAAGTCCACGGAATATGATGGGACCTTTTCATTTAAAAGAAAAACCGGGCAACACTAATGATGCGGCTTTCTGTCCGTCAGAGGCTAAATACTCTCCGGATTATCTGCTGGTGCTCTATGGAGTTATGGGGAAGGTGGAAATTGCTATAAGTTAATATATTTTGTTAAGTTGTTTTAGGTATAAAATCCCACCATTTACAGATAATAGAATCAGTAATATGAACATTTGTAAATGGAGGGAAAATTTTTATGAAAGCAACAGGCATTGTACGCCGTATAGATGATTTGGGTCGTATAGTTATTCCAAAGGAAATCCGAAGAACCTTGCATATCAGAGAAAGTGACCCATTGGAAATTTTTACAGATCGTGAAGGTCAGATTATTTTAAAGAAATATTCACCTATCGGTGAAATGACTACCTTTGCAAAGCAATATGCAGAAAGTCTGGCGCAGGTGTCAGGACATATTGCTGTGATTGCGGACAGGGATCAGTTTATTGCTGCAGCCGGCGGTTGTAAGTATCTGTTGGGAAAAGGTGTGGGTAGACAATTAGAGGAACGGATTAATAACCGTGATATGTTTTTGGCAACCAAGGGGGACAGAAACTTTATCGCTATCTGTGACGAAGCAGACTCGGAGTATGTTCATATGGCAGTAGCTCCTATTATCTGTGAAGGAGATATTATTGGAAGTGTAATGCTTTTGGAAAATGATAATAAAAGCAAGATGGGTGAAGTAGAGCAAAAACTGATTCTGTCTGCCGCAGGTTTTCTGGGACGTCAGATGGAACAGTAAAAAGTAATTATAGAGAGGGATAAAGTAAGTAAAAGTACGAAGGATAAAATTATGCTGTTTAATTCTGTTTTTTTTATTACCGTGTTTTTACCACTGATATTGGTGGGCTGGTTTGCGCTACAGCGTTTGGAAAATGCTACATATGCAAAGCTGTTTTTATTAGGAATGTCCTTATGGTTTTATGGATATTATAATGCCTGGTATTTGGTTATTTTAGTGGCAAGCCTTTTGTTGAATTATGGATGTAGTGTCCTCTTTGAGAAGTGTCGTCAAGGGGCGGCCGCTAAGGCAGTGCTTCTTGGGGGAATCTTTGGAAATGTAGGAATCTTGTTTTATTTTAAATATTTCAATTTCTTTATTGATAATTGTAATTATTTTTTACATACGGATATACAGTTGGAGCGAATTGCATTGCCCTTGGGAATCAGTTTTTTTACCTTTCAACAGTTATCCTTTATCATTGACCGATATAAAGAGGATTCCCCTCATTATAACTGGTTGGATTATGCCTGCTTTGTTACCTTTTTCCCGCAATTGGTGGCAGGTCCGATTGTACTGCATAGTGAATTTTTGCCACAGCTACAGGCGAGGCAGAACAGGAGAGTACAGTGGGAAGGCTTTTTTGACGGCACCGCATTATTTATTTTAGGATTGGGTAAAAAGGTGTTGCTGGCAGATGTGCTTTCCATTCTGGTAAATGCGGAATTTAATAATATTTCTTATTTGGATGCATTTTCTGCCTGGATAACGATTATCTGCTATATGCTGCAGCTATATTTTGATTTTAGCGGATATTGCGATATGGCAAGAGGTATCGGTAAAATGATGGGCTTTCAATTGCCAGAGAATTTTAACTCTCCTCTGATGGCAGTTTCTGTGACAGATTTTTGGCGAAGATGGCATATGACATTATCCCGATTTTTAACTACCTATATTTATATCCCTCTGGGCGGTAACCGTAAGGGAAAAGTAAGACAATGCTGTAATATTATGATAGTCTTTTTGGTAAGCGGTTTTTGGCATGGAGCCAATTGGACCTTTGTAGTATGGGGATTACTCCATGGTATTGCAAGGGTATGGGAGATACTGCTGCCCAAGCTGCGTTTCCCCTGGCAGTGGATGAACAGGTTGTGTACTGGGATTTTTGTTACCCTGACCTTTGCAATATTTCGCAGTGACTCTCTTGAGCAGGCGGGTATGCTTTTTCAAAAGCTTTTTATGGGAGGAAATAAAAACTTCTTCCCGGCTATGTGTAATGTGTTCCTCATACCGGAAAATTATGCCCTCAGAAAGCTTTTATCCATGAAAGCACCTCAATATCTGAACGGTCTTTTTATAGGCTGTGTGGTGCTACTGATTGGGATGGCATTATGGTTTGTGAGAGGGAAAAGAGCGGAGCAGTGGATTGAAGAGAAGGGGCGAACCCTGAGGGGACTTTTGTGTATTGCTACCATTTTTACCTGGGCTTTTATATCCCTATCCCAGGTTAGTACCTTTCTTTATTTCAATTTTTAAGGAGAAAGCAGGAGAACATGGAGAAGAAAAGAGCACTGAAGGTGCTGGGAATACTGATTGCAATAGAATTGGCAGTGGTTGCCCTGTTTGTTTGGTTTTTTGACCCTTTTTATCAATATCATGAACCTTTCATGGGGTTACAGGCAGTTCTAAATGACAGAGATAATCAGATGCCGGGGTCTCTGCGTAATTTTACCTATGACAGTGTATTACTGGGTTCATCCGTGGCGGAAAATTTTGACAGCTCCTATCTGGATGAGGTGTATGACTGCCATACCATAAAGGCTATCAGGGCATCCGGCTCTGTGGCAGATTTGCTGTATTATATGGATATGGCAAGGGAGAATCGGGAAATCAAGAGAGTTTTTTGGTGTTTGGATATCTTTGCATTGTTATCTTCGCCGGAGGTTACATTGTATGAGGACAATATTCCCAGATATTTACACACTACCACTGTAGTTGATGATATTCCTTATTTGTATAATAAGGAAATTATCCTGGAAAAAACGCCTATTATGCTGGCATCATCCCAGATGGGTATGAATACCGGCGGACATGCCTATGATTGGTCGGAGGATAAAGAATTTAGTGCCGAAAGGGCTATGGAGGCATATGAAAAGCCGGAGGAAATATTGCCTCCCATAGATTATAGTCAGGATATTCCCACGATTCAAAAAAATGTGGAGATGGTTTTACAGGAAATCAATGCTCACCCCGATGTGGAATATATTGTTTTTTTTCCACCTTATTCCATGCTTTGGTGGGATTGCGGACATATTAATGGGTTCGGAGAAGAATATTTGTATGTGGTAGAGCAGATTTTGACCGGGCTGGTGGATTGTGAAAATGTAACGGTGTATTATTATCAGGCAGAGCAGGATATTATCTGTAATCTGGATTATTATATGGATATGGTGCATTATTCTCCGGAAATCAATCAATATATGCTGGAAAGCATTGCGGCGGATAAAGGTCGGGTAACCACAGAAAATCTCACGGAGGTATTGACTCATTTGCGAGAAACCTACGAGTATATTATTACAGAGGGTATTTATCAGTATTATGAAAAATATTAGCAGGAGCTAAGGAAACCATAAAAATAAGCTGCGGAGCATTTCAGAATGCCGCAGCTTATTTTTTAAATAATATGTTTTTATTTCTCGCTCATTTGGTCTAACAGCTCAATCTTAATATCATAAAGCTTCTTGGATAAATCCACATAAATCTTATGGGGATTTACCAGACGCTTGGTTTCATCCCAAAGGGTATCTAACTCTTTCTGACAGTATGTGCGGATATCCATAACCTTGGGAGAAGTATAAACACATTCGCCCCCCTTGAAAATCTGCTCCATAATAGGGCGCATGGTATAGGTGCAACCCTTAAGCTTTGTTTTCTTCCAGGGTTCAATGGGGTCGAAAAGCAGTAAATCATCCGCTTCATCATATACCTCATCCACCAGACAAATCAAATCCGCCTTAATCTTTCCGGTTTCCTTGTCATAGATACGATAAATCATTTTATTGCCGGGGTTGGTAACCTTTTCACTGTTTTCGGACAACTTTATCTTGGGGATAAAGTTTCCCTTTTCATCCTGAATGGCAGCCAGCTTGTAAACACCGCCAAAGGAAGGATTATCCTTGGCAGTAATCAGATGGGTTCCCACACCCCAAGAGGTAATGGCAGCTCCCTGAGTTTTTAAGCTGTCTATCAGATATTCGTCTAAATCATTGGAAGCAGAAATCACTGCATCGGTAAAGCCTGCTGCATCCAACATTTTACGGGCTTTTTTGGAAAGGTATGCCAGGTCACCGCTGTCCAGACGGATGCCGTAGAAGGTCAGAGGAATGCCTGCTTCTCGCATTTCCGTAAAGACCCGGATAGCGTTAGGAACGCCGGATTTTAAGGTATCATAGGTATCTACCAGCAGGATACATGCGCTGGGGTACATGTCCGCATAGGTTTTAAAAGCAGTGTATTCATCGGGGAAGCTCATGATCCAGCTATGAGCGTGGGTTCCCTTTACGGGCACATCGAAAAGCTGCCCTGCCAGTACATTACTGGTACCAACACAACCTCCAATCATAGCTGCTCTGGCACCGTAGGTACCGGCATCGGGGCCTTGGGCACGGCGTAAACCGAATTCCATAATGCCGTCCCCCTTGGCTGCATAGCAGACTCTTGCTGCCTTGGTGGCAATGAGACTCTGATGATTGATAATATTTAAAATAGCGGTTTCTACCAATTGAGCTTCCATAATGGGAGCGATTACTTTTATCATGGGCTCTCTGGGGAACATTACGGTTCCCTCGGGAATGGCATAGATATCTCCGGAAAACTTAAAGTTACGCAGATATTCCAGAAAATCCTTGCTGAAAATTCCTAGGGAAGCAAGATAATCAATATCCTCCTTATCAAAATGAAGCTCTTTGATATATTGGATTACCTGCTCTAAGCCTGCTGCAATGGCATAACCGCCGTCGCAGGGATTATTGCGGTAAAAGGCATCAAAAATAACGGTTTCGTTCTGTTCCTTATTTTTGAAATACCCTTGCATCATGGTCAATTCATATAAGTCCGTAAGTAAGGTTAAATTTTGTCTATCCATAGTTCCTCACCTTCTGCCGTATCCGGCATGTTTTGTTTGTATTGTACTTTGTATGTATGAAAAAACGAGACTGACAAGACAGTTGTAAATTAACTGTAATCATATAACAAAGATGGGAAAAAAGCAAGGCATTTTCCTTGACAAAGTCCAAATTCCACGTTTATAATGTCATATATCTATATGAAAGTAAAGACTATGACGGAGACAGTACATCATTCGGGAACATCCCAGAGAGCCGGGACAGGTGGAAACCGGTATTAGTAGCGAATGTTGGAATATCACTCCTGAGTTGCAGACTGAAATGTAGTACCTGCACATGGATAGTATGTGAGTAGGACTTTTAAAGTATTCATGTGTCTGAGCTATAAAGTAGGGACTGACGTTTTTTCCGCGTTATAGGAAACACGTATGGAATCTGACGAAGGAGTCAGGCTGGGGCAGCGGATAAAGGGCTGTAGAGGCAGACTGTTTTCAAGGAGGAGTACATTGTAATTAGGTGGTAAAACGATAACAAGGCTCTCGTCCTATTTACAGGATGGGAGCCTTATTTATTTTTATAGGAGGTCAAAAATGTACAATAAGGTTGACACAAATCTGAACTTTGTAGACAGAGAAAAAAATGTGGAAAAGTTCTGGAGAGACAATGATATCTTCAGAAAGAGTATGGAAAATCGTAAGGAGGGTGAAACCTATACCTTTTATGATGGCCCTCCCACCGCAAATGGTAAGCCCCATATCGGTCATGTATTGACTCGAGTTATCAAGGATATGATTCCCCGTTACAGAACCATGAAGGGCTATATGGTTCCTCGTAAGGCTGGTTGGGATACCCATGGTCTGCCTGTAGAGCTGGAGGTGGAGAAACTTCTGGGCTTAAACGGTAAGGAACAGATTGAAGAATACGGTATGGAACCTTTCATTGATAAGTGTAAGGAATCCGTGTGGAAATATAAGGGAATGTGGGAGGATTTCTCCGGCACTGTTGGTTTCTGGGCGGATATGGATGACCCTTATGTAACCTATCATGATGACTTCATTGAGTCCGAGTGGTGGGCATTAAAGGAAATCTGGAATAAGAAGCTTCTTTACAAGGGCTTTAAGATTGTTCCTTATTGTCCTCGTTGCGGTACCCCTTTATCCTCACAGGAGGTTGCACAGGGCTATAAGGCTGTTAAGGAGCGTTCTGCAATTGCACGCTTTAAGGTGGTAGGAGAGGATGCTTATTTCCTGGCATGGACCACAACCCCCTGGACCTTACCTTCTAACGTGGCACTTTGTGTAAACCCGGATGAGAATTACTGTAAGGTTAAGGCAGCAGACGGCTATACCTATTATATGGCAGAGGCACTGTTGGATAAGGTACTTGGCGGTCTGACTGAAAAGGCAGATGGGGAAGAGGAAGCGCCTAAGGCTTATGAAATTCTGGAAACCTACAAGGGTATTGATTTAGAAAGAAAAGAATATGAGCCTTTATTTGATTTTGCTAACGCTATTATTGCAAAGCAGCGCAAAAAGGCACATTACATTACCTGTGATAATTATGTTACCATGTCCGATGGTACCGGTATCGTTCATATTGCACCTGCATTTGGTGAGGACGATGCTCAGGTGGGAAGAAAGTATGAGCTTCCTTTTGTTCAGTTGGTAAACGGTAAGGGTGAACTGACAGAGGAAACAGCTTATGCAGGAGTATTTGTAAAGAAAGCAGATCCTATGATTTTGAAGGATTTGGAAGCAAAGGGATTGTTATTTGATGCACCGAAGTTTGAGCATGATTATCCTCACTGCTGGAGATGTGATACCCCCCTGCTTTATTATGCAAGAGAATCCTGGTTTATTAAGATGACCGCTGTAAAGGAAGATCTGATTCGCAATAACAACACTGTAAATTGGATTCCTGAATCCATTGGTAAGGGACGTTTCGGTGACTGGTTGGAGAATATTCAGGATTGGGGTATCTCCCGTAATCGTTATTGGGGTACTCCTCTCAATGTTTGGGAATGTGAATGCGGACATCAGGAATGTATCGGTGGTCGTCAGGAATTGGCAGACAGATGCGGTAACCCCGATATGGCAAAGGTAGAACTTCACAGACCTTATATTGATGAAGTAACCTTCGCCTGTCCTGATTGTGGTAAGGAAATGCACAGAGTACCTGAGGTTATTGACTGCTGGTTTGATTCCGGTGCAATGCCTTTTGCACAGCATCATTATCCTTTTGAAAATAAAGAGCTTTTCGAGCAGCAGTTCCCTGCACAGTTTATTTCTGAGGCAGTGGATCAGACCAGAGGCTGGTTCTATTCCCTGATGGCAGAGTCCACTCTGTTATTTAACAAGGCTCCTTATGAAAATGTTATCGTTCTGGGGCATGTACAGGATGAAAACGGACAGAAAATGAGTAAGTCCAAGGGTAATGCTGTGGATCCTTTTGAAGCATTGGAGTCCTATGGTGCAGATGCAATCCGTTGGTACTTCTATATCAACTCTGCGCCATGGCTTCCCAACAGATTCCATGGCAAGGCGGTACAGGAGGGACAGCGTAAGTTTATGGGTACTCTTTGGAATACCTACGCATTCTTTGTACTGTACGCCAATATCGATAATTTTGATGCAACCAAGTATACCTTAGACTATGATAAATTACCTGTCATGGATAAGTGGTTATTGTCCAAGTTAAATTCCGTAGTAAAGGCAGTGGATGAGAACCTTGACAATTATAGAATCCCTGAGGCGGCAAGAGCATTGGATTCCTTTGTGGATGAAATGAGTAACTGGTATGTAAGACGCGGACGTGAGCGTTTCTGGGCAAAGGGTATGGAGCAGGATAAGATTAATGCATATATGACCCTGTACACCGCATTGGTAACCCTGTCCAAGGCGGCAGCACCCATGATTCCGTTTATGACAGAGGATATTTACCAGAATCTGGTAAGAAGTGTGGATAAGACTGCTCCCGAAAGTATCCATTTGTGTGACTTCCCCGAGGTAAACGAAGCTTGGATTGATACTAAGCTGGAGGAGGATATGGAGCATGTACTGAAGGCCGTTGTTATGGGCCGTGCATGTAGAAATACTGCAACCATTAAGAACCGTCAGCCTATCGGAAACATGTTTATCAAGGCTCCCTTCGGATTGGATGAATTTTATCAGGAAATCATCCGGGATGAGCTGAATGTGAAAAATGTAGTATTCACTGATGATGTAAGGGAGTTTACCTCTTATACCTTCAAGCCCCAGCTTCGTACCGTAGGACCTAAGTATGGTAAGCAGCTTGGAGGCATCCAGAAGACCTTGGCAACCATTGATGGTAATGCGGCTATGGATGACCTGAAGGCTAATGGCTTTATCGCTTTTGATGTAAACGGTACGGAAGTAAAGCTGACTGAGGAAGATTTGTTAATTGATATCGCGCAGAAGGAAGGCTATGTAACGGAAGCTGATGTGGTAGCAACCGTAGTGCTTGATACCAATCTTACAGAGGAGCTTATCGAGGAAGGCTTCGTTTACGAGGTAATCAGCAAGATTCAGACCATGCGTAAGGATGCAGGCTTTGAGGTAATGGATCATATTAAGGTATCCATCAACAATAATGAAAAGCTGGCTGACTTAGTTTCCAAGAACAGTGATGCAATTGCAGGCAAGGTATTGGCAGATGTACTTACCACCGGAGAAAGCTTTGCTGTGGCAAAGGAATGGAATGTAAATGGCGAGAATGTAACAATTGCTGTAGAAAAAGTATAAAAAAGCTGGCATATATGACAGTCCGATGATACAATAGAGTCATCGGACTGTTAACGATACTTTAGTACCAGGAGGACAAAAAGTGAAGGCAACAACAAAAGAGAGTAATAAAAAGCTTAAATTTGATAAAGAATTATTCAAAAGAAGTGTCTTATATAATGTAAAGACCTTATATCGCAAGACCTTGGAGGAGGCAACTCCCCAGCAGATATTTCAGGCAGTATCTTATGCAATAAAGGATCAGATTGTAGACGATTGGATGGATACCCAAAAGGCCTATGAGAAGCAGGATTCCAAGATGGTTTATTATATGTCCATGGAGTTTTTGATGGGGCGTGCGCTTGGAAATAACCTGATTAATATGCAGGCATATAAGCCTGTAAAGGAAGCCTTGGATGAATTGGGGCTGAATCTGAATCTGATAGAAGATCAGGAGCCTGATGCAGCATTAGGTAATGGTGGCTTGGGACGTTTGGCTGCATGCTTTTTGGATTCCCTTGCAACCTTGGGCTATCCCGCATATGGTTGCGGTATTCGTTATCGCTATGGTATGTTTAAGCAGCAGATTCGTGACGGTTACCAGGTGGAGGTACCTGATAATTGGTTGGCAGATGGTAATCCTTTTGAACTTCGCAGACCGGAATATGCCAAGGTGGTAAAATTTGGCGGTTATGTTACTGTTCATATGGATGAAAACGGACGTAATGTATTTGGACAGGAAGGATATCAGTCTGTAAAGGCTGTTCCCTTCGATTTACCCATCGTAGGCTATGGCAATGGTATAGTAAACACCCTGCGTATTTGGGATGCTGAGCCCGTAGAGTGCTTCCAGCTGGATTCCTTTGATAAGGGTGATTATCAGAAGGCAGTGGAGCAGGAAAATCTTGCCAGAAACATCGTTGAGGTATTATATCCCAATGATAACCATTATGCCGGTAAGGAGCTTCGTTTAAAGCAGCAGTATTTCTTTATTTCTGCATCCGTACAGGAAGCTGTTGAGAAATATATGAGAAAGCATAATGATATCCGTAAGTTCTATGAGAAGGTTACCTTCCAGTTGAATGATACCCATCCTACTGTAGCCATTGCAGAGTTAATGCGTATCCTTATGGATGAATATTATCTGACCTGGGATGAAGCGTGGGAGGTTACTACCAAGACCTGTGCTTATACCAATCACACTATCATGGCAGAAGCATTGGAAAAATGGCCTATTGAGCTGTTCTCCAGATTGCTTCCCAGAGTTTACCAGATTGTGGAAGAAATTAACCGTCGTTTTATTCAGGAAATCGAGCGTAAATACAGCAATGTGCCCGGTGTAAATGTACAGGATAAGATTCGTAAGATGGCAATAATTTATGATGGACAGGTAAAGATGGCTCATATGGCTATTGTTGCCGGCTATTCCGTAAATGGTGTTGCTCGTCTTCATACTGAAATTTTAAAGAATCAGGAGCTTAAAGATTTCTATGAGATGTATCCTGAACGCTTCAACAATAAGACCAATGGTATTACCCAGAGACGATTCCTGTTACATGGAAATCCCCTGCTTGCAGATTGGGTAACAGATCATATCGGAAATGATTGGATTACCGATTTACCTCAGATTAATCGTCTGAAGGTTTATGCTGATGATGAAAAGGCACAGCAGGAGTTCATGAATATTAAATATCAGAATAAGGTACGTCTTGCAAAATACATTTTGGAGCACAATGGTATTGAAGTGGATCCTCGTTCCATCTTTGATGTACAGGTAAAGCGTCTCCACGAGTATAAGAGACAGTTGCTGAATATTCTTCATGTAATGTATCTGTACAATGAGCTGAAGGAGCATCCGGAAAGAGAGTTCTACCCCAGAACCTTTATCTTTGGTGCAAAGGCAGCAGCAGGCTATCGCAATGCAAAGCTGACCATTAAGCTCATAAATGCAGTGGCAGAAGTTGTGAATAACGATGCAAGCATTAACGGTAAAATTAAAGTAGTATTTATTGAAAACTACAATGTTTCCAATGCTGAGATTATCTTTGCAGCAGCGGATGTATCCGAGCAGATTTCTACTGCAAGTAAGGAGGCATCCGGTACCGGTAATATGAAGTTTATGTTAAATGGTGCTCTGACCATAGGTACTATGGACGGTGCGAATGTGGAAATCGTGGAAGAGGTTGGCGCAGAGCATGCCTTTATCTTCGGTTTAAGCTCCGATGAGGTTATCAATTACGAGAACTATGGCGGCTACAATCCAATGGAAATCTTTAATAATGATCAGGATGTACGCAAGATACTGATGCAGTTGATTAACGGAACCTTTGCTCCTTATGATTCTGAGCTGTTCCGTCCTCTGTACAATTCTCTGTTAAATACACAGTGTACCGCAAAGGCTGATACCTATTTTATCTTAAAGGATTTCAAGTCCTATGCAGAGGCACAGCGTAAGGTAGAGGAAGCCTACAAGGATGAAAAGAATTGGGCAAAGAGTGCAATTTTGAATGTTGCATGCTCCGGTAAGTTTACCTCAGACAGAACCATTCAGCAGTATGTGGATGAAATTTGGCATTTGGATAAGGTTGTTTTGAAATAATGAGGAAATCATTTTAGAAAAATCCCCCGTGATGATATCATGGGGGATTTTTGCGTACTTTACAAACGGTTTTAAAACGGAGAAATGGAAAATAAATGGTTGACAAATGGTGCTAAAAAGGGTAATTTAAAGGTAGAAAAGGGATTGTATCATTGGATTAGAAAGGAAGTGGACTTATGACATTAGAGGAAATGAAGCGCATTAAGCAGGAGAAGGGTTATACATTAGCACAGTTGGCTGAGTATAGTGGAGTTCCTCTTGGCACAATACAGAAAATTTTTTCGGGAGAGACAGAACACCCCAGATATGCTACGCTTAAGGCATTGGAAAAGGTGTTTACAAGGGAAAAGTCAGCTTATGAATATAATAAGGAGTCCTATGATCCGCAGAAGGTGCAGGAAGCAATGATATACGAGGTATTTCGTTCTAAGAGACAGGGGGAGTATACTTTGGCAGATTATTATGCATTACCGGATGAACGAAGAGTAGAATTGATAGATGGAGAAATCTATGATATGTCAGCACCTACCTTTGTGCATCAGCACATTTTAGGGATTATTTTTTCTATGATTCAAAATTATGTTTTGACAAAAGGCGGTTCTTGTATTCCGCTTTGTGCACCGGTGGATGTGCAGTTAGATTGTGATGATAAGACTATGGTACAGCCGGATCTATTAATCATATGTGATAAGTCACAAATTTACAAATGGGGGATTAAGGGAGCACCGGATTTTTGTCTGGAAATCATTTCTGAATCCACCAGTCGTAAGGATTATGTAAAAAAGCTACAGAAATATACAGATGCAGGGGTGAAAGAATATTGGATTATTGACCCTTTTCGAAAAATGCTGTTTACTTACAATTGGAAGGATGATTATATTCCTCATATGTATCCGTTAAAGGGAACTGTGGGAGTTGCTTTATATGACGAAGATCTTATGATTGATTTGGATAAGATAGCAGCCTTGATTCAGGACTATCCGGAAGGAGACTGATATAGTGATGATTAGTGAAGGAATGAGGATATGAAACGATTCATAAATATATTGTTGATAACAGCTTGTACATTTTTATTAACAGGCTGTGGAGAGAAGAAAACAAAAGTCATTATAACAGAAGAAAATGTTGCAGAGGAAACCATAGTAGTTGAGGGGCTGTCTCGGGATTATGATTTGCTATTTCTGACAGATACTCATATGGTGGTAGGTTCTTCTAAGGACACGGAGCAAATTGCTGTCAATGGGGCGGAAAGAGCGCCACAATTTGTGGATGACACGGGTGTCAGTTCTGCATTGCAGTTTCCTGCGTGGATGACCTATGCCAAGGAACAGCAGGTGGATGCTGTGTTGTTTGGCGGAGATATTATTGATTATCCTTCCGCCGGGAATCTGGAGCACTTACAGAAGAATTTGGATACCCTTACACAGCCGTATATTTATACATTGGGCAATCATGACTGGACCTATCCATGGGAATATATGACGGATAAGGGGGAGGAGGAATATCTGCCCCTTTTGGAGCCTATGATGCAGGGAAATACAGCGATACAGCGTCTTGATGTGGGAGAATTGACCATTGTGGCGGTGGATAATAGCTCCAATCAGGTAAATCCCAAAGCCTTAGAGGCATATGAGGAAATCCTGGCAGAGGGAAGACCTACCATTGTATTGGTGCATATTCCTTTTTTTGCACCCTCCTTATTGGAAAAGGCAGTTGAGGAATGGAATTCCCCGGTGGTGATTGGTTCCGGTAATGCCGGGGGAATTTATGAAAATGAAGAGACAACCGCTTTCATGAAGCTGACCACAGCAGCAGATAGTCCGGTGGTGGCTGTATTGGCAGGACATGTGCATTTTTATAATAAGGACTATATGAATGGAGAGAAAGAAGTGTTGCAGCTGGTAGGGGATGCCGGCTTTAAGAGACAGGGAATGCGTATTCATATTTCAGGTGCTTCCAAGTAGAATTAAAAAAGAATCCAAAGATTTTCATAATTTAAAGGAGTAAATAGATTGCATAAATTTGTTAGTTCCTTTATAATGAATATTTAGTCAGACTTTTGTATAGACAGAATTTAAGAACCTATTTAAGGATATAGAGGAGGATAACCATGGTTGAATTATTACAAGGCGGAGCCTATCTGGTAAATGGTACGGAAATAGTACCGGCTACCCCCGAAGCAGCGGCTGCTATTCAATCTAAAACAGGAAAAGAAATCACACAGAAGGAAGCTTCTGAAAACACAATTGCTTATGGTATTTTGAAAAGTCACAATACCTCCGGCAATATGGACAAGCTGAAAATTCGCTTTGATAAGCTGACCAGTCATGATATTACCTTTGTAGGCATTATCCAGACAGCAAGAGCATCAGGCTTACAGAAGTTCCCCATGCCTTATGTATTGACTAACTGCCACAACTCTCTTTGTGCAGTAGGCGGTACCATCAATGAGGATGACCACATGTTTGGTTTGACCTGTGCAAAGAAGTATGGTGGTGTGTATGTACCCCCTCATCAGGCGGTTATCCATCAGTTTGCAAGAGAAATGATGGCCGGCGGCGGCAAAATGATTTTGGGCTCCGATTCCCATACCCGTTATGGTGCATTGGGTACCATGGCAGTGGGAGAGGGTGGTCCTGAGCTGGTAAAACAGTTATTAAATCAGACCTATGATATCAATATGCCCGGTGTAGTTGGTGTTTATTTAAAGGGTACTCCTGTAAAGGGTGTAGGTCCTCAGGACGTAGCTTTGGCAATTATCGGTGCTGTATTTAAGAATGGTTATGTTAAGAATAAAGTAATGGAATTTGTTGGTCCCGGCGTGGCAAACTTATCAGCTGATTTCCGTATTGGTGTTGATGTTATGACCACAGAGACTACCTGTTTGTCCTCCATTTGGCAGACAGATGACCAGATTAAGGAATTCTATGAGATTCACGGCCGTAAGGAAGAATATGCAGAATTGAATCCCGGACAGGTTGCTTACTATGACGGCATGATTGTAGTGGATTTGGACAAGGTTCGCCCTATGATTGCTATGCCTTTCCATCCCAGCAATACATATACCATAGAAGAGTTAAATGCAAACCTTATGGATATTCTGGATGAAACTGAGAAGCGTGCTATGGTAAGCCTTGATGGTGCGGTAGAGTATAGCTTAAAGAATAAAGTAAAGAACGGCAAATTCATGGTAGACCAGGGTATTATTGCAGGCTGTGCAGGTGGTGGCTTTGAAAATATCTGTGCTGCTGCTGATATTATGAAGGGTAACTATATTGGAAGTGATGGCTTTACCTTAAGTGTATATCCTGCTTCTATGCCTGTATATATGGAATTAGTGAAGAATGGTTGTGCAGCAACTCTTATGGAGACCGGTGCAATTATGAAGACTGCATTCTGTGGTCCTTGTTTTGGTGCCGGCGATACTCCTGCTAATAATGCATTCAGTATCCGTCACTCCACCAGAAACTTCCCTAATCGTGAAGGTTCTAAGCTGCAGAATGGACAGATTGCTTCTGTTGCACTTATGGATGCTCGTTCTATTGCAGCTACAGCAGCTAATAAGGGTGTACTTACTCCTGCTACCGAGTTTGACGGTACCATTGGTAAATACAAATATCATTTTGACAGCAATATTTACGCAAATCGTGTATTTGATTCCAAGGGCGTTGCAGACCCTGAGGTTGAGATTCAGTTTGGCCCCAATATCAAGGATTGGCCTGCAATGTGTGAATTGCCTGAAAATATGGTGCTCCGTGTAGTCAGCGAGATTCATGATCCTGTAACCACTACCGATGAATTGATTCCTTCCGGTGAGACCTCTTCCTATCGTTCCAATCCTTTGGGCTTGGCAGAGTTTGCGTTGAGTCGTAAGGATCCTAACTATGTAGGCTATGCAAAACAGGTTCGTGCAGCACAGGAAGCTGTTATGGCAGATAAGTGCCCTGTTGAGGCTTGTCCTGAATTGGAGTTGGGTGTAGTTGTTGATGCGATTAAGAAAGAGTTCCCTGAAGTAGGTAAGGGTAATCTTGGATTCGGTTCCACCATTTTTGCAGTGAAGCCCGGTGATGGTTCTGCTCGTGAGCAGGCAGCTTCCTGCCAGAAGGTACTTGGCGGATGGGCAAATATTGCCAACGAATATGCTACCAAGCGTTACCGCTCCAATCTGATTAACTGGGGTATGCTTCCCTTCCTGATTGAAGAAGGAGAGCTTCCTTTCAAGAATTTGGATTATCTGTTTATTCCCGGCATCAAGAAGGCTGTGGAGGAAAAGGCTGAAGTTATTAAGGCATATGTGGTAAAGGGTGATTCCTTAAAGGCATTTGATTTACGTCTTGGTGAGTTGACGGATGAGGAACGCCAGATAATCTTAAAGGGTTGCTTGATTAATTATAATAGAGTATAAGCCGGTAAGTGTTCGGACTTACAGAAAGAAGAGGAATACAGTATGAATCCTAATAGACCAATTTCCAACCCCATGCTTTGCGGAACCATAGAGTTGATGAAGGCGGAGGATACTCCTGAGCATAGAAAAATGTTTTTGGATGAATTAATCAGAGCACGTTTCCTGTCTCCGGTTATTGTGACTCCCACACCTGTACCCGATGAAAACGGCAGAATGAAGATTACAGCTGAGCATAAGGTGCAGTTCCCTATGATTTCTACCAAGGAAGGGCATAAGTTTTTTGTGGCATTTACCG
The DNA here is from genome assembly GCA_017624835.1 of Lachnospiraceae bacterium. Taxonomy (GTDB): domain Bacteria; phylum Bacillota; class Clostridia; order Lachnospirales; family Lachnospiraceae; genus Acetatifactor. The sequence goes on from JAGAMG010000026.1 coordinate 76,719, forward strand.
ATTTGGAGGAATTGAAAAAGGCACATCCAGATAAAGAACAGCAGACTTTTATTTTGTCCTTTGATGATTATGCAGGTATGCTTCTGCGTAAGGATAAGGACGGAAATCTTCCTCCTGCACTTGGTTTTGTAATTAATCCCATGAGCAGTAATGTAATGGTAAGCCGTGAAATGGTTGCAAAGGTAATTGCATCCAGAATGGCGCAGAGTGGTATTCCCGTGCCTCCTTTGCAGAAGAAAGCGCCTGAAGAAACAGAGCAGACCGAAGAATAATATCTTTTTAGAAAACTAAAGAAAAATAAATTTGTGTCGATAATAAAAATACAGGATGGATGTAAGGCCAACAAACATCCAAGTACAAATACGACACCACGGATGGTATTTATGCAGAAGAAAGGAATTTTCTGTGTAACTGCCATCCTTTTTTTATGAGTACAGGAAGTGGACATGAAAATAGGTTTTGTTGAAAACGACAATAGTGTCATGGAGGTTGCTATTGTTTATTTTTTGATAAGATGTGGTAGTTGTAAAGGAGAAGAAAGGATTGAGAATTGATTCCGCTACAATAGGAATGGAATCCGCAAGAAGCTATCAGGCTTTGGGTGCAACGGTCAGACGTTTTACGGTAAAGGATTATCAGCAGAGTCTGGCAAATAATAACAGCTTAAATGCAGCTGTACAGGGAGAAAATGAGGAAGAGGACGAGAAGAATACAGAGAACGCTCAAAATACGGAGCAGGCTGCTACCTTAGAGGAATGGTATCAGCGAATGAATGTTTCTTCCGGCAAGGTTTCTATCAGAAGTTCCCGAGAAACAGTATTTACTAATATTCAGCAGATTACCATCAGATATATTTTTGATTTGCTTTTTTCATCAAGAAAAGAGCGTTTGAACAGATGGTCGGAGGACAGAAGCTGGTTGGATAACAGCATGGAAGGTGAAATGGAAGCTAGGGACATGCTTTCCGGTCAAACGGAGTCAGGCAAAGCAGGAACTAGCAATTGGTTACAGACAGACGGCAGTTTTATAACCACTAATTTTAAAATGCTTAATTATAGTGAAGAAGGCTTCCAAATGGAGAAGGAGGATACCACTTTTTCTACTGTAGGCAAGGTAAGAACTGCTGACGGCAGGGAGATTTCTTTTAATGTAAATGTTGGAATGAGCAGGGAATTTCAGCAGTATTATCAGAAGGATTTGGAGCTGGCAAATTTTAAGATGTGTGATCCTTTGGTCATTAATCTGGATACCGATGTGGCACAGCTTTCCGACCAAAATTTTTATTTTGACATTGATGCAGACGGAGAAAAGGATGAAATTGCACAGCTTGCAGGTGGCAGTGGCTATCTGGCTTTAGACAAGAATGGTGACAATACCATTAATGACGGAAACGAGCTTTTTGGAACAAAGAGTGGTAATGGTTTTGCAGATTTGGCACAATACGACCAGGATGGTAATGGTTGGATTGATGAAGGTGACGCAATCTGGTCAAAATTAAAAATATGGTGCAAAAATGAAAAAGGTGAGGATGTTCTGTATCATTTGGCAGATAAGGGTGTAGGTGCTATTTGTTTGCAAAATGCGGAAACGGATTTTACTTTAAAGGGAGAAAGCGGTCGCACAAAAGGACAGATTCGCAATACCGGCATCTTTTTGTATGAAAACGGAAATGTCGGAACCATACAGCATGTTGACGTAGCCAAGTATCAGAGTCAGGCATAAAATGCATCCCCATTCTGAATAAAATCTCACACGCGGGTAACACTAGAAGAGAAGACAAAAGTGGTACTTCGTGTAAGGTTAAAGGAAGGATGGCGGATATGAGAAGAAATAGAAAAAATAGTATAAAAAAAGAGCGCATTATAATGCTTGCATCATCTGCATTTGTGTTGGCAGCACTGACCATGACAGGTGTATATATGAAAGAGCAGAATGTAGAATCAAAGGATGATGGTTATACTCTTGATTTTACAGCATTGGAAGAGAGTGCGGACGACAAATTTGAAGAAATTGCAAAGAATAATCAGCAGACAGATTATTCTAAGGAACAGATTATTCATAACAATACAAATGTGACACAGGAGATACAGCCTGAGGTGACGGAGGATGACTTGGATTATATGCCCCTGGAGGTAGGCTCCGGTGATGTAGAAATACCGGGGCTTACAAGCTCCTTGGAGACCTTGGAAGGTGCAGACCTGCTGGAAGCAGAAGAGGAGCTTTTAGCAGAAGCAGAGACCTCGGAAGAAGATGCTGAAAATGCAGATAAAGAAGCATCTTCACAAAATGCAGTGGTAGAAAAAAGCTTAAGCTTTACGGAAGCAGATGGACTTCTTCGTCCGGTAAGCGGAGAAATTCTTATGAATTACAGTATGGATGCAAGCGTTTATTTTGAAACCTTGGCACAGTATAAGTATAACCCTGCCGTTATTTTTTCTGCTACAGAAGGAACTACAGTAAATGCCTGTGCAGCGGGAAAAGTAATTAATGTATATGAAGATGCTCAAATAGGTAAGGCAGTGACCTTGGATTTGGGAAATGGATATCAGGCAACCTATGGACAGTTAAAGGATGTAAATGTTTCCGTGGATTCCTATGTGGAAGAAGGGGACTTGATTGGAGCAATTGCCGCACCTACAAAATATTATACTTTAGAAGGAAGTAATTTATATTTCCAATTAACAAAGGATGGAACTCCGGTAAATCCGGAAGTAATGTTTCGATAAAATATTTGTAGAGGTAGCAGGATTGTTATGTATATTATAGGTGGTAGAATTTTAACCATGGCAGGCAGGGAAATTCCTGAGGGAATTATTCATGTGGAGAATGGTAAAATTACAGAAATCGGTAGTAATACAGAGATTGAAATCAAATCGGGAGAACAGGTGTTGACTGTCAAGGATGCCCTGATTATGCCGGGAATTATAGAAGCCCATTGTCACATGGGCATTACAGAAGAGAAAAAAGGAATGGAAGGGGATGACTGTAATGAAACAGTCAATCCCCTTACTCCGTGTTTACGGGCAATTGATGCTATAAATACCATGGATGCAGCCTTTGATGATGCGGTGCGAGCCGGAATTACTGCTGCAATGATTGGTCCCGGGAGCTCCAATGTGGTAGGTGGGCAGTTTGCGCTGCTGAAAACTAAAGGAAGAAGAGTGGATGATTTAATTGTAAAGGCTCCGGCTGCCATGAAAGTAGCTTTTGGGGAAAATCCAAAGGTAAATTATTCCGGGCAGGGGAAAAGTCCCTGTACCCGTATGGCAGTAGCTGCAATGCTTAGACAGGAGCTTACGGAAGCAAGAGAATATTGGAAAAAGAAAAAAGCAGCTGTTAAAAATAAAGAGTCTTTTTCGGAGGATTTCACTAAAGAATGCTGGATTCCTGTATTCGAAAAAGAGATTCCTCTAAAAGCTCATGTGCATCGGGCGGATGATATTTTTACTGCCATTCGAATTGCGAAAGAATTTGATTTAAATGTAACTCTGGATCACTGCTCAGAGGGACATTTGATAGCGGAAGAGCTGGCAAAGGAAGGTTTTCCGGCTATTGTGGGACCGGATTTAACCTGTAGAAATAAAATTGAAGTGCAGAATATGTCCTTTAAAACTCCGGGGGTTTTAAATCAGGCAGGAGTTTTAGTTGCTTTGACAACAGACCATCCTGTATCCCAGATTCAAAATTTGCCTATATGTGCAGGACTGGCAGTAAAAGCAGGTCTTCCCTTGGAGGAAGGGTACAAGGCGATTACTTTATATCCGGCTATGATATGTGGTGTTGCAGACCGAATGGGAAGTCTTGAAGTGGGAAAGGATGCGGACATTGCTATTTTTGATGGAAATCCAATGGAGGTGTTTACCCGGACACTTTATACTATAATAGATGGGCAGATTGTGTATGATGCTTCAAAAGGGCATTGCTTTATGCCAAAATCGTGATAAAATAAGTATGCGGATTAAGTTCCCCAAAATACAGAAGATAAAATGTGTGATGAGTAACGGAGGATTATTTTGAAACATTTACGGATTATTTGTGGGTGTTTTTTAGTCATATTCTTTACAGGAAGCTGCATAGGATGTGGAAACACTTCACAACCGGTAGAAAGTCCTAATTCTTATGTGGAAGTAGTGAATATGGAGAGTGCGCCGGTAATTGAATATACGGTGCCCCAATTGCTTCCCAATATTTTTGTAAATCAGAAGGGCTATTTTTCAGGCAGTGAAAAGGAAGCAACTATAAAAGGGAAGGAACTTCCTTCTCTTTTTCAAGTATTTGATGCTAACACAGAAGAAGTAGTTTACAGTGGCACCATTGAAGGAGTCAGCTTTAATGAGGAGCTGAATTTATATACAGGTGTTGCGGTATTTAGTGGCATTACAAAAGAAGGAAACTATTATCTGGAGTGCGATAAAATAGGGCAATCTTATACCTTTGCAATAAAAAAGGATATTTTTCAGCAGCATTTCTCAGAAGTTTATGAGGTAATGCTTAGGGAATGTAAGGAACAGACCATAGATATGAAGGATGTAAGAATGCTGCTTACGGCATATGAATGGTATCCCACAGCTTTCCCGGATGAAGATAATAATCAGATACCGGATGTATTGGAAGTGCTGGAAGGCTGGATAACTGTTTTGGAACAAAGTCAGCCGGATAAAGCGCATGATCTTATGCTTTTGGCGTTAATGGCTAAGTTTGGATATCTCTATCAAGATTTTGATGCACAGTTTGCTACGGAATGTATCCAGCATGCATCTGAGATATTTTCAAAGCTACAAGAGGATCTGACGAAAGAACCGGATTATTTTTATGCACTGACGGAGTTGTATCGTGCAACCGGTTTGCATACATATAGGAATCAGATAGTAGCGTATGTTCCTTTTTTTCAAGAGGAAAACAACTATATAGAGGAGCCCTCCTATTTATATGGAGCCATGACATATATGGTTACCAGACAAAGGGTGGATATTAATCTTTGTAATACCTTTATGGATGATATTATGGATGGAGGAGAGGAAGTATCCAATCAATATGAAGATATGATTCATCCCATTGAGGCAAAGAATAATGGTGAGGAAGAACTGTTGACGGAAGTGCAAAAGGTGTGTTGTTGTAATTTTGTTTTAAATAATTATCAGTATACTCGCATTATAGAGGAGTTTTTGGATTATTTGATGGGAAAAAATATGGAAGCTATCTGTTTTTATCCCGGAGAAGAAACACAAAGCAGCTATTTACTTTTGCTGTCTCAGTTAATAGCTACTCTGGATAAGCGATAAAGAAAAGAGGTATGAATAGAATGAAGGTTGTTGTATTAGCAGGCGGAACCAGCACGGAGAGAGATGTGTCTCTGACTTCCGGAAGTATGATTTATAAAGCGTTGAAAAAAAACGGTCATCAGGTAATTCTGTTGGATGTATATTTGGGATATGAGGGGGATACGGAGCAGATTTTTGAACGGGAAGTGGATTGGACAGAAAAGGTGGGAACTATTTCCGAAAATAAGCCGGATTTAGAAGCAATTAAGGCAATGCGCCCTGATGGAGATAAAAATTTCTTTGGACCCAATGTGTTAGAGCTTTGTAAAAGTGCAGATGCGGTTTTTATGGCACTTCACGGAGCTAACGGAGAGGATGGCAAGATTCAGGCATGCTTTGAACTGATGGGCATTCCCTATACCGGAACGGATGCGGTAAGCTCTGCTATGGCAATGGATAAGGGAATTACCAAGGATATTTTCTATGCCCATAATATTCCCACGCCCGCAGGAATCCGTTTAAAATGTGGGGAACAGGAAGAACGTAAGGTTCCCTATCCCTGTATTGTAAAAGCATGCTGCGGAGGCTCCAGCGTAGGAGTAACCATAGCTCATAATGATGAAGAATATAAAGCAGCCAAGGAAGAAGGCTTCCGCTATGATAATGAAGTAATTGTAGAGCAGTACATAACAGGCAGAGAATTTTCAGTAGGTGTTATGGATGGCAAAGCATTGCCGGTAATTGAAATTGCACCCAAGCAGGGCTTTTATGATTACAAAAATAAATATCAGGCAGGAAGTGCAGTGGAGACCTGCCCGGCAGAAATACCGGAGGATAAAACGCTGGAAATGCAGCAGATTGCAGAAAGAGTATATCAGGCACTGCGGCTAAAAAATTATGCCCGTATGGATTTTATGATGAGCACGGAGGGAGAAATCTTCTGTCTGGAAGCAAATACTCTTCCGGGAATGACTCCTACCTCCCTACTTCCTCAAGAGGCAGCAGCAATCGGTATCAATTTTGAAGAATTATGTGAAAAGATTTTACAGTATGCTGTATAAGTGATGAGTACAAATTGTGGAAAGGCATGATTGTGAAAATGAATTTAAGGATAGAGCAGATAGCCAAAGCCTGTGATGGAAAACTAGTATTGCAGGGAAAAGTGCAGGAGGGTTCAAAGAAGGTTACTTCCGTAGTGTTGGATTCCAGACTGGTAACAGCAGACGGTGTTTTTGTTGCCACAGTGGGAGAACGGGTGGATGGACATAAATTTATTCCTGATGTATTTGCTAAGGGTGTTTCTCTTGTAATCTGTGAAAAGACACCTGAGCAGGTGGAGGCAGAGCATGGGGTAGCCTCTGATAAATGGGGCAGTTATCTGTTAGTGGAAAGCTCCTTTCAGGCATTAAAGGATATTGCAGAATTTTATAGAAGTACCCTGTCCATTCCCTTTATCGGGATTACAGGAAGTGTGGGAAAGACCAGTACCAAGGAATTTATTGCCGGAGTATTGGCAGAAAAATATCAGGTATTAAAAACTGAAGGGAATTACAATAACGAAATCGGAGTTCCTCTGACTCTGTTGCGTATTCGGGAAGAACATGAGGTGGCAGTAATTGAGATGGGTATCAATCAATTTGGGGAGATGCATCGCCTCAGCAAAATGGTGCGCCCCAATGTGTGCGTGATTACCAATATCGGACAGTGCCATTTGGAAAATCTGGGTACCAGAGATGGTATTTTAAAAGCAAAATCGGAAATTTTTGACTTTATGGCAGAGGATGGTATTGTCTGCTTAAATGGGGATGATGATAAACTGTCCACTGTTACAGAAATCAAAGGTCGTAAACCTCACTTTTTTGGTTTAGAAGAATCCAAAGAGCAGGAGGTTTGGGCTGGAAATATTGTAAGTAAAGGCTTGTGGGGAAGTGACGCGGTACTATATCTGAACCGGTCGGAAACAGTAGAACTTTCTGTTTCTGTCCCCCTTCCCGGACGTCATATGGTAAGTAATGCAGCGGCAGCAGCCTGTGTGGGTCTACATCTGGGACTTAAGCCGGAGGAAATTGCAAGAGGAATCAGTAAGCTTTCCGCTATTAGTGGACGCACCAATCTTATGAGATTATCCCATTATACATTGATTGATGATTGCTACAATGCCAATCCCGTATCCATGAAGGCAGCAATTGATTTGTTGTGTATGGCAGACACCGGTAAAACGGCGATCCTTGGAGATATGTTTGAATTGGGTGAGGGTTCGGATGCTTTACATGGGGAAATAGGAACCTATGCAGCAAATGCCGGAATTGAAAGGCTTTATTGTGTGGGGGAAAGCTCCATGCATATGTATCATGCAGCAAAGGCAGCAGTAGGAGAGGGGCAGAAGGTAGAATATTTTGCTACCAGACAGGAGCTGGAAAAGGAATTAGGGGATAAGCCGGAAGTGTTAATTCCTTATGGAGATACTATTTTGTTGAAGGCCTCCCATGGAATGCAATTTGAAAAGCTGATAGAGCAGAAAATTTTTGAGTGAAATTAAAAAGCAGTCAGGGTTAAATTATTGGTTTACCCCGGCTGCTTTTTGTGTAATATGCATTTCACATGAGTGGTAAAAATACCATATTTTTTATAAATGATACTTCTCTTTATTAGTAAAGTAGGTTTCAGAAATAATGTTCTGTACATAAGTGCTTATGCTCTTTTTGGTCTCTTTATCCAATTCCTTGATGTAGATGGGTTTCCCGTATTCGATTACCACAGTTGTGGGCTTGATTTTGGGGAATTGGTCTTCAAAAACAGCGGCTGAGTTTACAATGGTCATAGGAATGATTGGAACGTTTCCTTTTTCAGCAATTTTAAAGCTTCCTTCATGAAAGGGCAGGAAGGTATCGGCGGTTTTGTTTCTGGTGCCCTCCGGAAAAATGCAGATAGAAATTCCATTTTTAACTTTTTCCACAGCCGTAAGAATGGTTTTTAAGCCTTCTTTAATATTTTCCCGGTCAAGGAAAAGGCAATGGAGATAACGCATCCATACATTTAGCAGGGGCCATTTGTCCATTTCCTTTTTGGAAACATATCCTGTGGGGCGGGGAACACGGACATAGGTCAATACAATATCAAAAAAGCTGCGGTGATTACCCACATAGAGAACTGCGGTATCTGTAGGAATATTTTCCTCTCCGATGGCGATTACTTTAGTGCCTGCCAGGCGAATGACCCAGCGGAAGGCCCAGTTAACGATTGCCAGAGAACTTTTATCTTTTACAGTGGGATTAAATTTGCCGATAATCCATTCTATCAGCATGATTGGTGTGGATAATATCAGAAACATAACCACAAAAAATACAATGAGAATAAAGCGAATCATACTTATCTTTCCTTTCAAAACAGTAGTCACAGTATAACATAAATTCCCAAATCTGTACATATAATACAGTAAAACTGAGAGCAGATTATAGGTAGAATTATCTGTTCGGTGGTTTGGGAAGGTGGAAATAGTAAGTGAAAAAAGTATATGTATTTGTGGCCGTTTTTGTGTTTTGTATTTTGTTAAGTTATATGCTGACAGGATGTACCATGTTGAGTGAGGAGAGAATAAAGCTTCGGGATTTGGAGTTTACTGTGCTCAGTGAGGAAAAAATACCGGCAGAGCTTATGACCATTATTGAGGAAAAAAAGGCGGCTCCATTTAAGCTTACCTATAGTGACAATGAATTTTTGTATATTACCATCGGATATGGGGAGCAGACCACAGGGGGGTATAGTATTGCGGTAAATGAATTGTATCTGACGGATAATGCAATTTATGTAAATACCAATTTGTTGGGACCGGATGGTGCGACCCAAAGTGAAAATGCATCCTCCTATCCGTATATTGTGTTGAAGACAGAGTATTTGGATGAGACGGTGGTGTTTGAATAGAGTGAGGGAATAGAATGAGGGAATAGAATGAGGGAATAGAGTGGGTGCCCCGCGGGAGCCGGACATGTATGTTGGAGGGCGGATGTTCCTCGCAGTATTTTCTAATCGGTGGGTAGGATTTTGGTAGCTTCCGGGTCGGCATCAAGGTGCATCCGTGCACCGTGATGCCTAAAACGCACGTCCTGTGCGTTTTCCCCTAGGATACTCAGCCCACCGATAAGTAAATACACGCTTGGAACAAAACGCCCCCCCCAACATACATGTCCGACTCCCACGGGGCAGACAGTCTATTGCCGGGGAGAATAGTGTTGATGACCATCGTAAGGTTTTTGGTTGAGGGAAAAGATAAAGTATGATAAGATAGATGGAAAGAAAAAGGAAAGGTATGGTTATTATCATATGCTTCTAATTAAAAATGGTTATGTGATTGACCCGAAGTCAGGTCAGGAAGGTGTTGCGAATGTTCTGACGGAGGGAGATAAAATTTTAAAGATTGAGGAGAAGATAGAAAAGCCTCAGGAGGACTGCACGGTGATTGATGCTGATGGTCTGGTGGTGGCGCCGGGGCTGGTGGATGTGCATGTGCATTTCAGGGAGCCGGGCTTTGAACATAAGGAGGATATTACTACGGGAGCCTTGGCAGCGGCAAAGGGTGGCTTTACAACGGTGGTGTTGATGGCGAATACTAAGCCTGCCGTGGATAATGAAGAGACTCTTGCGTATGTGGTAAAGAGAGGTAGTGAGGCTCCCATTCATGTGACTACCTGTGCCAATGTTACTTTTGGTTTGCAGGGAAAAGAGCTTGTACCTATGAAAGAATTAGCACAGCTTGGTGCAGTGGGTTTTACCGATGATGGCATTCCTTTGATGGATGCGGAATTGGTGCGTGAGGCAATGAAGCAGGTGGCTGAGCTGGACATGCCCATCAGCTTTCATGAAGAAAATCCGGAGCTGATTACCAATAATGGAATTAACAGGGGAAAGGCAAGCGAACATTTTGGTATCGGCGGTTCTCCCAGAGAGGCAGAGATTACCTTGATAGAGCGGGATTTGCAGTTGGCGTTAGAGACAGGAGCCTGCATTAATATTCAGCATATCAGTACCAAGGAAGGGGTGGAACTGGTACGTCAGGCAAAGCAGAAGGCTAGTAATATTCATGCAGAAGCAACCCCTCATCATTTTACCTTAACAGAGGATGCAGCTATTCAGTATGGCACCATGGCAAAAATGAATCCCCCTTTACGTGAGGAAGCGGACAGGCAGGCAATTATACAGGGACTTGTGGATGGCACCATTGATATCATTGCAACGGATCATGCTCCTCATACCACGGAGGAGAAGGCAAAAGGAATTACGGAAGCTCCCAGTGGTATTATCGGTTTGGAAACAGCACTTTCCCTTGGTATTACCAAGCTGGTAGAGGAGGGGCATCTGACCCTGAAGCAGTTGCTGGAACGTATGAGTACCAATCCGGCAGCAATGTATCATTTGAATGCAGGGTATCTGGCAGAGGGTGGTCCCGCAGATTTGATATTGATTGACCCCAAGGAAAAGGTAATTGCAGGAGATTATGCTTCTAAGGCTTCCAATACGCCTTTTACAGGATGGGAGCTTACCGGAGCGGTAAAGGCTACCATTTGCGCAGGGGAAGTAGTGTATAGAGCCTAAACCGTAGAAGCAGGGTAATGCTACTAAAGAAATGGTTTGCAAGAGATACCATGGATTGCAATTGGAAAAGAAAGGACACAGGATATGAAAGCAAAAACAACAGCAACTGTGATTTCCCAAAAGGAGATTGCAGCAAATATATTTGATATGTGGATAGAAACAGAGCTGGCAAAGGAAGCTCATCCGGGACAGTTTGTGGGGGTCTATCCCAAGAATAAGAGTACCATTTTGCCCCGTCCCATCAGTATCTGTGAAGTAAGTGAGGAAAAGAATGCCCTTCGTCTGGTGTATCGTATTGCGGGACAGGGAACCGGTGAATTTTCCGGTCTTACAGCAGGGGACTGTGTAGAGATTCTTGGAATTTTGGGAAATGGCTTTCCTCTGGAAGAAGGAAAGGGCAAAAAAGTATTTTTAATGGGCGGCGGTATTGGTGTGCCTCCTATTTTGCAGCTTTCCAAGGAATTGGAGGCAGATAAGAGTATTCTGGTAGGTTATCGGGATGCCCACCTTTTCTTAAAAGAGGATTTGGAACAGTATGGTAAGGTTTATGTGGCTACTGAGGACGGCAGTGTGGGAACCAAGGGTAATGTTATGGATGCCATTGCTGCCAATGGATTAGATGCAGATGTGATTTTTGCCTGTGGTCCTATGCCCATGCTTCGTGCTATTAAGAAATATGCAGGGGAGCATCAAATCAAAGCCTATATTTCCTTAGAGGAGCATATGGCTTGTGGTGTGGGAGCATGCTTAGGCTGTGTGGTAAAAACAAAAGAGGTAGACCATCATTCCCATGTTCACAATGCGAGAATTTGTACCGATGGACCTGTTTTCGATGCTGAGGAGGTGGATATCTAATGAATACAAAAGTAACAATTGCCGGTGTGGAATTAAAAAATCCTGTAATGACGGGATCAGGAACCTTTGGCTCCGGAATGGAATATTCTGAATTTGTAGACTTGAATCAATTAGGTGCTGTAGTAACCAAGGGAGTGGCAAATGTACCCTGGCCGGGCAATCCTACCCCCCGAGTGGCAGAGGTTTATGGCGGTATGCTAAATGCCATTGGATTGCAGAATCCCGGTATTGACGTTTTTATGGAAAGAGACATTCCTTTTCTCAAGCAGTATGACACTAAGATTATTGTAAACGTATGTGGAAAATCCGTAGAGGATTACATAGATGTAGTGGAAAAGCTTAGTGATGAAGAGGCAGTTGCTCTGTTGGAGATTAATGTATCCTGCCCCAATGTAAAGGAAGGTGCCATTGCTTTTGGACAAAAGGCGGATGCCCTTTACAATATTACTTCAGAATTAAAGAAGCATGCGAAGCAGCCCATTATTATGAAGCTGTCTCCCAATGTAACGGATATTACAGAAATGGCAAGAGCAGCGGAGGCTGCCGGTGCAGATGCGCTTTCCCTGATTAATACCATTACCGGTATGAAGATAGATATTCATCGTAGAAAATTTGCTTTGGCAAACAAGACCGGCGGTATGAGCGGACCTGCTATTAAGCCCGTAGCAGTGCGCATGGTTTATCAGACCGCACAGGCGGTAAAGATTCCCATTATTGGTATGGGTGGAATTGCTACAGCGGAGGATGCTATTGAATTTATTTTGGCAGGAGCAACCGCAGTCAGCGTAGGTGCAATGAATTTTGTAAATCCGTATACTACAGTAGAGGTAGTAAAGGGCATTGAGGATTACATGAAGCAGTACAAGGTGGAAAATCTGACGGATTTGATTGGTGCTGTGCAAGGCTAAGACGGATAAGTCGGTAACGTCATAAAACTTATGAAACCTTCATATATATACTTATACCAGTATATATGTGGAGGTTTTTTATCGTGGAGCTGATTAAGAGAAATATACATATGGACCGCATTCGTGCAGAAGCAGTCTCACAGATTACATTAGAGGATGACATGAATATTCCGGAAAGTAAACCGGATATAGAAGCAGTAAATATGGAAAAAGGTGCGATAGTAATTGAAGAGGTAAGAGCCGGAACAGATATGGTAACGGTCAGGGGAAAGTTAACCTATTGTATTTTATATCGCACGGAAGAAAACGGAAGTAGCTTGGTAGCGTTGGAAGGGAAATTGCTTTTTGAGGAAAAAATAAATCTGCAGGGTGCGACACCTCAGGATAATGTAAGTGTGGAAGCCAGAATGGAGGATTTGAATATCAGCATTATCAATTCCAGAAAGCTGAATGTACAATCCTTAATCACCCTTCATGTGGGAATAGAGGAGCTTTACGATGAAGAGGTGCCTATTGGGATTCATTGTGAGGATACAATAGAATATCGACGGGTTCCTATGAATCTGGCACAAATTGCAATCTGCAAAAATGATATTTTCCGCATGAAGGAAGAAATCACATTGCCCTCTAATTATCCTAATATTTTTCAGATTCTTTGGAGTACTATATCCTTGCGGGACATGGAATTTAAGGTGCAGAATGAAAAACTGGCTTTGCAAGGGGATGTGCATATTTTTGTATTATATGAAGGAGAAGGGGAGGAGCATCCCATCCGCTCCTATGAAACCACCTTGCCGCTAAATGGAATGTTGGAATGCCATGGATGCAGGGAAGGAATGCTACCGGATATCCGTTATACCATCGGACAGCAGGAGCTGACTGTGCGTCCGGATTTTGACGGAGAAGAAAGAAATATCGGGGTAGAATTGGGCTTGGATGTAGCTTTAAGGATTTATGAGGAGGAACAGGTAGAAATACTAAGTGATATTTATGGAGTGAATAAGGAGGTGGAAGTGCAGGCTCAGGATGCAAGTCTGCGGAAGCTGTTGACCCATGTAACCGGAAAAACAAAGGTGGCTGACCACGTAAAAACAGGCGGTGCTCCGGTATTACAGCTTTTGCACTGTGAGGGGCAGGTATCATTGGACCATCAAAGTGTGGTGGAAAACGGTATCTTATTGCAGGGGGGACTGTGCATAAAGGTAATGTATATCACAGGGGATGATGCGGTTCCCTATGTTAGTACGCAGGTATTACTGCCCTATGAATATACCCTTGATGTACAGGACATTGCCCCGCAGGATATGGGCAGGGTTCATGCGGAAGTGGAACAGCTGCAGGTAAACATGCTGGATGGGGAGGAATTGGATGTAAAAGCAGTTCTTGCCTTTACCACCACTGTGTTCCAAAATATTCCCATGCAGTTAATCAGTGATGTAATGATAAAAGATTTGGATACCGCAAAGCTGGGCAGCCTGCCGGGCATGGTGATTTATATGGTACAGCCCGGGGATAACCTGTGGAATATCGGCAAAAAATACTATGTTCCTGTGGATACCCTTAGGGAATTAAATAATCTGGCTTCCGATGAACTCAAAACAGGACAGAAGCTTTTGGTGGTAAAGGGAAGCTGATAGTGGAAAAATTATTTTAAGGCATTAAATAATACATCATAATCCAAACTTAAGTACCACTGTAGTGTTTCTTCATTGCCCGCAAGAAGCAGCAAGGTTTTAGCAATTTGATACATTTCTTTACTTTCAGGCTGTTTGCAGGCATAAGCGCAGGCAGCCTGATTCATTATAATTTTGCCCAGAAGCTCAATAATCTGATTGTAGTGACCGGTGATGAATTTCATTCCTTTCTCTGCAATGGGTAAGGCTTCAGCAGCCCGGTCAGCACTGTACAAAAATCTGGTAAGATAAAACATCGCTGAGGCATACAGCGTGCCAATCAGGGTGGGATGATGATAACCTCTTTCCAAATGGGAGAGAACGGTGGAAATCAAGGTAATAGCGGGAGTGATGTGGGGAGTAGTATTGTCTTCGGTTGAAGAATGCTTTTGCTTCCAATAAAAAGCGGAAGCCATATATAGCATTGCCCAAAGCTCGTTGACGCTGTAAAAGTCATATTCCTTTATTCGTTCCAAAGTAAAATCAGCCTTAGTAATTAATATACTCTCATATGCCAATTCATAGGATTTTTCGAATTCCTTATTCAGGTTAGCAAGAATATGAGCGCGTTTCCCCATTAAATACTGCAGAGGCTCGCCGGCAGCGTAAAAAGAAAAGTTCTGTGACAGCATATGAATATATTTTTCCGCTTCTTCATATTTAGAGGCACTTAAAAGCTGTTCTATTTCAAAGCAATGCTCATTGTATAAATCATTATCCGCAGTACTCAAATTGGTAAAGAACATATCCGGATTTACACCCAAGCGGTGTAGGAGCTTGGAAGACATTTCCGGAGAGGGGCTTTTGCTGCCGTTTTCTATTTTGGAGATATATTCAGTGCTGCAAATTCCTTCCGCTAATTGTTTTTGGGTAAAGGCTTTCTGTGTTCGTAATTGTTTTATTATTGTTCCAATCTTGTAGATTCCCATTTCTATCAACTCCTATTATCAACCGTTCGGTCATGGTCGTAGATTCTTCCATGCTTAGTATAACATAGATGTAGGCTGTAAATATAGCTTTTGCACCAATGGTATTACGGAATGCATGAATTGCATAGTCAGATATGTTGAAATATGTTGACTGAAAGTTCCATTGTGTCTCTATGAGGACATATGCTACTTTGATAATATATCATTTTCAAAAGAAAGCTGGGATAAAAAATGGAGACAACAAACAGGATACTAAGTGAAAAGCAACAATTGGCAGCCAGAATAAGGGAAAATGTTTCCACGGTAATTGTGGGAAAGGAAAAGGTTTTGACACTAATGGTAACAGCCATGGTGGCAGGAGGGCATGTGCTGCTTCAGGATGTTCCGGGGACAGGAAAGACAGTAATGGCAAAGGCGCTTGCCGGAAGTGTGGAAGCAGAATTTTCAAGAATTCAGTTTACGCCGGATTTATTACCCTCGGATGTGGTGGGATTAAACTATTATAACCAAAAAGCGGGAGACTTTGTGTTGAAGAAAGGTCCTGTTTTTGGAAATATTGTGTTGGCAGATGAAATTAACCGTGCCACACCGAGAACTCAGTCCAGTTTATTAGAGTGTATGGAGGAACGACAGGTTACCATTGATGGGTTGAGTCACAAGTTGGAAATGCCGTTTTTGGTAATTGCCACACAAAACCCTGTGGAAACGGCAGGAACCTTTCCTCTGCCGGAGGCACAATTGGACAGATTTTTGATGAAGCTTTCCATGGGCTTGCCTAAGAAAGAGGAAGAAATTGCTATTATGGAGCGGTTTTTGAAAGATACCTACATGAGAGACCGGACAAAGGAGGTGCATCCTGTATGTAGTTGTCAGGATTTGGTGATGATGCAGCAGGAGGCGGCAGAGGTATTTGTTCATAAGCAGATGATTCATTATATAGCGGAATTGGTTGAGGCAACCCGTAAAAACCCGGCAATTAAGCTGGGGGTTAGTCCCAGAGGAACCTTGGCAATGCTGCGTACAGCTAAGGCATATGCCTATGTTTGTGGGAGGGATTATGTGGTGCCCGAGGATATTAAGGCATTGGCAGTTCCTGTATTTGCCCATAGGCTGGTGCTTGCTTCCGGGTTTGGAGGAGAGGCAGAAAAGCAGAAACTGGTAATGGAAATCCTTTCAAAAACAGAAGTACCTACGGAAGAGTGGCGTAAATAAATGAAGCTTATTTTTATTGGATTAGGAATCTATTTTATTCTTTGGGGGATAAAAAGGATTTATGCAGAAAATTGGAATAAGGGAATTGAGGTGGAACTGGAATTTTCAGCCACAGAATGTTATCCGGGGGATGAACTTGAAATTACAGAAACCATTGCTAATCATAGCTGGTTACCTCTTCCCATGCTAAATATAAAGTTTGCAATTGACAGGAAAATGGTTTTTGAGGATGGGACGGAAAATACCAATATTTCGGATAAGAGTTATAAATGTGATGTGTTTTCTTTATTGTTTTTTCAACGGATTCGGAGAAAACTACACTGTACCTGTACCGGAAGAGGATATTTTTATGTGGAAGAATTGGACATGGTGTCCACGGATTTGTTTATGAAAAATGTGGTTTCTGTTACTCGTCCTGTGCAACAAAGTATTACGGTATTTCCTCAGCCTCTTTCCCGGGAACAGATAGCCATTCCTTATAACCGGATTATGGGTTCCATACTTACCAGAGAATATACCTATGAGGATCCCTTCGAATTTCGTTCCATTAGAGAGTATCAAACCTATGATACCATGAGTTCTATTAATTGGAATGCATCTGCCAGAACAGGAGAATTAAAAGTAAATGTCTATGAAAATACCTCCTGTCAGGAAATCTGTATCTTGTTGAATTTGGAAAATGAGGGAATCTGGGAGTATGAGGAATTAAAGGAAAAGAGTATTTCTCTGGCATGTAGTCTGGCCTTTCAATTGATGGAAAAGGGTGTAGGGGTTAGCATGCTTTCCAATGGCGTGGACAGCATAACAGAGGAAGTGTTGCAGATACAAAGCGGAAGTGATGAAAATCACAGGCAGACTATTGTAAAGGGACTTTCCAAAATTGATTTAACAAAGCCCATGCAGGAATTTGAGGTATTGCTGGAAGAAAAAAGAAATCAGGTTCCTAAGGGAGCAATGCCGGTTCTGATTTCACTGTGCAAAAAAGAAAAGCTGCAAAGAGCCTATGGAAGATTTGCGGAAGAATGTGCTGATTTCCTGTGGATTGTGCCTTTGCTGCCGGGAATGGATTGTAAGCTGGAATTCTATGATTCAGAGAAGCTGATACGATGGGAGGTGTAGGCATTGGTAACTGCAAAAAATAGGGTATTATGGTGTCTGCTCAGAAGTATGGAAGCTGCTATGCAAATACTTCTTTTCTTTGTGGTGCTGTTGATGGCATCCTGCCAGTTTATATCCCGGAATCTCTGGGGCATAGGTAAATGTTTTCTGCTGGCAGCCCTTCCGGTATTAGTATTATATCTGACAAGATTATGGGCACAAAATAATGTATTGATTTTATTGACACATATTTTCGTGGCAGTACTTGTGGTTACTCGGGGAAGTACCGGTGATGAAATATTTGCTTATATCATATTAAGTGTGTCGTTGCTGGTTTTTTCTCTTAGTATAGGAGGTGTTGCAATAAAAAGGGATAGTGCCACTAAAAGGAATAGTGCGGAAAAACTGCCACTAGGATTTGTATGTCTTTTTGTGGTTGCCATGGTGTTGGGAAGGCAGATGGAGTTTGTTCAATTAGAGAGCATAGGGATGTATGGTGGAGCTCTTTTTATAATCCTGCAAATATTATATATGAATTTTGACAGTGTAAATAAATATATTGTATTGAATCAGGGGATTGCAAATTTGCCGGTAAAACAGATCGTATGGGTAAATTCCTTTCAGATGAGTGTTTTGGTAATATTATTTTGCGGTGTTACTTATCTGTTTGGTAATTCTTATGTGGGCAGAATGGTAGAGTCTATCAGTGGATTCTTGGGAAGTGTGATGAAATGTCTGTTGCGTTTGCTTTTTTCCTTTGGAAAGGATGGCAGGACAAAGGTTTATGTGCCGGATGAATCCTTTGGCGGTGGAAGGGGAATGCAGGAGCTCTGGGCGATTGTAGAGGATACCATATGGAGAGATATTCTCAATGGAATCGGTATGATATTCGGAAGTGTAGTGGGAAGTATTTCTATCATCGGTCTATCTGCATTGTTATTGGTTTTGATAATTAAGAAACTGAAAAGTATGTCCTTTGGGGGAGAAAGTGATATTAAGGAATTTATGGTACCCACTGATGTGATAGAATTTTTTGTTTCACCAAAGAAGAAAACGGAAGAGGAAGAAGCTCGCGGATTAAATCGTAAGGTTAGAAAGCTTTATAAGTCTTATGTAAAGAAAAGAGCAGTTCAAAAACAGGGGATGGTAAAAGGGACGATGCTTCCGGCTGAAATATCAGAAACCTATGTGGAAAAGGAAACTGTCAGGGTAACAGAGATTTATGAGAAAGCCAGATATGGAAGTGAGCCTGTGAGTGCGGAGGAATGGAAGCGCCTAAAAGAAATTTTGAAATAATATATAAAAACGGTACATAAAAAACAGACTGGAATTTTGTGGGATTCCAGTCTGTTTCGTTCTATGTATTCTTAGAGGAACACAATTTTTTGATTGAATCTAGCTATTTTGCTACAGCCTCAGCTGCACCGGCAGGAGTTAAGCCTGCTTCCTCAGCCAGCTTGTCGAATTTTGCCATAACAGCATCGTAGGTTTTCTTGGAAATCTCAGGTAATTTATCGCCCCAAGTTTCTTCTGCCTGTGCGTAACCCTTCTTGAATGCTTCACGCATATCCTCAATCTTATCAGGGTCACCGCCGGTCAATGCATTTGCAAAATCAATAATTCTGTCGGAGGTCTGCTCAACACCCCAATAACCATCCTCTGCGATGTCTGCCTGAGCCTGAGCTTTTACTTCAGGGTCAACAGTGTAATTGCCGGAGCGTAAGAACTGCCAAATATCAGTAGCATTGCCGTAGGTCTCTGCCTGCTTGCTCATCATCTGCTCTACGATGGAGCGAAGCTGCTGGGTTCTAGCCTCAGCATCGGCTTTCAGCTTGTTGATTAAATTGGTATCGGGAGTATAGGTCTTCTTGGCGGAATCGGTAACCTTTTCCTTAGAAGGCTCATAAACAACTCCTGTATCTGCTGCTGTGGTTGCAGATGTGTTTTCAGCAGCGGGTTTTTCATTTACTTTTCCGGTGGAGGAGTAATTATATGCTGCTGTTTGGTTTGATGTAATTCCGTTTACACTCATAGTACACCTCTTTCTGACGTCTTAACGTCCTCTTTCTGCCCAACTCGGGCGCATCATCCGTGATTGTATAGATAATATCGGCTGATTGGGAGTAGAACTTTAGTCCTAGATTAAGAATATTGGGGCTGGCTTGAACAAATAAACAATCGAAAACATATTGTTAATTGAAAATTGATGTGCTATAATTCGGACATGGGAAACCAAAGCCGGGCGGCTTACCCTCTATTTTGGAGGGGCTAACCCTCCAGACGAAAGAAAGGAGGGCGTTGCCAATGTATGTTACATATGCGGAACTAATCCAAATTGGAATATTCATTGTTGCCCTTGTGGGTCTGTGCTATCAGATTTTCAAGGGGAAACGAAAATAGCCGCCATTACTCGCAATAATGACGGCTGACCTTGTAAAAGGTTTGTAGTTGTTTGTTAATTGGGGGTAAGCCGTAGCTTTGGTTTCCCTTTTCCTAAGTTCAATATAACACATCATTTCATAGTGTGCAAGCGGTAAAATGCCGATTTTGTACGTTTTGGTAGTTCACTAATCAAATCCAATTATGTATTTAATGCTTAATATGCCCTTGTTTGTGTTATAAATCATCAAATAACCGTATGGTACAATGACAGAATTACACAAACACAGACGAAACAAAAAATGTGCTTTATTCCCCAGCATTTATGCGGAAAAAATGAAACGCAACAAACCACCACGTACCTTGACGAAAGAGCCATCTTTGTATATAATTAAGTACAATCTATGTATACAAAATACATTCACATACACAATATCAATAGAAAAGAATCGCAGACTATAGAAAGGTATGCCTTAAAATGAGCAAACTTGAAATCAAAGCATATGCCAAAATTAACCTGGGACTGGACGTGGTGAGACGTTTGGAAAACGGGTATCATGAAGTAAAAATGGTAATGCAGACCGTTGGAATATATGATGTATTAACCTTTGAAAAGGCATCTGAGGGAATTGTAATTACCACCGATTCAGGGGAGCTTCCCACGGATGAGAATAATTTAATTTATAAAGCAGCCCGGCTGATGAAAGAGCGATATGGAATTACTGAAGGGGTACGGATTCATTTACAAAAAAATATTCCCATTGCGGCCGGTATGGCAGGGGGAAGCACGGATGCGGCTGCTACCCTGAAGGGATTGAATGAATTGTTCGAGCTGGGAGCCGGCAAGCAGGAGCTTCAGGAGATTGGGGTAAAAATCGGTGCCGATGTGCCCTATTGCGTGCTGGGCGGAACTGCTCTGGCTGAGGGAATTGGAGAAAAACTGACATCGCTGCCATCTGCGCCGGAATGTGTACTTCTTGTAGCAAAGCCGGATATCAATGTGTCTACCAAATTTGTATACGAGCATTTGGATGCCGCCGGTGTGGATAAGCATCCCGATATTGATGGCATGGTGGAGGCAATTGCTGAAGGAAGCCTTCAGGGAATTGTGGAGCGCATGGAAAATGTGTTGGAAACGGTAACAATACCTGCACATCCCATTATTGCTACTATCAAAAGCAGAATGAAAGAGTTGGGGGCAGTAAACAGTTTAATGAGTGGTAGCGGACCTACCGTATTTGGCATATTTGTCGATCGGGAAACTGCCGAAAAGGCTTATGAGCAGATAAAGAATGAGCAATTGGCAAAGCAGATTTTTGTAACTACGATGTGTTAAAACTTGCAGACAAAAGAAAGGCATGGTTATTGAATGCAGGATAATTTTCAGGTAAAAATGGACGAATTTCTGCCACTGAGAGATGTGGTATTTAATACTTTAAGACAGGCGATTCTTACCGGAGATTTAAAGCCCGGTGAACGCTTGATGGAGATTCATCTGGCAAATAAGCTGGGTGTCAGTCGTACCCCTATCAGAGAGGCCATCCGCAAGCTGGAGCTGGAGGGTCTGGTAACCATGATTCCCAGAAGGGGAGCAGAGGTTGCACAGATTACAGAAAAGAGCATGAATGATGTGCTGGAGGTCAGAAGAGCCATGGATGCCCTCTGCGTGGAGCTTGCCTGTGACCGGATTACGGATGAAGAATTGGAAAATTTAAAGAAAGCCTGTGAGGGCTTTGAACAGGCGGTAAAGACCAAGGATGCTAAGAAAATTGCCCATGCGGATGTGGTACTTCATGATATTATTGTGCAGGCAACGGGCAATCAGAGGCTGGTACAATTGGTAAATAATCTGTCCGAGCAGATGTATCGATATCGTTTTGAATATATAAAGGATTTTAGTCAGCATGAAAGACTGGTGGAGGAGCATAGAATTATTTACGAGAGTATTGTAAATAAGAACAAAGAGACTGCTTCCGAGGCTGCCAAGACCCATATTGATAATCAAAAGAAAGCCATTATTAAGCAGATACGTTTGGATCGGGAAAAGCATTAGGTTTAAAACAAGGAAAAACGGCAATAATCACTTTAGAAAGAGAGGTTATTGCATGAAAAATAAGAAAATTTTGGTTCCCTTTCGTGTGGTTGTTACCATCTGTGCTGCTTTGGGCTGGTGGGGGGTGTTATACCCGGAGCTTACCATGACACCGGATACCTATCGTATTGTATATGAGGAGACAGCATGTGAGGAAGCTGTATATTTACAGAATGATGAAATGCAGGAACTCATGGAACTTGCAGGCACATCGGAATGGGATTTTGATAATAATATTTATGAGACAGTGCTTGGAGCGAAACCCGGTCAGATACGTTTTCGCAGCAGGCTGTTTCGGAATGTGACTGCCCTTTATGAGCAGGAAAGAGGCATAAATGATTCAGGAAAATAAAAATATTCTGCAAAAGAATGCACCAATTGGTGTGTTTGATTCCGGGGTGGGTGGACTTACCGTTGCCCGGGAAATTATGCGGCAGATGCCCAATGAAAAAATTGTATATTTTGGGGATACAGCAAGGGTTCCCTATGGAAGCAAATCCAAGGAAACGGTAACCCGTTTTTCCAAACAGATTGTTCGTTTTTTACAGACCTATCAGGTAAAGACCATAGTAGTGGCGTGTAATACAGCCAGTGCATTTGCGTTAGAGGAATTGGAGCAGGAAACAGATATTCCGGTAATAGGAGTACTGAAGCCCGGTGCCAAAACAGCAGCTGAGGTTACCAGGAATGGAAAAATCGGAGTGATTGCCACAGAGGCTACTATTGGCAGTAAAATGTACTCTTACTACATAAAAGAATTGAATAAGCAGGTAACCATATACGGAAAAGCCTGCCCATTGTTTGTACCTTTGGTGGAAGAGGGGTTGTGGGAGGATCCGGTTACTGATGAAATTGCCAAACGTTACCTTACAGAATTGATTGATATTGATATCGATACTCTGATTTTGGGCTGTACCCATTATCCTTTGATTCGTTCTACATTGGGCAGAATTATGGGAGAGAAGGTAACGCTGGTAAATCCCGCTTATGAAACTGCCATGGAATTAAAGGCACTTTTAATGGAAAAGGGACTTCTGAATGGGGAGCATCCCAAGCTGGGAGAAAATCAGTATCAGTTTTATGTAAGTGACGGAGCAGAGAAGTTTAAACGTTTTGCCAATTCCATTATTAAATATGGAATCCTGTCGGCAAAGACCATTAATATAGAACAATATTGATTTTTTGCCAATAACCATTTATTTATAGAAATTTAAAGATTGGAATAACAAACCATGAACCGAAGTGTAATACTGACAATTTCCGGACTTCATAGTGGTGAAGAAACAGGGGAGGGTAATGTGGAGGCTGCCTATGAAGCAGAATATTTTAAAAGAAACGGAACCCATTATCTTCTTTATGAAGAAACGGAGGAAGGATTTTCAAAAACCTCTAAAAACAGGATAAAGTTCCGTGATAATATGCTGGAGTTGACAAGGCAGGGGCTTTTGGATACCCATATGATTTTTGAAGAGGGCAAGAAGCATATGACAACCTATCGGACTCCTTACGGACAGATGCTTTTGGGAATAGAGACAAAAAAAGTATCTATAGAGGAGCAGGAGAAGGTTATCCGTGTAGAGGCGGAATATATGCTGGAGGCGGACGGAGCATATCTGTCGGACAGTAACATTGTAATTAATATAAAGGAAAAATAAAAAATGCAAAAAACACCGTACACATTAGGCATATGCCTGTGGTACGGTGTTTCCAACATTTAAGTGTTTATTTGGCAAAGTGTTTTATTTAACAGGCTTTGCGCCGGCCTTTTCCTGAGCTGTTTCCAAGGCACGTTTGAAAAAGCCTTTTTTCTTAGCGGGAGCAACTACAGTCTTACCATGAAGACCTTTTACATCTAATATATAGATGCCGCTTACTACTGCTTTAACTTCCTTCTTAACAGGGATGGAATCAAAAATCTTTTCATCACCGATGAGGGACATAATTTGGGGACCAACCTTAGCCTTAACAATGGGCAGTTTGGAACGGCGCATCAGCTTCGGTGTCTGGTCAATTACCATCTGGGGCAGACCGGAATCTTTGATTTTCATACGCTTCTTGTCAATAATCAGCATGGATACAGTCTGTTTGTTTGCCTCTAACATCTCCTGCTGCTCAGCCTGTTTCTTCTGGGCTTTCTTGCCGAGAAAATACAAAACTACAGCACCAATGATTAATATAGCTAAGATAACTAATAATGTAATTGTTGCTGGACTCATTACTACCAGAACCTCCTTCAATTAGTGGGACAAATACTCATGTGGTATATTTTAACACAGGAGTATAGAAATAAGCAAGTTTTTTGAATAATTATAAAAAGTGTGATAAGATATACGCATGATTTGTAATCGGGAGTATAAAAAGAATGGAATATTTTTTTGAAATTGTCAGAAGTATGGCAGATTTTTTCTTTGGACATATTTTTATATGGAACTTTTTGTTTGCCACCGCTATTATATTTTTTCAGCGCCGTGACCCCAAAAGTGTTTGGGCATGGCTTTTGCTGTTGTATTTTATTCCTATTTTAGGATTTGTATTTTACCTGCTTTTGGGACAGGACTTTCGCAAGCGTAAAATGTTCCGTATTAAAGAGCTGGAGGATGAATTAAATAAGGCAATCCGGCAGCAGGAGCACCAATTGAAGGAAACCAAGCTGGAAGAATTGGATGAAGGGATAAAGGATTATACGGATTTAATTATGTATAATCTGGGAACCTCCGGTTCCATGCTTACGAACGATAATGATATTGACATTTTTATTGACGGAAATGAAAAATTTGATGCGTTAAAAGAAGATTTAAGAAATGCAAAGCATTTCATTCATATGCAGTATTATATCATAAAGAATGATGTGCTCTTCAATCAAATCAAGGATATTTTAATCGAAAAAGCGGCTCAGGGAGTAGAGGTTCGTGTGCTTTTTGATGCCATGGGTTGCCGCACGGTAAATCATAAATTTTGGAAACAGCTAAATGCCAGAGGAGTAAAAACAGCAGAATTTTTTCCGGCAATTTTGGGACGATTACAGCTTCGTATGAATTACCGGAATCACCGAAAGATTGTGGTGGTAGATAATAAGGTTGCCTATGTAGGGGGCTTTAATGTAGCTAAGGAATATATTGATTTAGACCCTAAATTCGGACATTGGCGAGATACCCATCTGCGAATTAAGGGAAGTGCAGTTTTAGGTTTGCAGATGCGATTTATTATGGATTGGAATTATGCAGCCAGAGAGAATCTGCTGCAGAATCCCAAGGTGTTTTTGGGAATTGAGGCAGGAAAAAGAGACTTTTGTGAAATGCAGATTATCAGCAGTGGTCCGGATAATACTGCCCAGCAGATTCGTGATAATTATATGCGACTGATTACCAAGGCAGAAAAAAGTATTTACATTCAGACTCCTTATTTTATTCCGGATGAATCCATCTTTAATGCGTTGCTCATTGCAAGTCATTCAGGGATTGAGGTAAATGTAATGATTCCCTGTATGCCGGATCATCCCTTTGTGTATTGGGCAACCTATTCCTATATCGGTGATTTGGTAATGGCCGGGGCAAATTGTTATACCTACAATAATGGTTTTTTGCACAGTAAGGGAATTATTGTGGATGGCAAGGTGTTTTGTTATGGAACTGCCAACATGGATATTCGCAGCTTTGCATTAAATTTTGAAGTGAATGCAATGGTTTATGATAAAAAGAAGGCTTTGGAAATGGAACAGCTATTTGTGGAGGATTTGCAGTTTTGCAGTCAGATTACCAAGGATTCTTATGCGGGGAGAAGCCTGAAAATTCGTTTGAAGGAACAGGTTTGTAGATTACTTTCGCCTCTTCTGTAGAAAATGCTTTTAAATCAGCAGGGTTTGTGGTATTATAAATGATTATAGTGCGCGGAAAGCGTAGCTTTGAATGTGAGGAATTATTATGAAAAAGAAAATGTTAAGTTTGATGACCTTGTGTCTGACAGTGTTTTGTCTTGCCGGATGTGGTGGAAACAATGACGGTACTGCATTAAAGGATATGAAGGTTGATAAGTATGTTACCCTGGGAGAATACAAAGGAATACAGGTAACAGTACCTGCACCCGCTGTGGACGAGGAAGAACTGACCTATTGGATGAACAGTATTTATCAGGGAAGTGTTACGGAAGAAAACGGCATTAAGGATCGTGCAGTTGCAGTTGGAGATACCGCTAATATTGATTATGTGGGTAAGAAGGATGGAGTTGCCTTTGATGGCGGTACTGCGGAAGGGTATAATCTGACCATTGGTTCCAGACAGTTTATTGACGGTTTTGAGGATGGGCTGGTAGGTGTTATGCCCGGTGAAACAGTGGATTTGAATTTGAGTTTTCCGGAAAATTACGGAAGTGCAGATTTGGCAGGTCAGGCGGTAGTATTTACCGTAACCGTAAATTATATTATGCCTACTGAGATGGATGATACCATTATTGCAGGTTTGGGGCTGGAGGGTGTAACCGACCGGGAAAGTTTTCGTCAGTATGTGCAGGATTATCTGTATGCCACCGCAGAGCAGAATTATGATGCATCTGTGCAGAATGCGGTACTGAATGCATTTATGGCAAGCAATACCTTTACTGAGGTGCCGGAAGATTTGGTTACTAAGTATGAGGAAGCTGCAAGAACAAACATTGAGTCTACGGCAACCTCCTATGGTACGGATGTAGATACCTTTACCAATGTATATTATGGAATGGACTTTGAAAGCTTTGTGACAACTTACAGCGCAGATGCTGCAAAGCAGGATTTGGCATTACAGGCGGTTGCAAATGCAGAAAATCTGAATATCAGTGACGAGGAATTGGACAGCATGCTGTTGGAGCATGCCCAAGCATCCGGTTATACAACCATTGAAGAATTTATAGGAGAGACTTCTAAAGAGGATTACAGAGAGTATTTCCTGTTTGATAAGGTTTTAAATTTCTTAGTAGAAAATGCTGTAGTAAGTGAATAAATGAGGAGGCGCATGAGATGAAAGCAACAGATATCAGAGAATTGTATCGAGAGAAAGAGAAATTTATTGACCAGGAGGTAACCATTGGCGGTTGGGTAAGAAGCAACCGTGATTCTAAGAATTTTGGTTTCCTGGTAATTAATGATGGTACCTTTTTTGAACCCTTACAGGTGGTTTATGGTGATCAGTTAAATAATTTCGAAGAACTGTGCAAAATCAATGTAGGTGCTGCTGTTATTGTACGTGGTA
Organism: Lachnospiraceae bacterium; assembly: GCA_017624835.1. Taxonomy (GTDB): domain Bacteria; phylum Bacillota; class Clostridia; order Lachnospirales; family Lachnospiraceae; genus Acetatifactor. Next base: position 103,934 of record JAGAMG010000026.1, read on the forward strand.
AGATTGTGGCAACTCCTCAGGCAAAGCAGGCATTTGAAATGCAGGCAGAGGAGGTAATGATAGAAGGTGCTTCCACTGCAGATTATCCTTTGCAGAAGAAGCGTCACAGCTTTGAATACCTGCGTACCATTTCCCATTTACGTCCCAGAACCAATACCTTCCAGGCAGTGTTCCGTGTACGTTCCCTGATTGCTTATGCAATTCATACCTTCTTTATGGAGAGAGGTTTTGTATATGTGCACACTCCTTTGATTACCGGAAGTGACTGCGAGGGTGCAGGAGAAATGTTCCAGGTAACAACCATGGATTTAAATAACATTCCTAAGACCGAGGATGGTAAGGTTGATTTCAGCCAGGATTTCTTTAACAAGCCTACAAACCTGACTGTAAGTGGACAGTTGAACGGAGAAACCTTTGCCTGTGCGTTTAAGAATATTTATACCTTTGGACCTACCTTCCGTGCAGAAAATTCTAATACCACCAGACATGCAGCAGAGTTTTGGATGATTGAGCCTGAAATTGCATTTGCAGATTTGAAGGATGATATGCTGTTGGCAGAGAGTATGTTAAAATATGTTATCCGTTATGTGCTGGAGAATGCCCCTGAGGAAATGGCATTCTTTAACCAGTTTGTGGATAAGGGATTGATTGAGAGATTGGAGCATGTGGTAAACTCTGATTTCGGTCATGTAACCTACACCGAAGCTATTGAAATCTTAGAGAAGCATAATGATGAATTTGATTATAAGGTATATTGGGGATGTGATTTACAGACTGAGCATGAAAGATTCCTTACCGAGAAGGAATTTAAGCGCCCTGTATTTGTAACTGATTATCCTAAGGAAATCAAGGCATTCTACATGAAGCTGAATGAGGATGGCAAGACAGTTGCAGCTATGGACTGTCTGGTTCCCGGTATCGGAGAAATCATCGGTGGAAGTCAGCGTGAGGATAAGCTGGAGCTTTTGGAGCAGAGAATGGAAGAGTGTGGTCTGAATAAGGAAGACTATGATTTCTATCTTGATTTGCGCAGATATGGTTCTGTAAGACATGCCGGATTTGGTTTGGGCTTTGAAAGATGTGTAATGTATCTGACCGGTATGGGTAATATTAGGGATGTGCTTCCTTTCCCCAGAACTGTGAATAATTGTGAGTTGTAGAATATAAAAAGATTTGGTACCTCTGTACGGGCAAGCTGTACAGAGGTATTTTTTCTTCTCGACACTGCATGCTTAAGGAATTCTAATGTTCTGCCTGTACGGTTGTGGTTGGCAACGCGCACGGTGCATGTGCGCATCCTTGCGCAGATGCACCTTATCGCCCCTTCCGTGGGGCGATATCGCTGGGTATGGAGGCAGAACATAAGAATTTCTAAAGCATTCCGTAACGTTCAGAAAAAATACCTCTGCACAGCTTGCCCCTGCTAAGGGTATTGAGGTTTTTATATTCTATAAATTATCGTCTTATTTCTGATGGTTAGTAAAGGTTTTAGTAAAGTTTGTAAAGAAACTTTAAGGAATTGGGGGATGAAAATTTTGGGGGAGTATGGTATGCTTTTAGTATGAAAAGGCGAATGAAAAAAATATTGAATTACATATTGATAAGTAGTCTTACCGCGGGGATTGTGGGCTATATGGCTGAAAACCATGAAATGGTGGTGCAGGCGACCTCGGCGGCTATTGCTGATGTGAAGAATCAGATAACTCAGACTCAGAATCAGATAGAGGATATCAATGAAAAGATTGAGGGGTATGAGGATGAGTTGGCGTTGGCAGAAGAATTAATTGCGGACTTGAATGCGGAAATCATTAATACCATGACCAGTATTGGTATGAAGGAGGATGAAATCGCTGCAAAGGAAGTGGAGCTTGTTGATAAACAGGGAGAAATTGATGTAACTGAGCAGGAGTATGAGTCGGCAAAGTTACAGGAGGAACAGCAGTATACCGCTATGATAAAACGGGTTCGGGACATGTATGAGATGGGCTCCGTGGATTATATGAGTTTCTTTCTGGCAGGAGAAGGCTTAAGCGGTGTGCTGAATCGTATGGATTTTGTGGAAGAGATTTATGAGTATGACCGTCTGAAATTAACTGAATATGAAACAACCAGAGAATTGGTGCTTGCACTTTGGAATCAATTGGAGCAGGAAAAGACACAGTTGGAAGCAGATAAGGTTTCATTGGAAAACGATAGAGCTGCTTTAGAAGCTCAAAAGGTAAATTTAGATGGAATGCTTGCCAAAAAGAAGCAGGAGTCTGCAAACTTTGAAGCTGAGATAGAAAAAGCAAAGCAGGAGGCTGCAGTAGCAAAGAAACTGTTGCAGCAGGAGCAGAAAAAACTTCAGCAGCTTCAGGCGCAACAAAAGCAGTCTCAAAAGGGTAATACCGCCGCTGCAAACGGTAAATATACAAGCACCAGTTATACCTCTACTATTGAGGATGCCAACGGCAGTGACATGGGAAAAAAGGTGGCGAAGTATGCCTGTCAGTATATTGGGAATCCCTATGTGTATGGCGGTACCAGTCTTACAAATGGTGCAGATTGTTCGGGATTTACCTATCGAGTATATCAGGATTTTGGATATAGCTTACCACGTACATCCACAGAACAGAGAAGTGCCGGTAAAGGTGTGGATTATAGTGATGCTGAGCCCGGTGATTTGATTTGTTATAGCGGACATGTAGGGATTTACATCGGTGGAGGTAAAATTGTTCATGCCAGCACCGAAAAAACAGGTATTAAGGTGAGCAATGCTACCTACCGAAGTATTCTTTCTGTTAGAAGAATTCTTTAAAAATAGACTCTTTACATAAAAAGTTGATTGTGATAATCTGTTAACAAGAGTTTCCGAGTGAATCTCGGAAGCTCTTTTCTTTATTCGTGACCGTTCGGTCTTTATTTCCAAATTTATTATTATATTTTTTATATTTTCTATTTACATTTTACCTGTTGTTTGGGGTTACTATTTTGTGTACTGAAAGGAGCAGAAGGTTTTTTTATGACGTATGAACAATTCAAAAGAGAGCTTTTCCGTAATGTATCGGAGCAGGGAAGCCATAACAGGCAGTTCAGTCTGTTGGAGCGAGGAACCAAAGCTGCGGATGTAGTTTTGTCGGAAGAAAAAGAAGTTAGTGACCCGGGAGAGTTTTTTCCGGAGACAAGTATGAGTTCTTTAAATGGAAAAAGAGTGAAGGAGGATTATCTTTATGTACAATGGAATGCCCCTATTCCGGCTTATATGAGAAGCTGGAATATTCGTGCATTATATGAGAAATATAAGCAGGAAGGGTGGCAGGGCGTTTTACCGGAAATCATAGGAGAAGGCTGTATTGTCCATTTGCCGGATAAGGACACAAAAAGGACAATTTATGAGAAAAACAGTGAACATTTTATCTTAAGACCGATGAATTACAGGCGAAACAGAGAGGAACTTGCAGACTGTATCTATTGGCGATATGGAGATATTGCGCTGGTGTTGCATGAAGGATTGGGGGAAGAGGGGAGGGATTATATTACCGTGAAAATTCGCCGCTATATGGTAGAAAAGTGGAATATAGTACCGGAGAGAATGCTGACCAATGCTTTAATAAATACATATGCTAAGATGCCGCCAAGATTATTTTTGGCAGGAGATGTACGTTTTTTCTATAATTGGGAAGATGGTGTTTTTATGCCCGGAGAATCGGGCAGAAGGACGATGGTTAAGCCCAGAAATCGTGAAGAAGCATTACGGGGTTATCGACTTACTACCACTAAAATGAAAGATGGAGCAATTGCAATTTTTTACCCGGGAGTGCAGGAACGAATTGGAGAACTTTTGGGTGGAGATTTTCTGGTAGGCTTTACCAGCATACATCAGGTGGTAATTCATCCTGCGCGCTACAAAAGTATAAATGACATGAAATCAGCAATTCGACGTATAAACGCTGTGTATGATGAAAAGGATATGTTGACAAATACCATATATAGATATTGCTGTACAAAGAAGAAAATGGTGGAAGTATAATGGCAGAATATTAAAAGAAGAACTCCGAGACTTTAGCCCTTGGATATATTATGAGTGCTTTGAGTCCCGGAGTTATAATATAGATTTCTTTTATGAGGTAATGACTTAAATATTGCGGAAGCGTCCTACGGCGCGCATTAATTCCTGACTGATAGAATCATTATTGCGGGATTCTGCTTCAATGTCGGTCATGCCGGCATTTAGCATGCTTACGCTTTCGGCAGCCTCTGTAATACCACGACTGCTTTCCTCGGTACTGATGGAAATGCCATTAATACCATTTGTCATTTCTGAGATAACGGATTTTAAGCCTTCAGCCTGCTGACGGAAGAATGCCATTTCCTTTTCCATTTCTACGGCATCTTCCTGATATTGCTGTGTGGAATTTAGGAAAACTTCATAATCCTGCATTACATTTTCACTGGTAAAGGTTAGCATTTCTTCTGCATTATTTGCAAGCTGTTCCACTGCGGCAATTACCATCTGACTGATTTCCTGAATATTATTGGCAGTTTTGCTGCTTTGCTCTGCCAATAGACGAATCTGGTCTGCTACTACAGCAAAACCTCTTCCTGCTTCACCGGCTCTGGCTGCCTCGATAGAAGCATTTAATGCAAGGAGATTGGTCTGACTTGCAATGTCCAAAATGTCTCCGGTTAATTCTTCAATCTTGTTTACATCATGGCTACGGGTAATGGCTTCGCCGAGAGATGCCTTAATGGTGCTAACCATGCCTTGAGCGGATTGATAGCTTTCCTCAGCGCGGTTTTGAACCTGAATAGCACGTCCCTTCATATCAACAGCAAAAGCAGAACCGGTATTGGTCTGGTTACTAACCTGTTCCATAGTGGTCATGATATTTTCAGCACCGGCATCCATTTCTGTAACGGTTGCAGATACTTCTTCCATGGTTGCAGAGAGTTCCTCCATAGCAGCGGAAATATCACTTGCACGGTCAGTTGCCTGCTCTACCTGAGCATTTACGTTGGATGCACTTTGCTCTAATGCATAGGAGTGATTTTTAATTTCCAGCATGATTTTCTGTAATTGATCGATGAAAAGATTGATACCATTGACCAGACGTCCGATTTCATCCACTTTTTTGGTTTTGATACGAGTGGTCAGGTCACCGTCATCATTTTCAATTTTTTTAATCATTTGATCTAATTGTGCGGTTGCCTTGATGGTAGGTGTTACGACACTACGAATCATGATGAACATAATGGCAAAGGATATAACCAAAGTAACAATACCAAGGGTGGTATTTACGGTATAGGTTTCGTTGCTGGCATCATTGTTGGCAGTAACCTGCTCAGTAATTTTAATATTGTAGGCTTCCACTAATGAATCCACCTTGCCGGTTAAATCATTAAGGGCATTATCTAACTTTTTCTTACCTTCGGCCTGTCCTAAATCAGCCATTTCTTTGCGAACTGCGGTTAGAGCGTCATAGGAAGTCAAAATCTCTGCATACATAGCATTCAGATTAGCATCCCCCGCAGCTTCGTTATAAACATTTAACTCTTCAATTGCCGTGGTTAATTCTGTAGCAGCATTGGCAACGTTGGCACCTGCCTCGGTAATATTCAAGTTCTGACCACCATTGTACAGAATTTCAAGAGCGGCACTCATTTTGCCCATGGCAACTTCCATTTCATTGGTCTTTTGAATACCGGGCAAATAAATCTGACTGATATTATTGCTGTAGCCCCGTAGTTCTTTAATACTGAAGGTAATATAACCATTCAGAAAGCCGGCCATGAGTACAATAACCATAATCAAGGCAATGACTTCAACTCGCAAGCTTTTTCGTAAGAAGTTTAGAAATTTCATTTGAAATCACCCTATTAACCTTTCTTTATGTAATGATAAAATAAACATATATTAAGAGTACCATATTTGAGAAAAGAAGTAAATAATTTGTGCGAAAATGCGTAAAATATGATAAAAATTGCTGGAGAATTGTGCAGATGGTACAAAAATAAGAAATGAAATGTATTGCTGATGTGGAAGTCGTATCCGATGGCGTTATGCATGTGATGTGTGAAAAGACCGAATGCATTTCAATTGTGTCGCTTTGGTTTTTGGTTGTATGGAAATGCAAAATATAAAAGATTGACATGTGCAAGAAATAATGCTAATATATGTGTGAATAAAAATGCAAAGGAGAAATGTATATGCACGATTTGCTTTTGGTATATCTAGATTATGATATGGATGATGCGGAGGAAAGATTCTGTATTGAGGAAGAAATTAAATATCTTGATAAGATTGTTGAAAAGCAGGGCTGGAAGTATTCTGGGTTTGCGAATGCCTATATTCCAATAGTAAGAGAAAGAAGGGAAGAAACAGTAGATAAAGTATTAGAAGCCATTGCTTCAGATGAGCGACTTAAAAAATATTCACCTAAAGTAATTAATAGCACTGTGACAAATTTCTGTTCTTTGAGAGAAATTGACCTGCAACACATGACAAAACCAAGTGATATAAAGTATAATCGTTATGAGAAGTATTATCTGGAGAATAAAAAGCTGGCACATGGAATTATAGTGGATGAGGACAAAAAAATTCGAGATGGATATATATCGTATCTATTAGCAGAGAAATATGGGTGTAAGGTAGATATTATTGAAGTTCCAAAAGAAAGTTCTATTTCTAAGCTGGTAATTGGGCATCATGTGAAATATGATAAGGAGCAAAAAGCTTATGTTACGAAAACAAGTAGGAGATACGCTTGGGTTTACAATCTTCCGGAGGCGGTTGTTCCTAGAGACATTCTGCTTGTACGAACGAGCAAAGGAAATGCTTATATGCAGGTTGAAAGCATAACCTACATTGCGGGAAAGAGAGCCATTAATAAATATAAAAGAGTTAAAAGAAATATTACTGCGATTAAAGAGATTGATTAAAGGATGATTTGATATGCAACAGAAAATTTATGATAGGTTAACAATAATAGAAAAAAATTGTACCGGATACATTGGTACGAAAGAATTATTACAGTATGGTTTAACCAATCGTCAAATTGGTCGGTTGCAAGAAGAGGGTTATCTGGAAAAGATAGTGAATGGATTATTTTGGTTATCTAAAGCAAAACAAGATAAACCCAGCGAGTACAAACTAATTGAAGTGTGTTTGGTAAATCCCAATGCAGTTATTTGTGCAGAAAGTGCATGCTACATACATGGTTTGATTGATGTGGAACCTGAAAAATTATCAATTGCTACAAAACGCAGCGATAGACATAAAATGGACATGCCCTTTGAAACCTCAAGGCATTATTATGCAGATTCTTATTTTGATAATAATATTATAACGGTAGAGACTGCATATGGTGCTTATCGTATATATGATTTGGAACGGAGTATAAGTGATTGTATTCGTTTCAAAGACGAAATACATCCGGAAATTTATGAGATGATTATTTCAAAGCATAGGAAGATGCAAGAAGATGCTATGGTGAAGAGAATGATAGCTTATGCAAAGGCAATGAAGTTTGAAAAGAAAATGCGTGAGGAGATTAGGAAGGAATAGTAATATATGGAGAATGAAATTTGGAATCGTGCTGAATGCCCCCATAAGACTATTTAATTATGGTCTTATGGGGGCTTTTCTTATGCTATAGTCAAATAAAATGCATAAAATAGAGGGGAGGACTGTGCTAAAAAGGTATAATTTTAAGACATCGATTATTGTAGATACTACAGTGAAAGGTGTCTTTTTTGCTTTGCAGTATGTCTTGGAAATTCTTTATCAATATAATAATGGGAGTTCGACCTATTTGTGTAAGTTTGACTTACTTTCAGACTCGCATAAGCAAAATGCGGACTTATTTTATTATGAATATGCATATAATGAATAAACTTTGGTATGAGGGGTGTAAGGGTTATACTATAAATATGAACAGAAAACATACGGGATGCAAAATCTACAGGATATCTTGAATTTTCTCAAGATTCGTGGTATGATATTTGGGTATACAATCATTAGGTGGGTAAGGATTAGAATTAGGCAGGAGAGTAAACTAATGCAAATAAGCTATAAGCCGCTATGGCACACTCTTTTAGAAAAAGGTATGTCCAAAGAGGACCTTAGGATAAAGGCGAAACTTACAACAAATGCAATTGCTAATATGGGAAAGAATCAAAATATTAGCATGGCAACGTTGCTGAAGATATGTGAGGCATTACAATGCGGCTTTGACGGCGTGGTTGAAATTGTTGGGCTTCCACCTAAAGTCGCTCCAGAAGGTCAAACAACAATAACAAAGAAGGAAGTAGAAACAATGCACAGATTGAATCCGCCGAGATTAGTTTCACTATTCTCTGGGTGTGGAGGAATGGACAAGGGATTTGAGGATGCTGGATATCAGCGAGTGTGGGCTAATGATTTTGACGCAGATGCCCAGGCGGTATTTAAGCTCAACCTTGGAGAAATAGATGGTAGGGATATAACAAAGGTGCCCGTTGAGGATATTCCTGACTGCGATATCATTACAGCAGGCTTTCCGTGCCAGCCTTTTTCCAATGCTGGAAATCGGCGTGGAGTATATGATTCGCGTGGTGAATTGTACTTAGAGTGCTTACGCATTATAGAGCATAAAAAACCCAAGGCGGTCTTGTTTGAGAACGTTAAAGGTCTGTTATCTTCAAAGCATCAGAGTGGAAAACAACTCATAGAAGTCATCAAAGAAGATTTAGAAAAACTCGGTTATAGGGTCAATTACAAAGTTGTGAATGCATCAGATTATGGTGTTCCTCAAAATAGGGAAAGAATGATTCTTATCGGACTTCGTGAGGATTTACAGAAAACTTTCGAGTTCCCTCCGGTGCAGGAAGATAAGAGCAGTTTGACTTTACGCCATATACTTGATGTTCCTGTCGAGGTTCCAAATCAAACATACTGGCCATATTCGCCACAGGCACAGGCAATGATTGAGATGATTCCTGAAGGAGGCTCATGGAAAAGTATCCCGTATGAAAAGCTTTCACCTCGTTTCCAAAGAATCCGTGATGATATGAAACGCTATCATGCGCCTAACTTTTATAGACGCTTTAGCAGAGATGAAATAAATGGAACCATAACAGCATCCGCTCAGCCTGAAAACTGCGGGATAACTCATCCTATTGAGAACAGAAGATATACCATTAGGGAAATTGCCAGAATACAGACATTCCCAGATGACTTTGTTTTTATTGATGATTCACTTAAAGACATTGTGGCTATGTATAGGGTGATTGGAAACGCAGTTCCCTGTCACTTAGCAGAAGTAATTGCAAATGCTATATATGAACAAGCGTTTAAGGAGGAGAAAGAATAATGGCAACAGTATATGTTGATCCTGTATGCGTTAAGGATTCGATTGATTTTTTTATTTCGCAAGAGTACACATCGCCAGAGCAGATAGGACTCTTTTTCCTGTTCAAGGCAAATAAGTTCAATAGTCGTGAATACCAAACTTATGATGCTACGGGAGCGCAAAAGGCAAGACTAACACGATACCTTTATGATTTATGTGCGCTGTTCGATGCAAAGCAGGAAAACGGCGGTAAGTATGTATCACTATTTCCGTTCTCAATGGATCGGACAATTAAAAAGACCACTTATTATAATGGCGGGACGGAGTTCAAGCAGGTCATTGGGCGTGTGAAAGATACAATGGATAATACGCTCATTGACGATGGTAAATATCTTAGGAAAGATGAACTTGATGGTTCAAAGTACAAGTTCGCACCAAATTATGTCGATATGCTGTACTCTGATTTTTTGAAAGGGCACAGAATCTCGTTACAGAAACTTGCTGCTTGGTATTTCCGCTTCTATGCATTTGATGTAGATGATGAGTGGGTTGAAAATCTGACAGCGGATAATTTTGAGACCTTTACCCGTATTTGCACCAAGAAGCTGATTGAAGATTTGAACATTACGGCAGATGAACTGTCAACGATGTTTGATACAACAGACGGAATTATCAAATACAGTCAGACGGGTATAACGGGCGAAGAGATACGCTCGAAGTTTGCGTATGAAACAAATGCGACACCAGAGGTTTTTCCGCTTACAGCACCAGTTTCGTATATGTTTTCAGATATTAGCATCACCAGGGAGGAAGTGACTAATTTGGCTGCTCCTCATGGCGATAATATTACTGAAGAAGAATTATCGGAGCTATTGATTGATACGAGGCAGGTGGTTTTGTCGGGGCCTCCGGGAACGGGCAAGTCTTATATTTCCGACAAGGTAAAAGTGGGTTTCGACCATAGCTATTTAATTCAGTTCCATCCTAATTTGACATATGAGCAGTTCATTGGCGGTAGCACATTTGATGAGAATGGTGTGGTGCATCCTAAGGCCGGTGTGTTTCTCGAATTCTGTCACGAGGCTGGAAAGGCTGAAAATGCCAATCAGAAATATCTCTTCATGATAGATGAGATAAACCGTGGAAATGTATCTAAAATATTCGGTGAGACCATACTCGCTTTGGACAGGGAGTATACAGTTCAATTGCCGACAACGTTAATCTCAAAAGATGGAACAACAATTACGGAATTTAGAATTCCAGAGAATGTATTCATTCTTGCCACAATGAATTCTGCTGATAGAAGCATAGCCCTTGTAGACTATGCTATTCGGAGACGATTCGCATTTGTTGATTTCTATCCGAATAGTGAAGTTGTTGATTATGAATCGGATTATTCCCTGCTTGACGATATTAAGGTCGGCAAAGTCATGGATGGAATAAACGAAAAAATGTATAGCGTTTTAGGAGATGCTGATCTTTTGCTTGGACAGTCATACTTTTTACCGAAATGGGCAAGAGATGAAGTAAGCGGAAAAATCAAATGGACACCACAGATTCTTAAAAGGCTTTTCAATTACTATGTAATACCAATTATTGAAGAATACACCTACGGGAACAAGAGATACTTGCAGAATATTCTCGGCGATAAATTGGTTGGACGAATCAGCAATGAGGAGGAATTTATCGAGGAGCTGAAGGCACAATTGTTAAAGTGAGGGTGAGTATATGCAAATGCAGTCAATAACACTCGATCAAGGCGGACTGCTAAGCCTATATCCTCATGAGATACCTGTAATTCAGGGAATATTGTCAAAAAGAGGTATGTCATGGGACTGCCTTGACACAAAGCAAGGTATCATTAAGCTCCCACAGCAGTATATTGGCTATATCGGCTTGCCTGATCGCAAAATTATAATAAAGCCAAAGCATCCTGGAATAACAATCAGCCACATTCTGAGGGTGTATTTCTTCTTGTACTCTGCTCAGTATTCAGATTTGGATACGCCCATGTACGATGTGGAAACAGGAAATGATGTGAACTTGATAGCTATGTTCATTCAAGAAATGCTGTCTGTTGTTCATAAAGGTTTACCTGTAGAGTATAGCGAAAAAGAAGAAGACCTTAGTTTTATTAAAGGCAATATGCAGGTTGTCCCAACCTCATTGAATATCATGATGCGAAGAAGGGATGCTTTTCGATGCGTTTATGATGATCTTACACGAGATATTCCTATAAACAGATTGCTTTTGGCTGCCGCAAAAAAAATAGAATCTCATGTTCAAAATTCAGATATAGCATATATAATCCGGCAGTTTGAGAACGTAGACTATACGAACATCCCTGATGATGTTGGGTTTAATAAGAACACGGCTTATTGTAAGAAGGCCGCTTCTCTTGCTTATATGATTTTGAACGATCTTACATTATCAACAGATGGAGAATCTTCATCTGGAGAAAGTCTGTTGATAAACTTTGATAGAGTTTTTGAGGACTTTATAAAGAAAGTGTTGATGGAATACTCAAACCTTGGAAAGTTTTCATATTGGACATCATCAAAAAGTTTTGCCTTTTGCCATCAAGGAGATGAGTATTTTGAACGGTCATATCTCCCTGATTTGCTCTATGATTATATGGATAAAAACGGACGGCAAACCGCACGAGCGATTTTGGATATGAAGAACAAAACCTCTCTTCCGTTCCGTAATGATGACATATATCAAATGGTGTTTTATGGACAGATGCTTTCGTGTAAAAAGATAATTTTATGCTATCCGGGAAATGAGAATAGGAGCAACACAGCTCTTAGGTTTAACGATGAGAAATTCTTTCTGCATAAAATATATGGTTCATACATGAACCTTGCAGGAAATAGTGCAAAGGAATTTAAGGACAACATATCTTCGTTTGTATATCGAGTAGAATGTTTATTATAACTATTACAGATTTTATCTGAAAGAAGAATTTTATATGTTTACAGCAGGGGCTGATGTGCTAAGCTGTTAAAAGGGCGATAGGCTCTGGTTTCTATTGAATGGTAGGGATCAGAGCCTTTCTTATTTGCCTATCAGCACATCAGTGGGTTCATGCTGTCAACATATGAGGAAGGGATAACAAATGCCAAGTTTCGGGTTCTAGGTCTCCTAGTGTGAACGCCCTGGGCGTGAAGTTTTCTGCGTAAAGTTCATGCAACTTTAGGCGTATCCTGCTTTCTTTATGTATTGGCTTGTTCGATAGTGCCGAATTTGTTCGGAGTTGCCGAATTGCTAGGATTTATGCGGGTTTGAAGCTGTTCGGCATTGCCGAACGGTCATAAGTGGAATAAGTGGTGTTCGACAGTATCGAATGGAATTTGTTCGATGTCATCGAATTTAATTTGGTTAATAAATTACAACTTTTTTTGCAATCAGCTTTTTTTGACCCTAAGTACTAAACATAAGGAAAAGAAAACGCTGAGAGGTCTAACTTGAGAAATACTCTCATAGTATTGGAAAGAAGGACAAGCTTAAGGAGGTGGAGATTCCGCTTGGAGCAGAGGAAACTAAATTATCGTTTTCACAATCCGAATTCGGCGGAGGATACCGCTGACTTCTAGTGTAAGCTTTTGATTGAAGCAAACGCAGGTAAGGTGGAACGTGCGATTAAAGAAGCTGCATCAAGGTGTGCAGAGGAAAGTGAGTACATAGCAGAGCCGGAGGAAATGAAGGCAGATACACCGGAGGAAGAAACGGTGAATATAAGACGAAGAAGAGCAAGGTAAATTTAAGTTGTTTTTTACAGAAACTAAAGGAACTTAAATTATTTTATGAAAATTTGAGTTCCTATTTAAGTTCGTGAATGATTTTTAAGTTCCTTGTAATATCGCTTGATTAATGGTAAATTAAATTATAAAATTAGTCATAGAAAGTCATTGTTTAGTTATAGAATTTAGTCATAGACACACAATAATGACTATACGAAGAAATATAGTAAAGGGGCTGATGATTTGAACTTAGGTATTGAAACAGAAACATTAGAATTTAAAAAATCTACCGGCGAGTTAAAAGAAGCAGTGCAGTCAATTTGTGCAATTTTGAATAAACATCAGCATGGAGAATTATATTTTGGAGTAAAGCCTGACGGAACGGTAATAGGACAAGTTGTTACAGAGGAATCTTTGCGAGAAGTTAGTCAGAAAATCAAAAATTTTATTGAACCGAAAATTTATCCGGAAATCAAAAAGGTAGTTATTGATGGTAGAGACTGTATTCATGTAAAATTTGAAGGGAACCAGGTTCCTTATTTTGCGTATGGCGTGGCAAAGATTCGTGTGGCTGATGAAGATTTGACCATGTCTCCGGAGCAGATAACAGAATTGTTGTTGGGTAGTGGCAGAGAAGGTAATCGTTGGGAAAGTCTGGTGTCCAATAAGACGATTGATGATATCGACGAGGATCTTTTAAAGAAATATACAACACAGGCACACGAGGTAGGAAGAATCGCAATCTCATATACTGACAAAGAAACTGTCTTAAATCAGTTAGAATTGACAGAGGGTAACGCTTTGCTAAATGCAGGAAAAGTGCTGTTTAGTGATGATATTGTACAAGACTTGCAGATGGCGATTTTTGCTACGAACGAAAGGTTGACTTTTAATGATATCCAACGTTATCATGGACCGGTGTTAAAGTTGGTAGATATAGCCGAAAGTTATATTAAGAGCAATATTCATTGGAGAGTAGAATTTACCGGAGCTTTACAGCGTACTGAGATACCTGAGATTCCGGTGGATGCGATTCGTGAGGCATTATTAAATTCGTTCTGTCATAAGGATTATGCATCTGGGCAGAGCAATGAGGTCGCAATTTATAAGGATAGAGTTGAGATTTATAATCCTGGAGCATTCCCAGAAGGATATGAGCCACAAGACTTTATTGATAAGGCTGAGAGACCGATTCGTAGAAATCCTAAGATTGCAAGAATGCTTTACTATTCTAAAGATATTGAGAGTTTTGGAACAGGATTAAAGCGTATTGCAGAGGCTTGTGATGCTGCCGGAGTCAGATACGAATTTAAGAAAATGAAGTCCGGATTTGTAGTTTGTTTTTATCGGTCAGAAGAAAAAGCCGATAAAAAGCCGATAAAAGCTGATAAAAAGCCGATAAAAACTAATAGATATGAAATTATTATAGAATATGTGAAAGTAAATGGTTCTATTAATAATAAAGAAGCAAGAGAACTATTGGCATTGGCAGATTCAACAGTAAAACGTATATTGAAAGATATGGTGGAAAAAGATATGCTAATTATAGAGGGTGAACGCAAGGCAAGGAAATATTTATTGAAATAGTTAGATTTTAATTAGTAAAGAACTACAAAACATCAGTCATACCCCAAGAATCCATTACATACAATGTAAAAACGATTCTTGGGGGTTTTCTTTTGAAGGATTATATTGAGGAGCGGGCAATTAATATTGCCACCTATATTATTGACTGTAATGCTACAGTACGGCAGACCGCAAAGGCTTTTGGAGTAAGTAAGAGTACGGTACATAAGGACGTCACGGACAGATTAATGCAGATTAATCCATCCCTAGCCAAACAGGCAAGGAAGGTTTTGGATGTAAATAAATCCGAGAGGCACATCCGTGGAGGTTTGGCAACCAAAGAAAAATATCAGCATCTTCATCAGGATGCATGAAAGGCATAAAGTGAGAAATTACATTTACATTTTCGTTTAACCGCGTTAAACTGTACAGGAATATAAAGCGATAGGCGGAAAAGAGGATTACCATGTTATATTCCGGAAAAGACTTAAGAAAACTAATTATACCACTTATATTTGAGCAATTGCTGTCCCTTTTGGTGGGATTGGCGGATACCATTATGATTTCAGGCGTGGGAGAGGCAGCAGTATCAGGAGTTTCCCTGGTGGACACGGTAAATGTACTGATTATTAATGTGTTTGTGGCATTCGGAACCGGGGGCGCTGTTGTGGCAGGCCATTTCTTGGGGCAAAAGGATGAGGAGAATGCGGGTCGTGCGGCATGGCAGGTGAATTTGTTTGCTGCATTGACAGCAATTGTGGTAACCTTTCTCTTTATTGCCTTTCATGATGGCTTACTTAGGCTAATGTTTGGACGGGTGGATGAAGCTGTTATGAGCAATGCCAAGTCCTATTTGATTATCACAGCCATTTCCATTACGCCTCTGGCTGTTTATAATGCCTGTGCAGCATTGTTCCGTGCCATGGGTGATTCTAAAACCACATTATATATATCCTTACTTATGAACGTATTAAATGTGATGGGCAATGCTATCTTAATATATGGAATCCATATGGGAACGGCGGGGGCTGCCATATCTACTACAGTATCAAGAACCATAGCTGCGGCAATTATTTTTATTTTGATGTTTCAGAATAAGCGTACCATTAATTTTCGCGGAAAGTTTACTCTTCGCTTTGAATGGGGAATGATTCGAAAGATTTTATATATCGGCGTGCCCAACAGCTTAGAAAACAGCCTGTTCCAATTGGGGAAAATATTGACCTTAAGTATGGTTTCCACCTATGGAACTTATGCCATAGCAGCCAATGCAGTATGTAATACGCTTGCTGCCTTTAATATGCTTCCCGGTCTGGCTGTTAACAGCGCCCTTCTGGCAATTGTGTCGGTTTGTATTGGAGCAGGAGAAGTGGAGCAGGGACGGTATTATACTAAGAAATTAATGAAAGTAGCAAATATTACCCTGATATTTATGTCTGCCTTTATTATAATCTGTTCCAAGTGGATTATTGGTTTCTATCATTTAAGTCCTGAGGCGGCAACACTTGCAAGACAAGTACTTTGTTATCATGCGGTTATGGCAGTATTCTTTTGGATACCATCCTTTTCCTTGCCCAATACTTTCCGTGCAGCAGGAGATGTTTTTGTACCAATGGGTATTGCCATATTTTCCATGTGGGTTTTCCGATTGGCGTTATCCTATGTGTTGGGCACCACGCTGGGTCTTGGTCTTATGGGAATCTGGATTGCCATGTCAGTGGATTGGATATTCAGAGCGGTTTGTTATCTCATCCGTTTTCATGGAAGAAGCTGGGAACGCAAGATTTTGGCATAAAAAACCTGTTACGATTATTTCGTAACAGGAATGGAGAAACGCACTCTACGGTAAATTTTCCAAATTATAACGGCGGGAAGACTTACTACCAAATATAAAGTAGAGAGGATTCCGCAGGCACCTCCCACGATTGCAATAATCAGAGTTAATGGGTTCATTTATGATACCAACCTTTCTATAAATTATGTAACAAAATGTGTACTTTATTATCTTAAAGCCTTATAGAAAAATAAAAAATAGATTGAGCAAACCCTTAACGCTTTTTTGTCGGGATATTAACACTTTCTTAACAAGGCTAATTCCTTAAGATTTCTTCATTTGCGTAAATATACATTATGATGTATACTTTAACATGTTAACGAAAAAGTGAATTCCGGTAGGGCAGCCTCACGGGATTCAGCCACGGATAAAAGATGAGGAGAAGTAAAAATGACTTTAGCAGAGGCAAAGGAAAAACTGACAAAGTATGGTCAGGAGCATGTATTGAAATATTATAATGAACTTTCAGGTGAAGAACAGCAGGAACTGCTTGCGCAGATTGAAGCTACAGATATGAGTATACTGTCTGCATGTAAGCATAAAGAAGATTTAGTAAAAAAAGGTGTTCTTTCTCCTTTGGCTGCTATGGAACTTGAGGAAATTGAACAGTGCAAGGACGGCTTTACTGCAACCGGTCTGGAAGCAATTAAGGCAGGCAAGGTAGGAGCAGTGCTTTTGGCAGGAGGAATGGGAACTCGTCTTGGTTCTGATAATCCCAAGGGAATGTACAATGTGGGAATTACCAGAGAACTTTATATTTTTGAGTGTCTGATAAATAATTTGATGGATGTGGTGCGTCAGGCAGATTCCTGGGTGCATTTGTTTGTAATGACCAGCGACAAAAATAATGATGCCACCGTCAGCTTCTTGCAGGAGCATGATTATTTTGGATATAACAAGGAATATGTACATTTCTTTAAACAGGAGATGGCAGCAGCAACGGATTATGAGGGTAAGATTTACTTAGAGGAGAAGGGAAAGCTTTCAACATCTCCCAATGGAAATGGAGGTTGGTTTATTTCCTTGCAGACAGCAGGGCTTTTGGATTTGATTCATGATAAGGGAATTGAGTGGCTGAATGTATTTTCTGTGGATAATGTATTGCAGCGAATTGCTGACCCTTGCTTTGTGGGGGCTACCATTCAGAAAAACTGTGTGGTGGGATCCAAGGTGGTGCGTAAGAGTGCGCCCGATGAAAAGGTGGGCGTAATGTGCCTTGAGGATGGGAAACCCTCCATTGTAGAGTATTATGAACTGACCGATGAAATGATGAATGCAAAGGATGAGAAGGGTGATCCTGCTTATAACTTTGGGGTTATTTTAAATTATCTTTTCCATGTAAAGGAAGTGGAGGAGTTAATGGCAAATCTTCCCCTTCATATTGTGGAAAAGAAAATTCCTTATTTGGATGAAAACGGTAATCCGGTAAAGCCTGAGGAACCCAATGGCTACAAGTTTGAAAGCCTGATTCTGGATATGATTCATCAGATGGATAGCTGTCTGCCCTTCGAAGTAGTTCGTAATCGGGAATTTGCTCCTATTAAAAATAAGACAGGAGTGGATTCTGTAGAAAGCGCCAGAGCATTGCTGCAGGAAAATGGTGTGACTCTATAACATTTTGACAGATTTTATTAACAAAAGAGTATTGAGATAAACGAGAGTATCCTGTAATCTTGGTAGTGTAAAGAGAGTCTTTTCGGAGACATTTTCCAAGGTGATAGACAGGGTTCTGAAAAAGAACCGGATAGGAGCGCGTATGAGTATTTTAGTAACAGGTGGTGCCGGTTTTATCGGTAGCCATACAGTAGTAGAGTTGCAGGAAGCAGGCTATGATGTAGTTGTTTTGGATAATTTAAGTAATGCCAGTGAAAAGTCTTTGGAGCGTGTGGAGGCAATCACAGGCAAGAAGGTTCCTTTTTATAAGGCAGATATTTTGGATCGTGAAGCATTGGAAGAAATCTTCTCCAAGGAAAAAATTGAAGCAGTGATTCATTTTGCCGGTTTAAAGGCAGTAGGTGAATCCGTACAGAAGCCTTGGGAATATTATGAAAACAATATTGCAGGTACCTTAACCTTAGTAGATGTGATGAGAAAGCACGGTGTAAAGAATATTATCTTCTCCTCTAGTGCAACCGTATATGGAAATCCTGCATTTATTCCTATTACAGAGGAGTGCCCGAAGGGACAGTGCACCAACCCCTACGGTTGGACAAAATCCATGCTGGAGCAGATTTTATCCGATATTCAGAAGGCTGACCAGGAATGGAATGTAATTTTACTTCGTTATTTCAATCCCATCGGTGCTCATAAGAGCGGTACCATGGGCGAGAATCCCAATGGTATTCCCAACAACCTGATGCCCTATATCACACAGGTAGCAGTTGGTAAGCTGCAGCAGCTTGGGGTATTTGGTGATGATTATGATACCCCTGACGGAACCGGTGTACGTGACTACATTCATGTAGTGGATTTGGCAAAAGGTCATGTAAAGGCATTAAAGAAGGTTGAAGAAAACGCAGGCTTAAAGGTATACAATCTGGGTACCGGTGTGGGCTATAGCGTACTTGACATTGTAAAGAATTTTGAAGCTGCCAATGGAGTAAAGATTCCTTATGTGATTAAGGAACGTCGTGCAGGAGATATTGCTACCTGCTATTCCGACGCATCCTTGGCAAAGGAAGAACTTGGCTGGGTTGCTGAGTATGGCATCAAGGAGATGTGTGAAGATTCCTGGAGATGGCAGAAGAATAATCCTAACGGATATGAGAGCTAAGGTTTGAGTAGACAGTAAAGCACAAGCAAATAATAAAATCAAGAAATAATATAATAGGACAATGTAGATGGTTACAAATGTAATATCTACATTGTCCTATTTATTTGCAAATTTTAGTTGATAAATGATGCATCTTAAGTTGAAGCATGATAAGGAGCAGGAAAGCTAAGCAACATACAAATACATAAAGATAAAGTGACATACACTGCCCCCCATTACAAATAAATGGAAGAGCTCGTGGGAACCAAAATTTTTGTATTTGGAGTTGAAAACGGGGAGTTTTAGCGCGTATATAACGCCTCCTACTGTATAAATAATACCACCCACCAAAAGCCAAAGGAAAGCGGCATGGGGAAGGGTATCGTATAATTGTCCGAATACGAAAAGGCATACCCAACCCATTGCAATATAAATCAAAGAAGAAAACCATTTGGGACAGTTAATCCAGAAGATATTGATTAGCATGCCAACGGCAGCAATTCCCCAAACAGTAGAGAGCAGGGTCAAGCCTAACTGACCTTCCAATACAATCAGGCATACGGGGGTGTAAGAACCGGCAATTAGTACAAAAATCATCATATGGTCAATTTTGCGGAAAAGGCGAAGCTTGGAACCGGACAAATCCACGGAATGATAAGTAGTACTTGCGGCATAAAGTAAAATCATACTGCCTATAAAAATAGCCATGGCAGCAAAATTGCGCCCGCCGGAACTGACTCCGGCTTTTACAAGCAGCGGAATTGCTGCAAAAACTGCCAATAGCATTGCAATAAAATGGGTGAGTGCGCTTCCGGGTTCTCTTATTGTAATCTGCATAGTTATCATTTCCTTTCTGGTGTTGTGGTTTTTTTGATGAGTATTGCTGTTATCTATTTTATTTTATCCATATCTATAAAAAATATTACACAAACTACATAAAACAAATAATAAAACAATAACATGTAGTTTTGAAAACTACGTCATAAAAATATACTACGACTTTGAAAGGAAAATGTCAAGACTGTTTCAGTTTTTAATCCTCTTCAATAATCTGAATTTCTAAATAATCAAAATCAATGGCTTCGATAAAATTATCCTGGGTAAAGCGGGCCTTGCTGTGACGTTTGAATTCGGCAATGGTTTTGTCCAGCCAGATAGGCTTGCCCAAATCGAATTGATAGCATACCTCTTCTAAGGCGTGAAATACCTTGTGGGTACGGGTATCCTGCCTGCTGTCCTCTATACAGGTGTCTTTTATCATGCGGTTATTTTTAAATTCGCGTGCCCATAAACGAAACATTTATCTGCTCCTTCCGATAATGTGATGGTATTATCTTAAAATATTTGTAAATAAAGTGCAAGGACATTAAAAAAGGATTAATATTTTATGAATAATATACATTTTATTGCTTTTTTATGATATACTATTAAAGTAAATTTTATTAAGGGTATAAGGAAAGTAAGGGAATAGCAATGGAATTAAAAGCAGACGTAGGAGACGGAATTGATACTTGGAAAGAGGTTACTCTGATTTATAATGCGGCACTGAAGCAGATGGAAACCAAAATGGCAATTCTGAATGAAGAGTTTCAGCATGTACATAGGTATAATCCCATAGAGCATATCAAGGCAAGGATGAAAAGCCCGGAAAGTATCGTAAAAAAGCTAAAGAGAAACGGATATGAATCGACAATAGATAATATGGTAAAACATGTGAATGATATTGCGGGTATTCGTATTATCTGTTCGTTCACTTCGGATATTTTTACAATAGCACAAATGATTAGTGAGCAGCAGGATATTAAAGTGGTTGCAGTAAAAGATTATATTACATATCCCAAGGCAAGTGGCTATAAAAGCTATCATATGATAGTTACGGTGCCTGTATATTTATCCAATCGTACAGTGGATACCAAGGTGGAGGTGCAGATTCGTACAGTTGCAATGGATTTTTGGGCAAGCCTGGAGCATAAGATTCATTACAAATTTGAAGGAGATGCACCGGATCATATCAAGAATGGATTGATTGCATGTGCCAGAATGGTATCTGATTTGGATGCAAGGATGCTTTCTTTGAATGAGGAAATCATAGCCATCAGTCAGGCAGGAGAAGCAGAAAAAGAAAATAAATAGTAAAAAAGCGAGAGTTAATGTGTGAAAAGTAAGGCTCTCGCTTTTTATGCCTATAAAATGAGGAGTGCCCAGGCACCTTTCAGCACCCGGGCTATTATGAAAAAATTTATCTAATGTGTTTGCAAAAGTAATGTTTTTCTATAAAAAGAGTATAGCAATAAAATATGAATAAATTATGAACGAAGTGTAAAAGAATGATTAAAGTTACAAAAAAATGAAAAAAGCAAAGAGAAAAATGTGCAAAATGCACAAAAAAGAAAAGTTTTTTTCTACGCATAGGAAAATCAAGGGCATTTGGTTATGGGTGTTGTCAGGTTAAGATAAAAATGATAAAATAAATACGATAGGCAATCACAGGTTTTGCCTGTGGTATAACAAAACCCCACAGGAAATGTAAATAAAGTACAGAAGGTGGCAGGTGACTATGTTCGGAGGAAAATTGATGGATACGTTTATGGACAAGCTGGCGCAGAAGCTTACAGCACAGGAAATGATAAAAGCAAATATGGCAGCAGATGCAGAGGAAATGAATCAGCTGAAGGAAAAAAATAAAGAATATGCAGAATGT
The DNA here is from genome assembly GCA_017624835.1 of Lachnospiraceae bacterium. Classification (GTDB taxonomy): domain Bacteria; phylum Bacillota; class Clostridia; order Lachnospirales; family Lachnospiraceae; genus Acetatifactor. The sequence continues at coordinate 125,838 of JAGAMG010000026.1, forward strand.
TTGGAACAGATGCAGAAGCTGGTGGAAGATAGTGTAAATAAATTGGAAAATGCCAAGGTAGATGGCGGGGAGATTACCCGATTAGTGGAAGAGGGGATTTCCAAAATTAATCAGGTTCGTGAGACTACCGAAAATCAAATGAATAAAGAAGTGCTGGCTGCAATGGAGGAATTAAAGAAGCTTGCAGCTGCCGAGCCGGAAGTGCTTCAGCAATTGAAAGTCCTACCCGAACTGCAAGCGCTTTTAAATGAAATAAAGACAACAAACGGCGATGTAAAAACTGCGATTAATGATATAGACGCAGCGGTAAAAAATGTTGATGCAGCGGTAAAGGATGTTGATACAACTGTAAAAGCATTTGATACAACAGTAAGAAATATTGAAAATGAAATAAAAGAAAAAAATGAGTCCGTAAATGATAATATTCATAAGGAATGTGTAAAAGTATACCGTAATGTACAGGCAGTGGTAGTAGAGGAAAACGGCAAGCAGACAGAAACACTTACCGGTACGGTGAATGCCTTGAAAGGTAAGCTGAATGCAATTTTAGGAGTTTCCATAGCAGCATTAATTCTGGCTTTGGGAAGTATTGTGATTCAGGTTATGAATTTATTGAATTTTAAGCCTTTTTAAATTAGGAAGTGAAAGGATAAAAGTGTTATGGCAAAGGAATTATGGAAACCGGGCAATATGCTCTATCCATTACCGGTGGTAATGGTCAGCATGGCGGATACAGATGGTAAGCCCAATATTATTACCCTTGCCTGGGTAGGAACTGTTTGTTCCGATCCGGCGATGGTGTCAATATCCGTGCGTCCCGAAAGATATTCTTACCCTATATTAAAGAAAACCGGGGAATTTGTGATTAATCTGACTACCAAGGATTTGGCTTATGCTACTGATTATTGTGGGGTAAAAAGCGGCCGGGATGTGGATAAATTTAAGGAAATGGGACTGACCCCCATTCCGGCGACTCATATAAAGGCACCTATGATAGAGGAGAGCCCTGTTAATATTGAGTGTCGTGTTAAGGAAATCATTCCTTTGGGATCCCATGATATGTTCCTGTCAGAGGTGTTGGCAGTACATGCGGATGAGAAATATATGGATGAAAAACATAAATTTCATTTGGAGCAGTCAGAGCCCATTATATATTCTCACGGCTCTTATTTGACTTGTGGTGAGCAATTGGGAACCTTTGGTTATAGTGTTCGCAAAAAAACAACTTAAAACTTGGATAGGGGATTAATGATCCCAATGTTCAGAATGCGCGGGGGAGTCTAAAAGACTCCCCCTTTTGATGGAATCCTTTCCATAACGATTGCGAATGGAATCCAAGGCAGCATCCAGACGCTTTTGTTTTTCGGAAACAGGAGCAATATAATCAAATAGATTTAACTGTATGGGTTCGTCCTCCGCAACCAGCTTGGTGGTGCGAATGCCCAAAAGGCGAATAGGTGTACCGTCCCATAGCTCATCAAACAGGATACATGCGTTATGGTATATGATTTCCGTGGAGGCTGTGGGAGCGGTTAATAGTGCCTGATGGGATACGGATTTAAAGGTGTTATATTTTATTTCTGTACATACCTGGGAAGCCAATTGCCCGGAAGTGCGCAGGCGTTTCCCCACGGATTCTGCAAGCCATAGTAAAACCTTGCAGGCTTCTTCGCGGGTAATTACATCAGCACTGAGAGTGGTAGAGTTTCCGATTCCTTTTGCTTTGACAGGTTCGGGAAGCACTTCGGCAGAATCCTCCCCATTGGCATATTTCCAAAGTGTGATTCCATGACTTTTTAAATGGGATTCCAGAATTTGCAAATCCGCCTGTGCCAACTCACCGATAGTTAATATCCCCAGCTTATGCAGGGTTTCTGCACTGGAATGTCCGCACATAAATAAAGAAGAAACCGGCATGGGCCACATTTTTTCCTGAATTTCCCAAGAGTATAATGTGTGAACCAGATTGGGCTTTTTAAAATCGGAGGCCATTTTTGCAAGAACCTTCCTATCGGAAATTCCTACATTTACAGTAAATCCAAAGCGTTTATATACCTCGTCCTTGATTTGGTGGGCTGCTGCTTCGGGGGAGGTATATTTGGACGCAATGGGGGTATAATCCATATAGCATTCATCAATGCTGACCTTTTCAATATCGGGACAAATCCCGGATAAATATTGCATTAGGGAATGGCTCATTTGTTCATACATTGCATGGTCCGGAGCGGCGGATACCAAATTGGGACATTTGCGAAAGGCATTTACCACAGGTTCTCCGGTGGTAATACCATAAGCCTTTGCTGGAATGGATTTGGCCAAAACTACCCCATGACGTTTTGCCATATCGCCTCCGATGATGGAGGGGATTTCCCGCAGGTCAAGAGAGTCTCCCTGACGTAAACGTGTTAATGCTGTCCAACTTAAAAATGCAGAATTCACATCAATATGAAATATAATGTGGTCAGTCATGGAAAACGCCTCCTAAAAACAAATGTATGTTCTGTTCTTATATTAACATGTTTGGTGCAGGAATGGAAGAATTACTTTACAAGCTTGATGTTTGCTGATAGAATAAGTCTGTTACGAAATTGTTACAAGAATATTGCATTGGAAAATGAGAAACAAAAAAGATGAATATTAACTTTAAAAGATTAAAATATACATATGTGAAAACTACGTTATTTACCCTTTTTGCATGTACCTTATTTTTAAAGGGATATACCGTTTTTGAAAAAACAGGACAGAATTATTTTCATGTTTTTGTAAATGGCAAGGAAATAGGAACCATAGGGGATGCCCAAAAGGCGGAGGAACTGTTACTTACCGCTCGAAAAAATGTTGCCTCCGGCAGCGAAGAGTTAACATTTATTGATGCGCAGATGACTATGGAAGGTGAAGAGGTTCTGTGGGGTAAGGTGGACGATGAAGAAACTATTCTTGAGCAAATGGAAACCGTGTTGAAAAACAGTATTGTAGAAACCATGCATCGTTCCTATACCTTGAAGGTGAATGAGTATATGGTTAATCTTGCCAGCGTGGATGAGGTGAAAAGTCTGTTGCAGGCTGCAGTTGATAAATATGGCGGCGCAAATCAGTTTGCGGTGGAGCTGGTACATGATGCAGAGAGAGAATTTAATGTATTGACGGCGGATGTTGTTAATATAGAAGAAAAGAAAGCAGAGGCGGATACTGTTGCATATTTCTCGGCAGGAGTGGAAAATCTCCTTAAGAATGTGGGAGAAAATGCACAGGTTCAGAGAGAAAAAGACTTTCAAGATTATTCATTGGGACTTCTAAGTATGAATTTTGCAGAGGAAGTGGAAATCGTGGAAGCATATCTTCCCGAGAGCCAGCTTACTTCCTTGGAGGATGCTATTAATGAGGTTACCAAGGAGCAGGAAACTCCAAGTGAGTACGAAGTAGTAGCCGGTGATACCTTATCAGAAATTTCCATCAAGGTAAATATTCCCATGGATAAAATTATAGAGATGAACAACCAAACTCTGGAAGATGAAAATTCTACAATCAGAATTGGAGACAAGCTCTTTATTACAGTGCCGGAGCCGGAATTGTCCGTGGAAAGAGTGGAGCAAAAATTTTACGAAGAAACCTATGATGCTGAAATTGTTTATGTTGAAAATGATGATTGGTATACCAACCAGACGAAGGTTTTACAACAGCCCTCTGCCGGTTTCCGCAAGGTAGTGGCAGATGTATCTTTCCTGAATGAAAAGGAAGTATCCAGGGTAATACTAAAAGAAGAAATTGTGATGGAGGCAGTTCCAAAGATTGTAGAACGAGGAACCAAAATACCTCCTACCTATGTGAAGCCTATTTCAGGAGGAAGATTATCCTCCAGCTTTGGTCGCAGAAGTGCACCTAAGAAGGGAGCCAGCACTTATCACAAGGGTGTTGACTGGGCTGTTCCTACCGGTACAGCAGTATTTGCTTCCAGCGGTGGTACTGTTGCAAGAGCCGGTTGGGGAAGCGGATATGGTTATGTTGTTTATATTGACCATGCGGACGGCAGACAAACCCGATACGCGCACTTGAGTAAGGTGCTTGTAAAAGCCGGAGAAACGGTAAAACAGGGTGAAAGAATTGCGCTTAGTGGAAATACCGGTGTAAGTACCGGACCGCACTTGCATTTTGAGATTCTGATAAACGGAAGTCAGGTAAATCCTTTGAAATACCTGGAGTAGAACGTGCATTCTGTTTACAAAAGCCCCAAAATGTGGTATAAGAACATAAGAAGGATTATTTTTAGATAGCAAGAACTGTACCAAATAAGAGGTAAGAATAGATGGAACAATACGCAATCAAAGGCGGTAATCCATTAGTCGGAGAAGTTGAAATAGGAGGTGCCAAGAATGCTGCACTTCCTATTCTTGCTGCTTCTGTAATGACGGATGAAACTGTATATATAGAAAATGTGCCTGACGTGCGAGATACCAATGTGTTGTTGTCTGCTATGCAGAGTATCGGCGTAATGGTTAAGCGTAACGAAAGACATAAGATAGCATTAAATGCTTCTAATATCAGCAACTTAATAGTGGATGATGATAATATTAAAAAGATTAGAGCTTCCTATTATTTGATAGGAGCACTGTTGGGAAAGTACAAGCATGCAGAGGTTGCGCTTCCCGGAGGCTGTGATATCGGCTGTCGTGCCATTGACCAGCATATAAAAGGATTTAAAGCGTTGGGCGCTGAGGTGCGCATAGAACATGGTTTGATTAAGACAAAAGCGGAGCGTCTGGTTGGCAGTCATATTTATATGGATGTGGTTAGTGTAGGTGCTACTATAAATATTATGATGGCGGCAACCATGGCAGAGGGTACTACCATTATTGAAAACTCTGCAAAAGAGCCCCATGTGGTTGATTTGGCAAACTTTTTAAACAGTATGGGTGCCAATATTAAGGGCGCCGGTACGGATATTATTCGCGTAAAGGGTGTAAGTAAGCTTCACAGTACAGATTATGCGATTATTCCGGATCAGATTGAGGCAGGAACCTTTATGTTTGCAGCAGCCATTACTAAGGGTGATGTTACTGTCAAGAATGTAATTCCTAAGCATTTGGAGTCCATAACAGCAAAGCTTTTGGAAATTGGATGTGAAGTAGAGGAAGCGGATGACTGTATTCGTGTGGTTGCATCAAAGCCTCTTCAGCATACTCATGTAAAGACCTTACCCTATCCCGGATTTCCTACGGACATGCAGCCTCAGATTGCGGTTGCGTTAGCACTTTCCAAGGGAACCAGTATTGTAACGGAAAGTATATTTGAAAATCGTTTTAAATATGTGGATGAGTTGATTCGCATGGGTGCCAATATTAAGGTAGAAGGTAATACTGCCATTATTGATGGTGTGGATAAATATACCGGAGCCAGTATTTCAGCACCGGATCTTCGTGCCGGAGCTGCACTTGTGATGGCAGCATTGGCGGCAGAAGGTTATACTATGGTGGATGATATTAAATATATTGAGCGTGGATATGAGGATTTCCATTTGAAGCTCCATAGTCTTGGTGCGCAGATTGAATTGGTGGAATCCGAGAGAGATTTCCAAAGATTTAAGTTGAAGACAGGCTGATATAATTATTTGTTGACAAGTGATTCTATTCATAGTATTGTAAATATGATAAGAAAATTTCATATTGTTTTCTCTTATTCAGAGTTGGTGGAGATACAGAGGATCGATGAAGCCACGGCAACCCCTTATATGGAAGGTGCCCACCTGAGCGAGTAATAGTCGAACAATAAGAGGATTTGATTATCGTAAATTAGGTCCGCTTCTTGTGAAGCGGATTTTCTTTTGCACTCGAAACGCCTGTAGGCATTCCGAGTCTGCTTATTCATTAACACATTCAAACACATAAATATCCGATAAGCGGATAGAAAGGACAAGAAATGGAAAAAAGATTATTTACTTCAGAATCAGTAACCGAAGGACATCCCGACAAAATCTGTGATGCTGTGTCTGATGCAGTATTAGATGCGCTTATGGAGCAGGATCCTTTTAGTCGTGTAGCATGTGAAACCTGTACCAATACCGGTTTTGTATTGGTAATGGGTGAGATTACCACCAAGGCAAATATTGATATCCCTGCAATTGTGCGCAAGACAGTAACCGAGATTGGCTATGATGCCTCTGAAAAGGGCTTTGACGGCAATACCTGTGCAGTTATGGTTTCCTTGGACAAGCAGTCTGCAGACATTGCAATGGGTGTAGATAAGGCTTTAGAGGCAAAAGAGAACCAGATGAGCGATGAACAGTTGGAAGCAATCGGAGCCGGTGACCAGGGTATGATGTTTGGTTATGCATCCAATGAGACAGAGGAATTAATGCCTTATCCTATTTCTTTGGCTCACAAGCTGACTCAGCAGTTAACTAAGGTTCGTAAGGATGGAACTCTGTCCTATTTAAGACCCGACGGCAAGAGCCAGGTTTCTGTAGAATATGATGAGAATGGAAAGCCTTTCCGTTTGGAAGCAGTAGTTCTTTCCACTCAGCATGATGAAAAGGTAACCCAGGAACAGATTCGTGCGGATATCGAGAAATATGTATTTGGTCCTGTATTACCTCAGGAAATGATTGACGCAGATACCAAGTTCTTTATCAATCCTACAGGACGTTTTGTTATCGGCGGACCTAACGGTGACAGTGGTTTGACCGGTCGTAAGATTATTGTAGATACCTACGGTGGCTATGCACGTCATGGCGGCGGTGCATTCTCCGGTAAGGATTGTACTAAGGTGGACAGAAGTGCTGCATATGCTGCTCGTTATGTGGCAAAGAATATTGTTGCAGCAGGTTTGGCTGAAAAGTGTGAAATCCAGCTTTCCTATGCAATTGGTGTTGCACAGCCTACCTCTGTTATGGTGGATACCTTTGGAACCGGTAAGCTTAGCGATGAAAAATTAGTGGAAATCATTCGTGAGAATTTTGATTTAAGACCTGCCGGAATCATCAAAATGCTTGATTTACGTCGTCCTATTTATAGACAGACAGCGGCATACGGTCACTTCGGTCGTACCGATGTATCCCTGCCTTGGGAAGCAATTGATAAGGTGGATGTATTGAAGAAATATCTGTAAGAGATTATAAGTAAAACTTGAATTCCTCTCAGGACATTTGGGATGTCTTGGGAGGAATTTTGTGTTATGATAGAGAAAATATCAAATATAATAAGTCTGCGTGTAAGATGAGTTTCTTGAAACAAACGAAAAAACGATTATACTTGCACAATATATTTTAGTGTGCTATGATAAACGTAAGCAACGAATTCTAACATTCTAATAATTCTTAATCAATTTCGAGATAGAAATATAAGAAATTGATCTCGTGCAATTTTGCAGAACTCCTTGCTGAAAATTTAATATGAGCAGGGAGAATGGAGAAAGTCTCTCTTGCTCAGGGAAGAGAGGAAAAAATGAAGGATTTTTTTGAAGAGAATCACTTTAATTTAAGTGATTTTGCGTTTTTCTTATCTGTGATGAAAGATAAAAGGGCGCATCGAGATGTACTTAGTATTATTTTAAACGAAGAAGATTTAGAACTTGTGGAAGTAAAAGTTGAGCAGGTAGTTTTAAATAGCTTGGGTAAGCGGGCAATTCGCCTAGATGCTTGGGCTATGGATACAAAGAATCGTCAGTTTTCTACGGAAATGCAGAATGATAGTAGAAGTGATGATGTAAAGAAGCGTTCTCGGTTTTATCAGGGATTGCTTGATACACCTTTGTTAAAATCCGGTAAACAGACAAAGTATAAAAATTTACCATCTACCGTGATTATTTTTATTACACAGGAGGATATTTTTGGGAAGGATTTGGCATGTTATACATTTACTGAGCAATGTGAAGAAGTTCCCGGGCTACCACTTGGAGATGGAACCAAGAAGATATTCCTGAATATGAAGAGTAAAAATGGTCGCCCCGAGCTTGTTAGCTTGTTGCAGTATATGAAACATACTACAATGGAAAATCCTGAAATTATCATAAAGGATTCTAGGATTGTAGAACTGTCAGAAGTGGTAGAGGAAGTAAAACAATCGGAAGAATGGGAGACTATAAGAATGAATATTTTGGAGTATGGTATAGAGAAAGGTATAGAGAAAGGTATAGAGAAAGGCAGACAACGATTGTTTATTGAATTGGTTTGCAAGAAATTAAGTAAAGGAAAGGCACCGGAGGTAATTGCAGAAGAGTTAGAGGAAGATTTGGTTAAAATTCGCAATATCTGCGAGGCGGCATTGCCGTATGCTCCCGAATATGATTTGGATAAAGTATGTGATGCTTGCAGAAATCATTTGAATTGATAGTATAGGAGAAAAGTGAAATGAAAAAGTATTTAATTGTAGTAGATATGCAGAAGGACTTTGTAAATGGAGCCTTAGGTACCAAGGAAGCAGAAGCAATTGTTCCGGCAGTGGTAGAAAAAGTAAATTGCTTTGATGGAGAAGTGATTTTTACAAAGGACACACATTTTGAAAACTATCTTTCTAGCAGTGAGGGGAAACAGTTGCCTGTGGAACATTGCATAAAAGGAACAGAAGGATGGCAGCTTATAGAGGCATTGGAATGCTATTGTAAGAAAAATTCCTGTAAGGTGTATGAAAAACTGACATTCGGCAGTGTGGAGTTGGCACAGGATATGTTGAAAATTCAGGAAACAGAGGGAATTGACTCTGTAGAAGTAGTTGGTTTATGTACGGATATCTGTGTGGTATCCAATGCTTTGATGTTGAAAGCATTTCTGCCGGAGATTGCAATAATGGTGGATTCTTCCTGCTGTGCGGGAGTAACACCGCAGAAGCACGATGCAGCTTTGGAAACGATGCGTAGCTGCCAGATATGTGTTGAATACAGTGTGTAATCCTTGGATTTCATACTTGTTATAAGGTAAAAAGCAAAGGGCTGAATTTTGTATGTTACAGAATTCAGCCCTTTTTAGGAAAAAAGATTTACTTATCCAAGGTTACGGAATTGATTTCTAATATATCAGCAACTTTTTCAAACAGACTTCCGTTGTGACCAACGCTCATTGCGAAGTGATGGGTAGGTACTTCTGCAAACCATTCGTCCATGTAGTCATCGGGACTCTTTTTGAATTTCACAGGGGTCTGAGTATTTCCAATGGTCATAATAGGTCCGTTAGTTGCTTCCGCCTCGGTAATAATAAATTTCAGCTTGCCGTCCACTGTCTGGGTACAAGCCAAATTGGTAATGGCACCGGATTTTACTTTGGCTTCTACGGAAACACCGCTGCCCTGTTTGCCGTGGTAAACACCAAGACCGCGGAGCATGGGTTTTCCTTCGGCAATTGCAAGGTGGAAGGGACCGTCATGTCCAAGAAGGATAGTGTTATCAATATAATCAGTCACTACAATTTCGCAGAAGGAGCCACCTACACCCAATAAATCACAAATCTTCATGGCAAGGCAGGTTTTTAAATCACCTTCACCGGCACAGGGGATTCCCTTTGCGGTTAACAGGGAATGTCCTACAATAAAACCGGACTGAAGCTCCTCGTAATCGCCACCGGGAGCACCGTGATAATAGTAGGCAAGACCGTCTAAATCAAATTCTTTCACTAATTTCTCCTGTGCAACAGCAACCTTAGCGGACCAATTAAGCTGTTCTTCCGTAGGCTTCTGATTTCGGGGGTCTGCGGATTCTTTGTTTGCAATTTGGAAGAAATTTTCTATTTCAGTACGCTTATCATAAATTTCAGCATCTGTTACAGTTTCCAACATGCGGTTTAAATCACACATTTCCAATAATTCTACATGAATACCGGCTTGTGCTGACATCATGGTAAAATCACTATATAAATCTAACATACCGGAGTAATTGTTGCCTAGGAAGCCAAAACGACAATAGGAGAGTGCAGCTTTTACCTGAGCAGCTTTTACCCATTCCTCTATTTTAGTCCATGCGGTAATTGCCTCAGGTCTGCTTACCGTATTTTCATCCGTAAGAGATAATTCAGGAGTTTCTGACATACCTAACAGACCATTTACAATGCGGAATTTTATGCCGGCTCTGTGGAAGGCATTGGTTAATTCGGGTACGGGGCAGGCACCGCAGTGAGCAAGCCATTCCCCGGTGGTAGTTCTTTCATAATCAATCCGTGCAGTGGGCTGCAAATTTAAGATAACGACAGGAGCCTTACAGAGCTGATGAACAGGCAAAACGGACGCGCTGGTAACATAGGTACCGCTGTGGGCTAAAATCATATCAACATTGTTTTGATTAAAATATTCTCCGGCAGCTCGACCTTCCTTTTCGCAGTCAACCAGACCGTAAAAAAATACTTCTGCTCCCATTGCTTCTACTTTGGAAACAATGAAATTGCCATAAAGCAGCATTCTGTCTCTTAAACCTTCAAATTGATTCCAATAGGTTTTTAATCCCATGGTATAGATTCCGATTCTCGCTTTGCGAGGCATTTTTAATTTGTTCATATGTCCTCCAATCCAGTCGTTGTGACTTTGGTGTCTTGAACTATTCAGAGCCTATATTCACAAAACCACTGCTATGAGGGGACTCTGAATAGTTGAATAAATATCAACTTTACGATTTTATTATATTATGTAATAATAAAACCACATAGACATTTCTTGATGAAAAATAACAGATTCTTGCCGTCATTAAAAAGAGAACAAAGTGAGGTGGATTTTATGCATAATTCTCCTACATTTAATCCTGCAATTTCTACAGATTATTATGAAAATGCGTCCTATAATTGGACGGAGGATTCCAGGCGATATATGAATACTGTTAGTGCCCATACCCGTGCAAATTATCTGTATATGCAGGAATGTGGACATTTTAAGACAAATTATCCATATTATACGGAAAGAGCTTCTTTGCCGTCCTATTTGCTCCTATATACCATTTGCGGAAAGGGAGTTTTAACCTACCATAATCAAAAATATTTCTTGGAGGAGGGCTGTTGTTGTTTTATTGATTGCATGAATCCTCATCGTTATGAAATAGCAAAGGAGAGTGGAAAAGAGGGGCAACAGTGGGAGTTTCTGTGGGTCCATTTTCACGGAATGAGTGCAGAAGGGTACTATGAGGAATTTGCGGGCAATAATTTGCCCGTAATACAGATTCAGGATACATTTTTGATAGAAAGTAACTTAAGAAGGATTATAGCAATTCATCAAAAGAAAGCTGTATACGGGGAGGTATTAACCGCTAATGTGATTCATACCATATTGACGGAACTGCTGATTCAGAGAATGACAGATTTTAATGAGCATTTTCATATACCGGATGACATCAGCCAAGCCATTTCCTTTATTCAGACCCATTATACAGAGGAGATTTCGCTGGAGGATATTGCCGGACAGGTAAATTTAAGTAAATTCCATCTTGCCAGAGAGCTTTCCAAATATATGGGAATCAGCATGAATCAATATGTAATTAATTGCCGAATCAGTCGGGCGAAGGAGCTGCTTCGTGAAAGTAATCTGCCTGTCAGTGAAATTGCTTTTTTGGTGGGAATTCCTCATGTCAGTCATTTCATTCAGCTTTTTAAGGAGAGAGAGGGTGTAACACCTTTAAAATACAGAAAACTATGGTAAATAGAAGAATGCTGAGTTGAACGGATTTAGAAAAAGAGGCATAGGAACGAGTTGTTCCTATGCCTCAAAATTTTCATGCAATCTTTTGAGAATGCTACAAATTAATATACGTCTTTCCAATCGTTGATGTTAGAAGGCTCGAATTTGAAAGGAGCACCAAGGATAACTTCAGTACCGCCATCATCTGCGCCAACAACAGTGTAAGGGCTGTTAATCATTTCGCCTGCTTCGAAGGTATCACCAGCTTTACCGGTAATCTTGCCATCAACTAATGCGATAGAGGTGTAAGCGCCCAGACGACCTACGTCGATAGGATTCCAAAGGAACATGTAAGGGCAGGAGTGAGCTGCGTCATCACCAATGTAAGCTGCCATCTCGGAAGGTAAGCCGAGACCGGTTAACTTAACAGCAGAACCCTGATCCTGAAGAACCTTTGCAGCTGCTGCAATACCAACGGTTGTAGGAGCACAGATAACCTTCAAATCAGGATACTTGGAAAGTAAAGCCTGGGTCTGGTCGGTAGACTTCTGAGGCTCGTCATCACCGTAAGCAACTTCAACAAGGTTTAAGTTAGCATACTTGGAGTCGGATTCCATAATGGACTTCATAGACTCAATCCATGCATTCTGGTTAGATGCCTGAGAGGTTGCGGAAAGGATTGCCCAATCACCTGAACCGCCGGAAATGTCATATACAGCATCCATTAATGCCTGACCGATTTCCTGAACACCAGCCTGGTTAACGAAGGTCATACGGCTTGCTGCATTTGTCTTAGAGTCAAGACAGGAAACCTTAATACCGGCATCCATAGCTTCTTCCAAAGCTGCCTGTAAAGCGTTTTCGTCATTAGCTGCGATACAGATACTGTCAACGCCCTGAGAAATTAAGGACTGGATGATGGATACCTGTGCATCAGCAGTTGCTGCTTCGGGATGTTTGATAATACATTCAGCACCGATGGATTCGATTACTTCCTTGAAACCTTCAGCTTCCTTTTCGTTGTAAGGATTACCAGCAGATTTGGTAATGATAGCGTAGGTTTTTTTGCCGGAATTTCCGGAAGCGGATTCACTTCCACATCCTGCAAGCATGGTTGCTGCCATAGCAACACAGAGAAGAGTAGCTAAAATTTTTTTCTTCATGATTTTTCCTCCCAAAATCAGTATAGTTTTATATCAAGTGGATTTTCCACCAGATAACGTGAATTGTTTGTGGCATTAAGCCTTCTTTTTACGGATGTTTAATTTGCCGGAAATGTTAGGAATCAATACTGCACATACTAACAGGGTTCCGAGAATAATCAGGATAACCTGAGGATTCATATTAATCTGTCCAAGACCGATTCGTAAGCATACGATAATGAATGCTGAAATAATACCGCCCAACAGCTTACCCTTACCGCCGATGGTAGCAATACCTCCAAATACGGCCATTGCAATGGCATCCATTTCAAAACCGCTACCGGTGGTAGTGTTTGCCCCGTACAGAGCAGAGGTTAAGAATAATGCTGCCAGACCGGCCATGGTACCGGTAATGGTAAATACAATGAAACGAATCTTTTGTACCTTGATTCCTGCATAATAGGCAGCCTTGGAGTTGCTTCCGATTGCATACAGGCTTCTTCCGAAGGTGGTTTTGGTAGAAATCAGGGTAAAAATAACTGCTGCAATAATTACAATAAAGAATACATAAGGGAAAGGTCCGATTTTTCCGGCAATTGCACGGAAACCATCGGTATTGCTTAAAGAAACAGAGCCACCGCTTCCCAATACAATTTCTGCAATACCACGGAATACAATCTGGGTTCCCAAAGTTACTATCATGGCAGGCAATTCAGTAAATTTGGTTAAAATCAAACCATTTATCATACCGCAGACCATACCTGTCAAAAGAGTTACCAGAATTACCACAGGGAATGGCAAACCGGCATTGCAGGTAATACATGCCATAGTAGCAGAGAGACATACTGTTGAGCCTACCGAAATGTCGATATCGCCCAGGATTAAAATGTATGCCATGGGGAATAACAAAAATATTTCACACAAATACTTGGGCATTTCACGCAAAACATTGATAATGGTGTAGTTTGGAGAAATGCATCTGCAAAAAATGTTAATTACAAAGAATAACAGGAGAAGCATGCCTTCCCAGCTGAAAATTCTGTTTTTCCATGTAGTGTTGACTGTTGCGTCAATTGTTCTTCCGGATTTTCCAGCCATGATTACATCTCCCTTCTTTCCAGATTACGCTTATCAAACATTCTCTTGGTGATTACATTCAGCATAATTACCACCAGAATGATTAAGCCTTTCACAGTGTTCTGGGCGATTGCATCAATTCCTACCAGAGGCAGAGCCTTAGAGATAATTGCCAGAATCAGTGCACCCAGAAGAGCGCCGCCTACAGAACCGCGTCCACCGGACATGCTGACACCACCGATAACGCAGGCTGCGATAACATCCATTTCCTTATTCTGCTGCATGTTGGGCTGAGCAGAAGCGTAAACTGAGGTTGCCAGTGCGCCACATAGACCACACAAGAAGCCCATAATGGTGTAAACGGCTAATTTTACTCTGTCTACGTTAATACCGGAAATTTCAGCAGCTTCCGTATTGCTTCCTACTGCATAAATGTTACGACCAAACTTGGTCCATTTCAGCATAATAAAGAAAACAATATAGCAGATAATTACGATTACAAGTACATTATTAATTATGCCGAAGCCTAAATAGGACTCCAAAGCAAAATTATTAAAATCACCTAAAGCATCAGCACCTGCCCATTGACTATTGGCTACCAGATAGGCAAAACCACGATATATGTACATGGCACCCATGGTTGCAATAATGGGGGTAACCTTACCCTTGGATACTACTAAACCTACAACAAATCCACATACCGTACCGATTACACTTGCTATAATAAAGGCTAAAAGAGTACTGTGAACGATGTCGTATTTAATCAACATACCCATTGTCATTCCGGACAGAGCCAGGGATGAGGTAATGGAAATGTCAATTCCGCCAATCAGCAACACACACAGCATACCTAAGGACATAATCATAATAACGGAGTTATTTTTCAGAATCTCCAGTATATTTTTCATGCTTAGGAAACCGGGGCTTTTCATTTCTACCAGGAAGCAGAGTATAACTAATACAATGACAAGACTTGCTTCGTGGGAGCTTGTAAGCTTTTTCCACAAGGACTTCTTTTCCATTACTTTACTTCCTCCTTTGCTTTACTTTTTTCCATTGCAAATTCAAGAATGGTTTCCTGAGTTGCTTCTTCTCTGGAAAGTTCGCCGGTAACCTTGCCGTTACACATAATGTAAATTCTGTCACACATACCCAGAATTTCCGGCATTTCAGAGGAAATCATAATGATGGCATAGCCCTGTTTTGCCAGCTCGCCCATAATCTGATAAATTTCAGCCTTTGCACCTACGTCCACACCCTTAGTAGGCTCATCCATGATAATAACCTTCATGTAATCCTGAGCTAAAGCCTTAGCAACAACTACCTTTTGCTGATTACCACCGGAAAGAGAGCTTGCCGGGTCAAAAATGGTAACTGCTTTGGTATCTACTTCTTCCAGGAATTTCTTTGCAACTTCCCGCTCCTTTGCTTCATTACAGATTCCGCGGTTGCCTAATTCACTGATAATGGGAAGGGTAACATTGCGTCCCAAGCCCCAGCTTAATATCAAGCCGGCTTTTTGTCTGTCCTCAGGAAGAAGGATAATACCCTGCTTCATAGCCTGAGTGGGATTCTTGATGTGAAGGGCTTTCCCTTCCAGATAAACACAGCCGCTGTCCGGTTTGGTAATACCGCAGACACTTTCTACCACTTCCGTTCTTCCGGCACCAACCAGACCGGTAAGACCAACGATTTCTCCTGCACGTACATTTAAGGAAACGTTTTTGAAAAAGCCTGTTCGGGAAAGATTTTCTATCCTTAACACTTCCTCGCCGAGCTTTACCTCCGGCTTGGGGAACAAGTCGTTGATTTCACGACCTACCATATGCTTAATCAGTTCAGCGTTGGATATCTCATCCACCTCATAGGTACCGATATACTGTGAATCCCGGAATACGGTAACTCTGCTTGCCAGACGATACATATCTTCAAAACGGTGGGAAATGAAAATAATGGATACACCGTCTTCTTTTAGCTTATCAACTATTTTATATAATTTTTGAGATTCATTGGCAGTCAGTGCGGCGGTAGGCTCATCCAGAATAATGATTTTTGCATTGGTGGATAATGCCTTGGCGATTTCTACCATTTGTTGCTGAGCCACACTTAATGTGCCCATTTCCGCAGTAGGAGCAAAGTCCGCATCCAACTGTGCCAAAAGGTTGGCAGCTTCCTGATGCATTGTTTTCCACTGAAGCATGCCATGCTTTTTGATTTCATGGTTCATGAAAATATTTTCTGTAACAGAAAGGTCGGGGTAAGAGGTGGGATGCTGATAAACAGCAGCAATTCCTGCTGCCTGGGCATCTCTGGGACCTTTAAAATCAACCTTTTGACCATTCAAATACATTTCGCCTTCTTCTGCTTTATGTACACCGGTGATTACTTTAATAAAAGTGGATTTACCGGCTCCGTTTTCACCCATCAGTGCATGAACCTCACCGGGCTTCAGTTGAAACTGTACCTGATTCAGTGCTTTCACACCGGGGAATATTTTTGTAATACCTTTTAATTCCAATATGTATTCAGACACCTTGATTCCTCCCTTGCTTAATAATTAGATGGTAACATTGTGAAAGAAAAAACATAAGAGTAAAAAATTTTGATGTTGGGTAAAAAATTTCGTTTCCCAAAAGAAATTTCTATTTGCTTGCATTTTGAAGGCTTTCACGATACTATTTTTGTAACAGTCCTATGGCGGGAGGGTCAAAGATGAAATTATTGATTGTGGATGATGAGCAGCTTACAAGGGAGGGAATTGTCTCCTCTGTAGATTGGGAGACAGTTGGAATTACAGAGGTTTTGGAGGCTGATGATGGGGTCAATGGTCTGGAGATGGCAAAGCGTCACCAGCCGGATATTGTGCTTTGTGATGTGCGTATGCCCAGAATGGATGGCATTGCCATGCTGGAACGGATAGAGGCACTTTTCCCCGATACAGTAGCTATCTTTATGAGTGGTTATTCGGATAAGGAATATTTAAAGGCAGCCATTCAGTTAAAAGCAATTAATTATATAGAGAAGCCTTTTAGTCCGAAGGAAATTGAGGAGGCTGTGCAGCAGGCGGTGGAGCAGTGTCAATCCAAATTACGGCAGAAAAATGCAGAGGAGATTCATACCAATCTTGCGGCAACCCAGCTGGCTTTTCAGTTAACAGTACCCTACTATACCTGCCAAAGCATCATAGATGAGCTTTGCTCCCAATTTCATAGGCATTACGGAACGGATAAATTTAAGAGTGTTACCACAGTAATTGTGAAGCTGGAGGAGCTCCCGGACGCTGCAACGGATTTAACTTATATCCATAAGCAAATTCATGATTTTTTGCAGCCCATGCATTTACATATTATTTATAGTGAAAAACGTAGCTTCCATATCGTATATCATATTTATGGAAGTCTACCTCCTGCCAAAAGTACCCTTTCCAGAATTGCCGGACGGCTGGGAGAACTGTTTGGGGAATTGGGAAGATATTATATTGCAGTGGGAGATACGGTGGAGGGAATTGAAAAAGCATACCATTCCTATGAATCCGCAGTTATTTTGCTGCAAAGCAGTTATTTTTTTGAACCCGGCTATATATTGCAGCCGGAGAATGAGAAAAATAAGAAAGTGACAGCTGTGTCGGAACTTTCTGAGTTATCCCAACAGTATATAGCATCGGTTTCAAATAAGGAAGAGGGTAAAGCAGGGGAAATTTTGGAGCAATTATTTGTAAATTGCAGTCATGCCTGCGGCTTAATGCCTAATCAGGTAAAGTCCCTTTATTATGAAATGCTTTCCCACCTTTATAAGGAAAGAAAAAATAATCAGCTTTTGCCGGATTTTTCCATAGAAAATCATGAAAACATCATGGATATTATGGAGGGGTGTTTTTCCTATTTTATGCTGCATGAATTATTGAAGGAAAAGACGGAGAATCTGTTTGCGGATATTTCCCAGACAAAGCCGGAGAATGCTACCATATATATGATAAGGGATTTTATCAGCAGCCATTACAGCGATTCCTCCCTTTCGGTGAAGGATATCAGTGAGTATGTGAATTTATCAACCTCTTATTTATGTACCTTCTTTAAAAATGGGGCAGGGGTTACCTTGAATCAATATATTACGGAGTATCGTCTGGAAAAAGCCAAGCAGTTACTTGCTGACCCCAGGTATCGTATTACGGATATTTCTTCTGCAGTTGGTTATAGTGACGGCAATTATTTCAGTAAAAGCTTTCGTAAGTATACGGGCTTGTCACCCTCGGAGTTTAGGGAGAAAGCCCTGAAGTAGGAGTTGGAAGAATGGGGTTTCTGAAAAAACTAAAGCAGGAATATGATAATTTTAAAATACAGACTAAATTTGCAATCTGCATTTTGATTGCCATCTTAACCCCCTTTATGGTTTTGGGAATGATGTTTGCCGGAAGAATTTATGATATGGTGGCATCGGATACCATCCGTAACGAGCAGGAAGCATCCTTGCGTATTGTGCCCACTGTGGAAGCGGTAATGAAACAGGTTTATGACAGTTATGGAATCCTGGCAGAGCTGTTGGGAAATGACGGGGTAAGCGAAGTTCCTGAGGCTGTGGCGCAGATGCTGGATAGGGGAATGGTAGAGGCGGTTAAAATATATGTAGATATGCCGGTAGATAGTCTCCTTTTTTCCCATGAAGTATCCCAAGGGATTTTTGCGCCCTTGTCGCTGGCAAAGGGAACCTATTGGTATGGTATTTTACAGGGAAGCAGAGAGAAATATTTATATTGTCCGCCTTTCTATTTGGGAAATCGGGAAATGAATCTGTATGGGGATTGTGCTTATATCGTGTCCAGAGAGTTGGTATATCAGGAGCAGGTATACCCCTGTTATGTGGCGGTTTATTATGATTCCGCCACCTTGGAAGAAATTATGCAAAAGGGGGCGTCCTTTCCCGGTGGTGTATCCTATATTATTAATGAAAGAGATGCGGTAATTGCGTCCACGGATGATTACCTGACAGGTATGTACTATATTAATTATGAAGATATCAGCAGCTACTTGATGTCTTCCAATAACTTTATAGAGCGGAATATTTTGGGAGAAAAGCTGTATGTAAGTTTTAATGCCATTGCTCAGACGGGATGGTTTATGGTTACTGTTACCCCCAGCGGACCGTTGCTGCAGCATACTGCAAGGGTGCTGTTAGGATTTGTGTTAATCTGTATCTGCTGTATTGTAATAGCTTTTTTACTTGCCATGTGGCAGGCACGTTCTATAACTACCCGTATATCCTTGTTGGTACAGCAGATGGCAGAAGGAAGAAAGGGTACCCCTGTGTCCATGCCCTCTCCCACAGTGCGTGATGAGGTGGGAGAGCTGATAGAAACCTACAATTACATGACGGGGAGAATTAATGAGCTTTTGGAAAAGCAGAAGGAGACTGCCGAAGAACTTCGCATTGCGGAGTTTAATTCCCTGCAAGCCCAGATAAATCCGCACTTTCTATATAACACCATGGATATGATTCATTGGATGGCATTAAAGGGTCAGACGGAAGAAATCAGCAGTGCGGTGCAACGGCTTGCCAGATTTTATAAGCTGACCCTAAGTCATAAATCCAATTTCATGTCCATTGAAGAAGAATTGGAGCATGTGTCCACTTATGTGGATTTACAGAATATGCGTTTTAAAAATGCCATTGATTTTGTAATAGACATTCCCGATGAACTACTAAATTCCAATATTCCCAAGCTGACGTTGCAGCCTATTGTGGAAAATGCAATCCTTCATGGTATTTTGGAAAAGGATATGAAGAGCGGAGTCATTGTGATTACAGGCTGGCGGGAGGATGATGATATGATTCTGCTGGTGTCCGACGATGGTGTGGGAATTCCAAAGGAGAAGCTTCCCGGGATTCTTTCGGGACAGCGAACAGGAAGTACCGGGGGAACGAATATTGCAGTTTACAACATTCATAAACGATTAAAGCTGTTATATGGAGAAAGCTATGGTCTGCAGTATACAAGCACACTGGGACAGGGAACGGACGTAAGGATAAAAATTCCGGTTTCCATGTGATTTGCTTGCAAGGCATATGGAAATTGAGATATACTTATACATGTACGTTATAAAACAGTTACGAAGGAGTACCCACAATGGCATTTGCACATCTTCATGTACATACAGAATATTCCCTGTTGGACGGATCTAATAAAATTAAAGAATATGTTGCCCGAGTAAAGGAATTGGGAATGGACAGTGCAGCCATTACAGACCACGGTGTTATGTATGGAGTCATTGATTTTTATCGTGCAGCAAAGGCGGAAGGAATCAAGCCCATTCTTGGCTGTGAGGTATATGTGGCGCCCAACTCCCGTTTTGATAAGGAAGTAACAGGTGGTGAAGAACGTTATCATCACCTTGTTTTGTTGGCTGAAAATAATACAGGCTATGCCAATTTGATGAAAATTGTCAGTCGTGGATTTACAGAAGGTTATTATTATAAACCCCGTGTGGATATGGAAGTGTTGAATAAATACCACGAGGGGATTATTGCCCTTTCTGCCTGTCTGGCAGGTGAGGTGCAGCGCTATATCGTAAAGGGGCTTATGGAGGAAGCCAGAAAAACTGCTTTAAAGTATGAAGCCTGTTTTGGAAAAGGGAATTACTTTTTGGAGCTTCAGGATCATGGAATTCCCGAACAGAAGACGGTTAATATGGAGCTTATGAAAATGAGCAGGGAATTGAATATTCCTCTGGTTGCCACCAATGATGTCCACTATACCTATGCTCAGGATGCGGATTCCCATGATATTTTGCTGTGTCTTCAGACCGGAAAGAAGCTGGCGGATGAAGACCGTATGCGCTATGAAGGTGGACAGTATTATGTAAAAAGTGAAGAAGAGATGAAGGGGCTTTTTCCTTATGCATGGGAGGCGGTGGAGAATACCCAGCGCATTGCCGACCGCTGTAATGTGGAAATTGAGTTTGGGGTTACCAAGCTGCCTAAGTATGAAGTGCCGGAAGGGTATGACTCCTGGACTTATTTAAATAAATTATGTAACGATGGTCTGGAAGAGCGTTACGGAGACAGCAGTCAGCCGGCAGGAGATACGGGACAGACTCTTAGAGAACGACTGGATTATGAACTGGGTGTTATTCGTACCATGGGCTATGTGGATTATTTCCTGATTGTATGGGATTTTATTAATTATGCCAAAAGTAATGGCATTCCCGTGGGTCCCGGAAGAGGTTCGGCGGCAGGAAGTATTGTATCCTATTGTCTGAAAATTACCAATATTGACCCCATTAAATATAGCCTGCTTTTTGAACGTTTCCTGAACCCGGAGCGTGTGTCCATGCCCGATATTGATATTGATTTCTGCTTTGAACGAAGGCAGGAGGTAATTGATTATGTAGGGAAAAAATATGGCGCTGACAAGGTGGTACAGATTGTAACCTTTGGTACCTTGGCGGCAAAGGGTGTTATTCGCGATGTGGGAAGAGTTATGGATTTGCCCTATGCTTTTGTGGATTCCATTGCCAAGATGGTGCCCAATGAGTTGAATATTACCTTGGAAAGAGCCTTGGAGCTGAATCCGGAATTTCGCAAGCTCTATCAGGAGGATGAACAGGTTCATCATTTAATTGATATGTGTAAGCGTCTGGAGGGCTTGCCCAGTCATACCTCCATGCATGCGGCAGGCGTGGTTATCTGCCAAAAATCTGCGGATGAATTTGTACCCTTATCCAGAGGCTCTGACGGTTCTATTACTACCCAGTTTACCATGACCACTTTGGAGGAATTGGGACTTCTGAAAATGGATTTTTTGGGACTTAGAACCCTTACGGTAATTCATGATGCGGTTAATTTTATAGAAAAAAGTACAGGAATCCGTATTGATGTAGATAGTATAGATTATAATGACCCTAAGGTGCTTGCTTCCATCGGAACCGGTAAAACGGATGGGGTGTTCCAGCTGGAAAGCTCCGGTATGAAGAACTTCATGAAGGAGCTTCGTCCTCAGAATCTGGAGGATATTATTGCGGGAATCTCGCTGTATCGTCCCGGTCCTATGGATTTTATTCCTAAGTATATCAAAGGAAAAAATAATAATGGTGCGGTGGACTATTCCTGTCCTCAATTGGAGCCCATTTTGTCTCCTACCTATGGCTGTATTGTGTATCAGGAGCAGGTTATGCAGATAGTCCGTGATTTGGGTGGTTATACCCTGGGACGAAGCGACTTGGTGCGCCGTGCCATGAGTAAGAAAAAACAGTCCGTAATGGAAAAGGAACGTGCCAACTTTATCTATGGTAATGCAGAGGAAGGGGTGCCGGGCTGTGTGTCTAACGGTATCAGCGAGCAGGTAGCAGGTCAGATTTATGAGGATATGATGGATTTTGCAAAGTATGCCTTTAATAAATCCCATGCTGCATGCTATGCTGTGGTTGCTTATCAGACGGCATTTTTGAAATATTATTATCCTGTGGAATTTATGGCGGCACTTTTGACTTCCGTAATTGACAATTCCAAGAAGGTGTCAGAATATATTTTGTCCTGTAGAAATATGGGAATTGAACTTTTGCCTCCTGATGTAAACCAGGGAGAGGCAGGTTTTTCCGTGTCAGGAAAAAGCATTCGTTATGCCCTGACGGCAATTCGTGGTGTGGGACGTCCTATCATTGACAGTTTGGTACAGGAGCGAGAGGACAGAGGTGCCTTTACCAATCTGAAGGATTTTATTACCCGCATGGCGGATAAGGATATGAATAAGCGCGCCATAGAAAATTTCATTAAGGCGGGAGCGCTGGATAGTCTGGGAGGAACACGGAAGCAGTTTATGAGTGTTTATGTTCAGATTGTGGATCATATTGTGAAGGATAAGAAAAATAATCTGGCAGGACAGATTTCCCTGTTTGATATTGCTGCGGAAGAGGATAAGGAAGAATTTGATATTCGTATGCCACAGGTGGGTGAGTATACTAAGGAAATGATGCTTGCCTTTGAAAAAGAGGTATTGGGAATCTATGTCAGTGGACACCCCATGGAAGAATATCAGGAATTATGGGAAAGATATATTACCAATCACACCAATGACTTTGCTCTGGATGAAGAAAGCGGTGCAGTTCGTGTGGCAGATCAGGCAACTGTGGTAGTGGGTGGTCTGATTGCAGACAAGACCATTAAGTATACCAAGAATGATAAGGTGATGGCTTTCTTAAATCTGGAGGATTTGGTAGGAAATGTAGAGGTTGTGGTATTCCCCAAGGATTATGAGCGCTATGGCAGTATGCTGGTGGAGGATTCCAAGGTCTTTATCAAGGGAAGAGCGGCTTTAGAAGAAGATAAGGATGGTAAGCTGATTTGTGAGCAGATTGTAAGCTTTGAGGAGGCAGCTCAGGCTCAGGGCGGCAGTTTGTTCCAAAATCGTTATAGCAGAGGCGGACAGCGAGTGGGACAAAACACTTATGGAGGTCAGAGGAACGGAAACAGTGTTTCTCAGAGCCGGCCCGGCAAAATGCCTCAGGGAGTCTGGATTCAGTTTCCCAACGCCCAGACTTATGCAGAAAGGGAAAAAGAACTGTTAAAGGCAATTGTGGATTCGGATGGAAATGATAATGTTGTTGTTTTTTTAAAGGACACAAAAGCATTCAAAATACTACCCCCCAATCTGCGGGTAAATGCAGATGAGGGTCTGAATCAGAGATTGTCGGCGATATTTGGTGAGGAAAACGTTAAATTTCTAACAAAACCTATTGAAAAGCGTTAGAAAATAGATTAAAATAAGGTCTTGAGAGATTATGGAAAGATTTTTGTTGGGATAGTTTTAGGAGGAAATATTTATGGCAAAGGAAATCAAGACAATCGGTGTTTTAACAAGTGGTGGAGATGCACCGGGTATGAACGCTGCCATTCGTGCGGTGGTACGTACTGCTATCGCCAGAGGATTAAAGGTTAAGGGTATCAAGAAGGGTTATCAGGGTCTTTTAAATGAAGAAATTATAGATATGGAAGCAAGAGATGTTTCCGATATGATTCAGCGAGGCGGTACGATTTTGGGTACTGCAAGATGTCTGGAATTCAAGACAGAGGAAGGACAGAAGAAGGGTGCTGAGATTTGTAAGAAGCATGGTATCGATGGTATCGTTGTCATTGGCGGTGACGGTTCCTATCGTGGTGCCCAGAAGCTGGCACAGCATGGAATTAATACCGTTGGTATTCCCGGAACCATTGACTTGGATATTGCATGTACCGAGTACACCATTGGATTTGATACTGCTGTGAATACTGCTATGCAGGCAATTGATAAGGTAAAGGATACCTCCTCCTCCCATGAACGTTGCAGTATTATTGAGGTTATGGGACGTAACGCAGGTTATATTGCATTGTGGTGTGGTATTGCTAACGGTGCAGAGGATATTCTTCTCCCTGAGAAGTATGATTTTAACGAGCAGGAGATTATTAATAACATTATCAGCAACCGTAAGAGAGGAAAGACTCATCATATTATTGTCAATGCAGAAGGTATTGGACATTCCACTTCTATGGCAAGAAGAATTGAAGCAGCAACCGGTATTGAGACCCGAGCAACCATTTTGGGGTACATGCAGCGTGGTGGTAGACCTACTGCAAAGGATCGTTACTATGCGTCCATTATGGGGGCTTATGCAGTGGATATTATGCTGGAAGGTAAGACCAACCGCGTGGTAGGTTATCAGCATGGAGATTTTGTGGATTTTGATATTGAGGAAGCATTGCAGATGCAGAAGGGTATCAATGAGTACGAGTACGAGGTTGCACATTTGTTAGCAATTTAAAGATTTTAGGAACTATATTTTCAAGTAAAGGGAGGTAAGCCATATATTTAAGAAAATATTTCTAACCATAGTTGTCATTGTAGTTACATTTGCTGCGGTTTATTTGGTTGGAACAGGCTTTCTAAAAGCGCCTAATGAGATGATTGTAGATTATTCCGTATCAGAAGATGGGACTGAACTGACTTTTCGCGTTGGCACATGGGAACCCATTGGATATATTCGAGGATACAAGGACAAAGGTGGCGGTGTGAAACCACATTATCTTACATTCTATCATACCTTTGGTGGAATAAATAGTTCCTTTGGATCAAAAAACACATTCACACTAGAATTGGCACCAGATGATACTGAAATCTATTTCTACAGAGCTGGTGGAGGATATGAGCTTGTTTTAGTGAAAGGCGAAGAAACGGGTCAATGGCTCAAGCCAAGTGAAATAGATAAGTAATGTTTGTAACGCTCTCCAAGTCAAAATGGAGAGCATTTTTTACTTTATAAGAAATAAACACTATGTTGTCGGAAAAAAATGTGATATCATTGATAAATGTAATAAATAATAAAGTCCCTATGCTGGGAGGATGAGAAAAGATGATTAAAAGCGTTTCCAATGGAAGGGTTAAACAAATTGTACAGTGGCAGACAAAAGCGAAGGAACGCCGAAAGGATGGTGTATTTCTTGCCGAGGGCATTAAAATGTTTGAAGAAGCCCCGGAGGAACTTGTGCAGGAGGTCTATTTGTCAGCAGACATAGAGAAAAAGCTGCGGGAGAAACAGACTACCTTTGAAAAACTGCAAAGAACAGGCTACGAGGTGGTTTTGCCCGAGGTGTTTGCGAAAATGTCAGACACGCAAACGCCTCAAGGAATTTTAACGGTTTTGAAGCGATTGGAATATGATTTGGAGGAATTGCTGGACAAACCGGATTCCCTTTTTGTTATATTGGAGAATTTACAGGATCCCGGCAATCTGGGAACCATTGTCAGAACCGGGGAAGGTGCTGGAATAACGGGTGTTATCATGAGTAATCAGACCGTGGACATTTACAATCCCAAGACCATACGGGCGACCATGGGTTCGGTGTATCGGGTACCGTTTCTATATGTGGATGATTTGAGAGAGGTAATGCGAAAGCTCCGCGAAAAAGGGGTACATACCTATGCCGCTCATTTGCAGGGAAGTAATTATTATGATACCTTTTCCTTACGGGAGTCCACGGCATTTCTGATTGGAAATGAGGGAAATGGCTTAAGTAAGGAACTTGCAGACATGGCAGAAAATTATTTGAAAATCCCTATGGAAGGGCAGGTGGAATCCTTGAATGCCGCAGTGGCAGCGGCTTTACTCATGTATGAGACTCATAGACAGAGAAGTCAGTAAGAAGCGAATGATAGCTTATAGAGAATGAATTATATATGGAAGAAATTCATAAAGGAGAGGGAAGATATGGAAAACAAAATAATCGGTTTTATTGGATTAGGAAATATGGCATCTGCAATCATTGGAGGTATGCTTCAAAAGCAGGTGGTAGAAGCAAAGGACATTATTGGTTCAGATAAAATGGCTGAACAGAGAGAAAAAGTGAAAACAAAATTTAATATAGAAACAACGGAGAGCAATGCAGAGGTTGCCAAGAAAGCGGATATCCTTTTCCTTGCAGTAAAACCCCTCTTTTTAACCACGGCTATAGAGGAAATGAAAGGTGCTATTAAGCCTGATACCGTAATTGTCAGCATTGTAGCAGGTAAGGACATGCAGTTCATTGAAAATGCAATCGGAAATGAAAAGAGTAAGATTGTTCGTTGTATGCCAAATACCCCTGCATTGGTTTTGGAAGGTTGTACGGGCGTCTGCTCCAATGCCAATGTTACAAAGGAAGAGTTGGATGAGGTACTTACCTTACTTCGTTCCTTCGGAACAGCAAATGTAGTTCCCGAATATCAAATGGATGTGGTAGTAGGAGTTAGCGGCAGTTCTCCTGCTTATGTATTTTTGTTTATTGAGGCAATGGCAGATGCTGCGGTTGCCGATGGAATGCCCAGAAAGCAGGCCTATGAATTTGCTGCCCAGGCAGTACTGGGAAGTGCTAAGATGGTATTGGAAACAGGAATGCATCCCGGCGAATTAAAGGATATGGTATGCTCCCCCGGTGGAACCACCATTGATGCGGTAAAGGTTTTGGAAGAAAAAGGATTCCGTGCAGCGGTAATGAGCGCAATGGAAGCCTGTATTGAAAAATCCAAAAGGCTTTAAAACCCTTTGAATTGTGGGAAAATTAGGAAAACTTGACAAAAAATTTGCCGTCTGCTATGATAGTCAGCGTAACAAATTTAACAAATTCGTAATAAAATAATAGAAATACGGATACACTTGTTTTAGCGGTTATAATTTGTTGGAGGTAAAGAAATGGCAAAAAGCAGAAGGCTGCTTGTGGCATTTACCGGAGTGATATTATTTTTGGTTCTGGGAATGCAGACAGGTATGACCGTACAGGCTGGCAGCACTAAGAATTACCTAAATGAATTAAATGGTGGCATAGCAGCCATATTAAATCCTGTGGAGGAAAATTCTCAGGAAGTTATTATTGCTATGGCGGAAGAACTGAATTTGACTGAGGTTCTTGAAAAGGAGGAATCTACATTGGTTATGGCCAATGTAAGGGATGCTCTGAATGTAAGAAGTGATGCCAGTGAGAATGCCTCGAAGGTGGGCAAGCTATACAAGGATTGTGGCGGAACCATTTTGGAAAGAAAGGATGGCTGGACCAAGCTACAGTCCGGTAATGTGATTGGTTGGGCAAGTGATGAATATCTTTTGTTCGATGAAGAAGCGGAAGCTATGGCGAATGATGTGGGCAGATTGATGGCCACCATTAACACGGAGACCTTGCGTGTTCGTACAGAGCCCAATGTAAATGCATCCGTATACGGATTGCTTCCAAAAGGAGAAATCGTGGAAGCTCTCAGTGAAGCTGTGGACGGCTGGGTATGCATTGATTATGAAGGTGAAGACGGTTATGTATCAGCAGAATATGTAGCATTGGATTTCCAGATTGATTTTGGTGAAACCATTGAAGAAATTAAGGCTCGAGAAGCGGCTGAGGAAGCTGCAAAACGTGAGGCAATGCGTCACAAGAATTATGGAGCGTATACTACCGACACCGATACTACAATGCTGTTAGCGGCATTGGTTAAATGTGAAGCAGGTGGAGAAAGCTATGAAGGTCAGCTGGCTGTTGCTTCTGTGGTTATGAATCGTGTGCGAAGCGGAGCTTATCCTAATTCCATTCACGGTGTAATTTACGCATCCGGTCAGTTTACACCGGCATTAAACGGAAAGGTAAATGCAGTGTTGGAGTCCGGTAAGATACCACAGAGTTGTATTACTGCAGCCCAGGAGGCAATTTCCGGTATTTCTAATGTAGGAACAATGACTCATTTCCGGCGTAACAACGGTCGAGAGGGACTTGTAATCGGAAACCATGTATTTTATTAAAAAGGTTAAATATAAAAAGAATATACGGAAGGAAAACAGCATCGTAATTAGAGCGGTGCTGTTTTTGCACGTTAATGCATTTTATCGTGGCGGAAAAAAGATTGCTTAGGAGATTTTTTTGTAGTACACTGAGAGTACATCAAACGAACAAATAGAAAGGGCTGGTGTTCTATGAATGAAATGATGATTTTGTGGTTGGTTATATTAATTTGTTCGATTGCTATAGAGGCCTTAACCTTAGGGCTGACCTCCATCTGGTTCGCAGGAGGTGCATTGGTGGCTGTGATTGCAACGGCATTACATGCTCCCATTATTTTACAGGTGGTTTTATTCTTTGTGGTTTCTTTGATGCTGCTGATTTTTACAAGACCCATTGCGGTAAAATATTTCAATAAAGACCGCGTTAAGACAAATGTGGAGAGTCTGGTGGGGCGTCAGGCGATAGTGACTGGCGAGATTGATAATCTGCAGGGGATTGGTCAGGTAACGGTGGGTGGTCAGGAATGGACGGCAAGAAGCTTGGAACCGGAAAAAATCATTACAGTGGGAAATGTAGTAAATGTGGTGGCAATTGATGGTGTCAAGCTGATTGTAGAGCCGGATGAACAAATGAAAAACTGATAACAAAGTAAAAATAGTGAGTGCACACTTAAAAGCACAGAAGGGAGTAACAAATGGAAGTATTTATTATTGTATTGGTGCTATTAATTTTATGGATTTTTATATCCTGTATCAAGATTGTACCGCAGGCACAGGCTTATGTAGTTGAGCGTCTGGGTGCATATCAGGGAACCTGGTCGGTAGGCTTGCATGTTAAGGTTCCTTTTCTGGATAAGGTAGCCAGAAGAGTGAATCTGAAGGAACAGGTTGCGGATTTCCCTCCTCAGCCCGTGATTACCAAGGACAATGTTACCATGAGAATTGATACCGTAGTATTCTACCAGATTACAGACCCCAAGCTCTTTACTTACGGTGTTGAGAATCCTATGATGGCAATTGAGAACCTGACAGCAACTACACTTCGTAATATCATTGGTGATATGGAGTTGGATCAGACTTTGACCAGCCGTGAAACCATCAATACCCAAATGCGTTCCGCATTGGATATTGCAACGGATCCCTGGGGTATCAAGGTAAACCGTGTAGAGCTGAAAAACATTATTCCTCCTGCTGAAATTCAGAATGCTATGGAGAAGCAAATGAAGGCTGAGCGTGAAAGACGTGAGGCAGTAACCCGTGCAGAAGGTGAAAAGAAAGCAAAGATTTTGGAAGCAGAGGGTGCAAAGGAATCCGCAATCCTCCGTGCAGAGGCTGATAAGCAGTCCGCTATTCTGCGTGCAGAAGCAGAAAGAGAAAAAAGAATCCGTGAGGCGGAAGGTGAAGCGGAAGCTATCCTTACCGTGCAAAAGGCAAATGCAGATGGTATCCGTATGCTGAAGGAAGCAGGTGCGGATGAGGCTGTATTGAAGATTAAGAGTCTGGAAGCCTTTGAAAAGGTTGCAGACGGTCAGGCTACTACCATCCTGCTTCCGGCAGAATTGCAGGGTATTGCAAGTGTGGCAGCAGCATTTAAGGAAGGCAGCAAGGCTGCTGAATAAGAGAAATGATTGGAGGGAGCAGTCCGATGGGGCTGCTCTTTTTAATGGAAACTATTTTCTAAAAAGTTGTAATATGTTATGATATTTTTGAGCTGGTATTGGGAACGGTCTGAAGGACGACCGGCAGGAAGGAGAATGGTATGAAGGGTTACAAAAGAAGTATTTTTATTCAACTTTTTTTATGGTTAGCTATTTTGCTGCTGTTCGGAAATGCAGTTTTAGGCTTTTTGGCGTATGCACGTTCTGAAGCAGCTTTGTTTGAACAAATACAGACAAATGCGAAGAATATAGCCAGATGTGCCGCTATGAATGTAAGCGGTGATGTGTTACAGGGAATTCTTGCAGGTGAGGAAGAGAGTGAAACCTATGCAAGGATTGTTGATGAATTGACTTTGTTTAGAGATAATGCAGATATAGAATACATTTATACGCTTCGTCAGGTAGGGGAGGAAACCTATGAATTTATTGTGGATGCAGACCCTGAGGAACCGGCAGCAATTGGTGATGAGTGTGAAGCTACGGAAGCACTGAATATAGCTTTTGCACAACAAATTACAACAGCAGATGATGAACCGTTCTCGGATGAATGGGGAAGTCATGTATCCGCATATAGTCCTGTTATTTATCAGGGGCAAACAGTAGGTGTGGTAGGTGTTGATATCAGTGCAAACTGGATTGAAGATCAGACCACAGCCTTGCGTAATTTAGTAATTTTTACTTGTATCATTACATATATAGTAAGTTTGTTAGTACTTTGGCTTTTGATGTCGAAGTTTGTAAAAGGAATTAAGAAGTTAAATGAGAAGGTCAAAGACCTTGCAAGTGGTTCCGGTGATTTGACAAAAGAGATTGATATTTACACTGGCAATGAATTAGGTGAGATTGCGGAACATATGAATGTGTTTATTCGGCAGATAAGAGTTCTGGTAAAGGAGGTGGCTTTGTCTACAGAGGGGATATTGTCCACAGGTGAAGAACTGAGTCGTACAGTAAAAGAAAACACGCAAATTATGTCCCATATGAATGCGGAGATAGAAGATATCAATATAAATATGGAAAGAAGTGTGTCATCCAGTCGGTTGATGTCTGAAAGTCTTGCAGAAAGTGCAGAACGTGTTACCATTTTTGCAGATAATGTAGAAGCAATCTGCAAAACGGTACGACAGGCAAATGAGAATGCTCAGCTAACGTCAAATGTAGCAAGGCAAAATCGTCAGAAGGCAATGGATTCTATCCGGGAATTGCAAGCAAGAATGCAAAAAACCAATCAGGATACACAGCAGATTATGCGTGTTAAACAGATTGCAGAGGAAATCGGAACCATTGCAAATCAGACGAGAATGTTAAGTCTGAATGCACAGATAGAAGCAGCTCGTGCAGGCACCATGGGAGCCGGATTTGCGGTAGTGGCAACAGAGGTTGGAAAACTCAGTGATGAAATTGATAGTGCAGTTACGGAAATCAATAGTATTAATAGTCAGGTACAAAGTGCAGTGGAAGCACTTTCGGATGTGTTTGCAGAAATGATTCGTTTTGTTTCAGAGGATGTGGCAAGGGATTATGATTCTTTTGCAGCATTGGGAGAGGAATATGGTAATTCTACCGGAGTGATTTTGGGCCAGATGAATGAAATTGGAAATCAGAGTGGAGAGATAGCCGACACTATAAAAAATGTTAATAGAGACGTATACGATATTACGCAGATGGTTTCTTCCATAGCGGGAAATGCTAATGACCTTGCTAAATCGAATCAGCGGATTGCGGATAGCTTTAATAAATTGAACGAAGCGTCGGATAAAAATACAGAGCACTCAGAAAAATTAAGTACACAGGTAAATAAATATACATTTTAACAGTTGTCGGGAGCGCTTAAGTGTGATATTCTCTTTTTATATCTTTAAAAATTGTATAAATATACAGATGGAATTGCAGATTTAGAGGAGGCTTATTATGGATTTAAAGGGACGCGATTTTTTGAAATTGCTGGATTTTACACCGGAGGAAATTACATATCTGGTTGACTTGGCAGCAGATTTAAAGGACAAGAAGAAAAAAGGTATTCTTGTGGATCATATGCATAGAGGCAAAAATATTGCTTTGATTTTTGAAAAAACCAGTACCCGTACCAGATGCTCCTTTGAAGTTGCAGCGCATGATTTGGGAATGGGTACTACCTATTTGGAGCCTGCCAGCTCCCAGATTGGTAAGAAGGAAAGCATTGCAGATACTGCAAGAGTTTTATCCGGTATGTTTGAGGGAATTGAGTACCGAGGCTTTGACCAGAGTATTGTAGAGGAATTGGCAAAGTATTCCAAGGTTCCTGTTTGGAATGGTCTTACCAATGAATTTCATCCTACACAGATGCTGGCAGATTTACTGACCATCAGAGAGCATTTCGGATACTTAAAGGGTATCAAATTGGCATATATGGGAGATGCTCGTTACAATATGGGGAATTCTTACATGGTAACCTGTGCAAAGATGGGTATGCATTTTGTGGCATGTACTACTGAAAAATATTTCCCTGACGCAGCATTAGTGGAGCAGTGTAAGGAAATTGCTGCCCAGACCGGCGGAAGCATTACCTTGACAGAGGATGCTATGGCAGGAACCAAGGGTGCAGATGTGGTATGTACCGATGTATGGGTATCCATGGGTGAGCCCGATGAGGTGTGGGCTGAGCGTATTAAGGAACTGTCCCCTTATCAGGTGAATAAGACAATTATGGATAATGCGGGAGAGCAGGCCATCTTTATGCATTGTTTGCCGGCGTTCCATGATTTGAATACTAAGATTGGTGCAGAAATCGCAGAACGTTTTCACATTACTGAGATGGAGGTTACGGACGAAGTGTTTGAATCCTCCCAGTCCCTGGTATTTGAGGAGGCAGAGAACCGTATGCATACCATTAAGGCAGTAATGGCGGCTACTTTGGAATAATTGGTACTTTATGAAGGAAGAATTGTTAAAAAAACTACAGACAAAAATAATGGGCAGGTCGGTATACTATTTTGAGTGTACCGACTCTACCAATATTCAGGCCGCACTTGCAGCTAAGAATGGGGCCCGGCATGGTGCTGTTTTTGTGGCAGAGAAACAAACTGCCGGCAAAGGAAGGCGAGGGCGTACATGGGAAAGCCCGGCAGGAAAGAATTTGTATTTTTCTCTGCTGTTAAAGCCGGATTTTGCACCGGATAAGGCGGCTATGTTAACGTTGGTAATGGCAGTGTCGGTGGCAAGAGCTTTGGCTTTGGAAGATGTAAGGATTAAATGGCCCAACGATTTGGTTATAAACGGGAAAAAAATCTGTGGGATTCTCACAGAAATGAGTTTGGAGCAGAACTGCATTGAACATGTGGTAATCGGTGTAGGGATTAATGTGAGAGAACAGGAATTTGACCCGGAGCTTGTGGATAAGGCTACCAGCATAGAAGCGGAGTGTGGACAAGTTTTGTCCAAGGAACTTCTTTTGGCAGAGATTTTGAAATCCTTTGAAGAGCTTTATGAGATTTTTCAGAAAACCTGCGATTTATCAGCTTTACAGGCAGAGTATGAAGAGTTACTTGTAAATAAGGACAGAGAAGTATGTGTGCTGGATCCTAAGGGGGAATATCGTGGAATTGCCAGAGGGATTAACGCCACAGGAGAACTTTTGGTAGAACGGGAAGAGGGTGCCTTGGAAACGGTCTATGCAGGAGAGGTATCTGTCCGCGGTATTTATGGATATGTTTGAGGAAGCGGGGAATGGAACCTGGCTTACTTGAAGTATTAGGAGAGGAAAAATGGAAGATAAGAGAGTAGTGCTTTGCGGTGCAAATGCTTATGATATGAAGTACTATTTTAATGAGCAGTTTAATGGGATTCCGGATTCCATAAAGGACGAACTGCATATTATATGTGTATTGTTTACGGAGGAAGTGGGGGGCATCTTTACCATTGTATTTGAACAAGATGGCTCTGTTTCCATGGAAACAAATGCGGAAGAGGATGATATTTATTATGATGAAATCTCCAGCGGTCTGCTGGTGGGGGAGATTAGAAGAAAACGTCAGGAATTATTTGAATCCCTGAGCTTGTATTATAAGGTATTTATTTTGAAAGAAGATGTGTCTCAGCTTTTAGAAGAGGAATAAGGAATGAGCAAATTACAGATAGGCAATGTGACTTTGGACAACAATGTAATTCTGGCTCCCATGGCAGGTGTATCAGACCTGCCTTTTCGTTTGTTGTGCCGGGAAATGGGGGCTGGATTGGTGTGTATGGAAATGGTTAGTGCGAAAGCCATTCTCTATAATAATAAAAATACGGACAGTCTTATGGAGATTCATCCACAGGAAGTGCCGGTATCCCTGCAGCTTTTTGGTTCCGACCCGGATATCATCAGTGAGCAGGCAAAAAGGATAAAGGAAAGACCATTTTCCATATTGGATATTAATATGGGGTGTCCTGTGCCCAAGGTGGTAAATAACGGGGAAGGCTCGGCTTTGCTTAAAAATCCCAAGCTTGTGGAAGAAATATTAAGTAAGCTGGTGAAGGCAGTAAATAAACCCGTTACCGTAAAAATCCGCAAGGGCTTTGATGAGGACAGTGTAAATGCAGTGGAGATTGCCAAAATTGCTGAAAGCTGCGGTGTGGCAGCGGTGGCAGTTCATGGGCGTACCAGGGAGCAGTACTACAGCGGTAAGGCAGATTGGGAGATAATTGCCAAAGTAAAGGAAGCGGTCAAGATTCCGGTAATCGGCAACGGAGATGTAGTCAGTGGTGAGACGGCTTTAGAGATGTTGAAGCAGACCGGATGTGACGGAGTTATGATTGGCAGAGCTGCTCAGGGAAATCCCTGGATATTCCGTGAGGTGGTAGCGTATTTGGAAAAGGGAATTGTACCTCCGAAGCCTACCAATCGGGAGAAAAGGGAAATGATTTTGCGCCATGCGGCATTACAATTAGAATATAAGGGGGAATATACCGGTGTCCGGGAAATGCGTAAGCACCTATCCTGGTATACCGTGGGAATGCCTCATTCTGCAAGATTTCGTCAGACCATAAATACCATGGAGAGCATGGAGGAGCTGGTACGAGGTGTGGAAATGATATTTGGAGTCTAGGTTGTTTGTGTCAGAAGAGTGACTGTGGGATGGATTCTCAAGAGCATAAATTGGACATTGCTGCATATAATGGAGCATGGATACGATTATATATGTTTATTTAAAAAAGGAATATGGAGCCCGGAATCAAGAAAGTGAAAATTATCAGCGTCAGGATTTCTCCATGGGTACCTATCATTTGGTAAAGGTGGGGGTATCTTCAACCCTTTGGCGCATATTACGGGAGCAAGATTTAGAGGAGAATAATGCGGAGAAATCGGAAGAGGATGGCGTTTTGAGTGTTCTTCACTTTAGGAAGAAACGGGAACGTAGAAGAAGGGAAATAGCGCGGCAACAGAGGCTTATCAGGGAAGCAGAATGCAGGCAGAGCTTTCTGCAAGAACTCTTAGAGGACAGAGAACACAGCTATTTTGTGGCGGAGGAATCAATACCCATTCTGGAGGGCTGGACTTTTCGAGGATATTGGGAGGAAGAGTGGGTAATGCATCTGATGCAGCATGCCACCCTCAATCATTTTGTAATATTGGGAACGGCAGAGTGTATTCCTGTGATAATATTAAAGTATGTCAGGAAAATGAAAAGTCTGCGCTGGATATTGCAGGAAAGGCAGTTTGGGGACGTGGAGCAGGAGCTGGTTGAGGAAATCTATGAGGAATATGGACTTGCAGTGGAAGTAAAACTCTTAACGGAAGAGAAGGATTACCGGAGAATGCAGTTGGTGTGTCCCCAGCCGGTGGTTGTGGTGGATTTTTCTGAAGAGCCACGAATCCCTACGTCAGATGTGGGAAAGGGCAGTATTTGGCTGGATATGAGTGCTTTGGAAGAAAAAAGACGCCGATTAGAGGAGCGGAATACGGGGATTGCCTATTTTTCTTTAAAAAAGGAGTGGAAACAGCCACAAAAAGCCCTCTATCAACTTGACACTAACAGTAAAAATGGTTATAATACCTAAGTTAATTGGGCTAGTTATGAACAGATTAAAATAGAAAAACAGGAAGGTGCGGGTAACATGCAGGAAAAGAAAAACATTTTGACCTACGAAGGCCTCAGAAAATATGAGGACGAATTACATGAATTAAAGGTAGTAAAACGTCAGGAGGTTGCTCAGAAGATTAAAGAGGCAAGAGAGCAGGGTGACTTATCCGAGAATGCTGAGTACGATGCAGCAAAGGACGAGCAGCGTGATATCGAGGCAAGAATCGAAGAATTAGAGAAAATTCTGAAAAACGCTGAGGTTGTAGTTGAGGATGAGGTTGATTTAGATAAGATTAACATCGGCTGCAAGGTTAGAATTTTGGATGTAGAATTTAATGAAGAGCTTGAGTATAAAATTGTAGGTTCTACCGAAGCAAACAGCTTAAAGGGTAAGATTTCCAATGAAAGCCCTGTAGGAAAGGCTTTGATGGGCGGAAAGGTAGGAGAAACCGTATCCGTTGAAACTCAAGCCGGTGTATTTGCATACAAGATTCTGGAAATTCAGAGAAGCAACTAATAATAGATTGAAGCAGAAAATGCTGATTTTTGAGATGTAATAAAGGAGTGGAGAAAGTGGCAGAAGCACAGAACACAAAGGTACAGGAACAGGATATTAATCAGCTTTTAAAGGTTAGAAGAGAAAAGCTGGCTAATTTACAGGAAGCAGGCAAGGATCCTTTCCAGATTACCAAATATGATGTGACACATCACAGTACTGATATTAAAGATAATTTTGAAGCATTGGAAGGACAGACTGTTCGTATTGCAGGTCGTATGATGTCCAAGCGTGTAATGGGTAAGGCGTCCTTCTGTAATGTACAGGATCTTCCCGGTAACATTCAGTCCTATGTGGCAAGGGATAGCGTTGGTGAAGAATCCTATGCAGAGTTTAAGAAATATGATGTGGGCGATATTATTGGTATTGAGGGTGAAGTATTTAAGACCAAAACCGGTGAAACTTCCATTCATGCTACCGGAATTACCCTATTGTCCAAGAGCTTACAGATTCTTCCTGAGAAGTTCCATGGTCTGACCAATACCGATATCCGTTATCGTCAGCGTTATACCGACCTGATTATGAATGCGGATGTAAAGGAAACCTTTGTAAAGCGTTCCAAGATTATCAGTGCAATCCGTCGCTATTTGGACAATGAAGGCTTTATGGAGGTAGAAACACCCATGCTGGTGTCTAATGCCGGTGGTGCTGCTGCAAGACCTTTCGAGACTCATTACAATGCATTGGATGAGGATGTGAAGCTTCGTATTTCCTTGGAGCTTTATTTAAAGAGACTGATTGTAGGCGGTTTGGAGCGCGTATATGAAATCGGTAGAGTGTTCCGTAATGAAGGTCTGGATACCAGACACAATCCTGAATTTACTCTTATGGAGCTGTATCAGGCATATACGGATTACTATGGAATGATGGATTTAACCGAGAATATGTTCCGCTATGTGGCACAGGAGGTTTGCGGTACCACTTTAATTCCTTATGCAGAGCATATGATTGACCTTGGTAAGCCTTTTGAGCGTCTTACCATGATAGAGGCAGTTAAGAAGTATGCAGGTGTGGACTTTGATGAAATCCCCGATACTGCGGCTGCTAAGAAGATTGCTGATGAAAAGGGTGTACATTATGAAGCTCGCCATGAGAAGGGCGATATCCTGAACTTATTCTTTGAGGAGTTTGTAGAGGAGCACCTGATTCAGCCTACCTTCGTAATGGATCATCCGGTAGAAATTTCTCCTCTTACCAAGAGAAAGCCGGACAAGCCTGAATATGTAGAGCGTTTCGAACTGTTCATTTATGGACGTGAAATGTGTAATGCATACTCCGAGCTGAACGACCCCATCGACCAGAGAGAGCGTTTCAAGGCACAGGAAGCAGCATTGGCAGCAGGCGACGAGGAAGCAAACACCACCGATGAAGATTTCATGAATGCATTGGAAATCGGTATGCCTCCTACCGGAGGTATCGGTTATGGTATTGACAGATTGGTTATGCTGTTGACTAATTCACCAGCGATAAGGGATGTTTTGTTGTTCCCGACGATGAAGAGTCTTGATAAGTAAAAATGCGATAAAATGGGCACTTTCCGAGTACGGAGAGTGCCTTTTTAAGCGGTTTTACTGCAAATTTACTGCAATTCAATTTGATTTCAAAGAAAATGCCCATTGTTCATGTGCGAACAATGGGATTATTTTTGATTAGTGATTGCTTTGAGCAAAAAGAATAAATGCTCAAATTCTTCTTTGTTAAGTTTCTGTAATTCTTGGATAAAATCTTCCATTTCTGTGGGATAGACTTTCCCATCGTTAAAAAAGTCCTGTGGACTAATATCTAAATATTCACACATGTAGAAAAAGGCACTCATTGAGGGCAAAATCTTTTTGTTCTCAATGGAGTTAATATAACTTTCACATTGCCCGATGGATAAACTCATATTACGGGCAGAGATACCCTTTTGTTCCCTTAATTCACTTAAACGCTTGTAAAACAGTTCTTGAGACTTTTCGTATTGCATATACACCACCTCTTAAATAATTATAATCTATATAGTGCCTTATAATATGGATTGGTAATCTATAAAAGAATTGACATATGGATTTGAAATATATAAAATTGAAGAAGTACTAATTATAAATCTATATTGATGAAAGGAATGATGTAAATTATGGGTATTTTTGGTTTTATTAAGAGTTCTGCAAGTGAGGCTATTGCAAAGCAGAAGAAAAAACAAGAGGATGCGTATATGGATGCAATGACATATGGGGAAAGTATTTCAGAAGTTCGTACTGCTGAAGGAGCGGCAATGTATAGTTTAGAGTATGCACTTGAAAAATTTGATAAGTGTCAAGATAAGGGAGATATGATTACTGCAATGGGATATTTAAGGGCAATACAAGTATCTGCAAAATTGGTAAGTAATGAGACGTTAAAAACACGTTATGATGAAGCGTTGGATAGACGAAGGTATAATCAGCTAAAAGTTTTACAGCCGATTTTACATAATCGTGATTTGTTGGAGAAGCAAGGAGATATTTATAGAAAGACTTGGAATTAACAGACAAAAGAAAGAGGTAAATTGATATGGAAAACAATAATAATGAAGTAGTAGAAAATAATGTATCTGTACAGGAAAATGAACCCGAAGATAAGAAGGGTTTATTAAAGTGGGCTATTATTGGTTTGATAGGTGCCATATTGATAAGCAGTGTTTTGTCTAAGGTGTATGAGTTCGGTATGAATCTTTTATATACAGTAGTGTACGGAGACGATGCTGAAATGTATGGTGCTACCGAAAGAATTACCTTTGGTAAAGAAGAGGAAGAAGAAAATAGTTATACTGTTGCTTATGGTAAGTCATATCTGTTAGAGAATTACCAAGTAGAGTTGTTCAGTTATAATTCAGAAACAAAAACAACAAAATCAGAAGCATATGAATTTATGAGTTCACTTAGCGGTGATTATGCTGGTGGTAGAACAGGATGGTTTGAGGATTATAGAGACATCAAAGCACCTCAATATATTAATAATGCTATGAGAAATGGCTGTGATGTTGCTATGATATTGGAAGGACAGGTATTATCTATTGAAGAAGGTGGAAACGTGATTATGTTACAGGATAACATTTTTAGTGATAATGACCTGTACAATGTCAATTCTGCTTTTGATGCATTAACTTGCTATGTAGATGTATCTATGCTTGAGGATACAGAATTATATACAGGTGATTATGTGACACTGTACGCTTATATGCCTGGTAAGATGCCTATGCAGGATGGTTCTTATTCTCCTTGTATTATTGCACTTGCAGTAGAATTTCGATAGTTTTAAAGTGAATATTGTGAATATAAAGGGTAGCCGAACTGTGGAAGTTTAAATTCTCAGAACTGGATGAATGGGTTAAAAGTGGTCAGAGTGCTGAATAAGTAAAGGAGCATTATGATGAATAAAAAACGTATGAAGAAAGAGAAAAAGAAAAACCTGATATTTGCTAATATAGGTAGGGTTTTGTGCAAACTTGGAAGTACAGTTAAGAGTAGTGCTGTGAGAACAAAAGACAAACTAAGTCTTAAGGTTAATAATACAGATAATTATGGATATGTTGGTCTTGGACCGACTGATGATGCTGAGAATAGTTTTGAATATATGAGAGCCATGGAATGGTGTAAACGGCAAGTACTTTCCAGCAAAAAATGGCAATTAATTTCCAGCATTTTTGGGCAATTAAGCACCAGCATTTTATTTACACCCACGGATTGCTCC
>JAGAMG010000027.1 GCA_017624835.1 Lachnospiraceae bacterium
ACCGGCATAATCTGCTTGGAAATTGCCTTGGTTAAGGGATATAATCTGGTGCCGCTTCCTCCGGCTAATATAATACCTTTCATATTTCGTACCTCTTTTTTCTATCTTTTTTCGCTACTTTTAAACGCACCGAATGGGAACGACGGTAATCGTTCCCATTTTGGTTCATTTTTGTTTATTTTTCATACATGTCTGTATAATATTTCTGGTAATCACCGCTTGTCACATTCTTCATCCAGTCCTCATTTTCAAAGAACCATGCGATGGTCTTTTTAATACCTTCCTTAAACATGGTTTCGGGATACCAGCCGATTTCTGCCTTTATCTTATCCGGCGCAATGGCATATCTGCGGTCATGTCCTTTGCGGTCCTCCACATAGGTAATCAAATCCGTGGTAACCAGTTCCTTTCTGGGGTCTCCCTCAGGAAGCATCTCCTGCAGAGTCTCTATAATGATGTGAATGATTTCAATATTCTGCTTTTCATTGTGACCGCCGATATTGTAGGTTTCAAACAGTCTGCCCTGCTCCTGTACCATATCGATGGCCTTTGCATGATCCTCTACAAATAACCAGTCACGGACATTCTTGCCATCCCCGTATACGGGCAACTTCTTACCCTGCAATGCATTGTTGATAATCAGGGGAATCAGCTTCTCAGGGAACTGATAGGGTCCGTAATTGTTGGAGCAGTTGGTAATGTTGGCAGGGAACTTGTAGGTATCCATATATGCCTTTACCAGCATGTCCGAGCTTGCCTTGCTTGCAGAATAGGGACTATGAGGGTCGTAAGGAGTTGTCTCATAGAAGAAGGCATTCTCATCATCGGGCAGGGAGCCGTACACCTCATCAGTGGATACATGGAGGAATTTCTTGCCCTCCTTGAAGGTACCGTCGGGAAGCTCCCAGGCTGCCTTGGCACAGTTTAACATAACCGCAGTACCCAATACATTGGTCTGTACAAACACCTCGGGATTGCGGATACTTCTGTCCACATGGCTTTCTGCTGCAAAATGTACCACTCTGTCGATATCATTCTCTGCAAAAATCCTGCTGATGGCTTCCTTGTCACAGATATCTGCCTTTACAAAGGTGTAGTTGTCTCTGTTTTCAATATCCTTTAAATTTTCCAAATTACCCGCATAGGTCAACACGTCCACGTTGATAATACGGATATCGTTGTCATACTTTTTAAACATATAGTGAATGTAGTTGGAGCCGATAAAACCGGCACCGCCTGTTACCAGATAGGTTCTCATTTGATTTCTCCTTTGATTGATAATACAAATAGTATACCACTTTTTGCCATACCTGACTACAAAAACATTTTTAAGTTATTCTTAGGATTCCCTTAATATCCCAGATAACTAATATTCAAATCTACACTGCCACTGATACCGCTGATGCGCCCTGATTCGGTATACTGCCATAAATCATACTTTCCGGTATAGGTAGGGGTAACTGCATATTGAGCAAGCCATATTTTGTAGTTACTAAGTGCGGATGCATCGATTTTGCTGGTCAACCAAGTCTTATTGGCATAAACGCCTGCGGTATAGCCTGCATCCTGAATAGTAGCACAGAATGCCTTGCAGACTGCTGTTCTGGTGGCCTTATCAATACCGTCGGCACGACCGCCGCTGGCTTCCACATCCAGGAAAATGGGGTAGGATATTTTATATCCCTTGATTAATTCCAATACCATGGATGCTTCCTCTACTGCTTCTACTTCGTCAACTGCCTGAGTAAAGAAATAAACACCAACCTTTAACCCTGCATCAATTGCTCCTTTAATATTGCTCTTATACTTGGGATCTTCAATTAATGCCCCGGCAGAGGAACCTCTGTAACCGCAGCGGATAATAACATAGGAAACACCGGAATTCTTTACAGCCTTCCAATCAATGCTGCCATTCCATTTGGATACATCAATTCCCATGGTACCACCATCCGTCACTAGGGAACCATCACTGGCAAAATTATATTTTGCACCTTGAATAACCTGCTCTCCGGTTACTTTTTTACCGGAGGCATCAAAGAAATATACCTTGCCGTCAATGGTCTGCCAACCGGTATACTTGGCATCCCCTCTCAGGAAAAACTGCTCTGCGGTATAATAATCCGCATAAACCGCTTCTCTATATTTATTTCCATCCATAACATAGAGCTGCTTTCCATTTGCATCCAGCAATTTGCTGGTGGTATCGTCCTTAGGATGGGCTTTTACGGTAACTGCACAGGTTGCCACTGCTTCCACGCCGTTTTCCGTATATTTTACGGTAATGGTGGCACTACCGGTCTTCACACCTGTTATGGTAACTGCTTTACCGCTTGCAGTAGCAGTTGCAATCTCATTGTCGGAGGATTCCGCCGTTACTGCACTCTCTGTTGTTGCATTGGCAATCGTGGCATTCACAGTAATGGGTGTATTTAAATATACCGTTACTGCCGTTTTATCCAAGGTCATTGCCAAAGGCTGGGGAGCCACATTTCCACCGGATACGGTGACGGATGCAGTACGCATAAATTTAGCACTTGCAATCAAGGTAAGAGGATCCGGAACTATGCTTTTCGGAACCTCCACATAGGTATCCGCAACTACCGTACTTTCCACCCAATTAATAGTATCCTGCAAAGTGGACTCCACAACGGTTTCCTTTTTCTTGGTATCCTCCTTGGAAGCATTTACCTGTGCCTCCGTCTTAATTTCATTCTTTACATCCACCTTCTCATAGGCAATATCCTTCTTTACTTCTATGGATTCCGTACCTGCGGGAAGAATATAATCCTTGTATTTGGAGTCGGTCAAAGCATTTACGGCAACCTTATATTTGCCGGGAGTAATTCCCTTTTTGTAAATAATACCGTCCATATCATCGTCTTCCCAGACAGCGGTTTTACCATCCGGGTCTGTAACAGTTACTGCAAAGGGCACATTGGGAATCAGCTTGTCTGTTTCCTTATTGGTAAACTTGATTTTTAAATCCTTTTGGATGGAAACCATATCCAATACCACGCCTGCCACATTGCTGTATTCGTTTTCCTCATATTCCGGCGTTTTTTCCGCTTCTTCCAATGCCACAAGCTCTGCCGCCGCAAGCTTCGCCTTCTGGGCATCCGCCACTGCCATTAACCCTTTTTCACCAATCATTTCAATATCTGCCAATTGGTTTCCCACACTTACAAATTC
Organism: Lachnospiraceae bacterium; assembly: GCA_017624835.1. Lineage (GTDB taxonomy): Bacteria > Bacillota > Clostridia > Lachnospirales > Lachnospiraceae > Acetatifactor. Next base: position 3,190 of record JAGAMG010000027.1, read on the forward strand.
TGAGGTCTTTTTCTCTCCGGTTCGACTTATCAAAAATACGCCCCCGGTAATCATGGCAAGCACTAAAACCACAAGACCGGTAGCCGCTACGATACAATCCATCTTGTTCATAGCCAATAGACCGCCAAGGAAGGATTGCTTCTGTCTTTTATCCGCAACCTTTCTTCTATTATTATAATTTTTATAATAATATTCCCGGTCGTCTTCCGCTTCTATCTCTTCCGCATAGTAAGCACTCTGCTCTGCATAGGCCTCTTCCGCCTCTTCTGCATAGTAAGCTTCCTGCTCCTCGTAGACCTCATCCGCCTCTTCTGCATAATAAGCCTCCTGCTCCTCGTAGACCTCATCCGCCTCTTCTGCATAATAAGCCTCCTGCTCTACATAGACCTCATCCGCCTCTTCTGCATAGTAAACATCCTGTTCTACATAGACCTCATCCGCCTCTTCCGCATAGTAAGCCTCCTGCTCAGCATATGCTTCTTCTGCTTCTTCCGCGTAATAAGCTTCCTCTTCTATATACTCCTCTTCTATATACTCCTCTTCTATATACTCCTCTTCTTCTGCATAATATGCATCCTCTGTTGCATATTCTTCCACAGCTTCCTCTTCCGTATCATCCCACAGGAAATCCTCTTCCAGATATTCCCTTTCGTCCCATTTTTTATAAGGTTTCTTGGTCTGATTAAAAAATTTCTTCATTGATACTTCCCTTCTAAAGCGTTACCGCTGTTAACAATTCTGTAACATTATATCATCGCTATTTATGCACTTCAAGTGGAATTATTTATCTTCATAATTTCTTAAATCTTTTTAATAATGTGGACTTTCTTGCCACATAATAGTAAAATAGAGTAGATTGAAAAACAGATGAAGTGAAAGGAAGGTTTTGGCAGCAGCCTAAGCCCGGTAAATTTATGAATAAGAACTTACACAACAAAAACCCAAAGCAAATGCCCCAGATTCCCGAAGAGGATTGGCGCGATGAGGATGATTCCGATTTCCCAAAAAAGGAATCTATCGTTTTTTTAACATCCATGTTATCTTCCTTGTGCTGGTGCTTCTCTTGGTTGGATTTATTTTCTTCCGTATTCAGAATTGGGGAGAATTTGTTGATTTGGACAAAATTTTCGAAGATGGTCCCGGGGAATACGATGACAGTCTGGATTCCGTACTTCCGCTGTTGGATGAAGAACGGAATATTATCAAGCATCCGGAACCCCCAACTATTGTAGCATTCGGTAACGCTCCTTTTGCGGATGACAGGAATTCCAAGGATAACCTTGCCAATCTGATTGCGGATGCCACCGGTGCCACGGTATACAACTGCGCGGTCAGCAATAGTTACCTTGCCTGCAGCTTCAGTGACATGGACTTTTTTACTTTTTATTGGCTGGCGCATTTGGCTTGCGGTTCTGATGTGGCGCATAACTACGAAAATATTAAGGAACCCCTTGGCAAGGATTACCCCAAGGATGCCGATGAAGTCGTAAAAACTCTTACCACTTTGGATTTTAATGAGGTGGATGTAATTACCATTATGTACGATGCCACCGACTATCTGCAAGGACATTGGATGTACAATGACAGCAACGAAACGGATACCTTTTTCTTTACAGGAAACCTGGAGGCAGGAATTGAACTGTTCCAGCAAACCTACCCCCATATCCGCATTATTGTAATGTCTCCCACCTATGCTTATGCCGTTGATGAGAAAGGAAAATATGTCAGCAGTGACCAATATATTTACAATGATCAGGATGTATTGTCTACTTATGTGATTAAAGAATACGCCTCCAGCTCCGCACGCAGCGTATCCTTTATTGACCATTTATACAATACCATTACCGAAGAAAATGCTGACAAATATCTGATTGATAATCTTCACCTCAATGCAGAGGGACGCAAGCTTATCGCTGAGCGTTTTGAATACTTCTTAAACTACTATAATAAAGGCTATGCGGATATCGATTAAGATATCTGCATAGCCTTTGGCTTTTACCCCACTGTCAAATCCACTGTGGCATCCTTATAAATCACATACTCATCAATCTCCGCAAAAACTTCAAAATCATAATCTGTAAGGCTGCCGTTTACCGGCTTATCCTTAGGCAGAATAATATATGCCGTCCACTGTTCCCTACATCCGGAAGCCAAGAGTCCCGGATCTATTACATCCGCTTCCATTACATCGTACAAGGGATTCCAGAATTGCCAGCTTTCCACTATGATTTCTCTTCCGTAAGGCATACAGATTACCGGAGAATACTGCCTTACATATTGTACCATTTCCAAAGGGAATATGGCTTTTACCTCACGTCCTTCCACCTCAATGGCATCACAGATATCCACCACCGTCTGAGGAATGTGATATAGATTTTCTGCCTTTTGAAAATACTCATTACTGTAAACATATTTTCCGGATATCACAATTATCGCCACTGACGCCACCAGAAAGCAACTTTTCCGACGCCCTTCCAAACGTTTCCAGATTTCCACAGTAGCAAAAGCAATTACCACTGTTATGGGCAGCAGCCATAGGATACGATAATAAATTTCATCCCCCGCTGCTTCAAACACCAGCTTTGCAAAAACAGGATTAAAAAAGAGAAGCAATAAAATCAAGGGGACATACAAAAATAAAATACGAATTGGCTTTCTTTTTTCCGTAATCCACAAATAAATCAGGGAAATCAGAAACCAAATTACAATCAAGCCACTTCCCATATATTCCTGAAACAAATTTAACATATGACTCCACATATTGTTTCCTTTCCGTCCTTCTAGCCAAGAATCAGATACAAGCCTGCATATACTACACAGGGAACACAACAGGTCGCCATGGGAAACAGAAATTTCCATTTTTTATAGCATGCCGCTGCACACAATCCTGTGACTCCAATCAGCACGCAGACCAGCAACGCTCCTAAAGTACTGCACAGACAGCCTGTCGTCATGGTTGCTCCCAAAAGAATCCAATATCCCAAAGAAATTCGTTGATTTTCCTGCATTTTTTCCAAGAAAAGTAATAACAGAAAAAATAAAACGGGTATAATAACGCTTCCAAGTGCCGCTTTTCCCTGTCTGCTTCTGGCAATCATAAAACGCTCCGCAGTGTAATAGGAATAATCCCCAAAAAGCACCAACAATTCCGTAATAATCAAAAATACAGGAATCCCTTCTTTCTTTTTAGAAAAGAGCTTTTCTGCCAGCAAATAGTAAATGGCATAAGTCATGGGAATCAGCATCAGAGGCATTACAATATGATTTACCGTGGATACCTCCATACCGGAAAGCCGGATTAAATAGGCAATCCAAATAGGAAAAGGTGCCATACCATGGCGCACATCCAGCACGGAGGGCCAACCGGTATAAGCAATTTTCTGATACATCCATTCTGAATCCTCTGCCATGCCTGATATTGCCACATAAAAGGCATCATCCCCATCTCCATAGGCAAGCCGCACCGCCTGTATTAGCTGAAAAACCAACAATGCCCAAAAGATAATCCAAGCCACTAAAGTAGTTTTGTTTAATGCTTCTTCTTTTGTTTTTACCGGACGCAGCTTTGTCTTTTTCCGCCGAACACACCAAAGTATCACAGCACCCACAAGCATCACTGCCGTATAAACATTATAGATATTTACTACCTGACTAAATCTGCCCACCTTCAAAATAATGGGAACGGATAAAAGTTGAAATCCTGCCCACAACACCAATTGACCAAATATCCACATGAAAGGAAGTCCCTGAGGCTTTTTATCCACAGTTACAAAGGCACTTCCTATTATGATGGGAACTACACCCAATAAACCTATTAATATAAGCATTCCCGATATCGTCATATGCGCTCCTTCTTACTTTCTCTCAAATAAGCAGATTCTATCTCCGTAAACACTGTTTTCCAACAATTCTTCTTTCAAAACCAAACCATACTTCTGTGACATCAGGTCACATATCTGCAAGGTATCCACATTCTGTTTTATCAACAGCACTACTTCTTCCAGTTCTTCTATGGACTCCGTCTCCTTACGGCTCTCCAACTGATTATAGGTTACCAGCAAAGACTTCTCATATTGGGCAAGTTCCAAAAGATTTTCATAATAGCCCACCCCGTCATAAACACAGATACAGGGCGTATCAGCATACTCCTCAGCCACCTGCTCCTGGGCTTCATACCCCCGATAAAGATAAGTACCATCGTATTCCAGCAGTCCAAACAACTGTAGCGCCACCAAAATAACACATACAACCGCAAGAATCTTTTTTTCTCCGGTTCTTTTTTCTATATAGCCGGCGATTCCTACCACTGAAACTGTTCCTGATAAAATTACAAAAGGAAACAATGCCATAATATATCGGTCTACCAAATAGGGCGACATTCTCGCTGCCAACAAAAAATAACCCACCAAAGGAATGATAAGCAACAAAATGTAAGAAAGCTTACCATGCATCCATTTGCCCCATTCCGAAAGTTCTTCTTTCCAATTTATGGGCTTACATTTATTTGCTTTTCCATAATACCAAAAAAAGCAAAGTATCAGTACCACCAATAAGAGAAATAATTCTCCATCAAAGGTTCTTTCCCTTAAAATATTCCAGAAGCTTGCCAATCTGGTGCCATAGCCGCTTAAGCCTTGAGAGAGGTTTCCCAAAGCCTCCACTCCCCGCTCACTGGAAAACACATCCAATACGGCAAAGGGAAATATCACAAGACCAATGATTGCTGCGCAAACCATGGAACGAATATAAATCCAAAGCTCCTTTGTCCTCTTTTGACACCACAAAAGCAGAGCCGTAACCGCAGCCAACACCAAACAATAAAAGAGGAAAAAATACTGAGTCAAAAAGCCCAACACCGTCACAGTAATCAAGCCTTTATTTTTATGTTCAAATTCCTTTTGCTGCCATTTTTTGAGGTGGCAATAAAAAAGAGCCACACACAAACAGGTCATTACACAGTACATACGAATCAAAAGCACTGAGGCAAGTGCACCTGTGGAAACACCATAAAGCAAAGCAGACAAAATTCCCAACAGCCTTCCTTGCTTCTCCATTCCAAATGCCTCTGCCAGCAAATATCCCAGCTTCATCAAAAGCCCCATAGTAATTGCCACTGCAAGCATATTTATGGCACAGCCCATAAAAGGCTGAAGGGTTCCTCGAAACAGAGAAGACATGGTATGAAGCAGCATAAAATGTACAGGAGGATGATTGTCATCCTTTACATTAAAATAAACCGACAGATAATTAAAATCATCCCGGTTATCCACATAAATATAATCCTGAAACTGTTCTCTGCTAATCCACGTGGGTTCCTCATACACATCCGCCGTATAGGAAAGTAAAAGGCTGTCACCCCGGTTTTGTATCACATCTTTGACAACCTTCATTAAATTTCCTAAGTTTTCTCCAAGGTTTTCCCCATCAATCTCATTATGCACAAACTTGGCAAGTCTCCCCTCCGGCTGGGTAGGAACAATCCAAGGATTAAACTCCGCATTGGCCAGCTCGAAGCTTAAAAGTTCATCCATATGATAGCCTTCCTTGAGACTGACCCCCACCCCTAATATGAACATACAAAGGAGTATTACTGCAATCTCAGGTAGCTTTTCACGTATCTTTTGTATCATACTACAGCTCCTCTTCCACACCTTTCACAGCTGTCACCGTCATCCATACAATCCACAGAATTCCTACAAATAAGCCATTCTTATAATCCCAGCTTCCTACACAGGTTATGGTATACCAGGCTGTCATAACAGCCGCCGGCAGGGCACAGAGCAGATATCTCCATAAACGTTTTCCAAGCCAGACTTTTTTTCTTCCCAAAAAGCCCAATAAAAGCTGCACTGCTGCCAATACCATTCCTATGGGAAACCACCAGATTTCATAATTGATATAGCAGCTTGTAAGTGCCGGACAATCCTGACGAAGGGTTTCATAATTGCGAACACAATAGGAACGGTAACCATTCCCCTCCAAAATCTTATCCGTTGCAATTACCGGGAACAGATTTCCCAAAGCATCCCAGCCCATTTCATAAAAAATCTGATAATAATTATTCTTAAGCACATGGATACTCATATCCCAATAAAAATCCTTTGCTCTCTCCAAACCTACCTCGGATTCTATCCGGGGCAAAAGAATCCTGTCCATATTTTCCACATATTCTTCTGAACGCTGAAACTCCTCCGTGGTAAAGGTATCCTGTATATCCTCCGGCCAATCGAAATAATATTTTTCCATACTGGACCAGACTATTCTCTTGAAAATTGCTGCTTCCGCACTTGGAGTGCTTCTTTCATATGCTCCTTTTGTCTGCGTTAACCCATTGATGGATAAAATCAATCCGGCAAAAGCTGCTACCAGCAGCAAATGACAGCATACACGCCAGCCTGCTTTCTTACAATATTTCACCACATCATAAAGCCAGAACAATATAACCGGCACTGCTCCCAGATAGAAATACTCCGTCTGAAGCAGGGAAGCTCCCAACCACAATACATGTACTCCGAACAGCTCTACCATCCAGCTTCTTTTCTGCTTTTTGGTTGCCATAAGCACCAATGCCACCTGCAAAAGAAAGCAGGAAAAAGCAAAGGAATTGGGCAAAACTGCCATATGGCACTGTAATGCAAATGGATAGGTCAAAAGCACAAGACTTCCCCAAACCCGCCAGCAGGTTCTTTTCACCCCCAATGCTCCCAAAAAGCAGAAACCTGCCGCTAGAGCCAAAGCTATCTGCAACAGACACAAAAGCGTGGTATTCTGTCCGGTAAGCATCAAAAGAAACGGGTACAAAATACCCGTATACTCATCACACACCATGCTTTCGCTGACCCTTACATAAAAGCTGCTTTCTGAAAACCACTGCAAATGGGTAAAGGAACAACACATCCAAAGGATGCCGAAGACAACCTGTATGCTCAAACCTATGAAGATGATCCTGCCAATAACGGCTCTGATATGGATTACTGCCTTTTGCATCCTTCTCTCCTATTTTTCATAAAATGCCTTTACCTTACCGGAAATATAATCCACCTGCTCCAAGGTAAGACCATAGAACATGGGCAGACGAAGCAGACGTTCACTTTCTTGGGTGGTATAGCGGTCTTCCCCATGGAAACGTCCAAATTTCTTTCCTGCAGGAGCAGAATGAAGGGGAATATAATGGAATACCGCATGAACTCCATTTTCGCTGAGATAATCAATTAATGCAGTTCTTTCCTCAATATCCCTTGCCTTAATATAAAACATATGGGCATTGTGCACACAGCCCTCCGGTACTACCGGCAAATCAATTTTCCCACTCTCAGCAAGAGAAGTAAGATTTTCATAATAGCGATTCCAGCAGGCAAGTCTTGCCTCATTGATTTCATCCGCAATTTCCAACTGGGCATAGAGATATGCTGCATTCATATCACTGGGAAGATAAGAAGAACCATAGTTCACCCAGGTATATTTATCAATCTGTCCCCGATAAAATTTACTGCGGTTGGTTCCCTTTTCCCGGATAATTTCAGCCTCTTCGATATCTTTTTCATGGGCAATTAACAGGGCACCACCCTCTCCCATGCTGTAATTTTTGGTTTCATGAAAACTAAAGCATCCGAAATCACCGATACTACCTAAAGCTTTCCCATTATAGGTGGACATAATACCCTGTGCTGCATCTTCAATCACTACCAGATTATGCCTTTTTGCAATATCCATAATTTTATCCATCTCACAGGCAACTCCCGCATAGTGCACCGGTACAATGGCTCTGGTTTTGTCGGTAATTGCTGCTTCAATTAAATTTTCGTCTATATTCATGGTATCCGGACGAATATCCACAAACACCGGAATAGCGCCTCTCAGTACAAAAGCATCCGCTGTGGATACAAAGGTGTAGGAGGGCATAATCACCTCATCACCGGGCTGAATCTGAGCAAGTAATGCCGCCAGCTCCGTAGCATGGGTACAGGAGGTGGTAAGCAGGCACTTGGCGGTACCGGTACGCTCCTCAATCCATTCATTACATTTTTTGGTATAAGCACCATCACCGCATATTTTTTGATTTTTTACACATTCCTGAATATATTCTGCCGCTGTTTCCACATAGGGAGGTACATTAAATGTTATCATATTTCTAACCTTGCCTTTCTTCGTTCAGCCAACCACTAAACACGTTTACGCCATGCACCAAGCACGGATTCCTGCACATTGTCAGTGATTTTACTGATAATATATTTGGGTCTTCCTTTTACTTCCTCATAAATTCGGGCAATATAATGTCCGATAACGCCCATACTCAGCATGATAAATCCACCGATAATCAATATCAGCAAAATTACAGTGGTAAAGCCTTCTACAGCAGTACCGGTTAAATATTTCACCAAAGTCTGCACTGCAAGAATCACACTGAAAAAAATAGATACAATTCCCATAACTGTTACCATCTGTAGGGGCAGGGTACTAAAGGAGGTGGCATTTGAAATAGCATAGCGCATCAAACTCCAGAAAGACCACTTGCTTTCTCCAAACTGACGCTCCTGCACCTCATATTCCACTGTTTCGGTACGGAAGCCCGCCCAAAAGGTTAATGCTCTGAAAAAGGTATTTCTCTCCGGGAGCTCCAAAAGCACCTGCACCACCTTGCGATCCATCAGCTTAAAATCAGAAGAGGCGTTCATATCCATCTTAATCAGCTTACTCATTATTTTATAAAAAAGTCCTGCTGACAGCTTATAGCCCAGACTTTCTTTTCCTCGATTGGACTTGATTCCCTCTACAATCTCTGCTCCCTTTTGCCACTTTTCCCACATCTGTGGAATTACCGTGGGGGGATGCTGCAAATCGCAGTCCATGACAATAACCGCATCCCCTGTGGTTAACTCAAGTCCTGCAAAAATTCCCGCTTCCTTACCAAAATTCCGTGAGAACTCTGCTCCCTTAATCCTTGAATCCTCCGCTGCAGCCTTCTGAATCTCCAAAAAGGTTCCATCCTTTGAGCCGTCACTGATAAAAACCAGCTCATACTCAATACCTGCCTTCTCCAAGTGTTCCTTTAACACAGCCGCAGTATTGGCAATATTTTGCTCTTCATTATAAGCCGGCAATACAATAGATAACAGTGCCATTTCTTTTCTCCTATGCTTTTCCTTAATCTCTTCCTACATTTTCTGTCTTTACATACATAATACCATCCACTACCTTCACGGAATTGGCTGCCGGGAAGGTATCCATGGCAATATATTCCTCATCAAAATAAATTTCTCCCACGGTTTCCACATCCAGGAAATTTAATGTTGCTCCCAGATAATTTTTCATAAAAGCCTGATAATTATCTGCCGTATATAAAAGAGTATCCCCACTGAGTCCTATCATCCCCCCGGTTACCTTTTCGGTAATATCCGTGGTAGGAAACTCTGTATATCCTACAATCCCCACCATTGCTATGGGAATCCCATGATAATAGCCTTCCGCCTGCTCTATCCTGTCTAAAAGTCTGACACAGTAGGCATAGGTTTTTTCATATCTTTTTTGCAAATTGGAATAGCCGATATGATCTGTTACTCCATAATTAAACAATAATACAAAGGCTCCAAGAACCATCCCCCATTGGATGATACAAATCCCCTTATCTTTCCATTCCGTACGATATCTGTTACAGAAAGCTATCATTAAAATTAACAAAAGTACCCACTGATAACGCATCAGCAGATGGTAGGTTACATTGGGGGAAACCAGCAGAATCAAATTGGCAGAAATAGGAAGTCCTATTGCCAACAGCCCTATTATAACGAAAAATCCAAGATTCTTCCACCATTTTCTCCTATATTCCAGCAAAACCAAGGTAGCACCAAACAACACTACTAAAACCAATAATGCTACCACAGAAAAAGCATTATTAAAAAACACATTTCCCTTTAAGGTAAATACAAAGAAATCACGCCACATATTTAACAGCGTATTTACAATCCCGGCACCTTGGGCATTTTCACCGCCCATGCCGTTTATCCCCTGATAGGATGCTAATTCTTTCCCCTGAATTTTCAATAGCACCTGCAATATCACATAATAAAGCCCTGCACCGATTCCCCCCATATACAAATAGGGACAGGCAGACAGAAGCTTCTCTTTTATGGTTTTCTTTTCTATTAGCAGAATTGCCACCTGATAAATACACAAAATCACAGCAAAGGGTAAGTATGCCTGATAAATTCCCATACTGAATGCCAGACAAATTCCACCGGCAAGAAAACCCTTTTTGTATTTTGCAGTCAGGAGTACGGAAAGTACTGCCAAAAACAATGCCATCATATAACCATCCATGGTAAATACATAAGCATAGGTGGAAGCCACCGCGGGAAATGCCACCAAAAGTCCACTCACCAATACAATCAGCATGCTGTCTTTTATTTCCAGCAATTCAACCAACGCTACCGCAGTCCCTGCCAAAAACAAAAGTGCCAAAATTCCAATCAGCCAGGGCAACGTAAAGTAGGAGGAAAATCCACAGGCAATGGTTAAAAACCATCTGCCGGAGGTAATCATATTCTGGTCAAAATACATACTGCTTAAGCCGTCATGATTGGGAATATCGGACACCATAATGGGCAAATGAATCAACAGCCCTATCAAAAAGGCCGCACCAAACGCAATCTTCCATTCCTGCTTCGTATTCTGTTTGCATCTTATCCAAACTTCTTGGGGTGTCATCCTCTTCCTACCCTTCTGCTACTGCTTTTTATCCTTAATATAAAAAGAAATCTACAATTTCACCGGCAACTCTGTCCCTGCCCTTTTTATTGGGATGAAGACCATCCACCGTATATTTCATCCACTTTTCCCATGTATCATGGGAATAAATGTGATAAGCATCCACAATCTCCAGCCCCAATTTTTCTGCCGTATATATGGTAGCATTCACATAATCCTCAAGGGTATTGTCCCCCAATATATATTCCTCACAGGTAAGCCCCAATTCCGGGTACCATGTATAGGTGGGAGTTACCAATACAATCTTTAGTTCAGGATATGCACTTTGCAGCGTTCGAACTCCACTGCACAGAGCTCCCACATAGGTATTTTCATCATAGGGATTCTCATCCTCAGGGTATATCTTTTCTCCTGCATGATAATCATTAACCCCATAGCATACCAATAAAACTTCCACTTCTGAAAAATCAATCTGAGAAATCTCCCATAAAACATCGGGGAAGTGCTGGGTACCATTTTCCTCCAGATTTAACAACATCTGGGTTGTAAAGTCTCCCGATACAATGGACTTGGAAAGGCTGGCAAAAGATAACACATCCTTGGTATCATCGGGATAAACGGATTCCTCCAGTCTGCCCATACAGGTTCCTCCCAGCGCCCCATTGTAAACGGTCATATCTAACGCTTTTCCCACCATATAAGGAATGGCAGTTTCGTCCCGAATTTGTCCCATAATGCTGTCTCCCAGCACTACCATTTCAAATTCCTTTTTTTCTTCTTCCTCTTTCTTAAAAAATGTAGTTCCTGCCAATACAGCAAAACACAGCACTGCCAGGATACCATATATTATTTTTTTCTTATTTCCATTCATGCTGTCCTTCACCGTCCTTGACTTTCCTTCACTGTCCTGTAACTTATTTCCATCCTGCCATTTGACAAAGCTCTCCGGCAAGCCTTTTGGCACCATTTCCATCCACCAAAGCCCTCTGCCTGTTGCTATAGCTTCTTCTAAGCTGCTCATTTGCCGCAAGCTCACGCAAGGCTTCTGCTACATTTCCTGCAAAGGCTTCCTGCTCCTTTAAATAGTTACCGCCATAGGCAACTAAGCCCTTGCGATAAAAATTCTCCACAATCAATTCCTGATTATCCACAAAGGAAAAACAAAGTGTAGGTACTCCCGCCGCACTTAATTCATACATGGTGGAGCCCCCCGCTGTTATGGCTATATCACATTCCTTCATCAGTCCTGCCATATCCGTCACATTACAGTGCACCTTGATGTTGCCATTTTTTTCAGCCAGCTTTTCCAAATATGTCCGATGGGGATTGAAAACTCCACTGACTACATGGTAGCAAAGCTCCCTTGTGCCCTCTTTTGTCATTACCTCATCCAGAATTTTCCCTGCCAAATTATATTTATCACTGCCACCGGTGGTAATTAAGACATTTTTTGCCTCCGACCTTACCTGATACTCTACCTTCTGAAACTGTTTTCTTAAGGGTGCAAAGCCGGGGCCTAAAAAAAATGTTCCACATTCCCCGTCATATTCCATATCTTCCCCATAAATATTGTAATTTACAATTGCATCCACAGGGTAGGCGAAACGGGGAATATCATCCATATACACTACTTTGGCATATTCTCTCAAAGCTTTCAAATACTGCTCTGTTACAAAATAGCTGTCTATTAAAAGAAGTCCATGGGGATGCTCTCCCAATAGCCTTTGCAGCTGTCGCTCTCCCATACCGGGCTGCAATTCTTCTTCCATCCTCTGATAGTCGGTACCTAATACGATATAATCATGCCCCCGCTTGGAAAGCAATTCCACGCCGCCTTCATCCGCTATCAGAAAGCAAACCTGCTCTCCCAATTCCTTACAGGCATCTGCAATGGAAAGACAGCGCATCATATGCCCGGAGCCGATTTCCGAATTGGCATCTGCACGAATCCAAATCATACCCTACACTCCACTGTTTTTCTTTACCTCTGCAATAATATCACTCCATGCAAAGGGGTGCTTATTTCGGATTTCCTCCAATTCCTTCATACGATGATAGGTACCCTCTCCCTGTTGCTTCTTAGGCGCAAGAGTTCCTGCTTTGATTGCTTCCCAATTCTCCTTAAAAAGCTCCTTCATTTCTGTAAGCAAAGCATCGTAGGTAGAAGCAAAGCTCTCCTTTGTCTCATCAAAGGACATTTCTCTCTGACAAAGGATATCCCCGGTGTCCAGCTTTTCATCCATCAAGTGAATGGTTACCCCCTTGGGTGTATTATCCCAAAAGCTAAAGAAATTAGGACTGGAGCCTCTGTTATAGGGCAAATAGGAGGTATGCAGATTCAAAACTTTGCCGGGCATGGCGTCCAAAATCTCCTTACCAATCAAATGACGATAATTAAAGCTGATAATCAGACTGGGCTCTAATTGCTGTATCATTTCCAAAGATATCTTATTTTCTATTTTAATAACCTTTTCTTCCTTGCTTTGGAGCCATTCATACAAATCCAGGGCATTGTCATTATTGGTTAAAAAGAGAACTGCTCCCTTTTCCATCAAATCAAAGGACATAGGCGTGCCTCTCTCAATATCCACCGCCGCTTTCATTCCCAAAATATCCGACAAGTATTTGGGCTTTACTCCATAACCGGGACGGATAATCCGGGTATTCTGCTCCGTAAAGGTTTCTCCCGCCTTCATATCCTCTACCACAAAAACAGAACGTCGGAATACCATACTGCTTTCTTCCTGCTTGCTGACACCATAAACAGGCACTCCCTTGGCAGCCTCCACATTACGGATATCTGAAACCATAGCCTTAAATTCCTCAGGAGGCATAGAAAAGGATGCATCGGGATTTTCAATTTCCCTGCTGATACAAAAATGCTTTTCAATAATGGATGCTCCCATAGCTACTGCCGTGGTAGCACTTAGAGAGCCCAGTGAATGGTCTGACAAGCCCACAGGAATTTCAAACCGCTTCATCATATCACAGATGGTCTGTAAATTCATATCCGCCGGATTGGCAGGGTATGCGCTGGCGCACTTCATAATCGCCAATTGTCTGTTTCCTGTTTTGTAGATAGTCTCTATGGACTCCTTTATTTCCTCCAGACTTCCCATTCCCGTGGACATAATAATGGGCTTACCCTTTTGTGCCACATAAGTAAGAAGAGGTAAATCTATCATTTCAAAGGATGCAATCTTATAAAATTCCAAGCCTAATTCTTCCAAAAAATCCACCGAGGTTCTGTCAAAGGGTGTGGAAAGAAAATCAATCCCCACCTTGTCCGCCTCTTCCTTCAAAATCGGCTGCCAGTCCCAGGGGGTATATGCCTTGCCATACAGACCGTAAAGATTTTCTCCCTCCCAGGTACCGTTTTTTACCTGAAAATATTGATTATGGCAATCTATGGTCAGGGTATCCGGTGTATAGGTCTGAATCTTGATACAATCCGCACCACTTTCCTTTGCCGCATGAATAATCTCCTTGGCACGCTCCAGACTTCCTGCATGATTGCCGGACATTTCCGCAATAATATAGGCCGGTGCACCTGTACCTACAGGTCTGCCCTTGATATAAATTTGTGTATTACTCTTGTTTGTTTCCATACACTGACCTTTCCTTTTTTATCTGCATTAACCTATCCACATTTCACAAACCTGTTTATTGGTTCCTGTTATTGATTAACTGATACTTCAATTCCGCCAGCTTCCAATCCACTTCATTATCAATATCCTGCACTTCCATCTCGGACAATTCCAAGGGAACGGTTTTGGTCATAAACAATCTGTTCTCTGCAAGGAAGCTCTCCGTACGCATACAGTAAAACTGCCCTGCATCATGGTAAAAGGGCTGTAAGTCCTGGGAACGGGAAAACATATATTCCGGCCATTTAAACTGCAGCATTCCCTCCTCCACAACGACACTTCTCTGGGGTGGGAATCCAAAACGTACTACGGGTATTACACTGTCCGCCTGATTCTCTTCCAAAAGCTCCACTGCCTTTTTTAAGGTCTCCCCGGTAAGAAAAGGGGCTGTGGGATAAATACAGCAGGCAATGTCAAAGCATTCCCCATGCTTGGCGTAGGTATCCAGCACTTCCTTTACCACATCATTGGTTGCCGCATAATCATTGGCAGTAGCCTCACTACGCATAAAGGGAACCTCCGCCCCATAGCTTCTGGCAATCTCCGCTATCTCATTATCATCCGTAGACACCATAACTGTATCAAAAATCCCTGCTGAAAGTGCTGCATTGATGGAATATGCCAGAATAGGTTTCCCACAAAACTCTCTGATATTTTTTCTTGGAATTCTCTTACTGCCACCCCGGGCTGTAATAATCGCTACCGCTCTCATAATTACTATCTCCTGTCATTGGCTTTACTTACGCAGCTTCCATACCAACTGCTTTAACCGATAATACCCAAAAAATGCTGCATCGGACTTGCCCTGCAAGGCTATGAATTTCTGTTCTTCCGATCCTGTTTCCTTCAAATAATAGGGATTCTTTTCAAATTCCGGGGTTATCTTCACCGCTCCAAGGCGCAGCTTCTTTATAAAGCTTATCCGTGGCTTTTCCACTCCGGTCATATAAGAAAATAAAGTAATCACATAGTAGAGCTCCACAAAACGATACTCTATCTCCTTACGATAGTTCTCCAAAAATCCTCTCTTTTTGCATTCCTCATATAATAAACTTGCCGCTGTCATACGGTCATGGCACTTAGCCTCGGTAATATGATGGACTGTGGATGCCTGATGCTGATAATAAAAATATAAAGGCTCTTCCACCTTCTCAAAATGTTTAAAATACAGGCTCCACAAAGGTCCTGCACAATTATCTTCATAAAAGATACCTTCCGGGAAACATAAATGATTTTCCCGAATCACTTCATGCTTATAAATCTTCACCACCATACTGCCGGGACGCATTACCAGCAGCTTGTGTTTTTCCAAATCCAACACTCCGGTCTGCTCAAGGGAATTAATGGGGACTACCTGTCCAACCTCCATGGTATGACTATTTACCAGGCTGTAATCACAGCCCACCATGTCCGCTCCGGTTTCCTGTGCTTTTGTCAAAAGCCTCTCATAATAATCCGGTGCTACCCAATCATCACTGTCAATAAAGCCAATCCATTCACCTTTGGCAACCTTTAAGCCCTCATTCTTGGCGCCCCCTTGGCGCTTGTTCACTTCATAATGAATCACACGAAACCGCTCAGGGTATTTTTCCTCATACTTCTTTAGGATTTCCAAGGAGTTATCCGTGGATGCATCATCCACCGCGATGATTTCATAGTCGGAAATCGTCTGATTTATCAAACTATTTAAACAATATTCAAGTTTTCCATCCGCCGCCATGTTATACACCGGCACAATGATGCTTAGCCTCATGAAATCTCCTTCTATCGGTTATCCCGTTCTATGGTAGCCTTGCCGTTCTCCACACGATAAACAATGTCACATTTCTCAATGGTCTGCAATCTGTGGGCAATAATAATCAGGGTCTTTTTGCCGTGAAGTCTGTTGATGGACTCCATAATCGCAGCCTCCGTATCATTATCCAGCGCAGAGGTAGCTTCATCCAAAATCAATACCTCAGGATTATTGTACAAGGCTCTTGCAATACCGATACGCTGTCTCTGTCCACCGGATAAGCGGATACCACGCTCACCGATTCCCGTATCCAAGCCCTCGGGAAGGGTCTTTATAAATTCATCCAGCTGGGCTTCCTTCAAAACCGCCCAAAGTCTCTCCTCGTCAATTTTATCCTCCGGTACACCAAAGGCAACATTCTTGCGAATGGTATCATCCAGCATAAAAATCATTTGGGGAATATAACCGATATTTTTTAACCACTTACGGTAGTGCTGCTTTACCTCCACACCATCCGCATAGATGGTTCCGGTTTTTACCTCCAAAAGCCCCAGCAAAATATCCACAACCGTACTCTTTCCGGCACCGGAGGTTCCCACAATACCCACGGAGGCTCCCACAGGAATCTCCAAATTTGCATGGTCAAAAATCAGCTTCTCCGTATTGGGATATGCATAGGTAATATCCTTCATTTCAATGGACTGCTCCACCGGAAGCTTTTCCTCTTCATCGGTGGCAAAGGACATATCCACCTTGTCCCCTGCAATCTCATCCTGGAGATTGTCACTGACTCCCATAAAGAAGGGTTCAAAATAAGCAATGGAATTAATCTGATTATTAATACGATTGACACTGGGAAGCAATACAAATGCCGCAGCCGCCAGAGTACTAAACACCTCAATCATATTTTCCGAGGACTCTCCCATCAGGGTCAGAAAAATCATATATCCCACCATGGTGCCCACACAAACCGTCTCAATCAACAGCTTGGGAATCTGATTGTACAGACTATAGCGTTGTACCGCATTAACATAGCCCTTGCCGCACTTTTTATATTCCGAAACAAAATATTGCTCCTTGCCGGCAATCTTCACTTCCTTAACACCCTGTACGGTCTGAGAAATCCATTTAAACAACCCACTGTAATAATCCTGATTGTCCTTACCCGCCTTGTACATAATGGGCTTCAGCACTCTCTTAATCACATACATCAGGGTCAGCAATACCACCGCCAGCAAAATGGTCATAACACCGCTTCTGCTTAAGCAATAACAAACAATAAAGACAGAAACCACCCCATCGGATAAAAGCTGCAATATCGCAAGAATCAAGGCATACATATTGTTTACATCGGAGGTAATACTTCTCTGTACCACCGCAGTATCCGCATTCAGATAAAATTCATAGCCTCTCCTCAGGTAATTGCGCATCATACGCTCGGAGGTACGGAACTGATTGGTATATACAAAAGAAAAGGTCAGCTTCTGCTGCACATACATAAAAATATTTTTTACAATAAAGGTCACAATCAAAAGCGCCATAATCAGAACGGAAAAGCTTTGATAGCTCTCCATTCCCAATAACTCATAGGCAAACTGCGCCAATTCATTATTCATAATGGCATTGGGGTCAATCACAATGCTTACCACCTGCACCAATAGTCCCACTCCCGCCGTCTGCAGGAAGGCACCGATTACCATCAGAATAATCAGTCCCACCATGGTACGCTTTTGCTTTTTATCCAATAATACGTTTAATTTTTTTAGTATTTGCAGCATTCTTATGCCTCTCCGTCTAATTCTTTTTATATCTGTTCATTCTGACGATGCTTTAAGGGATCCTCATATTTATCCAAAAAGTCAGGACCCAGACGTATCTCTTCCTCCGCAAAGGAAAGCCCCATTACTTCCGTCAACACTCCCACTACCTTTTTAAACTTCAATCCCGGAAAGAAATTCAACAGCTCCATGGGAACAGTAGCATCAAACTGAGGGTACTTTCCAAAAAGGATACGATAATCCAGCACATCTCTGGGATGGGGCTTTAAGAAAATGGTCCCCTCCGGCTCATACATAGCGATAATATCCTTAAAAATCTGCTCCCGTACATCCAACTCACAAACAGGGTTCGTTAAAATCAAAATCTTATCCCCCATCTGATTACTCTCTGCTATCTGACGCTCCAAGCCTTCCTTGTCCCGGATAAATGCCTTTAAAATAATCTCCTTATCCTCCGCAGTCAGTCTGTCCACCAAAGGCTGTCTCGGTACCTCGATATACTGAGGACAGGGGTATTTAATGGCTGCAATATCATTCACTTCCATATCCAGACAATATTTGCCGTAGCCATTCTGAATGAAAATCAAATTCAGTTTCCGGGATAAAAAGACCTTCAACCCAAAATGCCCTCTGTTATCATACCTTGCCGCATCAATATTTTTCAGACTGTTCAGTCCATCCTCCAAGGCATGATAATAAATCCTGTTCTGATTCAGATAATAGCCTATGGGATCGGAATCGCAATATACATAAATATCCTTATATTCCCGAAAATTCACCGGCACAAAGGGAGCCTCCAGCTTGGCATACCTTTTGGTAAACTGAATACGATACCAAAGATTCCCTAAAAAATTGCCGGTTCCCTTTCTCCATTTTGCAAGCTCTGGGAAATAATCGTCTCTTTTCTCGTCAAATTCTATTACCACATCAAAAAGACCGGTACTTTCCACCCGGTCTTTCAGCTTTTCAAAGTCGTTGGACATTTTCGACAGCACAAGTGTTGCGCCGGGCCTCCAATTCTCCAATCCGCAATTTTCCTGTGCACAATAGTCCGCTCTCAGCTTCAATTCCTTTAAAAAGGTCACATACACATGATAATAGGTGTGACACACATAAATTCTATCTTTCATAAGCCGATTTTAACACATTTTTTGCCAGTAGTAAAATATACCACGAAATATTCAAAAAAATTTAAGAAAATCTTCTAAAAATGCACAATAAGATATTCTCCCGCATCCCCTATGGAGCCCTCCATAGGAAAAGAAGGCCAGGAAGCGGACAATTCCTCCGCCTCACTATAATCCCTATCCACCAGGGGGTACAGCTTGTAGCCGTGCATTTCAAAGAATTTTACCAATTCCCCATCCGTTCCAAAGGCAGTTCTTCCCCATTCGATTACGGACAGGGTGGGCATTTGTGCCACAATGACTCCCTGGTCTCTGTAAAACTTCTCCAGCAAATGCCCATCCAGCCAATCCGTAGCATTTACCATAAAGGTATATTCCTTCGTATCATACCCTACATAAGCAGGCGCAATAATACCGGGGGGGATTTCATAAATTCCGGTAAACACAATGGGTTTTGAGGTATCAAAGCCCTTTTCCAGCTCATACACCACCTGATTCATGGTTTCTTTGGCTGCCTCATACTTCAAATAATCCACATAAAACCATTTGTTCATATCCGCGCACTGATTCCAAAGTATGGAGGATAATAACAGTACTGCTATCCCTCTTACCGCCATTGCCGGCTTCGCCCCACTCCCTTGTGGGCTTTCTTTTTGCCCCGGCATTTTAGAAATCAGACTCTCCACTGCATACACAAACAACAGCGCACCCAGCCCACAAAGCACCGGCAAAAACTGCGCCGCCCGATAATAGGTAGCCTTTCCTTCAATCACAATCAGGGAAAAGGCAGCCACATAGCCTGCCACCGTCAACAAGAATATCCACAAATCCCTGCGCCTGATACTCATCCACAAAGCCGTTAGCATAATCACAATCGTAGCCAGCACAAACACAAAAATTGGATAATAGGCACAGCCAAACACTCCATACATTAAATAAATACGTTTCAATGCCATGGCAAAATTACTGAAAGCATCCGGCTCCAATATCCAGCCTATCAGCTCCGTAATGGAACGCTGTACTGCTGCATCCTTTAAATACCCCAAATCAAACACCGCTGTTATCAAAGATATGGTAATACTACGCAGCACCATACTGCCAATGGCTACCACTCCTGCCATAAGAATTGTAAAAATCACTGCCGGCTTTTCTCCACAGATACGCTTTAAAGCAAGCAAAAGACAGACTCCCATAAGCCATACCATCATAAAGGATTCATAACAGCCCAGGGCAAGCCACAAACAAATAGCAGAACCGACAAGCAGGAACACGCGCCTCCCTATGGAAGCCGCTTCGCCCTTTTCCGACTGTTTTCTTGGCACAAGCCAATTCTCCATCCCCTCCATAAACAGGCATAAAGAAACGCTGCTAAAGAAATACCCCATGGCAATTCCATTATGCAGATAGTAAGGATAAACCTCACTTATCAAAGGACAGGAAATAAAAATACAGGCAAAAAACAGATAACCATACCAAGGAACTCTGTCTTTCAAAATATGGTAAAGCAGGGTACTCCATACCGTTACTGCCACCATAAAAATCAGCACACCTGCCAAATCTGTCAAATAAGGTGCAAATTCTCCGATGTTTATCACCTTGTTCAACAGATACAGCACCCACCGCCCAACGATGGCCGCAAGCCCTTCTTCAAAATAATAAGCATAAGGAGTATCATCAATGCTGATGGCATAATTGGTTATCATAAACCCATAGCTACAGGCTGCGGTAAGAGCCAACGCAATTACATATATTTTCTTTTTCCAAAAATGTGTAAACATATCCACCCATTTTTTCATACACCAATGCTGCACTCCTGTTTCTAGTTTTTCTTTGTCAAACGATAAATCACAAAATCATAATACATATAGTCAAAGCTTACTGCCTCTTCATAATCATAATACTCCGCCATCATTTCCGGGGAACTGTCTCCCATACCGATAAACCAGATATTTCCGGTTACCTCATCCAATTGGCTGTAATCCTCCAATGCATCCGTATTGGAAAAGGGCAGACTGTAAAGTTTATAACCATGAATATAATATTGGAGCTCGGGATGATATACATTTAAAAATACCGCGTGAGTTCCCGGGGCAATCATTACATCCTCCGGTGTTACCTGCTCCTCCCAAAACTGTTCGTAAGTTTCCAAGCCTTTATCATACTCCAGACGAAGCTCCGACTGATATTGCAGCCCAAAACACAATACTGCCACTGCTCCCAGCACATACTTTCCCTTTTTATTTTTTAGCTGACACATTCCCACTGCATATAGCAGCATTACAAATCCAAAGCCCGGAAAAGCATAGCGTCCCATAAAACAATTATTGATATATACGGAAATCAAACCACCCACACAGGCAGTCAGTCCAAAGGTTCCTGCCGCAACTGCCGGTGCAAAATTCTGATTTTCCCGCATCCAATCCACTGCCAGATACCCTAACACCAGACAAAGTCCCATTCCCAAAAAGACCACCCAGCCTATGGGAGTTTCCAAAGCAGAAAACCACTCCTTACAATAATCCATAAAGGAATACAGGGTCGCCCTGTCCGTAACCGAACCGGTATCATACCGCATTCGCAGAATCATTTGCCTGCAGGTTACCAACAGCCATGGTGAAAAAACAAGTGCCACCGTAAAGCCACAGATAAAAAAGCTCTTTATTTTTTCCCTTTGCTTTGTAAGTACCAATGCAGCCAAAAATAAAAGATAAAACAAAAAAGTTTGTATCAGCGCAAAGGTATGACAATATACCGTACATATACTGGCAATGCAAAAAAGCTGCCATTTCCGTTTGGTGGCGTCCAAATAAATATCATAGGCAAGTAATCCGGTGAGGGTCAGGAAGAACAATGCCACCGCATACATCCGCACATTCCCCCCTTGCACGCTCATGATAGGCGCGCAAATGGAAAAAAACATAAAATAAATGGATATCTGCTGTCCAAACAGCTTTTTCACATAATATTTCCCCAACAAAATATATCCCATCATAAAAATCAGGGACAGTAGCTTCAGACTCCAAAAATGAGTCCCACCACCACATAAATGATAGAAAAGCTTTAACAATACATAATAAAAGGGGGAATGGTCATCCGCCGCCGTAATATAAATTAACCGAAACCATGACTGGGATACCATGGAGGCAGAATAAGCCTCATCATACCAAAGATTATTAGTAATACATAATGCTCCCCACACCACCAGCGCAACAATAGGCAGCCCATGCCAAATCAGATTTTGACGCTCCGTCTGTTTCCACATAGTCCTTCCTCTCCAGGCAACTGCCTTTCCTAATACTGACTCATCAAAACAACAATACGATAAATTCCCTTAAATAGTCCTGCTACAAACAATAGATTGCACCATTTTCCAAATTCAGGCAATTTTACATACAGCTTCTCCCAACAGTCAAAGGCAAGTAACAAACCCATATATCCTATCAAAAATAACAGAAGATTATCTGCCGCAGGTATTATAAAAAGCAAAACCAATGCAAAAATTATCAAAGCCGCCGTTATTTTATGCCATTTTTCCAATACAAAGCATTGATTGAGTCTTGCAAAACCATACAACAAAATAAACAGGGGCCCCCATACCTGCAAAAGGGGAAGAAGCTTATAAATATTCGTCCATGCCTCCCAAGTCCACAAAATCCCCATATCCCACAAGCGTCCGGCCCTCTCACCTGAAAAAAGCGAGATAATTTCAGCAAGACTTAACGTAGGTACCATAGCCAGATACCCAATCAGTAAGCGCAAATAAGAATCCACGGAAAGCCACTTGCTTATACGGCAGGGCAAATATATCAAAAGTGCCAACGCAACCATTCCCACCACATCCACCAGCATATCCAGAGGCATTCTCTGCTCCATGGTTTTGCCCAGCTTAAAGGTAAAAAACAGACCCACGCCCTCCGCTGTCTGCATATCATGCAAAGCCAAAAGACAGATTAGAAAAATGGCACCTATGAGCCCCAACTCTATGAAGTTTTTGCTTTTATTCCACTTTTCAAGCATCATCCGTACAAACCTTTTCTTTACTTCTAAATCTTTTCTTTCACACCCAAACCACTCATCATTCTTCTGCAAAAAGATAGGCTAGCAGAACCGGAATGGTTACCATCACAGGATAAGCATAACGCATATTTACTACCGGCCCTAAGAATAAGGTCAATAAATATAATGCAACCAATACACTTAAATACATTCTTTTTGGCTTTTTCAAATACAGATAAGAAAACAATGCCAATACCATCAGCCAGGTATAAAAGGCAGGCTTAAACAAAAGGGACAAAACCGGCCATCCATAATAACAGTTTCCATTCAAAATCTTTGCATAAAGGGACAACAAAGCCGGAAAATAAGATTTACTCTCTATTCCCGGAAATACATCCGACTCCGATGCATTAAAGGTATAGAGAAGTCCCAAATTAGAATCTTCACCATAGCCTAAGACCTCTGCATGGGATACATCATCCAAAAACCAATAGCCACTAGTAAGTGCCAGAAAGGCATCCAAATATTCATTGGGATAACGCAGCCCAATTTTCATCCAATCCCGAAGCATCCCGGGAATATCATCCTTCCAGGCCTGATAACTGGTAACTGTAATATAAGCCTTTATGGTATCGGAAAGTGGTGGATTGTAATCATCCCAGGTTTCATCCGGTACATAATAATCAATCAAGCCCCACTCCTCTTCTGTCAGCTTATCGCCATGCCTCTGTCCCACTCTGCCCATTTGCTGTACAAACACGCTATACATTTCCATCTGACTGCCCTGTCCAGCATCCATCGCCACACGAAGTCCCGTTCTTCCGCCGATACCTCCTGCCACAATGGCAAGACACAATAATCCAATGTAAATTCGCTGTCCTTTTCCCCAAAAGACAATGTAAAAAATAGCAAAAATTGCGAAGGCATAAACCGCATTATTCCGAAAAAGCATGGCAAGCACACCGGACAGCACAGTGGCTATCCCCAAAAGCACCAGCTTTCCCTTGTCCTTGCTACTACCTGTATCACTATTTTCCCAAAACCTTTGCTGCTCCCACAGCAGCAATACCAGCAAAAGAAAAAAAGCAGTAAATAAAATATCCTTCGTAGTACTCAAAGCCAGCACCGGATGAATGGGCAATAGTCCATACAGGAACACCATTCCCTTTACCGGCCAGCGTTTCCCCGTCATACGTCCTACTACATTACAGGAATAAGCCAGCACCCCGGACAATATTGCCATCTGGAATACACTAAACACTGCCATTCCCACTTCATAGGAGCCTATTGCTTCTCCCAATAAAAAGAAAATACGAATTAACAGCGTATGCAACAGGGGATGATGGTCATTAAACCATTCAAATCCCACATATGCCTCCTGAGACTGTCTGTGAAAATCATAGGACATAATAGCAGGATAATAGGCCAAAAACACAGGAATCCAACAGACAAAAATAACCAGCCAGCTAAGCAGGAAGGTTTTTCTTCCGCTTACCAACTCCATACCACACGCTCCGGCTTCTTCCTTGGTTTTTTCCTGCCATTTTTCCAACAGCACAAACCAAAGATTTATCAGCGGTAACAGCGCCACTGCCAATCCACCGGACATAAAAAATATCAAAATTTTTCCCTTGATTCCCGGCAGCGTATTTCCCAATAGCCGCATCTGATACCCTAACAAAAAACTAAGGGACAACCAAAAACTAAAGCTTATGGAAAAAACAAATCTTCTTTTCTGCTTTTCTTTGCTCAGACCTTGATAATCCTTATTTAATCCACGCAAAAAATAACCCACCAGAACAAAGCTAAGAGGAGCCAAAGCACTTTGGGTAAAGCCTTGCAAATTTTCCTGTCCGGCAAATCCCGCCATATTCAGCAGATAGCAGACCCCCAAACCGCCAAACAGTGTCAGCACTCCCCATAATATATATTTTTTTGTATTTTCATTTCTCTTTTCTTTCACAAATCCAGCCTTTCCATCCATCTAATTCATCAGCCTAAAATACCGGTATTCTGCATCACATCCACCAGCACCAGTATGCTGTAGCCGCAAGCGCATAGCTGCCAGATATTTACATACTTTTCCATCGCCGGAGCTTTTTTCAAAATCCCGGCAAGTAATGTATCAATTAAAATTATCCCCAAAACCATAGTTCCAAAAGTAGCCCTGTCCGGATAATGGGGTGACAGCACCATGGCTCCATAGGATAATACCATCCCCAGCAACAGCAATATCTGACTCATGCATAGCTTTTCCTTATAATAGCATACCCAAACAAGCAAAAGAACTGCTACTAACATACATGTAGGAAATAAAAAGTCCATTCCTGCCTGAAACATGGAAAAGAAACGCTCCTGCAAAGTCAAAAACAGCCCCTTATCCTCAATGGCATTGCTTCTCACAAAATTGCCCGGTGCCACTATTACCATCACACTGCCTATCAGGGAGGTAAAGCCACCTGCATACATCCATAAAGGGGGCTTTCTTCTAAGGACAAATTTATGATACAAAATTACCAGCACTGCAACCACGCAGCAGGTTGGCCCCATATTTTCATTGCTCCAGCCCGTCATCAAGCCTAAAGGAAGCATTCCCATCGTAAGCCATACCCTAAATTTTTCACCGGTCTGTTCCTCCGGCTTGTCCGCTACCTTTAAATAAGGCCACAAAAATAATAATATCCACACAGAGGAATAGATATAATTTACAAGCCCGGACTGCCAAAACATACTCATCTTGGTATTGGCATTTAAGGCTATCAGTAAGGACAGGGACAGTAGAAAGCATTTCGCATTTCTCTGCTTTGCAATGACACAAATCATATATGACAACAGAAAGGTCATAATTACATTCAGAATATCCGCACCAAGCTCTCCCGTCATCAGGGTCAGCTGTAAAATCCCATGGGTAATGCTGCGACCACCCCAATTCAGATAATGCCAGACCTGTCCCTCCAGCACATCCGAAAAGGTCTTAAGCGGTACCCCGGTAGCCAGATTGGTGGAATACCATTCATCATCCATCATAAAAGGGACGCTGCAATGCGCTAAAAATATAAAAAATCCCAGCAGTACTATTCCTACCCAGCTTTTTCCTTTCATATCCATCCTGCCTTGTGAAAAAATATTGTAACAATTATACTATATATTTCCCCCGATTTCTATGCTAAAATGTTTTTACTCAAATTACTTGAAAATTTGTTAAAAGCTTGAAAGGTTCTCCATCATGAAGAAAATATTACGTTCAAAAATATTATTACTGTTGGCTGTTTTTTTCGCCTTAGGTCTATTGGCTTGGATACTCTTTTTCGGCGTTATTTTTCCCAAGGATATGCGCCGGGATTTTAAACGTTTGTACTCCGAGGACTATGATACTGTGGTTCTTTCCATGTATCCCATGAACAATTGCCCGGAGGAACGTTATACCTACTGGCGTGGAATGGATGCGGTGGTAACGGAGCACGAAATCCCCAACCTTTTCACTCTGAAATGCTATTTAAAAATGTTGGGACACAAGGGAACTGTCACCAACGTTTATCTGGGGGTTCGCCCGGAGGAACTGGATGCTTCTGAGCTTGCTCCTTTGCTTTTGGCATATCCCGGCACCAAATTTGAAGTAATCCTGCCCCACCCTCAAATAGATTATTGGCTTTCTTTGTCCACTGAGGAATGCGACAATCTCTTGCAAACCTACCGGGATTTTATTCCACCCCTTTTAAATCATTTTACCATTTCCCCCTATTTTTTCGGGGGCACAGAATGGCTTGTTTGCAATCCTGCCAACTATGAGGATACCTTCGAGACCACCCCTCAGGCTACGGAAACCCTGATGCTTCACTCGGATGTGGATCATGAATTTGTAATCACCTCGGCTACCAAGCCATCCCCCACCGCACCAATTGATGCCTTGGCGGATTTGATTGTAACGTATCGGGAGCAGCCTGTAGAATACCCTGATTTATCCGATTGGAACATTGTCTTTCTAGGAGACAGCGTAATCGGCAATTATACCAATACCACCTCCATTCCCGAGGTGGTAGGAGGACTTACCAAAGCCAATATTTACAATCTGGGGTTAGGAGGCGGCAGTGCTTCCAAATACCCGGAACGGGAGGATTATTCCCTGACAGATATTGTAAATGCTCTGGTTACCGCAAATCCCCAAGCACTTCCATCGGACAAGCAGGTATATACGGGCATGACAGAGCTTTTGGCAGACAACCCGCAAGGGGCATATTGCTTTGTCATCAACTATGGTTTAAACGATTATTTTGCAGGTGCCCCCATTGCCTCCGACGACCCCTACGACCGCTATACCTTCAGCGGCGGATACCGACAGGCCATACAGACACTAAGGGAAGCCTACCCGGATGCCTGTATTCTCCTTAACACCCCCAACTATACCGTAAACTTTAATTACGGCATGGACTACCGCTTTGACCAGCAATCCACTATTGTGGATTATGTAAATACCTTGCAGGCATTGGCTAAGGAATTGAATGTGGGACTGCTTGACAATTATAACGAACTGGGAATTACCAAAGAAAATTTTCCTTCCTATCTGGCAGACGGCTGCCATCCCAATGAAACAGGACGTTTCCTGATAGGAAAAAGAATCGCTCTCAAGCTGGATGAAATGCTTACAGAATAACAAAAAACATTGCAATAAATAAGATAGCCGACAAGGGATATCGGATAATTCATCCTTTCCCAAGTCGGCTCATTTTATTATTATCTCTAATATCTCTGATATACTACCAAATCAGCATCCCTGCCAAGTTCTTCATATCCGGCATTCTGACACATTTGGTCAATTTCTCCACCACTTACAGTACCGATATAACGATTTTGTAAGCTGTCAAAATTAGCAATAATATAATCCCGCATACAACAACTAATACCAAAGCCGTTCGGCAATCCATAATACAGCTGCCACTTATTGGTAACACTCTGTCCATCAACCATGTCACTAAATACCCAAATAATAGCATTGTCATAATTGGGGATATTCTCTTCCACTAAAGTAAGCTTTTCGGCAAAGACTTCCTCCCATTCCTGCACCTGAGCCTGTCGACTCTCCTCTACAAAGGGCACCTGATAGTCATAGGGGTCTATCGCCATATAGCTGTAAAAATAAGCAAATACCACACCTATCAAAACAGCCTTTTTGTAGAATTTAGTGCGCATCAGACTAACTATAAAAACACCTGCTGCCATAAAGGTAAGCAAATGCTTGCTGCCTTCTGTAAGCTTATACATTAACAATAATGCAAACAACATTGCCACAAAGCTGAAGGCTAGATGGGCTTCGATGATTAGTATATCTCTAAGATTTTTTTCCTCTGTATTTCTTTCACCCTTCCGCAGTTTCCCAAAATCTGCCACACTCTGCCAAAGAAGTACCAGCATCATTACCACATAACCGCTAAAGAATGCTCCTGAAGCCAGACCATCCTGAATACCACTGTTCATATGCTGCAAAAAGCCCAGTCCATTCCAATAAAGCTTTCCGAAAAAGTAACGGATACCGCCCAAAAGTCCCTGCTCAAAAAAGGCAGTTACCCAATCTGTAAAAAATAACGGAGCAAAATATTCTGCTCCCAGATAATGCTTAATTAATATATAGGTTACCCCTACCACACCGGAAACTGCCAGCGAGCCGATGATTCCCTGCCATTTGTTTTTCCGAATCCAGAATGCCATGGGCAACAGCATAAACACCAGCATATAGGGACGCATTAAGGTCAGAAGACCACTAAACACCAGCATCCAAGCAATCTTGCCATAGGATTCCTTTTGCAGAAAACTAATGGCAAGTCCGTAAAACAAAATTAAAAAGCTAAAACAGATAATTTCCGGCATTCCCGAAAGCATATAGCGCACAAAAGGTGTATACAGGAAAAATAACAGAGTTAATATCCCCATCTGCTTCCAAGTGGGCTTCACCAGCCATACAAATCCTGCCACAGCAATCGTCAATAACACGATATTACAAATAATGGGGGATAACATATTCCAACCAAAGACAAGCCCCCACAGTACCCAAGGGAATACCAGCACCGGGCTCCAGGCTGCATAGGAGAGCTTCAGCGCATGGCTTTCATTGAATCCAAAATATCCCTTGGGATATCCAAATTCCACCATTGCCTCCACCTGCTTATAATAAAACAATTCATCGTTCCACTCAGAGCCGGGCAGATACACCTCCCCAATGGACCTTCCCTGCATGGCGCAATAAACAACACAGCCTATAATGGGAAATAACCCGGCAAGTAAGGTTTTTAACAGCAAAACATATCGTTTATCTGCTTTCCACCAATTTATAAACTTATCCATATATGGATTCCTTTCTCATTTGGACTCCTTTAAACGGATTCCGCTAACATATTCCGTTTTATCTGGGCTCTTCAATATTCAATCTTTCCCTGATTACATATTGAGGAGAATTATTCATACTGATATAAATACGACCGATATACTCTCCTATTAACCCCAGCATTACCATAATCATTCCGCCAAAGAAAACAATGGCAGCCATGGTGGAGCTAAATCCCATGGGTACATTGGGATTTAGCAGCCTTTTGATAATCGTGTAAAGTCCATACAAAAATCCTACACAGGCGGAGCCGCCACCTATTACCGTAGCAATACGCAGTGGCTTTACGGAAAATGCGGTAAATCCGTTAAACCAAAGCCCCAAAAGCTTTTTTAAGGTATATCCGGAGGCACCTTCCTCCCGCTCCCTGTGCTGCACCATTACATTGGTAATGCTCTTGGTAGCACGCAACACCAGACCAATTACATAGGGGTAGGAATTTTCATAACGAATCATATCCTCCACCACAAATCTTTTCACCGCAAAATAACTGGAAACATATAATTCCTTGGGCTTATCCAGCATGATTCGAAGCATTAATTCATTTACCTTGCTTCCCAGATTACGAAATGTGGAATGTTGCTTATGGTCATACTTGGCATAAACAGCATCATAGCCCTCCTCCAACTTTGAAAGAAGCTTATCCACTTCATCCGCAGGAGTTTGACCATCATCATCCAGACATACCACATACTCACCGTCCGAATGACGCAGTCCTGCCATTAGGGCAGAATGCTGACCAAAATTTCTTGCAAAATTAATCCCCTTAATATTTTCATTTGCTTCACAGAGCTTACGAATGACTCCCATGGTATTGTCAGGGGAACAATCGTTTATCAAAAAGATATCGTACTCATACTCTGTCAATTGCTTCATTTTGTCCTGAATTTCCGTTATCACATGGGGCAATGTATGCTCCGAACGATAACAGGGAATTACAAAACTTACTTTTTTCATACTTTTTATTCCTTTTTATCTACTTATACTGTCATAAGGTGTTAAACTTGCGCCGTATTCACTGCCGCCATCCGGACTACATCACAATACACACCATCGATACAGACATCATCCTTTAAATAGCCTTCCTGCACAAATCCCGCCTTTTCATAGCTACGGATTGCCTGTGCATTTCCCGCAAGCGCACGAAGATATACCCGATGTAACTTTTCTTCTTCAAAACAGTAACGTAACATCAGCCTTGCAGTGGCAGTGCCAACTCCTCTGCCTCTGGCATCCTCTTCTCCTATAAAGATTCCGTACTCCGCTTTATGATGTTGTCTGTCAATGTCCCTGATATACACGGTTCCCAACGGCCTATCTGTAGCCAAATCACAAATAATCAACTGTACCACATGCCCGGTTTCCACCTGAGTACGAATCCAATTTTCATGGCTTTCTCTGGTAAACAATGCTTGGTAGATAAAATTCTTACGAACAAAGTCGCTATTACGCCAGCGTACAATTTCGTCCGTGTCCTCCCAGGTCATGGGACGCAGATAAATTCCTGCTGCTTGGTCAAAATATTTTTCCTTCATATCCACACACACGCCTTCTATTTGCCCTTGTATGCATTACAAAGATTAATGACTCTCTCCACCTCATCCTCACGCATTCCCGGGAATAAGGGCAGAGTCACACAATGGGATGCCAAATATTCTGCATTGGGGCAATCCCCTTCTTTATATCCCAGATGGGCATAAGCCTTTTGGAGATGGCAGGGAACGGGATAATGCATATTACACTCCACATTTGCTTCTGCCATATAATTTACAAAATCATCATGATCCGGCACTGTAATTACAAACAAATGATACACCGGCTTGGTATTCTCAGGATGCTTTTGCATGGTTATCAAGGGATTGGTAATCTCTCTGATATAACGTTCTCCAATCTCCTGACGTCTGCGGGTCCATTCCGGTAAATACTTCAGGCTGACACTGAGCACTGCTCCCTGAACACCCTCCAAACGATAATTATATCCGATTTCATCATGATAATAACGAACATCACAGCCCTGATTCTTTAAACGGGTCATGTGACGGAAATATTCTTCTTTATCACAGGTTACACTTCCACCTTCACCAAAGGCATACAGATTCTTACCCGGATAAAAGCTAAAGCAAGCCATTTCTCCCAGCGTTCCAACATTTCTGCCATCATACTGCGCACCATGGGATTGGGCACAATCCTCCACCACAAAAAGACCATGCTTGTCTGCAATTTCCTTTACTTTAGAAAACTCAAAGGGCTGTCCATAGAGATGCACACCTATGATTCCTTTGGTTCGCGGAGTAATCTTGGCTTCAATTGCCTCCGGATCAAGTTCCCAGGTATCCGCAGTACAATCCACAAATACAGGGGTTGCTCCCGTGTAGCTGACACCCCAAGCAGTTGCAATATAGGTATTGGCAGGTACAATTACCTCGTCCCCTGCACCTACTCCCAATGCCAGCATGGCACAATGAAGTGCGGATGTACCGTTATTTACCCCCACTGCATACTTAGTTCCTACATAAGCTGCAAATTCCTCATCAAATTTATCTGCATACTTTCCACCGGAAAAAGCAGTTTCCTTACAAACTGTTTCTATTGCCTGTAAATACTCATCCTTATGGGCTTCATAATCCCTGGTCAGGTCAATTCGCTTAATATGCTCTGCCATGGTTTTCATCCTTTCTGATTCCATTTCTATCTTTTCGTTCTGCTTAAATATGCTTCTTAATATTAAACTCAATAAACAATCTGGTAATCTGCTTTAAATAATTACATACCGTCTTAAATATTTTTACTGTGGTATTGTAATCCTCCTGCCACTCCACCGGATAATCCAAAATTTCCACACCACGCTTTTCGGCACGAAGAAGATATTCAATCATGTAAAACCAACCATTATCCTGACTACATCCCTCTACCAACGAAAGTGCTGTCTCTCTACGCACAAAAGTAAAACCACAGATAGCATCGGTACACTTCATTCCCAGGAAAAGTTTTAATAAAATTAATAAGCCCTGAGAAGTAATTTTACGATACCATTTTCTGCCCTGAGTGTCGGACTCTTTTGCAAAACGGCTGCCATTAATATACTGTATCTCTTCCTTGGTCTTAAAAATGTGGATGGCTTCTCCCAGATGCTTGATGTTGGTGGAAAGGTCAATATCCATATAACCAACCACATCACCCTTGCTCAGTTCCACACCACGACGGAAGGCAGCACCTACACCACGGATATTGATACGCTCGTACTGTACCTTAGGGTACTTTTCACAGAGTTTTGCCGCAATCTCCGGAGTCTCATCCTCAGAGCCGTTATCCACAATAATGATTTCATAATCCTCATATGCAATATCGGAAAGATACTCTACGGTACGTGTAATACCACTTTCCAAACGAAGTCTTTCATTTAATACCGGAAATATAATTGTCAACATCATTTTGTCAGTTTTTCCACTCCTTCTATTACATAACGCTGCTTTTTAAAGCTCATATTCAAAATCACTGACAGATATTTCAATACCATGGTCAGCATTACCGAGGTCATAAAGAATCCGAAGGAAATCAAAGCCATAAGGGACATCCATCCTTCTACGGGACGTACCTCACTGAAAATGGAGTATACAATCCAGCAAAACATTAAAATCAATACCCCAAGCAATATGGTACTTACCAGCATAGAAAATTTTTCCAATACATCCGTGAAAATAATGATGGTATCAAAAGCCAAATCGCTTCGTTTTCCACGCTCTTCACTGTTCCTGCCCTTGCGAGCCATGCTTTTATTATCATACACAATGGTATCCGTTTTTAAACCGCAGTTCATATACATAGCCTTACGATAGGGTGTGTATATATTCATCTGATTGACACGGTTAATGGCTCTGCGGGAAATAATGCGGAAACGCTCCTGACGAAGCTGATAGCGATTCCTGCTGCTGAAATTATACACCGCATAAAACAGCTTGGAGGAAAGAGGTACTCCGTTTTTAGGAGCCGCTGCCACCACATCATAGCCCTCCAGGGCTCTGCGATAAATGTCCATTATCAAAGTCCCATCAAAGTCCAGACTGCATTTATCAAACTCAAAGAGGAAATCTCCTACTGCCAAGTCCCGTCCGGCATTCATTGCAGATTCCACCCCCTGATAATAGCTTAAATTAATGAGACTCACCACAATTCCCTTTCCGCTTTCCTCCAGAAAATTATGAATCTGTCCAATGGTATCATCCGTACAGCAGTCATTTACACATACAATCTCGTATTTTTCAAAATTGTCCTGCATCACATTGCAAACTTCCTTTAAAAAGGGCTTTATCGCTGTCCCTTCGTTATGCAGATATACTACGCAGGATACAAAATTCTTTTCCTTATTCTGTGTCATTTTATTTCACTCTCCGGGTTTATACTAAAAATTCGTCCAAATCATATACCGTATTAATCTTGCCTGACAATACGCTGATAAAGGTAGGCTCATTGGAAATGGCGCGTATTACTGTAGGTCTGGAATCATCAATCTCGGAAGCCTTTAAAATGGGCTTCATGGAAAACAGGGATTTTTCATAAGTAAATCCATATTCCTCACGCATATACTTTCTTGCCAGCGTGGACATATACTCCCATGCACTGTCCGGCTTATTTGCACAGCCGTCACAATTCCCCAGCCACATATTAGTACAGCTACTGCCTTTCTCATCCACACAGGGGAATTTAGGCGTAGCGTCATAGCTTGTCTTATGAGGAGTAAAGGTTACTGAGGTCAAGGAATGATAGCCCGTCTTTCCAAAGGGCATAATGGAAAAGAAAGGACCATCCATTACCGTAAAGCCTATATTTTTAATTTTTTCACTTGCCTGACAGAGAATAATCTCACAGAGCTCATATTTTAACTTAAAGGGCTCCGTCTCTACTCCTTCCACCTGCTCCAATACCTGATTTACGGAAGCGTAAGTGGCATTTAATACAAAGGGTGCCTCGTAATGCTCTTCCTTATTGCTATGTTCTTCCCCACCCTGATATACTGCATAAATATCATATCGGTCACTGCCCTTCACTATCCGGGTAATCCTTCGTTCAAAACAAAGGGTTACATTGGGATATTTTGCCAATTCTTCCATCAAAAAATCTCTTAAAATATGGGCATCATAGGTGTATTCCTCAGTTAAGAAAGCTCCGTCACACTGCCCCGGCTTAAAATATTCCTCCACAGGAAGCACCTTACAGGGAATATCCGCTGCTTCACAGAATTTACGAAATTCTGTTGCATCCGTCCAAGAAAAATGCTGGGAGGTTGCATATATCTGTTCAAAGGAGGAATGAATACAAAAGGAATAATCCTCCACAAATCGTTTAAAATATCCTGCGGACTTCATTGCCGTGGACAGGGAACGGGGATAGTGATAGCCCATATGCACTCTTGCCTGATTAATATAGGTGGCTCTGGTAAAGGGAGCCGGCTCTATCTCCAGCACAGTGACTGTCTGTCCTCTTTTGGCACAAAATAACGCAGCATAAAGCCCGTACAGCCCCGCGCCTATGATTAGTTTATCTGTCATGTTATTTTCCTCACATGCATAAATTTACATACTCTTTTCAGTTTAGCATATTTTTCAGATATTCGCTACTGTTAATGTTAATACGCCCCATATATGCACTTAATAATACATTTTTCCTTGGGCAATGCCGGCAAAATAGTACAAGCCGCAGACAACATGCCATAACAAAGGGAGCCATTGTAGTGCCAGCCACCACCACTTTCGCTTTTCTCCGGTTCTACGAAGAAGTACTACCACTGCACCTACGAAGGCAAAGAAAATGCCATACATGTAGCCCCATGAGAAATTAAAGTCTGCCCAGCGGAAGCCTTTTTCGTAAAGAAAGAATGCCATGGCAAAGCTCATCAGGTAGATCTGCCAGGAAAAGCGGAATAGGGTATTGGTTTTCAATTCCTTATAATTAAGAACTAACACCGCTAAGGGAAATCCTACTGCAAGACAAATAGCCAATGGTATGTTATCACAGTATAATGCCCAGATTTTGCCAAAAGTAAATCCCATACCACCTTCTTCACCGGCATCGGGAACAAACACGCCTTTGTACTGGTATAGCAAATCTATAAAGGTGGGGATAAAGGTTAATCCCAATTGAATGGTCGGTATGAAATTTTTAAATTTACTGCGAAACATCCGCCACAGCATGA
Organism: Lachnospiraceae bacterium; assembly: GCA_017624835.1. GTDB lineage: Bacteria > Bacillota > Clostridia > Lachnospirales > Lachnospiraceae > Acetatifactor. The sequence goes on from JAGAMG010000027.1 coordinate 38,743, forward strand.
TTAAGCCCGCCGCCCCTACCAACACGATGGTAAAGCTGGGTTTCGTCATAGTGGCTAATAGCAGAAATATGGCAAATAAAACATAGTCACATAAATCCGCCTTGTCCGTTTTGCTTCCCTTCCCCTGCATAGGCTCATCCGCATTACCACTGCATTTCCACATTCCACTGCTCTTCCACTTACCACTACACCCGCCTTCATAAGTATCCAACAGCTTCACATACCACAAAAATGCCAAAATAGCAAAGGGTCTCGCCGCCATGTAGGTAGCATTATGAAAGGGATTTGCAGAAAATACCCCAAGGTAATTGTACTTAATACCGGGCAGATAAATTCCTTGTGGCGGGAACAGCATGGATATAAAGAATAAGGAAATGGATACCACACTGATAATTGCGCCTGCCAACCACTTGTTTTTGACAAAAGCATTTTCCAACTGCTCAAGAGCATAGTAATTTAGTGCCCACTTCATGATAATCATGGCACCACTGTTTAACACCAGCGTAGCAATTGCCACCGCCAGCTCCGGCGCCACAAAGAGGTCAAAAAAAGCGGACAACTTAAAGAAGACCGGATAGGGGAAGCTATAGCCGCTATCCAGCCCCTGCATTTCCAGAATGTAAGCCTTCATATCAGAATGATAGAGGGCTTCACTCCCTGTGGTCTGATGATAAAAAAGTTGAAAGGTTATGATGGATGCTGCCAGTAATAATATCGCAAAAACAGCAACATCTATTCGCTTGTTCATCTTATTTTGTGTCATTTTATCTCCATATATTTCTTATAAATTTCCCACAACACACTTTTCACAATTTCCTATAGTTCTACACAATCCATTTTACACTTTCCTATAATTCTCCACAACCTTCTTTACTGCATGGATTACATCCGCTACATCCGCATCCGTCATTTTGGGGAACAAAGGAATACTCATAATCCTGCTGTACAGCTTCTCTGCATTGGGACAGCATCCCTTCTCAAAGCCCAGCTTCTGATAATGAGGAAACCAATAGGTAGGCACATAATGTATCTGGCACTGCACATTTTCTGCTGCAAGAGCATCAAAAAATTCTCTTCTGGTACAATTTAGCTTTTCCAACTCAAGCTGAATAATATACAAATGCCTACAGGTATCAGCTTCCGGAATTTCCTTTTGCACAATTATCTCAGGAATTTCAGCAAAAGCCTCATTATAAGCCGCTACAATTTCCTTCCTGCGACTTACAAATTTATCTAATTTCTTCATCTGGCTAACAATCAAGGATGCCTGAATATCGGTAATACGATAATTGTAACCTAGCATAATCTGTTCATAATACCAGGGTCCTTCCGGTTCCACACTCATTTCATTGATATCACGGGTAATGCCATGAGCACGAAGCAATAACAGCTTGCGATAAAGTTCTTCGTTATCTGTTAATATGGCACCGCCTTCACCGCCGGTTATGGTCTTTACCGGATGAAAACTCATGGTAGTCATATCCGCAAGGGTTCCCACCTGCTTTCCCTGATATTTTGAGCCCAAAGAATGAGCAGCATCCTCAATCAAAATTAAATGATATTCCTCACAGATTTTGCGGATTTCTTCCATTTCCACTACCTGTCCGGTAAAGTCCACTGCAACAACAGCTTTGGTTTTGTCCGTAATATGTTCTCTGATACTCTTAGGGTCAATATTGTAGGTTTCCGGATTGATATCTGCAAATACCGGCATTGCACCACAATACAGTGCACAATTTGCACTTGCTGCAAAGGTGATGGGAGTAGTAATCACCTCGTCCCCGGAGCCTATTCCTGCTGCCAGACAGGCACAATGCAGTGCTGCTGTTCCATTACTGATTGCCACAGCATATTTCGCTCCGGTGTAGTCACAAAGCACCTGCTCCATCTCAGATATCTTAGGACCACAGGTCAGGAAATCTCCTTTTAAGGTCTCCACCACTGCGTTAATATCATCTTCCTCTATCCAATGTCTTCCGTAATTGATTTTCTCTTTTCTTACCGGTTCACCACCATGAATTGCCAGCTTTTCCATTTTTAGACACCTCGCATTCTTTTTAAAAACCCCAACACACCGGCTACCACCAGCATGTCGGGGACTCTAAAACTACTTCTCTAGCTATACTATTTTTCCAAATCCACAGTCTTAATCAACTCGCGAATCTCTTCCACAGTAAGCCACTCAGTATTATTACCGGAGCTATAGTAGAAGCCTTCCGGTACCTTCTTACCTGTAGGAATTGCTTTTTTATTCTCATCCCATACCATCTGGGGATAAATGATAAAATGCTTGTCGTACTCGTAGGTATTGGGGGCATCTTCTACAGTAACCATTACCTCATGTAGCTTTTCTCCCACACGGATTCCCACCTCGGGCATGCTGCAACCGGGCATCATAGCCTCAGCCAAATCCGTAATCTTGAAGGAAGGAATCTTGGAAATAAAGGTTTCACCGCCCTTGGCTTCCTCCAAAGCTTTAATAACCAGCTCCACACCCTGACGGAGACTAATCCAAAAACGGGTCATACGGTAATCCGTAATAGGCAGCTCTGTACCACCATTTTTAATAATGTTGTGGAAGAGAGGAATAATAGAGCCACGGCTTCCCGCCACATTACCATAACGCACGATGGAGAAGCATACATCCTTACTTCCTGCATAAGCATTAGCTGCGATAAATAACTTATCGGATACCAGCTTGGTACCACCATAAAGATTTACCGGATTTACCGCCTTATCCGTAGATAATGCCACTACCTTCTTTACATTGGTATCCAATGCTGCATCGATTACATTTTGAGCACCATTGATATTGGTCTTGATTGCTTCTGCAGGGTTATACTCGCATGCAGGCACCTGCTTTAAGGCAGCTGCATGAATCACATAATCCACGCCCTCAAAGGCACGGGTCAGTCTCTCCTTATCACGCACATCCCCAATGAAGAATCTCAGTTTATCCGCATGCTCCTTAAATTCATTCTGCATAATAAACTGCTTAAATTCATCCCTGGAGTAAATAATAATCTTCTTAGGATTGTAATTTTCCAATACGTATCTGGTAAATGCTTTACCAAAGCTTCCGGTTCCTCCGGTAATTAAAATTGATTTATTGTTTAACATGTAAGCTTCCTCTCACTTTCAAGTCTATAAACACTTTAAAATCCAACACATCCCAAGGGACATGCACGGCATAATCATAGCATATTATCCCCTATCTGTCAAAGGCGATACATTTATCAGCCGATAAACGTGAAACAGATTATATCCCAACATGGCATTATGGCATTCTTCCACCACTTCATAATTACAATCCGCAAGCCATTTTACTTCGTCCTCATTTAAATCTGAAGCCCATATCAACCAATAGGTTGTATCCGAATCAAATTCCTGAAATCCCGGAACAATTTCCCGAACCTCTATATGTGGCATATAATAATCCAGTATAGTCCAGGTCAAATGGGATTTGGTGGTCACAATGACATCACCTTCCTTCATCAGATTCTGCAGGGTTTCATGAGTACGGGTACATGCCTCATCCAATCCTTTTTCCCGATAATAAATATCCCTATAAGTGGGAAGGGAGGTTACAAGCGTAAGCACCATAATAATGATTGCACAGGCTCTCTTTCTCTTACATTTTGTGATGCTGACGCATAGTGCAAGCCACATAACCGCAACCACAGGATACAAATATCTTGAAAGGAATGCCGGTCTGATTAATACGGAAATAAGCTCCGCTATTACCAGCGTTCCCACCGAAGCAGCAAGTCCCCAAATAATCCAAACTGTATTGTAGGATAACTGCTTATTTTTCTTTTTATCAAGCAAAATTACATTTATCAGGAATACCACGGTAAGCCCCAGCATTAACCAGGCATACCATCTGTCTCCTTCATAAAAAAACAACAAGCCTGCCAAAAAGGTGTGATTATCTGCCTCTGTTATCCAAAAGTCCTCCGCCGTGCGTTCAAAGGTTGTAAGCATCGCCATCAACCAGGGTAAATACCCCACTATGGTTATCAGATAGGTAAGAATCAGCTTCTTTGGCTTTATTTTCTTTAATACCATAAACAAAAGCAATGCACCATACAAAACAGCCACCGACATCATTGCATAATAATGACTGTATGCAGCCCCTAGAGAAGCTACGATGAATAAAATGTAGCCCTCCTTTTTGTCGTTTTCCAAAATCATATAAAACCCATAATATGCTAAGAGCACAAACATAGCTGATAAGGAATACATTCTCGCTTCCACATTATATGTTATCGGGTTCGCCATAATAGAAACAAATGTAATCATTAACAATCCCGGAATCTTACCGAATTTTTTCCATACAATGGTATGTATAAAAATCAATACCACCAAATAAGGCAGCATGGACACGACATGGAACACCCAGCCATGCTCTCCCAATAAACGATATGCTCCCATGACTAATATATAATATAACGGAGGATGCACATCATTGGCAGTTGCGGTCAGCATATCCACGAAACTCATCTTAGCCAGCTTTATGGTGTAGGCCTCATCTCCCCAAAAATTATTATCAAAAATTCTGATAAAATTCATCAAAAAAAGAGGCACTGTATATATAATTGCCGCAATTCGCCAAAGTAATTCATATTTCTTTTCAGACAGTCTTATAATTCCGGCCAGACTCTCTTTTTTATCAATCCAAAACAAGAAAGGAATGGCAGCCGCAAATACACAGGCAAGAAAAACATACTTTAAGGCAAATCCCATGCTCTGATTCAGCTGCAGCATTATGTCGCCTTCATTTCTAATCAAATGCTTTACTACCATTCTGTTTAATATATTAATCACCAACGCAGATGCAATATAGATACATCCGATTCTTTTTATATCCAATTTATTTTCAGCCACTATCTTTTGCCATAAATAAACTGTAATCCCCGCCGGCAATAGCATACAAAGTAATGCAATCATTAGTTAATCCTCTCTTTAGTGCGCCATCTCTAATAAATATTTATCTACCGCATATTCCTTATATATCGAATATTCCTTTCCATTCCACTGGAAGTTTCCCTCCGGTGGATTGCCTATCCAGATAATTGTTTCTGGCACAAATGTTTCATCCATATAAACCGCAGATTCATTTGTTACATTTACATGCTCTATCTCTACATCGCTATCCTTAAGCATTGCCCAGAAAGGATATTCATAATGATTTTCTCCCATATAAATTCCTACCCGGCTATATCCCTGCGCCTTAATATCCTGTGCAATAGAAAGATAGGCGGGATATTCATGGGGTCTGACTACAAAATATCCATAAGGTCGGGTATCCGCATCATCCACGTTACAAACATTTCTGTGATACATACACATACTTGCCAAATTCATAATTGCCACAAAGCAAATGGCTCCTACCCACATGTTCTGACAGGAAATACTCATTCCTTTTTCAGGCAGCTTTTGCATCTGCAATGCAAGCATGGGGCACAGAAGTGTCAAATAAGACAGCATATACCTTGTAACAAAGGGCTCCCAACGCAAAATAGTACAAAAGATTAGAAAACTAACTACTGCAATCAAGGAGTAACTATGTAACAGCTTCTTCCATTCCATCTTTTTAATCTTAAAAATCACCAATACAATACAGAATATAAGTAACCATACAATCAAAGGATTTGCTGCCGTATCATGCCCAAAATTAGGCGCATCACTTAATGCATATGCTCTGCCATCCTCCGAGATTGCCGGATTGTTCAAATCCACCCGTAACAGACGCGCCAATATTTCCGGTACTTTTGCAAACTGTCTGGCATAGTCATACAAATAAACTGTGGGAAGATTTATCACAAAATTCTTACTAAAATTCACAAGCAGCGCTAAAGGATTTAAGGTTCCTACCAGCTGACGCTGTCCTGCAATGGGACTGCTGATAGCATGGAAAGTACTTATATTACGGGCAAGCTCCGGTACTATGGGCAGTACAATACAGGGTATGGTACACAAAATCAAGCGAAGCAAAACACCTACCTTATCCTTTCTGCGAATGCATACCACCAATAGCCATAATACAAATATCACCATTGCAATACAAACAGAAGGCTTGATTAAATATCCCCATGCCACACAGAATCCCATAATGCACACTTTTCGTATATTCGTTCTATTCCACTGAATCAATTCCCCGGTCTGCGTAAAATCCAAAAGCAAATACACAAAGAACAACAGCCAAACCGTGGCAAAATTGTCCACCTGAGTAGTCAACGCTTCCCCAAAAGCAATGGGCATGGACATGTATAAAAGACTTGCCAACCGACAGAAGCTTTGCTTACAGCCTATTTTGCCGGCTATCCCATATACCATAACCGCACAGGTATAATAGGAAATACACTGCAAAAGATTGATACAGATATCGCTTTTTCCAAGCAATACATATACATGAAGATTTACAAACTCTCCCAGCATGGGGCTGGCAATTTGCCGTATAATATTGGTAGCATAATGCTCCACCGAACCATTTTGCGCCCACGCTGCAATACGGGACATGTGATAGGTCATGGAATCCCAATTATAGGGAGCGGTTTTTACCGCCAAGATACCCACATATCCTGCTACCAGCAGCATAATTAACAGCAAAAATCTTTCGTTCTTTGCCGGAAGTTTTATCTGCACTATATCTCTGATAATATTTTTATACGCATTATTTTTTTTGAATTTCAACAAGAATAGCAGTACTAATAAAACATCCAGGATACCCCAAAACAGTGCCAGGGAAGTCCTGTTAATCCCCTGAAATAGGGATAAAATTTCTGTGCTTGTAAATAAAAGCAGCATCCATATGGTGGCACCACCTATATATGCCTCCAGTCTGGCATTCTGTTTCTCACGTTCTTTCGTATATCCGTATACATTTAAATATAATAGTATATTTGCTGTAAACATGTTATCTCTCCATCCTGTTTCATGCTCTACATATTGCTCTAATCGAGTTTATCATATTTCTATCCAAAAATCCATCCGGCCTTTACATTTTTCAACCGAATAATGTTTTGAAAATCATTTCATCAACAGGACACATTCAACATCTGTGCCTTTCCATGTATCTTAAGGGGTATGGAATCCGCCGGGACAAAGATACAGTCCCCCTTAAAAAAGTTCAGCATAATACCCTCTCCAAAGATTACACCACAGCCCTCCGTACACAATAATACATGGAAGGAATTCTCAAGAGTCCCAAAATCCACCAATTCACGATTCTGCTCTGTATTTAGGAGCATACGCTCTACCTGAAAGTATTTGCAACGGCACAAAAGCTCGGAAGCATAACCCTTGCGATATTTGAGCACACGCATGGGCTGCATGGGTTCGCTGCTGCTTTTCAATTCGGCTACGTCTAGTGCCTTATCAATGTGAAGTTCTCGCTTCTTCCCATTTTTATCCACTCGATTATAATCATACAAACGATAGGTCAGATTGGAGTTTTCCTGTATCTCTGCAATCAGCGCACCGGCTCCAATAGCATGCACGGTACCTGCCTCAATATAAAAAACATCATCCTTCCTAACAGGCACCTTCTGCAAATATTTTTCTATGGTTCCATCCATAATACTCTGACGAAGCTTCTCCTTCTTAATATCATGACAAAAGCCATAAACAAGCTTCGTATCCTTTTTGGCATCCAGCACATACCACATTTCGCTCTTGCCCAGAGAACCATTCTCATGCTCACGAGCATACTCATCATCCGGGTGCACCTGTACGGATAAATCCTTTTTGGCATCGATAAGCTTAATCAATATGGGAAGCTCTCCTTTGGTACGAGGATGTGTGCCCAGAAATTCCGGATGCTCCTTTAATACCTCCGTCAAGCTTTTCCCTGTAAATTCTCCACTGACCACCACACTGGGACCATCCGGATGGGTAGAGCATTCCCAGGTTTCTGCCAAGGGCTCCATGGCAATATCCTTGGAGAAATCGTCATTCAACCTGCTTCCACCCCACAAGTAATCCTTTCCTGCGGGGCGCAATAAGAATGGCTTATTTTTCATCAACATCCATCTCCTTACCAAGCTCTTTTCTTAACGCTCTGCGCGCATAGGATTATGCAGGAAATCATCATAAGCCATTGCAATACCCTTTTCCAGTTCCACCTTGTATTTCCAACCTAATTTTTCCAATTTGGATACATCTAAAAGCTTTCTGGGGGTACCATCCGGCTTTGTAGTATCCCATTTGATGGTGCCGGTATAGCCGATTACCTTAGCGGTCAGCTCCGTCAGCTCCTTAATACTCAATTCCTTGCCGGTGCCGATATTTACCGTTTCATTACCGGAATAATGATTCATCAGGAACAGGCAGGCATCTGCCAAATCATCCACATACAAAAACTCCCGAAGGGGGGTACCGGTTCCCCAGCATTCCACTTCCTGCAAGCCTGCCACCTTTGCTTCATGAAATCTGCGAATTAATGCCGGAAGCACATGACTGTGGGTTGGATGATAATTATCATTGGGACCATACAGATTGGTGGGCATTGCTGAAATATAATCCGTACCGTATTGTTTATTTAAATACTCACAATATTTCAAACCGGAAATCTTAGCTAATGCATAAGCCTCATTGGTTTGCTCCAGTTCAGAGGTTAGCAGACAGCTCTCCGGCATGGGCTGGGGTGCCATACGTGGATAAATGCAGGAGGAACCCAAAAACAAAAGCTTCTTACAACCATTCTGCCATGCCGAATGAATCACATTCATCTCCAAAATCATATTTTCATACATGAAATCTGCAAGCGCCTCCGAATTGGCAATAATGCCACCTACTTTCGCAGCCGCAAGAAATACATAATCCGGCTTTTCTTCCGCAAAGAAGCACTCCACCTGATCCTGTCTGCACAAATCCAGTTCCTTATGGGTTCTGACTACTATATTGGTGTAGCCTTCCTTTTCCAGGGCACGGACAATGGCAGAGCCCACCATCCCTCTGTGACCCGCCACATATATTTTCGCATTTTTTTCCATCATAACCTTATCTCCCTCACCAGCGACCTATTCTTCTACAGCTTTCAAAGCACGCTCTCTTTTAGCCAACGCACGGTCATGCTTTGCCATGATTTCCACCAGCTCTTCATAGGTGGTTTTTTGAGGATTCCATCCCAGAACTGTTTTGGCCTTGGTGGGATCTCCCCAGAGATTATCCACATCCGTAGGTCTGTACCACTTAGGATTTACACATACCAGCATTTTACCGGTATCTGCATCATACCCCTTCTCGTCCACTCCGGTTCCTTCCCATCGGATACAAATCCCATTGGCTTTAAAAGCTTTTTCCGTAAAATCTCTGACTGTGTGCTGCTCTCCGGTAGCAATCACAAAATCCTCCGGCGTATCATGCTGCAGAATCATCCACATACACTCCACATAATCCTTAGCATAGCCCCAATCTCTTAAGGAATCCATATTTCCAAGCTCTAAGTGATCCTGTAATCCCTCTGCAATTCTGCCTGCTGCCAAAGTAATCTTGCGGGTTACAAAATTCTCTCCACGTCTCTCGGACTCATGATTAAATAAAATACCGTTTACTGCAAACATTCCATAGGCTTCCCGATATTCCTTGGTAATCCAAAAACCATACTGCTTTGCCACTGCATAGGGGCTATAGGGATGGAAAGGTGTGGTTTCTTTCTGAGGTACCTCTTCCACCTTGCCATATAATTCTGAAGTGGACGCCTGATAAAACTTGGTCTTCTCCGTTAAGCCCAAAATCCTGATTGCTTCCAGGATTCGCAGTACTCCAATGGCATCCACATCCCCGGAATATTCCGGCACGTCAAAGGATACCTGTACATGGGACTGGGCTGCCAGATTGTAAATTTCATCCGGCTGCACCTTAGCAATAATTGCTGTCAGAGATGAGGTATCGGACAAATCTCCATCATATAATGTAATCATATTCTTTGCAATCAAATGATCAATTCTTGCCGTATTAGAAATAGAAGCACGTCTCACAATACCATGCACCTCATATCCCTTTTCCAATAAAAACTCTGCCAAATAAGAGCCATCCTGTCCTGTAATTCCTGTAATAAGCGCTTTTTTCATAATATCTATCCATCCTTTCCTCAATGAACTACGTGTACCCGATAGTGCATCCTGTTATTCGCACAAATTTAATTTATTGTAACCCATGATTTTATAGTTTTTAATAGAGTTTTTTGCAAACAACTAGCATTATATTGACTTTCTTTATTTTCATCCTTTATAGTATCATTATAATAACTTTTCATTTAAAATTGATTGGAGAGATATCCCCTTATGAATACTTCCCTTTTTCATGGTAATTTAGTAAATTCAAATCGTATTATTTATACACCCTCTGCATTTGCCAAAGATAGCCTGCTGCATTTACAGGAAACCGGCCAATTGGAAGCCCGAAAGCCTCACACCAGCAGCAGAGAAAATCTGCTGTCCTATCTCTTTTTTGTAGTGCTGAATGGCAGTGGCACACTAAACTATAACGGACGGGAATATTCCCTGTCCAAGGGGAACTGTGTATTTATCGATTGTCGCAAACCCTATTCCCACTGTTCTTCCGAAAATCTCTGGACATTAAAATGGGTCCATTTTTATGGACCCAACATGCACACTATTTATCAAAAATATTTGGAACGTGGAGGACTGCCCCTTTTCAACTCTCAAAGAGCGGAGGAATACGCCGGACTACTACAGTCGATTTTTACCCTCGCCTCCTCTGACAGCTATGTAAAGGATATGCAGATCAACGAAAAGCTATCTGCATTGCTGACCATGCTGATGCAGGACAGTTGGCATCCCGGTGAAAACAACTCCCGGCATTCCCAAAAACGAAATCTTCGGGAAATCAAGGACTATATTGACCTTAACTACGCTCGGGAAATCACTCTGGATAGTTTGTCCAACCACTTTTTTATCAATAAATTTTATCTGACCAGACTCTTTAAAGAACAATTCGGCATCTCCGTAAATCACTATCTGCTACAGGTGCGCACCACTCAGGCAAAACAGCTGTTACGCTTCTCCGATTTGTCCATCGAAGAAATCGGACAGAAATGCGGTATCAAAGATCCCAATTATTTTTCCCGGATGTTTAAAAAAATGGAGGGAAGTACACCGGGGGAATATCGGAGACGGTGGTAAGGCGAAGTGCACTTACCTCTCCAACTCATACTTCCGCTTATCATCAACGCTAATCTCTTTTCCCAGCTGCACTTCCATTACCTTCAATTCCGTATCTGCAATAATGGTATGCTTGCAGCCGGCCTGTATGGTTATTACATCTCCGGGACCTACAATCTGCTCCATGCCTTCCACTATTGTCCTACCTTTGCCGGACAGAATAGTCCAGACCTCATTGCGCCGCTCATGACTGTGATAATTCATCTGATGTCCGGGATTCAGAGTAACCTTGATGGTCATACTGTTCTGCTCTATATCGATTACCTCATAACTGCCCCAGGATTTCTCTGCAAACATGACTTGCTGATTTATCTGGTCTACAAAGGGCTTAATCTGAGCGGACTGCTCTTTTTCCGCTACCAGGATTCCCTCTGCACTGGCTGCCACAATGGCATCCTTCATACCCATACATAGTATGGGCACGTTTAACTCATTAATGACATAGAGATTTTCACAATGTTCATTGCACATCACCTTACCAATGGTATTTTCCACCATTGCTTCCGAAAGGCTGTTCCAGGTACCTAAGTCCTTCCATTCTCCGGCAAAACGCAATACCTGTATCTTTTTTTCCTGCTCTACCACAGCATAATCAAAGCTGATTTTATTTAAGGTATCATACTTGGCATATAAATCATCATAATCCACGAAATCAATTAATTCATGAGCTTTGTCCAAGACATATTTCAGCTTATAGGCAAACACTCCGCCATTCCACAGGGCACCTTGGGCAATATACTGCTCCGCTGTCTTGGCATCCGGCTTTTCCTTAAAGGTTTCTACTCTGCTGACATTCTTTTTATCAGTGGGAATAATATAACCAAATTTTTCACTGGGATGGGTAGGTTCCATGCCCATCAGTACTAAGTTAGCCTCACCCTCCTTGGCAAGTCCGTCCAGCTTCTGCAATGCTTCAAAATAATCTGCATTTACGTAAGGGTCTACAGGACACACTACCACCGTATCATTTTCATCAATCCCCTTCACATCATGCAAAAATGCAGTTGCCAAGGCAATGGCAGGAAAGGTATCCCTGCGACAGGGCTCTACACAAACGTTTACTCCTGCCCCTAACTGGTTAGTAATAAAAGAAACCTGATTTTTACCGGTAGCAATGGTAACAGTAGCATCCTTGTCCACGGAACGAATCTGTCCATATACACGCTGTATCATGGACTCATACTGTCCATCCTCTTTTTTAAATATCTTTATAAACTGTTTGGAACATATATCATTGGAAACCGGCCAAAGGCGTTTGCCGGAACCTCCGGATAGTAATATGATATTCATAAGCACTCTCCTCAATATAGGAAATATACAATCCCTGTCTCTTCTAGAAGACCGCCACAAAGTCTGCAGCCTCCCAAAGAACATCATATTCCCCTTACCACTACGCCATTAGAACTGTATAAGATGGCGACTAGGAATGGAAAAGAAAACGTCAGACAAGTCAATCAAGTAGTTCTTTAGCTAAATTTTTCGTATTCATCATTTATATTGATTTTACTTAACCCATCAGCCATCATTTGGAGTGTTTTTAAGCGGTCATTCAAAATATCAAAAATTGCCTCAGGATTTTCTGTTATTGCAATTAATTTTTGTAACATATCCCAAGATTCTTGTTCTATTTTTTCTATAACAGCAGGGCCACTCGCTTGATTAAATATAGCAACTATTTCATTAACTCTATTTTTTAACTCTTGTTCATTTGCTGAGAAAGTATTACTGTGTAGAGATAAAAAATAATACAACAAATCAATCCGATACTTATTTGTATATGTATCCGTTAGTGACATTTTTTGTAATTGAACTATTGAGAGTAACAACGCCATAATATCTGTAATTCCTAAATCTCCAGAATTAAAAAATAAAATTAATGCGGCTAAATCAGCCAATACTTCTTCTTTTGGCATTTCGCAATATATTGGATAATCTATACATAAATGCGAATATATAATGGCTGTTTGCAACATTAATCTATTTTCCTTCTCATTAGAATTATTACTAAACGTTCTTATTATGTAATGTGAATACTCATGATAAATTATAAAAAGATCCATCACAACTGAAAAATCTGCCGCTTTCTGTAATAAATCATAAATACCTAATTTATTGAGTACAAGTTCTGCATAATATAATGTATCACCCGGTTCAATTTGTGAACCATATCCAGTGTGAATACGTCTGATTAAATCATTTTTGAGAATTACTTTGTATATTTTATATTGTTCATTATTAAATAATTGGAAATCCATTAAGTAATTTAATGCATAATACTTAGCTAAAACATACGAATTCTCAGTTAACCCAGAAGTTATACAAATAAGGCAACCTTCTAAAATATCATCATTAACATTATAGCAATTCGGATAGGAATTTACCAACTTGCCTATAAATATATTACTTCCCGAAAAATAAATATTATTTTTCAGACATTCATTTATTAAAATTTCAAATTCCATGTTATTACTATATTTATTGTCCATATCCATTTGAAAATTTAAATTAAGTCCATTGATTAATGGCTCATTGATACTATCTTTATTTCCTATATTTTCTCCGTTTTTAAAATTTAATTCAAAATATTCTTTAGGTAACATATATTTCCTTCTTTATGCCAAACTAATAATATTATTTTCACTTTTTATAACACCATTTGAAATTAATTTATTGATTATTAATCGAATATCTAATTCTTTGATAATACATTTTCCTTCATTTTTATAAAAAGAACAACGTTGATAATTATTATTAAAACAATCTGTTGTATATTCACACACTAAACTGTTTATATTTATTCCTTCTGATATAGTACTATAAAATAGAACCTTAGCAAATATACAACAATCTTCTTTTTCTAATTTGTAAATACAAGGATTTATCTTCCCCAAAGCAACACCTAATGCCGTTATTGCTCCTTTTGTAATAAAAATATCACAAACACATGCCAATGTTAATACGGTCAGTTTTTTCAAATTAATATAAATATTTTTGTTAGGTATAAATAAATTATCGCTATTATTTATTAACACATTCTCCTCTACAATTGGTTTGACATATTCATTAGAATTACTTTGAAAATCTTTTAATAAATAATGTCTTACAATCTTTTGGGCTTCATTATCTGATGTAATATTCTTATTGATAAATTCACAGAATTCTTCATATGTTATCTCTTTCATAAATTTCCTCGTACAATTCTTTAAATTGAAATAATACACTCCCATGTTCACTACATATCTTATTTATATCAATGACATCCTCCCCCTGTTCAATAGAAAAAACAGCGATGCCGATATTTCAATTCCATAATCCACTGAATTGACACCTGCAATCGCTGCAAATTTTGATACCTCAACTATTTTGGCTACTTCCATTTTCATTTCTTCAATAGTCAATAAGCTTCACAAGTCAATCAGTAAACCATTATCTCCTTTTATTGATAAAGCTCTGAGCTTCTATCTGATAGCAGGTGATGCGCTGACATAAACATCAAATCCTCGTTTATTTATTCATCAAAAAATCATTTAATATATCTTTCATAACTTCACTCTCTGACATATGTACACCTTTAGTATCTATCGCCTCACTCTTTCTACGCATATATTCATCATATATATTCTTCATAAGCATTCCCAAAGTATCACAATTTCCCACTAGCGTACTCAAAATTTTTGATGCCTGCAACAAAGCAAAATAATCAGCAACGTCTTGATTCTTATAGACAAGTTTATGATTAATTTCACTCCATCCTTCTTCAAAGATTGTTCTGGTTTGAATCTCCAAACGAACACCTTTCAAATTATTTTTCTCTGCACATAAAGTGTAATGAATTGAGCGATAGGTACTATTATATTCCGGTATAGGATCACAATCTAAAATCTTTTCATAGATGGAGTTATCATCTCCCTTTTGCAGCTTTATATGTACATTCTCAACCAGTTGATGCTGAAATTCACCCATTAACTGTTTATGAACAGTATAATAGTCCTCTTTAAAAACATATAATACTCTTATTCCCAATAAATCTGTTATATTAATCAAATAATTATCTAAACTGACCTTCTTTCCCTTCCCACTTGCCTTAATAATCATTTTTTTAATAAAACTATCTGTTTCCTTTATTCGATATCTATATGAATGAATCGAACTAAAGGTTGCAATCTTGGAAATATAGGTTTGGATAAGTTTAGGATATTTACTAGTTCTATTTTTTTCATACTGTTCAGCTATCTGCATAAGCTCATCCCATTCATAGCCGGACTTTTTAAATTCTTCTACAAGCTTATATTCTCTAAGAAATAATTCCTTATTATCCTTAATTTCTGCAAATGTCATTCTTGCTTTATACAATTCATTCATCTGCCTCTTCACCCACCTTCACACTATAACCACAAAAGAAAGATTCAATCATAAGTTCCAACGACTGTTGTGTATATAAACGATACTTAAAATTATAATACATTAATTCCAGAAAATCTTTAAATCTCTGATTTTCTGCCTTCAAATCTATTCCCATCTCGGCAAACATTTTAGGAATCATAATGGCAATACAAACCTTTTCATTAATATACCAAAAACGATCATCTATTGTCTTATCAATAATCTGAATCGGATGACGTCTTAAAAACCAAAAGGCTCCATAACTATATATTTTATCAACATTCACCCGCGGGATATTCTCAAAATCTTTTAAACGGTCTATATCTTCGAAATAATCCACTACGGCTCTACCCAACAAATCTGTATCAATTAGAACTTGATCAATTATCCCCATCTTTACCAAAACTTCTTGTATTTGTTCAAGTAAATTACTAAATCGTTCTTCTATTGGATAAATGTTACCCAAATCTTTTGTTTCTGTTCCCATTTTACACAACTACCTCATCTCTTTAATATATTCAAACAATTCTGTTTGCGTATATGCCTTAACTGCCTCCGTATCTCTTAACTCTTTTTCCTGTGCATAGTTTACTTCTGTATTTTTGGAACGTTCCTGTGCAAAATAACCACTTCTCAACTTCTCTCCAAATATTTTCGTCTCCTCCTGTACGTTAACGCGTGGCATATCAGCTCTCCTTCTCTTCTTTTTTTTGATATGTTTTAAAGACTTAAAAAACACCACTAAGACAATTTGTTCTAATAGTGGTGTCAGAATCATCATGCTATTATATTTTGTCCCAACCACACACAATTAGCAATTTCTAGCTGTTCCCCAACAGTCTTGGATAAATGGTATCATTTTTAAGTTATATTTGCAAGAAGATTTTTGTAAATTTAACTTAAAAAACAAATAATTTGCAAGCACTCTGCACAGAGTACCTATAAAAAATAATGGGGATTCACTACAGTCCTTCGGCTACCTCAAGCAAATACTTCCCGTAGTTGGTCTTAAGCAGGGGTTCTGCCAGCTTAATTAACTGCTCCTTATCAATAAATCCTCTCTTAAACGCAATTTCCTCAATACAGGAAATGTAAAGTCCCTGTCTCTTCTGGAAGGCTGCCACAAAGTCCGCCGCATCCAAAAGGGCATCGTGATTGCCCGTATCCAGCCATGCAAAACCACGTCCCAAAGTCTCTACCCGCAGTGTTCCTCTCTGTAAATACTCATTGTTAATGCTGGTGATTTCAATTTCTCCACGTGCGGAAGGCTTTACATTCTTAGCGATTTCCACTACATCATTATCGTAGAAGTAAAGTCCCGGTACCGCATAATTACTCTTGGGATGCTCCGGCTTTTCCTCAATGGAAAGTGCCTTGCCGTTTTCGTCAAATTCCACCACGCCGTACTCTCTGGGGTCACGAACGTAGTAGCCAAAAATAGTAGCTCCGCTCTCTCTGGATGCCACCTCCCTAAGTACCTTGGAGAAGCTCTGTCCGTAGAAAATATTGTCTCCAAGCACCAACGCTACTCGGTCATTCCCGATGAAATCCGCACCAATAATAAAGGCATCTGCCAAGCCCCTTGGCTGCTCCTGCACTGCATAGGACAGCTCCATGCCAAGCTGATGTCCGTCTCCCAAAAGCTCTTTAAATACCGGTAAATCCCTGGGAGTGGAGATAATCAGAATCTCCCGGATTCCCGCTAACATCAGAGTTGACAGGGGATAATAAATCATGGGCTTGTCATAAACCGGCATAATCTGCTTGGAAATTGCCTTGGTTAAGGGATATAATCTGGTGCCGCTTCCTCCGGCTAATATAATACCTTTCATATTTCGTACCTCTTTTTTCTATCTTTTTTCGCTACTTTTAAACGCACCGAATGGGAAC
>JAGAMG010000028.1 GCA_017624835.1 Lachnospiraceae bacterium
ATCAGAATTCCAATAGAAATGCGAATCCCGGTACAGACCCAAAGGTTAGGGGTTATCAAATGCCCGGATGGCTTTGGGGAATTATTGTTGTATTAATTATAGTAGTCATTTTTAGTTTGATTTTTTCCGTATTGTCTTTCCTGGCACCCATATTGATTCCTGTTATGGTAGTAATGTTTTTTGTGAAATTATTTCGGGATTGGTTAAATTAGAATAATTTGTTGAATAAATTAAAATAACAGTTCAGTCATAATACGGCTGAACTGTTAAAAATACAAAAAAGTAGTTGAGCTGTCAGGGGGAACTGACAGCTCACATGAGGGGAGTATAAATAATTAATATATAAGGGCTGTAAATAGAATGATGAAGGGAATCTATTTACAATTGTTATTATAGTACCATAGTCCTAAAAATGCAATATGCTAATAGTACCAAAGTACCACAAAGATTTTGCATATTTTTTGTGCGTTTTTGCCATACTACTCCTGTAACTAATAATCTATAGGAGGAAATTAAAATGTCCAACAATAATCAGAACAACGATAACAACAAGTTCAACAACAGCACTAACTCTGGTAATCAGAACTGCAAGAACAGCCAGAACAACAATCAGAACAGCAACAACCAGAACAATAATCAGAATAAGAACCAGAACAATCAGGATAAGAACTACTAATTGCTGGTGGAAAAATAGGGATAGGGATACCGAAAGGTGTCCCTATTTACATAATTTTGAAAAAATTGTATACTAAGGATATCTGTAAAGAAAGAGGATAAGTGTATATTCATGAGAAAATTTGAACTGATTGCCCCCTGCCATTTTGGTATGGAGTCCGTGTTAAAAAGAGAAATTATTGATTTGGGATATGATATTACAGAGGTTGCTGACGGACGGGTAACCTTTTATGGTGACGAGGAAGCTCTGTGCAGAGCCAATGTTTTTTTGCGTAGTGCAGAGCGAATTTTGATTAAAATAGGAAGCTTTCATGCAGAAACCTTTGAAGAACTTTTTCAGGGAACGAAGGAGCTACCATGGGAGGAATATATCCCGGCGGAGGGTAAATTCTGGGTGGCAAAGGCTGCCAGTGTAAAGTCTAAGCTTTTCAGCCCTTCGGATATACAATCCATTATGAAGAAGGCGATGGTGGAGCGTTTAAAGGGCGTGTATCATATTAATTGGTTTGAGGAAAGCGGAGAAAGTTTTCCCATTCGTGTGTTTTTGATGAAGGATGAGGTTACCGTAGGCTTGGATACCACAGGAGAATCCTTACATAAAAGAGGCTATCGTAAGCTGACCGCAAAGGCACCCATCGCAGAGAATTTGGCAGCTGCACTGATTATGCTGACACCTTGGAATAAGGATAGAGTGCTTATCGACCCCTTCTGCGGAAGCGGAACCATACCTATTGAAGCGGCTATGATGGCTGCCAATATGGCACCGGGCATGAACCGTAGCTTTACAGCTGAGAATTGGCCCCATATTATAGGAAAGAAGTGCTGGTATGACTGTATGGATGAAGCCCGGGAAATGATGGATTTATCCATAGAAACGGACATACAGGCTTATGATATTGATGAAAATATGGTAAGCATTGCCAGAGAAAATGCCAAGCTTGCAGGAGTGGATAAGCTGATTCATTTCCAGCGTCGTGGTGTGGAGCAATTGAGCTGTCCGAAAAAATATGGTTTCATTGTAACCAATCCCCCCTATGGTGAGCGTTTACAAGATAAAAAGGAAATGCCTGCATTGTACCAGACTATTGGAGAACGTTACAGGGCACTTGATTCCTGGAGTATGTATCTGATTACTGCCTATGAGCAGGCGGAAAAGGATATCGGTCGTAAGGCGGATAAAAATCGTAAGATATATAATGGAATGATGAAGACCTATTATTATCAGTTTATGGGTCCTAAGCCGCCAAAGCGTAAGAATTAAATGATAGAATGAGGAATAAATGTGACTAAGGATAAAAAAGGACAAAAAAATAAGAAAAAAAGTGTCCTGAAAAAATGTTTGTTACCGCTTATGGTTCTCGTTGCCGTGTTATTGATTGACGCCTGTGAAAAAAAGCTTGTAACAGTGGAGAACAGTCAAAATCAAATAATAGTCAACGAGCAAGGGAAGCTTTTATTGGAAAATGAAGAGGGGTTGAAAGGACAACTTAGGATTCCTTTGGAAGCAGATGTTTCAGCTGACCGGATAACTTTGGAAAATCATTATCAGGACAAGGAACTTTGGATTTATATACCAACAAGCAATTCTTCTCATTATAGTACAAATGCAATAGAAGGAGATATTACAGAAATTGAGGATGGTTGTTATGAGGCGAGGGAAAGTCAGATAATTCTCAAATTTACAATGAAATCCATTTGGGAGCATCAAAGTACAGTGGAGAATGGCAGTCTGCAAATTACAATGCTTCATCCCAATGAGGTATATGAGCAGATTGTAGTAGTGGATCCCGTTGGCGGCGGTAGTGAATGGGGAATCACAGAGGACGGGTATTCAGAGAAGGAATTGACTTGTCAAGTGGCAAGGCTTTTAGAAGGAAAAATCAAGGAATCCGGCATAAAGCTGTATTTTACCAGAACCCGGGATGTGGAGGTATCCACAGAGGAGCGGTTACAATTGGTGCAGGGTGTGGATGCGGATTTGTATTTGCGTCTTGGGGTGTCTCAGGCAGAAGATGCAGAAGTGTACGGAATTCAGACATTCTATAATGAAGAGTATGTAATTCCGGAGTTTGGAAATGTGCAGTGGGCTGATTTGGTTACCAAAAAGGTGACTACTCTTGCAAACAATAAAGCATTGGGGCTTTTGCCGGCGGACGAAGACAGCTTCTTGCAAAGCTTAAAAATACCGGCAGCACAGATTCAACTTGGCTTTATGAGCAATCCTCAGGAATGTCTTCTAATGCAGCAGGAAGGCTATCAGGAAAAACTTGCGCAGGGTATTGCGGAAGCAATTCTTGAGGTTTATACTAATAAAAATAATTCAAATCAACAGGCGGAAAAAAATGAAAAGTAAGATTGTATTTGCAACAGGAAATGCAGGTAAGGTAAAAGAAATTCAAATGATTCTGGCAGACATGGGTATGGAAGTGTTATCCATGAAGGAGGCAGGAATTTCTATAGATATAGAAGAGAATGGTAAAACCTACGAGGAAAATGCCATGATAAAGGCAAGGGCAGTAGCGGCTTGTACGGATGCCATTGTGATGGCGGATGATTCCGGTTTAGAAATCGATTATCTGAATAAGGAGCCGGGAATCTATTCTGCCAGATATTTGGGAGAGGATACCCCCTATAGTGTCAAGAATGCCAATTTGATAGAGCGTCTAGCAGGAGTGCCGGATGAAAAAAGAACGGCGCGATTTGTATGTGCCATTGCAGCAGTGCTTCCGGATGGAACAGAGCTTACCACAAGGGCAACCATTGAAGGTCGCATTGATTATGAGGAGAAGGGCTCAAATGGCTTTGGTTATGACCCTATCTTTTATGTGCCGCAGTTTGGTAAGACCACAGCAGAATTAACAGAAGAACAAAAGAATCAGGTCAGTCATCGTGGGAAAGCGTTGGAACTGATGAAAGAGGAATTAAGAAAGTATGAAAATATTAATTGTTAGTGATACTCATAGAAGGAATGAGAATTATTTTGCTGTAGTAAATATGCATAAACCGGATTTGGTCATTCATTGCGGCGATGCAGAAGGCTCTGAATATGCTATCAGTGAAGCTGCTGGTTGTCCGGTAAAAATCGTATTGGGAAATAATGACTTTTTTTCCGAATTGCCCAGAGAGCTTGAGTTTAATGTGGGAGAGTATAAGGTATGGGTGACTCATGGTCATAACTATTATGTGTCCATGGGGAACGAGACGATTAAACGGGAAGCCATTGCCAGAGGGGTGGATATTGTAATGTATGGTCATACCCACCGTCCGGTGGTGGATATGGAGGATGAAGTTATTGCCATTAACCCGGGAAGTTTGTCCTACCCCAGACAGGATGGGCATAAGCCTTCCTATGCAATTATGGAAATTGACCGCTTTGAAGAAGCGCATTTTACCATTTCGTATTTGTAAAAAAATACTTGACAGTAATAACCCCAATAGTATATAATTGCTTTTGCGTTGTGAATGACGCAGGATTAAACCCTCGGGGTGTGGCTCAGCTTGGCTAGAGCACCTGGTTTGGGACCAGGGGGTCGCAGGTTCGAATCCTGTCACCCCGATGCAATTTTATATTTTATTATGCGGGTGTAGTTCAATGGTAGAACACTAGCCTTCCAAGCTAGATACGTGGGTTCGATTCCCATCACCCGCTCTTCTTATTGGTCGATATATTGTTTGTATATCGGCTTTTTTTATTTCAATTTATTTAGGAGCAGATTATGAAAAAAAGCAGGAAAAAATTGATTACCATCCTACTGGTGATTGTGGGCGCTCTGGTGCTCACATTTGCAGGAATGGTCATTTATATTGTAAGACCTCAGGATAATCCTTCCGGTATTCTTTTAGCATTTGATGATTATTACCCGGAAAACTGGGAGGCGCACTTCGACTTTTTTGAGGAACATGATGTGAAGGTAACCTTCTTTGTAAATGCGGCAATTCCCACTGAATTTTGTTATAAGGCAATAGAGAGAGGACATGAAATCGGTTTTCATACCATGAGCCATGTAAATCTTACGGAAGTAACTGAGGAGGAAGTATGGGAGGAAGCAGTTGTTCCCGTAGAACATTTTAATAATTTTGGTATTGAACTGACCACCTTTGCCTATCCCTATGGGGCATCCACGCCGGAACTGGACGAATTGCTGTTACAGCATTATAAGGTGGTGCGCGGGGGATTTCATTATGAATTGATTTCCAAGGAGCAATTTAAGGGCGGTTATGTGGAATCCCGTCCTATTGATAATGCCAATTTACCTTCGGATATGCAGTACAAACTTCGAATAATTAAAATGCTTGTGGAGGCTAAATTGCAGGAGGGGACTATTGTTTCTCTTTATTCCCATGGAATTGAAAACGGAGATACCTGTATTACTCACGAGCGGTTGGAATTTTTATTCCAATGGGCGGATTTCCTGAATTTAGAGTTTTATACTTATAAGGATTTGCAATAAAATAAAAAAACAGTGTTTTGCTTTTGTGATACACAAATAAATTGTGGAAAATACTGAATAATTGTTATAACATGATATCTGTAAATAAATATGCACCAATGAAATTCGGGAGGAGAAGGAGTATGGTTACAGTACATGTAGAAAAATTATATCGATATCCCAGAATAGGGGAGCATCTGACCATAGCGGTTCCCTTTAAAGCGGGCGAATTGAACGATATCAGCAAAGTCAGTGTGAGAGATCATGATAAAATATTGCCCGTGCAATGTAAGGTTACGGCAAAGCATCTTGATGGCTCTGTAAAATATCTTTTAGTGCGTTTTATGGGTGATTTGCCTGCCAATGCCGGCAAAGAGTTTACCTTGGATTGGGAGAACGATGCCAAACAGGAGAATGCTCAGAAGGACTTCATTGATGAATTACAGTTGGAGCAATTGACTGATGGTTATCAGTTAAAAAGTGAATTGTTACAGCTTCAAGTAAAGAATAACAGTAAGAATCTGTTTGAAAATATTACTGTGGGGGATTGTAGCTATGAAAGCAATCGTTTTGCAGGTCCTTTAATGGAATGTCGTAAGGAGGAAGAAATCCTTTCGGCTGCTGACATGTCCTTTGGGCAGTGGGAGATTGCAGAGGCAGGTCCTTTGCAGGTGATTTTAAAGAATCGCGGTGTTCATTTGCTGGCTGACAAGAGAGAAATTGCTTTTGAGGCAAAGCTTACCGCATGGGCAGGAAAGCCTTGGGTAGAGGTTTCTTATCGTGTGATTAATACCTCCTGGGAAGTATTGGATATTGGTGCATTAGGATTTTATTGTAAAGCTGAGGAGAATAGTCCTTTTTCCAGTCTGCTGGGTGGAGCGGGCCATGAAGGCATGATTAAAGCGGTATCCGGTAATCGTGACAGCGGTATTATGGAGGATGCAAGTGGTCATGTTTATCGTGTGAAAGGAACCGGTAGCCTGACCGAGGTGGAAGAATTATGTCCGGTAGAAAATATTCGTACCTGTACCGGTTACTCTAATTATAAGACAGATTTCACCATTGGAGCAAATGGGGAAAACGTAGTGGAGACAGTAACTGCGGACAGAGTAATTATGGAAGCCAATGAGCATTTTTCTGAGGTGTTCTATGGAACCTTTTTTGCAGACAGAACCGATGAGAGAGGCGGAATTTGTGCTACCATTTATCAGGCACAGCAGAATTTCCCCAAGGCAGTAAAGGCGGATAAGGATGGTCTGGCTGTTATGCTGATACCCAGAGGGGATGACAGAGTGGTAATGCAGCCGGGAATGAGCAGAGAACAGAGATTTTTACTTCACTTCCATGATAGTGCAGAAAGTCTGGCAGAATTGGATAACCGCAGCTTAATTTATCAGATGCCGGACAGACCTGTAATTTCTCCCGAGGTATTTAAGGAAGCAGGAGTTATGCCGGATATCTTCCCGGAAAAGATGGATTATAAGGTAGAAATGTCCTTAATTCGTAAGATAGATGGTCATGGTCGTGTATTTGGTATGCTGAATTGGGGCGATACCGTTGATGGTGGCTATACTGCTCAGGGAAGAGGCGGCGGAAAGCCTGTTTATTCCAATAATGAATATGATTTTCCCCATGCCTGTGCCATGATGTATGCAAGAACCGGAACCAGACGTTTCCTGGATTATATGCTGGTGTCTGCATCTCATTGGAAGGATGTGGACATTTGTCATTACAGTGATGACCCGTTGTGGATTGGCGGACAGATAGAGCATACCAGAGGACATGTAGTGAAAGGAAAGATTGTACCCAGTCATGAATGGGTGGAGGGTCTTTTGGATTATTATCATTTTACCGGTGATGAAAGCGGATTGGAATGTGCGAAAGGAATCGGTGAAAATGTGTTACGTCTGCTAAACACTCCTGCTTATCAGAAAACCGGTGAGATGAATGCCCGTGAGACCGGTTGGGCATTGCGTAGTCTGACTGCTTTATATATAGAAACAGGAGAAGATAAGTGGCTGGAAAAATGCGAGTGGATTGTAGGTCACTTCAAGAAATGGGAAGAGGACTATGGATATTGGTTGTCCCCTTATACCGATAATACCTTGATTCGTGTTGGATTTATGATTTCCGTAGCTGTAGGAAGTTTGATGCGTTATTATCGGGTGCGCCCCAGCGAGGAGTTAAAGGGCTTGATGGTGCGTGCTATTGACGATATGGTGGAAAATTGTATGTTGGACAATGGTTTGTTCTATTACAAAGAGCTTCCCAGCCTGAACCGACTTGGCAATAATACTTTACTGTTAGAGGCTATGGCAATCGGTTATGAACTGACAGGAGATAAGAAATATCTGATGGCAGGTATGGAAACCTTCCACTCCAACAAAGGCGGCGGAGGTGGCGGCGGATTACGAGTACATATTGATGATGCAGTAATCTGGCCCGGAGACAGTACCAAAGGCTTTGCCCAGGGATTCCTGCCTATTGCAACCTTTGATTGTGCCTTGGAAAAAGCAGGAATGCGATAAATGTATTTATTTTGCAAAAAATTTAAAAAATTAATGATAAACCTGTTGACAAACTAGGAATTATAAGTTATACTAGGCTTCGTCGGTTTGGTTAACACACGCCGATGATATGTGTTCGTAGCTCAGCTGGATAGAGCAACGGCCTTCTAAGCCGTGGGTCGGGGGTTCGAATCCCTTCGAGCACATTAGAGACAAGTAATTGTCTCTTTTTCTATGGTGGGTATAGCGCAGTTGGTTAGCGCGCCAGATTGTGGCTCTGGAGGCCATGGGTTCGAATCCCATTATCCACCTTGTATATCAAAAGGTGTCTTAATGACACGCTTGGTGTCATATTATAGGGCTATCGCCAAGCGGTAAGGCACAGCACTTTGACTGCTGCATTCGCTGGTTCGAATCCAGCTAGCCCTGTTTTTTTTATCTTAATTTATAGCATATGGGATATTAGCTCAGTCGGTAGAGCACTTGACTTTTAATCAAGTTGTCCGGGGTTCGAATCCCCGATGTCTCATTAGTCAAAAAATTGAGAATCCTTGAAAAATCAAGGGTTCTCAATTTTTTGTACGCAAAAGTTTTGATTACACTTGATTACATTTTTTTATTACAAGTGCTTTTTCAATAGCAGTCTGTGTTTCTGCTTTTCCTTTACGATTAAAACAGTAGTTTTCGTAGGTGGTTTTTGCGGATGCGTGTCCTGCCATTTAAGATATAAAATGTTGGTAATCCAAGAACTAACTTACCATTTGAACTAAAATACCTTTTTATTTCAGTCACATATTGTAACAGACCGTATAACATTGATTGATATGTTATATTATTGATGCAGGTAAAAAATATTCTATTAATTTGTATAATATTATGACATAATTAAACATATATAGAAATGGATGGAAGAAAAATGATTGAAGATGAATTAACTATTGGCACAAAAAGTGGATGTTTAACAATAATAGGGGAATTAGGTAATTACCAAGAAGAAATAGAAAAAGAAATATCCAAGTTAGATGATGAAACTAGAAGATATATATCACCATATAGACATCCTTCACAAATTAAACCGATGTTCTTATTGAGAACATTAAGTTTGGGGTCAGAGAAAAAATACAAGTGCCAGTGTAAATGTGGACAGATTCATTATTTGAGTAAAACTTCTTTTGAATTAAAAAGATATAGAGATTGCGGAATTGGTTGTGGTTTAATTAAAATAAGAGAACAGAAGAGAAAGGATGCTTGTCCTAGACATAAATCTGACGATTATGATGTTGATTATACAAACATAGTGTTTGAATCATTAGAAATTTTAGAATGTATAAATGATAATTATGAGAGATTTTGTTTGCCTCAGAGAGGAAAAGGGAGTTGTACAATTTACAAATTGTATAGATGCCGCTGTTATCTTTGTGGAAAAGAATATAGTTTAATACCATCTGAGTTTAAAATTTATAATGATGAGTATGGAAGCAGAGCCAAAGATGGATATTACTGTCAAATATATTGTGATTGTCATAAAATTTCATCTTTTCAATGGAGAACTGTCAAAATATTACAGGAGCATAATATCAAATATAGGGTTGAGTTTTCTTTCCCCGACCTATATGGAGTGGAACAAAAAAAACTGCTTCGATTTGATTTTGCAATCTTTGATTCAGAAAATAATATTAAATGCTTGGTTGAATGCCAAGGGGAGCAACATTACAAACCAATAGAAGAATTTGGCGGTAATCCTCAATATGAAATACAAGTTAGAAATGATAAATTGAAACGCTTGTATGTTGAGAAAAATGAAATACAGTTAATTGAAATACCATATACTTGCAACACCTATGAAAAGGAAGTTGCCTATTTAAAAAAGTATGGGATAATATAGTAGCATTTTGATTAATATTTCAAAGTTAAGAAAAAACAAGAGGATGTTACAACAAGTTTGACTAACATCCTCTGAATCCATTATATAGAATATGTCATTCCGTCAAGTGCTTACTTTCTTTGCAGAAAGTAAGCACTTGACGGAATGATTACACAAGGATGATGATGTGTTGCGAATGCCCTTTCTATAAGTAAATGAGAGGTGTGGGGGCAAATCCCCGACGTCTCATGAAATGAAAGCTGGGAAGTGTTTATTTTTCAATACTTTTTAGCTTTTTTATACTCTGAAATTTATGAGTGCCCTTTGAGTTGATGTGTTACATTATAGATACAGATAAAATTATTATTCTAAATAGTATGAATGATAATTCAAAGTTAGAAAAAGAGATGTCTCTCTTTATAAAAGGATGAATGTGCTATTATTTTTTAGAATATAAAAAAAGGAAAGGTATGAAAGCAAAATGTCATTAACAAATATGATACAATATGATGACGAATGTAAAAGTTTTTTTAAAATGAATTCACCTCAAAAAAACGAATTTAAAACTTTGTCAGAAAAAAAGCCATTTTCAAAAGATTATGAACCAATAGCAGAATATACATTAGGTAATCCATATTATTCAAGCGTTGTAGGAACTGCATTTGATTATATAGCTCGATGGATTGTAGCAAAAAATGTGTCTCGAAATAGAGAAGCTGCATATGAAGATTTAATTGCAGAAAGAGGATTGGCTGCGTGTGCATATGCTGCCAAAGAAAAGAAAATTGACCTTGTGAAGAAATATAAAGACGCTATATTAATGTGCAAAGAGTTTGTTGAGGGAGAAAGAACCATAAATGAAATAATAAAGGTATCTGTTTTCTGTGCAAAACTAGAGCATGCTCATAGAATGGTAATTCGCCCATTTGATGTTGATATAGAGTATATATTGTCTTGTGAAGAAGAAATAGTAAAAGATTTAGATAACTTAGTAAAAGTATTCGAACAAAAATTTGTGATAAGTGGTTTGATTACAAATGAAAGCAAAATTGTTTATAATCCTACATTTGGTGGGGCTTCTGTGATTTGTGGTGGCGCAGACGCAGATATATATATTGATGGTACACTTTATGATTTTAAATGTACAAAAAAAACAGGGTATGCATGGAATGAATCTGCACAATTATTGGGATATTTTTTATTGGATGTTATTGCAAAAAAATATAAGGATAGTGATGATTGTTTAAATGGGTATGATATTAAAAGGATAGCAATATATCGTGCTAGATATGGAGAAATTGAGTTTGTTGATATTCAAGACAAGCATTATAAATTAGCTGATAAATTTGAGGAACTTTTGGGGAATGAGAGTTATAAAAACTATTTGAAAGAAGAAAGAGAGCGAATAGAAAAAGGGCAGATAGAAAAAGAGAGATTTGAACTTGAGTACAGTAAAACGGAAAAACAGTATAATAAACTAATTGAATATACAAAATGTGAGTTTTATAATGAGGGAATTGATTCGTATCGAGATAGTGAAACTCGTATGAGATATATGAAATGTGTTATACATTCATGCTACGATAAACAAGCAAATAATAAGATAGATGGTAATAAGCTGAAACAAATGATGGAAAAATGCAACATTAGTATAGATGTCCTTGAAGAAAAAATAAATAGGAAAAAAGAAACTATAAAAAATTGGTTGGAGGAAAAAACAAATCCATCAGCAGGTATAATAATTGACTTGTCCGAAATTTTTGAATGCGAAATAATAGATATTGTAAAAATACTAGATAGTAAGAAAAAAGTAAAAGGAAGCAGAAAAAAGAATAGAAAAAGACGAAAATAGAAAATCGCAGGTTGTTAAAGCAAGGGTGTTTGACAACTTTTGAATCCATTATGACTGATGGGAAAATTGAAGAATTCGAGTGTTGTCGGTTTGTTGCAAGATTGCAGTAAATAGTATAATTAGAGGAATTTAAGGTTTGGGCATATATCTCAAAGGTGCGAGAAAATCTCCTTGTTTTTGGAAATGTGTGGGAATTTTCCTATGTTTTATTACATATGCTCACAGCTTTATTTAAAGATAACGACGTGGTATATGATGTGCTTCCTAAGCGGTTTGTGGTATACTGATATCAAGAAAAGGAGGATAATTTCCATGCGTGCAAGTTCTATGTGTATTTCCTGTCTGTTGTCCAAACAGGAGAGAATGATAAGGAATTTTAAGGATGAAAATAAAAAGTCAGAGTATATGCATGAGCTTTTAGGGCTGCTATATCAATATAGCGGGGAAGAGTCTGCACCTGCTCTTGCAGAGCGGATAAACAAATTATATGAAAGCTTTTGGGGCATGGGAGAGAATTATGCTGCCGCAAAGCATCAATATAATCAGTTGTTGCTATCCAAAGAAACAGAGATATTAGCTCTTATTGAAAGTGCGGAGGATTCGGTAAAAGAAGCCATCAAATATGCTGCTGCCGGAAATTACATAGATTTTTCCGCAGTAGAAAATGTGAATGAGAAGACCTTTCAGCAATTGTTGCAAAAAGCAGCAAGTGAAACCATATCGGAAGAGGAATATACTAATTTTCAAGAGGATTTGAAGCAGGCAAAAAGGTTAGTCTATTTAACAGATAATTGTGGTGAAATATTGCTGGACAAATTATTGCTGCATTGTTTAAAGAAGACATATCCGGGATTGCAGATTATGGCAGTTGTCCGAGGGGAAAACGTAATAAATGATGCAACCATGGAGGATGCAGAAGAGGTAGGATTGACGGATATGGTTATTTGTATCGGAAATGGGAACGGAGCACCCGGTACTGTTTTGAAACGCTTAAGCCGGGAGGCGAGGCAGGCACTGGCAGAGGCGGATGTAATTATTTCCAAGGGACAGGGGAATTTTGAGAGTCTGCTTGGAGAGGGACTAAATCCTTATTACTTATTTTTGTGTAAGTGTGAATTATTTGTGCGTAGGTTTGGTTTACAACAGTATCAGTCCGTGTTTGTAAGGGAAGAACGGATGAAAGTGGATGTTTGAAAAAACAGTTGACAAGAATTCTATTTAAAGCTAATATAGTAAGGTATGATGAAAAAGGAATCTAGCGCGCTAATTGATTGTAGATTGCGTTTGGATACCTTAAAGTTTGCGGGTGTGGCGGAATTGGCAGACGCGCTAGATTTAGATTCTAGTGTCCCCGACGTGCAGGTTCAAGTCCTGTCACCCGCAGTAGAATAAGACTTTTTGAGAAATACTATATTTCTTGAAAGGTCTTGTTTTTATTGTCAGTTTCCTGTTAGGAAAATAGTAAATATGTCTGTTAAATCCTTATGAAATGAAGTATAATATATAGGATGAGGTGATAAGCAGATGGAAATAGATATTTGTATTGATTCATTAACAGATTGCTTGGTGTGTAATGAGACCGGAGAATTACATGATACAGAATATAGTCTTGTTCATAAAACGATTTCAAAATATGATGCTGCTGAATTGATGGCTGAAGGGTGGTAGTTTGATTGGAGTATTCCACATCAGAATGGATATGAAGTATATGAATTGCTTCTGAAAGAAAATGAGGAAGTGCAGGGAATGATTGCACTAAAACATATCAGAGACCAATATTATACGCATGTAGACATTGTTGAAGCGGCTCCGTTTAATGTGGGACAGCAGGGGAGATACAAAGGTGTAGGTGCGCATTTGTTTGCAATCGCATGTAAGCTCAGTTGGGAGGTCGGTAATGAGGGGTATGTACAGTTTACTGCCAAAACAGATTTAGTGGAACATTATCGAAACACCTTGAATGCGAAATCTATTGATTGGCATACTATGTATATAGACAGTTATGGTGCAGTGGCGTTAATTAACAAGTATTTTAAGGAAGGGTGAGTGTATGATTGTAGCAGAAAGAAAGACAAAAGCAATAATCAATAAAATGGATTGTTTTGGTGATGCTATGTCGGATGGGCGCTTGACAGTTCCTTCAGAGAATAAGGTATATCGCTTGCGTGAAGCAATTCTGTATTCTAAGAAATTAGGTAGACCGCTCACGGAAGAGGAAATGAAACACTTTGAGATTTAATGCGTTATCCGCAGGAACGGGAGGAATCCGCACCCTGCGGATTTTCTGTTTTATATTGCATTCCAACGAAGATTCTTTTAAAATGAAATTATAGAATAATAATTTAGAATAACTAAAGTCTGAGGTAACAGCATGAAAACTACAGAAGAACAGATGCCTCTTGTGAAAGATGCCATAAGGATGGCGTGGCCGGCAGTGTGTGAGTCGTTTTTTATTTCCCTGGCGGGAATTGTAGATACTTATATGGTAAGCTCCATGGGAGCCAATGCAGTGGCAGCAGTGGGGTTGACCACCCAGCCTAAGTTTATGGGAATGGCGTTATTTATTGCAATGAATGTGTCCATATCGGCATTGGTAGCCCGTAGGCGTGGTGAGCAGAAAAAGAAGGAAGCCAATCAGATTTTAGTAACAGCAATTGTATGCTGTATTTTAGCCGCAATTGTAATTAGTGCAGCGACAGTTGGCTTTGCCAATCAGATTATTGCCTTTTGTGGTTCAACGGAAGAGACTCATGGGATGGCGGTATCTTATTTTCGAATTATTATGGGTGGAATTATTTTTAATGCCCTGTCCATGGCGATTAATGCAGCCCAGCGAGGTGCCGGCAATACCAAGATTGCCATGCGTACCAATCTGATTTCGAATCTGGTAAATGTGATTGGAAATTATCTCTTGATTCAAGGACATTTAGGGTTCCCGGCATTGGGAATTCATGGTGCCGCATTGGCAACTGTCTTTGGTACGGTAGTGGCATGTGTGATGAGTATACATTCATTAATGAAAAAGGATATTTTTGTAAGTATTCCTTACATTATGAAGGAAAAGATAAAGCCTGTTGCAGATTCACTTGTGAATATTGTCAAAGTAGGGTATTCTGTATTTATAGAACAAATATTGATGCGAATTGGTTTTATGTCCACCGCAATGATGGCAGCGGGGATGGGGATGGCACCTTTAGCGGCACATCAGGTTGGTATGAATATATTGGGACTGACCTTTTCCTTTGGAGATGGTATGCAGACAGCGGCAGTTGCTCTGATAGGCAGAAGTCTGGGGGAAAAGCAGCCTGATAAGGCAAAGACATATGGGAAAATTTGTCGGAGAATTGGCTTGTGTATTTCCATTTGTCTTGCAGTTATTTATTTTACCTTTGGAGAAGCAATTTACAAATTGTTCTTTGTTGAGGAAGAAATAGTTGCAGTAGGTGTGGATATTATCAGGGTAGTAATTTTTATTGTATTATTTCAAGTTTCACAGGTTATTTACATGGGGTGTCTGCGTGGAGCAGGAGATACCGGCTATACGGCAATGGCTTCCACCATCAGCGTTACTCTTATTCGAACAGGATTTTCCTACCTATGCGGTTTTACCTTGGGATTAGGAATGGTTGGTATTTGGTTGGGAATCCTGGCAGATCAAATATCCAGATTTTTGTTTGCATCCATTCGATTTAAGATGGGAAAATGGGTTCATATTAAAATATAGCGAGGAGATGCTAATGATAAAGAATATAGATAAATACAGATTTGAGGATTTATTTGATTTAGACAAAATGCAAAAGCTGACGGATGCTATGTCTTTAGCATTAGAGGTTGGGTTGGTAATTGTGTCTCCCGATGGAATTCCCATTACAGAACCAAGTAATTTTTGTCCTTTTTGCTTAAACGTAGTGCGAAAGTCACCGATAGGAAGCAGAAATTGTGCTTATTCCGATAAAGTGTTGGGGAGAAAGTCGGAGGTTCCCATTGTGTCTAAGTGTCTTTCAGCCGGACTTACCGATGCCGGAGTCAGCATTATAATAGGTGGTAAGCATCTTGCCAGCTGGATGGTTGGGCAGGTTATGATAGAGGATGATATGCTGACTGAGGAAGAACTTCGGGAACGGGCAAGAGAGTTGGAAATAGATGAGGAATTTTTCCTGGAGTCCGTCAAAACAGTTCCGGTAAAGACCAGAGAACAGTTGGATCGCATTTTAGATATGGTTCATATTATGGCAATGCAGCTTTCTGAATTCGGTTTGCAAAGCTATCGGCAAAAGGAAGAATTGGCATATCATGAAGAACTGGAAAGGGAGCTTAGAGGGGAAAACGAAAAGCTGGAAATATATCATAAGTATGATAATTTAACAGGATTGTATTCCAGAGCCTATTATGAAGGCAAGCTTAAGGAGTTAATCGATAAAAAAGCATATCCCATTGTGATTATTATGGGAGATATGAATAATCTGAAGCTGTATAATGATGTATTTGGACATGAAGAGGGTGACAATGCACTTAAGGTGCTTGCTTCAATACTGAAAAAAGAAGCAGGTAATGATTATATTATCGGTCGTTGTGGCGGCGATGAATTTGGAATTGTGATTCCAAAAGGTCGAGAAGAAATTGCACAGGATTATTGTGAACGGGTACATGCAGCATGTGTCAATATTCCGGATGCCATGGTACCACCATCCATAGCGTTAGGATATGCGGTTTTGGAATCGGAAGAGATGGAACTTGCGCAGGTAATAAAGTCCGCGGAAGAATATATGTATAAAGCCAAAATAAAAAAGAAACGTGCACAAAATATTCATCAGGATATTATGGAGGTACTGTACCGGAAGCAGTATATTTCAGAAAAGCAGGTAGAGGAATCAGTTGAGAGAATTGGACGTTTCGGAAAATATTTGGGACTTGAGGATTATAATATTGGCATTTTGAAATTGGCTGCAAGACTACAGGATGTAGGACTTATCGGAGTGGCTGAGGCAGTTGTAAAAAAGGAAACAAAACGAACACCGGAAGAATATGCGCAAATAGCAAAGCATACAGAAATAGGCTATCGTTTGGCAAGACTTTATGATGAAAGTTTTCCGGCAGCGGATGTGATTTTGCAGTCCCATGAGTGCTGGTTTGGAAAAGGCTATCCGAATCAACTGCGAGGAAAAGAAATTTTGTTTAATTCTCGGGTATTATATATGGTGGGAACTTATAGCGGATGGATTTTCCCCAAGCCCACAGGTTCCAATATGGAGGTGGCCGCCGCCAGATTGCGTTTAAGAGAAGAGGCCGGAAAACAATTTGACCCTGAATTGGTTGAAAAGTTCCTGAAATATTTGGAGGAAGAGGAGAAAATAGATTGAATAAGATAAAAGGTAATATTGTAGTAGGACAGTCCGGTGGTCCCACCGCTGTAATCAACGCTTCGGTGGCAGGAGTATATCGGGCAGCAAAGGATATGGGAGTCAAAAAGGTTTATGGTATGGTACATGGCATTCAGGGGTTTTTGGAAAAAAATCTCATTGCCTTGGAGGATTATCTGGAAACCGGCATGGGAATTGAACTCTTAAAACGTACGCCATCCTCTTTTTTAGGAACCTGTCGTTACAAGCTTCCTGCTGTGGAAGGAAATGAAGCAGTCTATGAGCAGATTTTTGCGGTAATGGAGGAATTTGAAATCGAAGCCTTTTTTTACATTGGTGGAAATGATTCCATGGATACGGTAAAAATGCTTTCCGATTATGCAGCTGCTCATGGAAAGCTCCAGCGTTTTGTGGGAATCCCTAAAACAGTGGATAATGATTTGCCGGTTACGGACCATTGTCCCGGCTATGGTTCCGCGGCAAAGTATATAGCTACCTCTTTAAAAGAGGTTATCAGAGATGTACAATCTACAGGGTTAACCAAGCCAACAGTACTGTTAGTGGAAATTATGGGAAGACATGCAGGCTGGCTGGCAGCGGCAGCGGCACTTGCCAAAGGGCAGGATTGTGATGGTGCTGATGCTGTTTATTTGCCGGAGCGGGTATTTGATATTGATAAATTTGTGGAATTTGTAAAGAGTGTGGGAGAAAAGAAAAATACGGTAGTCATTGCCCTTTCCGAAGGGATTCGTTTACCTGACGGACGATTTGTGTGTGAGCTGGGAGGCGGTGCAGACAGTGTAGATGTATTTGGACATAAACAGCTCAGCGGCTGTGCTTTGACTCTGGCAGGTATAGTGGCAGAGCGAACGGGCTATAAGACCAGAGCCATTGAGCTTTCTACCCTGCAGCGCGCAGCAAGCCATTTGGCATCCCTAACGGATATCGAAGAGGCAATGGAAGCCGGTTATGCAGGTGTTATGGCAGCAGCAGGGGGCGAAACCGGTGTAATGGTAGTCATGAAGAGAATTCAGGAACAGCCCTATCTATGCACCATGAAAACCTTTGATATTCACCACATTGCAAACGGAGAAAAAACAGTTCCTTTGGAATGGATTACGGAGGACGGCAGAGGGTTAACTGAAGAATTTTTACAATATGTAAGACCTTTGATAAAAGGAGAACTGTTACCTGTTTATGTGGATGGACTGCCGGCACATTTGGTAAGAAAAAAATAAGTAATTCATAAAAAGACAAAATGAAAGGAAGGCTGTGATGACCTTCCTTTTATTTTGTCTTTTTATGCAAGAGATAAATTATATGAAGATTTGCATATTAGCTTTGCCGTGAAGGAACTCCGGGAACCGGATTCAATGCCATATAGGAATTGTGATATTCCTTACAATAGGTTACTTCCTCATCAAACCAATCGGGGGGTAAGAAGGCTTCCGCCGCTTCCTTACTGCCAAACTCTACTTCTGCCATAATAAGTGGTGCAAAAGGAGGATCAAAGACATCCAACTCGATGGTGAGAGAATAATCTGCCGGTGGGGTAGGGAATCCCTCTTTAAATCCGGGATGCTTTAGGGGAATCAGATATCTTTTCTTGGAAATAATATTGCCGTCAGCTTTTTCACGCAGATGGTAGTAGGCTTCCTCATTTAAAGGGAGATTGCTTTCTGCTCTTGCCATCATACCGCTACCCTTATAGGTCATATAATATTCATTATCCTCTTTGCGGACGCGAACTACAGGATTTACATTCAGATATGCCTGTTCAATATGAAGAAAGGGATAGTCCTGCAGATTTTCAGGAAGAGTTTTTATTGTAAATTTACGTTCAATTTCCATGGTATTCCTCGTTTTTAAATGTTGTATTTTAACGTCAAGAGTTAAAAAAATTACTTCATGCTCTTGCTGTTTTTTTCTATAATAAGAGTATATCATATTTCGCGCAAAATAGCAGTAATTAATTGAAATAATTTGCACGAATGTGTATACTGAGAGTAGCGCAAGAAAAACAAGCGCCCATCATAATTTCGGAGGAAAATAACATGAACAAAATAGCAATCTTTTTTGCAAAGGGATATGAAGAAATAGAGGCATTATCCGTAGTGGATATTTGCCGCAGATGCAATCTTACCATTGACATGGTATCCATTACTGAGGAAATGCAGGTTGAGGGTGCTCACGGCATTATGGTGGGAATGGACAAGACCTTTTCTCAGGTGAATTTTGAGGAATACGATATGCTTGTACTTCCCGGTGGTGGCGGTGGTACCAAGGGGCTTGAGGCACATCAGGGCTTGATGGCACAGGTGGATGCTTTTTATGCAGCAGGCAAATATATTGCGGCAATTTGTGCAGCCCCCAGTATCTTTGGTCACAGAGGCATTTTAAAGGGCAAAAAGGCATGCTGCTATCCTAGCTTTGAAAGCCATTTAGAGGGTGCGGAGGTAACCAACGGTCCTGTAGAGGTATCAGGAAACGTGATTACCTCCCGTGGGATGGGCACCTCCATTCCCTTTGGACTTGCTATTGCAGAAGTTTTCTGTGGAGCGGATAAAGCAGAGGAAATGGCAAAGACTATTATCTATAAATAAGCAGTGAAATACGAGGTGGCATCATGAAAGAATATCGCAAAACCAGCAAAGCAATGCTGGAGTTTATTGAGAAAAGTCCCACCTGCTTTCATGCGGTGGAAAATGTAAAGACCATGCTGGAAGAAGCGGGCTATCAGGAGTTACAGGAAAAAGAAAGCTGGGAAGTTTCTCTTGGGGGGAAATACTATGTAACAAGAAACGATTCTTCCATCATTGCAGTTAATATTCCGGCAGCTTCCAAAAAGAATGGTGTGGAGGTAATCAAAGGTTTTCATATGATAGCATCCCATTCCGATTCCCCTGCATTTAAGGTGAAGGAAGCCCCTGAGATGGCAGTGGAAGAAAAGTATGTAAAGCTCAATACAGAAAAGTATGGTGGCATGATTCTTTCTACCTGGATGGACAGAAGCCTGTCCGTGGCAGGAAGAATTGCGGTAAAGGATGGCAAAAATATCGTTACCGGTTTGGTTAATATAGACGAAGATTTATTGGTAATCCCCAATGTAGCCATTCATATGAACCGGGATATGAATAAGGGTGTGGAGTACAATCCTCAGGTGGATATGCTTCCCTTGTTTGCAGCCTGTGAGGAGGGCAAAAATAAAGGGATGTTATTAGAGAAAATTGCAAAATATGCAGGAGTAAAGGCTGAGAATATATTAGGACATGATTTATTCCTGTATACAAGGGAGAAGGGGAAAATTATCGGTGCAAACGGAGAATTTATTCTTTCTCCCAGATTGGATGATTTACAGTGTGCTTATGCATCCACTCAGGCATTTGTGGAAAGCAATCCCACCAATTATATAAATGTATGTGCCATATTTGATAATGAAGAAGTGGGTAGCGGTACCAAACAGGGAGCGGACTCTACCTTTTTGGAGGATGTGCTGTTTCGTATCAGTGAAGGCTTGGGCGCAGAGAAGAGTACCCTTTTACAGTGGATTGCAGACAGCTTTTTAATCTCTGCGGACAATGCCCATGCAGTGCACCCCAATCATCCCGAGAAGGCAGACCCCACCAACAGACCTTTTATCAATGGCGGTATTGTAATTAAGTATCATGGTGGTCAAAAGTATACCACGGACGCTGTTTCTGCGGCAAAAATGAAAAGTATCTGCCAGGAGGCAGGAGTACCCTGTCAGACCTATGCTAACCGTTCCAACGTACTGGGTGGCTCTACTCTTGGGAATATCTCCACAGCACATGTGTCTGTAGCCTCTGTTGATATCGGCTTGCCCCAGCTGGCAATGCATTCCGCGGTGGAGACGGCAGGTGTCAAAGACACAGAGTATGCTATCAAAGCAATGAAGGTCTTTTGGCAGGAATAGGATAGGAGGAAAGAACGATGTACGAGATGAAACCGGAGTATTTTATTGGAATTGAATTGATTGATGAGGAGCATAAACAGCTTTTTGCTTATGCCAATGAAGCTTATGAACTTTTGCATGAGGAATTCACTCCAGATAAATATGATAATATTTCTGATATTTTAGGGAAACTTCGTGAATATACCAAGAAGCATTTTGCGGATGAGGAGGCTTATATGGAATCCATCCAATATAAGCGCCTCTTCACCCAAAAGGTGCAGCATCAGCAATTTATTGATAAGCTGGATGAGCTGGATTTGGAGCATTTGGGAGAAGTGCAGGGGCAGGACGAGCAGATTGCAGAAATTCTGAAGTTCCTTACTGATTGGCTGGTAAATCATATTTTGCATGTGGACGGGTTGATTGGGAAATAAGCAGGTATCATAATAAATTGCATAACAAGATTGCAGGATAGATATACATAGAATAAAAGCAATGGAAAGCAATTAGAATGAATCAAAAATTTGAAGATATCTTAAACCTTGCATTGGAAACCACAGAGGAAGTCAGAGAGCAAACAGAAACCCTGAATGTGGGCTTTGATGATGCCACCCGGACATGGGAATTGATTGTAAAATACAATGGAAGTCTGGCAGCTTTGGAAGCCATGGGAGTGGTGGTGGAATACCTGATTGCAGGCTATGCCATTTTGACGGTACCCGAGAATCTTGTGGATGCAGTGGCTGATTTAGAGCAAATTGAATATGTGGAAAAGCCCAAGCGGTTCTTTTATGAGCAGGTAGGACCTGCTTCTGACCGCTGCTTTCCACCAGTAACAATGAGAGCACCTTTTCTAAGCGGAGAAGGTGTTCTTTTGGCTGTATTGGACTCCGGTATCGATTGGACCAGGCAGGACTTTCGGAAAGAAAATGGGGACACCAGGATACGGTATTTGTGGGATCAGACCTTGCAGCAGGAGGAGCCGGGAAGTTCGGGGGCGTCGGATGAGGTGGCAGAGCAAGGGGGGAGTAAATTGTTGCGGCGCCCACCTGAGGGGTTTGCCATAGGAGTGGAATTTAATGAGCAGCAGATTAATGCGGCACTTGCTGCACCTACGGAGCAGGAGCGATTTTCCTTACTGCCTAGTCGGGATGTGAGTGGGCATGGTACAGCGGTGGCAGGGATTGCGGCAGGTTTTGATGAGGAGAGAGGATATATCGGAGCGGCACCAAGAGCGGAGCTATTGATTGTAAAGCTGGGAGTACCCGGAGAATTGGGATTCCCCAGAACCACGGAAATTATGCGGGCGGTTACTTATGCATTAATCAAAGCTAATGAGATGCAGATGCCTCTTGCTATAAATCTAAGCTTTGGCAATAATTATGGTTCCCATGACGGTAGTTCCCTTTTGGAGCGTTTTCTGGATAATGCGGCAGAAATTGGCAGGACGGTTATTTGTGTGGGAAGCGGAAATGAGGGGGACTCCGGCGGACATGTGGCAGGGGATGTACGGGAAAGCAATGCGATTGAGCTGGCAGTGGCGGAGTATGAGCGTACTTTAAATATTCAATTGTGGAAAAATTATAGTGACAGCTATCGGATTTTTCTTCGTTCTCCCGGAGGACAGGAGACGGAATTGCCCTTTGCGGTAGAAAGCGGAAAATATACTTTGCAATTGGAACAGACGGAAATTCTTGTGTATATGGGAGAACCCCGTCCCTATGCGGTAGCCCAGGAGATTTATCTGGATATGATTCCGGTGGGAAGACCCTATATCAACAGTGGTGTTTGGAGCATCCGTATAGAGCCTATATCCATTGTAACCGGAAGGTATTATTTTTATTTACCCGGTAGCACCGTTAGAAATGCCAATACCAGATTTTTCCGCCCTACGCCACAGGTAACACTAACCGTGCCTTCCACAGCAAATAAAGTAATTACGGTAGGTGCATATAATTTTATTTATGATTCCTATGCTGATTTTTCCGGACGGGGATATGCGGACGGAGAAAGAACTATTGGCGTGGTGCCCTCAGGCTTGACCAAGCCTGATTTGGTGGCGTCCGGTGTGGATGTCCTTGCCCCTGATACCTTTGGGGGATATAGCTCCGTTACCGGAACCTCCTTTGCCACACCGATAGTGACAGGAAGTGCGGCGCTTTTGATGGAGTGGGGGATTGTAAGAGGGAATGATGCTTTTTTGTATGGGGAGAAGGTGAAGGCGTATTTGCGGAGAGGAGCGAGACCTCTGAGAGGGGAAATGAGGTATCCTAATGAGAGAGTGGGATGGGGGGCGTTGTGTGTATCTGCAAGCTTGCCGATATAAAAACCAAACAATCTGAGCAGCAAACTGAATAAAGTGGTAGAAAATGTGGCAGCCGAATATTTCCAGAACAATGTAGATGGAAAAATTGGCTGCCAGCTTGTTTTTTCAGACATTGGTACACCGAAAGCTACATGGAGCGAGGATTGGGAAGAACTCTTTAAGCAGGGTGAGCGTACCTTTGATGTGTATAACTATATCAAGACGGAGCTTGTGAAAAAGGGGATTCCGGCAGAGGAGATTGCCTTTGTCCATGATGCCAAAACCGATGCACATAGGGAAACACTCTTTAAGGAAATGCGTACAGGTAAGAAAAAGATTATGATTGGTTCTACTGACCAATGTGGAACCGGCGTAAATGTGCAGAGACACTTGGTAGCTA